>JAAAPD010000034.1 GCA_009908505.1 Alphaproteobacteria bacterium | reverse complement strand
ATTGCTGGATGTCGCCCCGGGGGCGGCGATCCTGGCGCTTGATCGGGCCACCTGGCTGGAGGAACGGCCCGTCACCTTCGTGCGGCTCATGCACGACACCGGCCATGTCATCCGGTCCTCAATCACGGCCTAGCCGAGATGCGCCGCGCCCGTATTGCAAGATTGCAATTCTTCGCGCTTGGCCACATAATCCACATCAAGGAAAAGTATTCCGGACCAACCGGGCACGGGCAGACATGCGGGCGAGATCGACATGCGGGCATTCATTCTTTTGACGCTTCCCCTGGTCTTGGCGGCCTGTGGCGGCAGCAGCCATCGCGACGCGCGCGTTGTGAGTGCGCCGGCGCAGGCGGCCTTTGCCACCGGACCGATTTACAGCCAGTGCCGCGCCTCGGAGAGGTCGGCATCCAACCGTCAGCTGTGCGGCTGCATCCAGGCCGTGGCCGATCGGGAACTCTCGGGCCGCGACGAACGCCGCATCGCCGGGTTCTTCAACGACCCCGAAGCGGCCCATGCGGTGAAAATTTCCGACACCACCGCGAACGACGCCTTTTGGTCCCGCTATCGCGACTTCATTGGGGTCGCGCGGCGAACCTGCGGCTGAGGACGTCGGCACAGGTCTCGATCAGGTCCAGGCAACTCTCGAAATCACGGGTGAAGTAAGGGTCGGGCACCTCTCGCGCGCCGGCCAGGGCCGCGAAGCTCTCGACAGGGGTGGTCGTGCCCGCGGGCCGCTGGGCCTCGATGTCGCGCAGGTTCGCGGCGTCCATGGCGAATATCAGGTCGAAGGCGTCGAAATCCGCGGGACCGAACTGGCGCGCGCGCAGCCGCGACAGGTCATAGCCCCGCGCGCCGGCCGCGGCCTGCATCGGGCCATAGGGCGGATCACCCACATGCCAACCCCCGGTGCCGGCGCTGTCCAGCACCAGATGAGGCAGGCGCGCCCGTACCACGCCTTCGGCGGCGGGGGAGCGGCAGATATTGCCCAGGCAGACGAACAGAATAGACTCCATGCCCAAAGCGTAGCGCCGTTGCCGGTCCATGGAAACCGGTCAGCGCGCCCGAACGGAGGGCCTGATGCATATCGCGATTCTGACCGGGGCGGGCATATCCGCCGAAAGCGGGCTGGGCACGTTCCGCGACAAGGGCGGGCTGTGGGAACGCCACGACCTGAACGATCTAGCCACGCCCGAGGGGTTCGCCCGCAACCCGACCATGGTGCATGATTTCTACAATATGCGGCGGCAGACCGTTCGGGCGGCGCAGCCCAATCCGGCGCATCACGGATTGGCAAGGTTGCAAAAGCACAGCCAGTACAAGGTCACGCTGATTACCCAGAATGTCGACGATTTGCACGAAAGGGCCGGGTCCGACCCGGTGATCCACATGCATGGCACGCATCTTGTCGCGCTCTGCGCTGCTTGCGCCCATCGCTGGCCGGCGCCCGCGCGAATGCAGCCGCAGGATCGCTGCCCGGCCTGCGGCGATGGTGTTGCGCGACCCGACGTGGTCTGGTTCGGTGAAACCCCGTATCACATGGATGAGATCCTGCCCGCCATCGCCGGCTGTGACCTGTTCGTCGCCATCGGCACCAGCGGCACCGTCTATCCGGCGGCCGGTTTCGTCGAACTCGCCCGCGAAGGCGGGGCGGAAACACTGGAGTTGAACCTGGAACCCAGCGACCGGGCCAGCGCCTTCCACGCGGCCCGCTTCGGACCGGCCAGCCAGGTCGTGCCGACCTGGGTGGACGAGCTCCTGTCCCGGTAGAAAACGAAAACGGCCCGGACGCACCGGGCCGCTTCTATGGCTTTCAGGCGACCATCGGCCTAGCTATCATGATCCGAGCCGTGGCCCTCGCCCATCATCATGTCGTTGCGTTCATTGTCGATGGGAATGTCGATGGTGATGTCACCGGCCTGTTCGAAGGTCAGCGTCACGGAGATCGTCTCACCCTGCTCAAAGGGGGTGTTGATCCCCATGAACATGACGTGATCCCCGCCCCGCTCGAGGCTGTGCATGCCGCCGGCGGGGATGGCAAAACCTTCTTCGACCTCGACCATCCGCATCACGTCGCCATCGGCGATATGGGTATGCAGCTCGACCCGGGCCGAGACATCGGCACTGGCCGCGACCAGGCGATCGTCGGTTTCACTGTCGTTGTGAATCGTCATGAAGGCCGCCCCGGCCATGGCACTCGCGCCGGCGGCGCGGGCATAGGGGTCTTCGATGCTGATGCCATCGGCCCAAGCGGGCATGGCAAGGGCGATGGCGGCCGTCAGGCCAAGGGTGGTGGATTTGAGCGACATCTCTGCTCTCCTGTCTGTTGGCGCATCTTCGCGCCATGTTGAAATCTGTAGAGGTGGATTTCAGACAGCCAGGGGCGGGCCGCGCGCATAGGCGGTGATGTGGATAAGCGACACCGCGTCATGGTCGTCAATCGCATAACCGATGCGCTGCATGTGGACAGGGTGTGCGGCAACAAGGCCCGGCAGGTCCAGCGCCGCCATCAGGGCCAAGGCCACGTCGGGGCAGATATGTGCAGGCCCGACCGGGTTACCATCCTTGTCGACGGCCACGACCATCACGCCATCGCCGGAACAGATTTCAACCTGGCCGGCCGCATGGGGCTGGCCACGGGCCACCGCCAGTTGCTGCGAGGTCAGGGCGACCAGCAGCGCGAGCGCGACCGTGAAGATGAATCGGATCACCGTCATGCGTCCTAGCTATGCCGTGCAGCCGCGTGCCAGTATCGGACAAAGCGCCGCGCATATGACAAAAGCCCGGACACGCGACGCGGCCGGGCTTTCGAAACCACTTGGGGTCAGGATAAGGCCGAGGCCTGTGCCTTCAGGATGTTCTGCTTGACCTTCAGGGCATCGACGGACAGCTCGGCGTCCTTTGCCTTGGCCATGAACTGGTCCAGGCCGCCGCGATGGTCGACGGTGCGCAGCGCGGCCGAGGACACGCGGAACTTGAAGCTCCGGCCCAGGATGTCGGACTGAAGGGTCACGTCCTGCAGGTTCGGCAGGAAGCGGCGCTTCGTCTTGTTGTTGGCGTGGCTGACATTGTTGCCAGTCATCGGGCCTTTACCGGTCAATTCGCAACGACGCGACATGTTCTTCTTCCTTGTCCAGACAGGGCCCAGCGGGCGGGCGAGCCCCTCGTTCAAACAGCATAGGCCCCGCGGCTGGGCAGGGCCTCGAATTCGGTCCGCGGGAATTAGGCGGATTCCGCGGTGCAGTCAACCCGCCTGCCGCAGATTCTGCCCCGATCTAACCCGTACCGCGAAACCGTTGCACCAATCGGTCGGCGGCCAGGGCCGGCAACTGCTCTCCGCGGCCGACCTTGTCCTGCAGATCATGCAGCAGATCGGCAATCTCCGCATCCTCCTCCAGCGCAGCCAAAAGGCCCGCGCGCACTTCCTCGCGGAACCAGAACATGGCCTGCGCGGCGCGGCGCTGGTCCCATATCCCGTTGTCGCGGCGCCAGCGCACCAGTGCCTGCATCTGCTCCCACGCCTGTGCGATCCCGCCCGTTTCCAGCGCCGAGACGGTCAAAGCCTTGGGAAAGCCTTCGGGGTCCTGCGGGCGGCGGCGCAACAGGCGCAGGGCGCCGGCATAGTCCGAACAGGTGCGGATCGCCTGGCCGCGCAGCTCGCCATCGGCCTTGTTCACCAGGATCATGTCGCAGGTTTCCATGATCCCGCGTTTCACGCCCTGCAATTCGTCGCCGCCCGCCGGGGCCAGCAGCAACAGGAACAGGTCCGACATTTCCGCCACGGCGGTTTCCGATTGGCCCACGCCCACGGTTTCGATCAGGACAACGTCGAACCCCGCCCCTTCACACAGCGCGATGGCCTCGCGGGTGCGGCGGGCCACACCGCCAAGCTGGCTTTGGCTGGGCGAGGGGCGGATGAACGCATCGGGATCGCGCGACAGTCGTTCCATCCGGGTCTTGTCGCCCAGGATCGACCCGCCGGACCGGGCGCTGGACGGGTCCACCGCGAGGACGGCAACCTTCAGGCCCTGCCCGGTCAGCAACAGGCCGAAGCTTTCGATGAAGGTGGACTTGCCCACGCCCGGCGTGCCCGACAGGCCGATGCGCAGCGCCTGGCGCGCGGGATCCAGCGCCGCAAGAACCTCGGCCGCCCGGGCGCGGTGGTCGGGCCGGGCACTTTCCACCAGGGTAATGGCCCGGGCCAGGGCGCGGCGGTCGCCACGGGCAATCTTCTGTGCCAGTTCGGTCGTCTCCATGGCGCATCTTGTGGCCCGGTATGGCGCCACTGTCCATAGCCGGACGCGGTGCAATCGGCCCAAGCAGGCCCTTGACCTCGGCCCGTGGGCGGGCTGCAACTGGACCGATGCAAAGCCTGCCCATAGACGCCTGCCTTCCCGAGCTGATCGCCGCCCTGCGCGCCGAAGGGCGCGCCGTGCTGCAAGCGCCCCCCGGGGCGGGCAAGACCACCCGCGTGCCGTTGGCCATGCTGGAGGCCGGCCTGACCGAGGGCCGCATCGTCATGCTGGAGCCGCGCCGCCTGGCCACCCGTGCCGCGGCCGAACGACTGGCCGAGGGGCTGGGCGAGGCGCCCGGAGAAACCGTCGGCTACCGGATGCGCGGTGCGAACGTGCCGAGCAAACGGATCGAGGTGGTGACAGAGGGCATCCTGACCCGCATGATCCAGTCGGACCCTGAACTGCCCGGCATCGGGGCGGTGATCTTCGATGAATTCCACGAACGCTCGCTCAACGCCGATCTAGGGCTGGCCCTGGCGCTGGAGGCGCGCGCCGCCCTGCGTCCGGATCTGGTCCTGCTGGCCATGTCCGCAACGCTGGACGCGGGCCCGGTCGCCGACCTGATGGACAACGCGCCCGTCGTCACATCGGAAGGCCGCAGCTACCCGGTCGAGACGCGCTTTCTGGATGCGCCCGTCACCAAGGGCACACGCCTGGAAACCGCCACGGCGCGCCTGGTCGAGAAGGCGGCATCCGAGACAGAGGGCGGCGTTCTGGTCTTTCTGCCCGGCGAGGGGGAGATCCGCCGCACCGCCGCACAGCTGTCCCTGCCCGACGATTGCCAGGTCCGACCGCTCTACGGCGCCCTGCCCTTTGCCAACCAGCGTGCGGCCATCGCGCCCGTCGCATCGGGCCGCAAGGTCGTGCTGGCCACCTCGATCGCGGAAACCTCGTTGACCATCGAGGATATCCGCGTGGTGGCGGACGCGGGGCGCGCGCGGCGTGCACGGTTCGATCCCGGTTCGGGCATGTCGCGGCTGGTGACGGAACCGGTCAGCCGCGCCGAGGCGACACAGCGCGCGGGCCGCGCGGGCCGCGTGGCAGACGGGGTCTGCTACAAGCTATGGACCAAGGGGGCAGACGGCGCCCTGCCCGCCTTTGCCCCGCCCGAGATCGAGGCCGCCGACCTTGCAGGGCTGGCGCTGGAACTGGCGCTGTGGGGCAGTGCGGACCTGCCGTTTCTCACACCGCCGCCCAAGGCCGCTTTGGACGAGGCACGGACGTTGCTGCAGGGCCTTGGCGTGCTGGACGCCGGCGGGCGCATCACCCCGCATGGGCGCGACGTGGCCCGCCTGCCATTGCATCCGAGGTTGGCCCATATGCTGCAGGTGGCCGGGGCCGGGGCGGCCCCGCTGGCCGCGCTGCTGGCTGAACGCGACATCCTGCGCGGGGCGCCCGCGGACCTGTCGCTGCGGCTGGCCGCGCTCAGGGGGCGCTATCATGGTCCGGGCGTCGTCAACCCGGGCGCCCGCGACCGGGTGCGCGCCGAAGCCAAGCGCCTGGTCAGGGGGGCCGCGCCGGACGACGACCACAGCCCGGCCCAGATGGCGGCGCTGGCCTATCCTGATCGCATCGGAATGCGCCGCGCGGGCGATGCGCCGCGCTATGTCCTGTCCGGCGGCAAGGGCGCCGTGCTGGACAGCGCGGATCCGCTGGCCGGCCAGCGCCTTCTCGTCGTGACAGACACCGATGGCAATCCGCGCGAGGCACGCATTCGCGCCGCCCTGCCCCTGTCGGAGGCGGAATTGCGCGCGGTCCATGGCGACCGGATCGCGTGGCGGACCCGATGCACCTGGTCCCGCCGCGAGGGGCGGGTGCTGGCCCGCCAGCAGGAATGTTTCGGCGCGCTGGTGCTGGAGGATCGCCGGTGGTCCGACGCCCCGCCCGAAGCCGTGGCAAGCGCCATGCTGGACGGCATTCGCGAGTTCGGCCTCGCGCTGTCGCCCGCCGCCGAGCGGTTCCGCGCGCGCGTCGCGCTGCTGCGAGCCCGGGACGATAGCCTGCCCGACATGGCAGACGCGGCCCTGCTGGACAGCCTGGAGGACTGGCTGCTGCCACACTTGGCCGGTGTGCGCAGCGCCGGCGACTGGAAGGGGTTCGACAAGCTGCCCGCACTCGAGGCGATGCTGGACTGGCCTCAGCGCAGCCGTCTGGACCGCGACGTGCCGGCCCGTTTCACGACGCCCCTGGGGCGCAAGGTGCCGATCGACTATGGCGGCGAGGCGCCGGAGATCGCGCTGCGCCTGCAGGAGTTGTTCGGCCAGACGACGCATCCGCAGGTGGCCGGCCGGCCGCTTCGCGTGACATTGCTGTCCCCCGCCGGGCGGCCGGTGCAGACGACCATGGACCTGCCCGGTTTCTGGGCCGACACCTACGCGGATGTGCGCAAGGACATGCGCGGGCGCTATCCCAAACACCCCTGGCCCGAGGACCCGACACAAGCCGACCCGACCCTGCGCGCCAAGCGAAAGGGGTAGACTTGTCGCGCTCATAGCCACCAACGGGCACCAGGTTTCTGAATGGGCTATTTAGCCTGGGACGCCTAGCGCAACGACTGCAGCACCGCGCATTCTGAGACTTCGAAAAGTGCTTGCATGTCAGCAGGTCTGCGCTTTCCTGGGCCAATGGTGAAACTGGTCTTGCTTCACAAAGCTGACTCTATCTACGAAGACGAGCTGGGCGTCGTTTACGATTTTCCGCGCTCGTATCTGAAGGCTGCTCAGGAGGCCATCGGCGATTGGATTGTCTACTACGAGCCAGTTAAGGCCGGTCCGCGCGGATATTTTGCTGTTGCAAAGATCCAGCAGGTTATTCCTAAGCCGGGCGTCGAGGGACGATTTCTCGCTTTGATCGAACCCGTCAGCTATCTACCCTTCGATACAAATGTTCCGCGCCTGATTGACGGCTCTCCGCTTGAAAAGGCTTTGGCTGAGCCTAACGGGACGCCCAAGAAAGGTGGTAGTGTCCAGTTGGCCGTTAGACGACTGCCAGAGGCCGACTTCGCACGTATCGTCGACCTGGGGCTACCTCCAGACCTGGAGCACCGCGAACCAACGCGCTACGATCTCAACATCGCTGGACTTGCCGAAGACGCAGGCCCTTTCCAGCGTCCCGTGGTAGAGCGGCTGACTAGACGCCCTTACCGCGATGTCGCGTTTCGTCGGAAAGTCAGAGAGGCCTACCACCACTGCTGCGCGATGTCTGGATTGCAGCTGCGGAATGGCGGCGGCCGACCCGAGGTTCAAGCAGCGCATATCCGTCCGGTGGAGCACGGAGGGATCGACGCTGTTCGCAATGGCCTCGCCCTGTCCAGCACATTGCATTGGATGTTTGATCGTGGATTGATCTCCGTTGCCAACGACTGCGAAACAATCCTCGTTTCACGCAACAAGGTCCCGGGAGAAGTCATGAACCGCCTGTTGCGACCGGATGGCAAACTGCACAAGCCAAGGGATCACAAGGATTGGCCCAGCCCAGTTAACTTGCAGTGGCATCGAGAAAACGTCTTCGGCCAGTTGCAGACTGATAAGCCGATTAACTGGCAATGACCTTACAGTCTCAGCTATAGCACTTTTCATTTGGGCTTCAGAAAATGGGCTCTAAGGGTAGCCAGAGGCTCTGCCCCGGCCGCGCGCAGGGCGCGCGCCTCCCCCGCGGTATTTTCGACCCAAAGAAGCCGGGGCGCGTTAACCTTGATACCCGGTTACCGCCACCAAGGGCCGTGGCGATCTTTGCCGCCATCGACCCGGTCGAACCCGTGCATACCGAAGAAATCGCGCTGGGCCTGGATCAGGTCGGTCGTGCCGCGCGCTTGGGTCATCGTGTCAACGAAGCCAAGGGCCGAGACCAGGGCCGGAACCGGGTGGCCGGCTTCGATGGCCTTGGCGGCCACATCGCGCAGGGCGGGCAGGCTGTCTTGCAGCATGGCAGCAAAGGCCGGCGCGAATATCAGCTGGTCATGGCTCAGGCTGCCGCGGAAAGCGTCGGCGATGTCGTCCAGCAGGGCCGAGCGGATGATGCAGCCCGCACGCCAAATCTCGGCGATGCGGGCAGGATCGAGGGACCACGCGTATTCGTCGGACGCGGCCAGAAGGATGCGGAAGCCTTGCGCATAGGCGACGATGCGACCGGCCAAAAGCGCCTGTTCCAGCTGTGCCGAGGTCAGGTCGATCGCCGCCGGTCGCAGTTCGAAAAGCGCCGCGCCGGTCTCGCGCAGGGGCTTTTCCGCCGACCAGCTGCGCGCGGCGACGGCCGCCTCGATGGTGGTGGCAGACTGGCCCATCTTGACCGCCTCGATGACGGTCCAGCGGCCGGTGCCCTTCTGACCCGCCTTGTCCAAAATTGCGTCGACCGCCGGAACGCCCGGGGCATCCTCGGCCCGAAGCACCTTGCCGGTGATTTCCACCAGGTAGCTTTGCAACGGCCCTTGGTCCCAGGCCTCGAATGTCTTGCCGATCTCGGCGGGGGCGTGTCCCATGCCAAGGCGCATCAGGCCATAGACCTCGGCGATCATCTGCATGTCGGCATATTCGATCCCGTTATGGACGGTCTTGACGAAATGGCCCGCGCCGTCCGGGCCCAGATGCGTAGCGCAGGGGGAACCTTGGTACTCGGCCGCGATGGCCTCGATCATGGGCCGGATAGCCGTCCAGGCCTCTTTGGTGCCGCCGACCATGATCGAGGGGCCGTTGCGCGCGCCCGCTTCGCCGCCCGAGACGCCCATGCCGATATAGGTCAGGCCCGCGGCCTCAACCGCCTCGGTGCGCCGGCGGGTATCGTTGAAATCGGCATTGCCCGCGTCGATGATCGTATCGCGCTTGTCCAGCAGCGGCACGAGACGGTCGATCATGCTGTCCACCGGCCCGCCGGCAGGCACCATCAGGATAATGGCCCGGGGGGCCGGCATGGCCCGCACCATGGCGTCCAGATCATGATGTGCCGAAAGCCGGTCGGCAAGCCCCGCGGTGGCGGCTTCTTCACCAAAGGCGTCGACCACCTCGTCGCTGCGATTGGACACGTGCAGGGCAAACCCGTTGTCGAGGATATTGAGCGCCAGGGCGCTGCCCATGGTGCCGAGCCCGTAAAGGCCCAAAGTCGCGGTTTCGGTCATGTTCGTTCCCCTGGCCGGCCGGGCAAGGCACGGCGTCCCCTGATTTCTCGTGCTCTGATCAGGATCTTATAGGAGGCGGCGCATCAAAAGAAAATCGTCAGGCAACCGATTATGATCCTCGGCACGCCCCACCGGGTCCGGAACCCGGGCGCGGTCCATGCTGCGCGACGTCCGCGCGTAGAAGGGCATCGCCGCAAGCGGGCCCTCGGGTCGGGTTCAGACCCCCAGGCAGTGCCGCATGATCGCCTTTTGCGCGTGCAGGCGGTTCTCGGCCTCGTCCCAGATCACCGAATGCGGCCCATCCATCACCTCGGAGGTCGCCTCGTCGTCACGATGGGCGGGCAGGCAATGCATGAACAGCGCATCGGGGTTCGCGCCCGCCATGAGCTCGGCATTGACCTGGTATCCGCGCAGCTGGTTGTGGCGGCGTTCGCGTGCCGATTGCGGGTCGTGCATGCTGACCCAGGTGTCGGTGACGACAAGGTCGGCACCCTCGACGGCCCTGTGCGGATCGCGCTCGATCTCGATCTTGACGCCCTTGGTTCGGGCTTCTTCGACGAAGACCTGTTCGGGGTCCAGCGGTTCCGGGCCCGTGAAGGTCAGGTCGAAGCCGAACTGGCCGGCGGCGTGGATGAAGCTGGCGCAGACATTGTTGCCGTCACCGGACCACACGACCTTCTTGCCCGCGATGGGACCGCGGTGTTCCTCGTAGGTCAGGATGTCGGCCATGATTTGGCAGGGATGGCTGCGGTCGGTCAGGCCGTTGATCACCGGCACATCGGCATATTCGGCCATTTCCAGCAGGGTCTGTTCCTCGAAGGTGCGGATCATGATCAGGTCGACATAGCGCGAAAGGACGCGCGCGGTGTCCGCAATGTTTTCGCCGTGACCCAACTGCATGTCGGACCCGGACAGGACCATGGTTTCACCGCCCATCTGGCGCACGCCCACGTCGAAGGAGATGCGCGTGCGGGTCGAGGGTTTCTCGAAGATCAGCGCCACCATGTGGCCCGACAGTGGCGTTTCATCATCGGCCATTCCCTTGGGGCGTCCGTTGCGGCCGGTTTTCATGGCGGCGGCGCTGTCGATGATCTGCCGCAGTTCGGGGGCGCTTGTCTTGTGGATATCGAGGAAGTGGGTCATGTCAGTCTGCCTTTGTCGGGGCGGTGTCTGGGTCGGTTGAGACTCGATCTGGGTCAGGCCGCAAGGTCTGACGCGGCACGATCAAGCCGCGACAGGGCCTCGGCGATGTCTTCGTCGGTCAGGGTCAGCGGCGGCAGCAGGCGAACGACATTGTCAGCCGCCGGAACGGTCAGGATCTCCTGTCCATAGCCTACCTGCACCATGTCCGTGTTGGTCGCCTTGCACTTGAGGCCCAGCATCAGCCCGGCCCCACGCACCGACTCGAAGACGCTCGGATGGCCGGCGATCAGGCCTTCAAGCCCCTGCCGCAGAAGGCCCGCCTTGCGGTTCACCTCGGCCAGGAAGGCGTCTTCGGCGATGATCTCCATCACCTTGCAGCCCACCGCACAGGCCAGCGGGTTACCGCCATACGTTGAGCCGTGCGTGCCGGCGGTCATGCCCTGGGCCGCGTACTCGGTTGCGAGCACGGCACCAAGCGGGAAGCCCCCGCCGATGCCCTTGGCGACCATCATGATGTCGGGGACGATGCCCGCCCATTCATGGGCGAACAGCCTGCCGGTCCGGCCCATGCCGCATTGCACCTCATCAAAGATCAGCAACAGGCCATGTTCGTCGCACAAGTCCCGCAGCCCTTTCAGGCACTGGTCGGGAACCGGGCGAATGCCGCCCTCGCCCTGCACCGGCTCGATAAGGATGGCGCCCACATCGGGCTGGGCTGCGGCCGCTTTCAGCGCGTCGTGGTCGCCCCAGGGGAGGCTCTGAAAGCCCGGCAGAAGCGGGCCGAAGCCCTTGGTCATCTTTTCCGATCCTGCGGCCGCGATCCCGGCGCTGGAGCGGCCATGGAACGACCCCTCGAAGGTCAGGATGATGGGGCGGTCCTCGCCCCGGTCATGGCGGTATTTCCGGGCCATCTTGACGGCCAGTTCGCAGGACTCGGTGCCCGAATTGGTGAAGAACACCGTATCGGCAAAGGTCTTGTCCACCAGGATGTCGGCCAGCCGCTGCTGCGGCTCGATCTGGTAAAGGTTCGAGACATGCCACAGCTTGCCCGCCTGATCGGTCAGGGCCTGCACAAGGTCCGGGTTGGCATGGCCCAGCGCGTTCACCGCGATCCCGGCCCCGAAATCCAGAAAACGTCGCCCGTCCTGTTCGACCAGCCAGCTGCCTTCGCCCGACGCAAAGCTGAGCGGGGCGCGGTTATAGGTAGGAAGAACGGAAGGGATCATCTTGGTGGTCCTTGCTTGGAAAGCTCGAGAGATGCCGAATGGCCGGGCATTGGTCAACGATGCGAAGGGAAATGATGGGCGCGCGTGGCGTCGCGGACGCAGGGTCAGCGTCGGCGTCGGGACTGGGCAGAGTTCAACACGCAGTTCATGGCGGTGCCCTTAGGGCAATTCCGGGTCCGTTGGAACCCCTATTCGGCATCCGCACGCAGACAGGCACGGATGTATTTGGCGGCCGAGCGATAATGCGACGGGCCGGCGGCCTCGGCCCATCGTCCGGTTGTCCAGTCGTTGTCGGCGCCCTTCATCGGCCCCCCGTAAAGCGCCGCGTCGTCCTTGCCTGTCATGAAGGCTAGCAATCGCCCATGCCGGTCGGCGAGCATCGCGCGCGCCGCGTCCCAGTCCAGGTCCGACTGCCTTTGGCGCAGATCGGCGTTATAGGCCTTGAGCTGATTCCACTTGTAGCCCGGTGCGGGAAAGGTCACGTTCTTTCCGGCCCTGCCGTCGTGATACCAGCCCAGGAACAGGTCGATCCAATGGGCGCGATGGGCGATCACGTCCTTGATCGAGGTGTCCTCGTCGCGCTTGCGCATGGCCTGGGCGGCCGGAATGCCGGCGATCAGCCGTTCCAGCTTGGCGTAGTCCTTTTCGGTGACGGCAATCAGGTCGGCGCGGGTGGTGGCGGCGGGCATGAACAGGCTCCTGTCGGATCATCACGCCCCATGAAGGCGCGAAGAACCCGATGGCGCCTTGATCCCGCGCAAGGTTGCGCGGGCCTGTCAGGCCTTGAGCCGGTATCCCCGGCGCAGCATCAGCCAGACGCCCGCCAGGATCAGGGCGGCCGAGCCCAGGACGACCGCCAGCCCCAGCCAGGGCGAGCTGTCGGATACGCCGATCGCCCCGAACCGCACCCCGTCGATCATGTAGAAGAACGGGTTGAGATGACTGAAAGTCTGCAGCGCGGGCGGCAATGCCTCGATCGAGTAGAAGGTGCCCGACAGGAAGGCCAGCGGCGTGATCACGAAGTTGGTGATCGCGGCCAGCTGGTCGAACTTGTTGGCATATATGCCACCGATCATGCCCAGCCCGCCGAGGACCACCGACCCGGCCACCACGAAGGTCAATGACCAAAGCGGATGCGGCCAGGCCACATCCAGGAAGAGCCACGCACCGATGGCAATGACGACGGCCACCATCAGCCCCCGCGCCACGGCCCCGGCCATGTACCCGGCGACCAGCTCGGCCGGGGACAGGGGCGGCATCAGCGTATCCACGATATTGCCCTGCACCTTGGCGGACGCGATCGAGGACGAGGTATTGGCAAAGGCGTTCTGGATCACCGTCATGGTCAGAATACCCGGCGCGATGAATTCCAGAAACGGCACGCCCATGACATCGCCGCGACGGGTGCCGATGGCGATGGCAAAGATCATCAGCAGCAACCCGGCATTGATCAGCGGCGCCATGACGGTCTGGGTCCAAACATTCATGAAGCGCTGCACCTCGCGCCGCGCCAGCGTCCAGGTTCCCAACCAGTTCACGGCACCGAAGCGCCGCACGCCCATTTCCAGTTTCTCAGCCATGTTCCGCGTCCTTTTGGATCACATCCGCTTGTATCCGCCGCATGCGTGCTTAGAATAGGACGCTGACCCGAGATACAACCCCCCTGCGCGGTGCCGACCCGGCATCCGGGGCCAGACCAAGCGGATTGGAAGCAGATGTCCTGGACCGACGAACGCGTCGAGATTTTGAAGAAGATGTGGGGCGAGGGCCAGTCGGCCTCACAGATCGCCAAGGAGCTGGGCGGCGTGACCCGTAACGCTGTGATCGGCAAGGTGCATCGCCTTGGCCTGTCCAACCGGGCCGGGTCGGGCGCGGGCGCGGCCGCCGCCGCCCCCAATGCCGAACCCAAGGCGAAATCGGCAGCGGCCAAGGCCAAACCGGCCGCCAAACCAAAAGCGAAGCCGAAGGATCCCGATACCGAAAGCCCCAAGCCCGACGAAACCCAAGAGAGCGAACCGGCCACAGAAGCGGCCCGGCCGGCCGGTCCGGCACGTCGTGCGATCATTCCCGCGGGCCAGCCCCTGCCGCCACAGCCCAGCGCCAACGAGATCGACCCCGAGGCCCTGGCCAAGGTCAGCGAGGTTGAAAAGGGCGCCAAGAAACTGAACCTCTTGGAACTGACCGAACGGACCTGCAAGTGGCCCATCGGCGACCCCGCGACCGAGGAATTCTATTTCTGTGGCTTGCCGGTCCAGCAGGGCAAACCCTATTGCGAGGCGCATGTGGGCGTGGCGTTTCAGCCCATGTCCAGCCGCCGCGACCGAAAGCGCTAGACGATTTCCCGAATTCGCCGTTTCATCACCGGCAACAGATCGGCCTCGAACCAGGGATTGCGGCGCAGAAACGCGTTGTTGCGCCAGGACGGGTGCGGCAGCACGAAGGTTTCGGGCGCATGGGCGCGCCAGTCGCGAACGGTTTCGGTGACCCCGGCCCGCGCCGCTTCGCGTCCCAGGTGCCAAGCCTGGGCATAGCGGCCGATGATAATCGTCGTCGCCAGGTTCGGCAGCTGGGCCATGACCGCGTCGTGCCATGTCCGCGCGCAGCGGCGCGGCGGCGGCAGGTCGCCGCCCTTGGCATCATAGCCCGGAAAGCAGAAGGCCATCGGCACGATCGCCACACGGTCCTTGTCATAGAAAACGTCGCGCCCCAGCCCCAGCCAGTCGCGCAGCCGGTCCCCCGAACGGTCATCGAAAGGCACGCCGCTTTCATGCACGCGCAAGCCCGGCGCCTGGCCCGCGATCAACAGTCGGGCGGTGGGCCGGAACCACGCCACGGGCCGCGGGAGATGGGCGGTTTTCGTCGCGGCGAAATCTTCGGAACATAGCCGGCAGGCCCGTATCCGTGTCTTGAGTGTCGCAGCGCCGATGGTGGGCTCCTTTCACGCCGATCCTAGCCCCGGCGGGGCCGGGTGTCAGCCCGCGGCCCGTTTGCCCTCGGCCGCCCAGATCGCGCCGCGGCGGATCATCTCGGTCACTTGCGGCATCTTCAGGTCGTCCAGTTCGTGCCCGATGGAGCAGTAGAACACGCGCCCCTTGTCCCAGCGGCGGGTCCAGGTCACCGGCATTACCGTGCCTTCGATCCACCACAGGTGGTCGCCGCTGAACGTGGTCGTGGCCAGCACGTTGTTCGAGGGGTCGGTCAGCATGTAGTATTGCTCGGACCGGATGCGAAAGCTGCGGATGCCCGCGACCAGCGGATGGTCGGGCTGGCAGATGGTCACATCATAGTCGATGTAATCCTCGGCCGGTTGCAGGTTGTCGGGCCAGCCCGGCGGATGCGCCACGAACTGCCCCCCGATCAGGAAATGATAGGTGGGCCGGTCGCGAAAGGCGTCGCCCATGTGCCCGTGCCAGCCGGCCAGCCCGCAGCCGTTCCCGATCAGCGTCAGCAAGCCGTCTTCCTGCGGCTTGGTCATGTTGCCGAATTCCTTCTGGTGGCCCGACCGGGCCGAGGACCAGATCGGCGTGATCAGGTCCAGGTCAGCCAGGTCCTTGGGGCGTTCCAGCGGCGCTAGCGTGTCGTATACATCGACCTCGAACCCGTTCGCCGCCAGCAGGTCCCTGTACCAACCGGCAAAGTGGGTGGGCGTGTGGCCTTCCCACCCGCCGACGAAAAGCGCGGCCTTCATCTCTTGTCCTTCCTCATGAATTGCAGGATCGAGGCCATGTCGCGGGCGCCATAGTCCTGCGCCTCGGCCTCCAGCAGCTTGTCC
This sequence comes from Alphaproteobacteria bacterium, assembly GCA_009908505.1. Lineage (GTDB taxonomy): Bacteria > Pseudomonadota > Alphaproteobacteria > Rhodobacterales > Rhodobacteraceae > Salibaculum. The sequence goes on along the minus strand of JAAAPD010000034.1, from coordinate 70,883 downwards.
AGTGTCACCTGCCCCTGCGGCATGGCCGTGCCGAGACGCTCGGCCAGCGCGGCGGTGACTTCCATGTCCTTGCGCGCCAGCGCCACGGTGAAGGTCACGTCATGCGCGGCCTCATCCAGGTAGAGCGGCCGGCGGTATTTCAGCATCGGCGCGGCGGCGGCGCTGTTCTCGATCACGTCGAAGGCCGCTTCGGGGGCGATGCCCGCCGCCTCGGCCAGGGTCATGGCCTCGGCGAGGGTCTGGTTGAGCCCGTGGATAAGAGAATTGACCGCCAGTTTCATTACGGCCCCGGCCCCGGCGGCACCAAGGCAGATCGTGGCCCGGCCCATGGCATCGAACAGCGGCCTGAGCGGCGCGGCCTCGTCCTCGGTACAACCGGCCATGATCAGCAACTGCGCCTGTTCGGCGGCCTGGGTCGCACCCGAGACCGGCGCGTCGATCACCTTGCAGCCGTCGGGCGCGTTGGCCTTCAAAGTCGCGATGTGGTCCGGCGACATCGTGCCCATCTGCACGAAGACCCGCGCGCCCTGCCCCGCGAACAACCCGTCCTGGCCCAGATGCACCGCCTCGGAGGACGGATCGTCGGCCAGCATGGTCACGACGATCTCGGCCGCCTCCGTCACCGCACGCGGGGTCTCGGCGACGGCGCAGCCGGTGCGGTCGGCCACTGCCCGCGCCTTGCCGGGCGAGCGGTTCCAGACGGTCACGTCATGGCCGGCCGCCACAAGGTTCCCGGCCATATGCGCGCCCATACGGCCCAGACCGGCAAATCCCACGCGCATGTCAGGCGACCTTGTCCCCTTCGAGGCCGGAGATCGCTTGGATCAGGCTGTCCTCGGTCACTTCCTCGGAAGTGAAGGTGCGCATGACCTTGCCCGAGAACATGGCGACGATCCGGTCCGAGACATGCAGCACCTCGGGCATTTCCGAACTGATAACGATGACCGCGTAGCCCTGCGCGGCCAAGTCGCGGATCAGGTTGTGGATCTCGGATTTCGACCCCACGTCGATGCCGCGCGTGGGTTCATCCACGATCAGAACCTCGGGGTGCATGGACAGCCATTTGCCGATGACGATCTTCTGCTGGTTGCCGCCCGACAGGTTGCCGACGGTCTGCCGCCAGCCCGGGGTGCGAATGTCCAGCTTGTCGCGATACTGGTCGAAAATCGCCACCTCGGCCCCGTCGCTGACGAAGGGTCCGGCGGTCAGGTCGTCGACCTGCGGCAGGGTCATGTTGTCCCGGCAATTCATGCCCAGCACGAGGCCCTGCCCCTTGCGATCCTCGGGCACCAGCGAGATGCCGCGCGCAATGGCGTCCATCGAGGAATGAATGCGCACCTCCTCGCCGTTCAGCAGGATCTGCCCGGCCGAAGGATCACGCAGGCCGAAAATGGTCTCGGCGATCTCGGTCCGGCCGGCGCCGACGAGGCCGTAAAATCCCACAACCTCGCCCCTGCGCACCTGGAAGTTCACGTCCTTGAACAGCTCGCCGCAGGACAGGTCGCGCACCTCCAGCGCGACGTCGCCCAATTCGTGATGGCTCTCGTTGCGGCTGAGGTCCAGCTTGCGGCCGATCATCAGTTGCGTGACCTCTTCTTCGTTCGTTTCGGCGGTGTTGAGCGTGCCGCGATACTGACCGTCGCGCAGAACGCTGATCCGGTCGGTGATCTTGAAGATCTCCTCCATCCGGTGGGAAATGTAGATGATCCCCACCCCCTTGGATTGCAGATCGGCGATCACCTCGAAAAGGACGACCTTCTCGGCATCGGTCAGCGACGCCGTCGGTTCATCGAAGATGACCGCGCGGGGATCGACGGTCAGGGCGCGGGCTATCTCGACCATCTGCTGGTTGGCGATGGACAGGTCGCCGACACGGGTGCGGGCGTCGAAGCCGACATTTAGGGTCTCGAGGATCGCATCGGTGTCGGCATAAAGCTTATTCCAGTCGACGCGTCCGAAGGACTTCAGCGGCAACTCGCCAAGCCAGATATTCTCGGCCACGGTCAGTTCGTCCGCGAGGCTAAGTTCCTGGTGGATGAAGACCACGCCGCGGGCCTTGGCCTGCATGGGCGAGGCGATGGTGACAGGTTCTTCAGCCACGTAGATCTGGCCCTCGTTGGGGTCGTAGATGCCGCCCAGAACCTTCATCAGCGTCGACTTTCCGGCACCGTTCTCGCCCATCAGGGCATGGACCTCGCCGGGGCGGAGGTCGAAGGACACACCATCAAGGGCACGCACGCCGGGGAAGGTCTTGACCACGCCCTCCAGGCGTAGAACGGGGGTTTGATCGGTCATATCTTCAACTCCTCCTTGCCCTTGCGGTTCAGCTGGCGATCCAGGAACAGAACGACGATCAGGATGAGGCCAATCACGAGATTGACCACCTCGGTTCCGGCGCCGATGTGCCCCAGGCCCTTGCGCAGCAATTGGATCGCGATGACGCCACCCAGCGTCGAGACGATCGAGCCATAGCCCCCCGCCAGCTTGGTGCCGCCGAGGACAACCGCGGTGATCGCCCAAAGCTCGTAGAGCATGCCGTCATTGGGGTTGACCGAACCGGTTCCGGCGGAGAACACAACGCCAGACAAGGCGGCCAGGAAACCGATAAGAATGAAATTCAACAGGAAATGCGGGCCGACGCGAATACCGGCATTCACCGCCGCGTCGCGGTTGTTGCCGATCGCATAGGCGTTGCGGCCGTGCACCGTTCTTGTCATCAAGAGCCACAGGATCAGCGCCACGCCAAGAAGGAACCAGCTGGCCGTGCTCAGCCCGAGGAATTGCGCCTCGGCGAAATCGACAAGGGTCCAGTTCAGGTGGCTGGTGGGCTGTTCACCGTTATACATGAAGACCAGCCCGCGAAACCCGAGCATGGACCCCAGCGTGACGATAAAGGCATCAACACCGGTCTTCCAGACGATCAGCCCGTTGACGGCCCCCAGAACAACGCCGGTCATCAGGGCGAAAAACCAGGACAACGGAATGGCCCAGTCGCCAAGGGCCTGCATGAAGGGCCAGGTCAGGCTATCCAGCATCACGATGGCGGCCAGGGCGAAGGTCGCCCCCACGCTCAGGTCGATATTGCCGTTGATCATTACGATCGTCATGCCCAGAGCGATGATGCCGATGGGCGCCGATTGCTGAAGCAGCAACAGCATGTTGTCCAAGCTCAGGAACGCCGTTTCCGTGACCGACAGGAAACTGCCCGCGATCGAAAAGAAGGCCAGTTCGAGGACGATGAAGCCCCAGATCGCGCCCTGCTTGAGAAGGTCCTTGCGGTTTTGCGTGTTCATGTTCCCCTCCCTCAGGCGATCGGCGACCAGAGACGGCCCCGCTTGGCCGCGATATCCAGCCAAACGGCCAGGATGATGATCACCCAGGTCACGACGTACTGGACGTAGAATTCCAGGCCGATCAGCAGCAGGCCATTCTGGATGAAGCCCAGGATCAGCACGCCGATCACGGTCTTGAACACGGTGCCAGACCCGCCCAGCAGCGACGCGCCGCCGAGGATGACCGCGGCCAACACTTCGAGTTCCATGCCCTGGCCCACGGTATTCTGGCTGCCGAGGCTGCGGCTGGCCTGCAGCAGGCCCGCCGTGGCCACGCAGAAGGCCGAGATCAGGTAGGTTAAGAAAACCACCCGCGCCCGCGGAATGCCCGAAAAGGTCGCCGCCTGCCCGTTGCCGCCAACAGCGTAGACCTTGCGCCCAAAGGGCGTCTTGGACAGCATCAGGCTCAGCAGGACGGCCAGCAGGGCGAAGATGATGATCGGCATCGGGATGCCGACTATATCACCCTGTCCGAAGACACTGAACCAGGTGCCTTCCTTGTCCGCGATATCCATGTTCTTGCCGCCAGACCATGTCAGGGTCAGGCCGTGAATCGCCGAGAGCATCCCCAGTGTCACGATCAATGAATTGAGCTTCAAATACCCCACGAGGAAGCCGATGAAGGCCCCCAGCAACAGCGTCAGGCCGAACATGGCCGGGATCGCCAGGGTCGGGCCCAGCTTGTCATGCAGGTCCAGCACGACAATGGTCGAGAAGGACATCATCGATCCGACCGACAGGTCGAGGTTGCCGCCGATCACCACGAATGTCACGCCCAGCGCCATCACGCCCAGGATCGCCGAGGACCGGATCACCCCGAACACGTTGTCGATCGCCAGGAAACGCTGATTGGCCAGCGCGAAGCCGACCATGAACACCACGAAGGCCACAAGGATGCCCTGCCGCGCAAGGAACCCCCCGATGCCCTTTTTCGTCAATTCCGCCATCTCATCCTCCCTGTCGGTGCGCCGTGCCGCATCGCCCGGTCACACCAAGGTCATTCCGCCGTCGATCATCACGATCTGCCCGGTCATGTAGTCGCTGTCCCGGGACGCCAGGAACGTCGTCGTTCCGGTGATGTCCTCGGGTTTGGCCACCCGGCCCTTCAGGATCTCGGCCGAGAATTCCTCCATGGCCTGCCCCGGGCGCTCGGCGGCGCCGATTTCCATCAGGTCCTGGTCGACCTGTTCCCACATCTCGGTGGCGACGACGCCCGGCGCGAAGCCAGTTACCGTGATATCGTGCTTCGCCAGATCCCGCGCGCCCGACTGGGTCAGCGAGACCACCGCCCACTTGCTGGCACAATAGGGCGCGACATTGTCGAAGCCCTGCCGGCTGGCGATGCTGGCGGTGTTGACGATCTTTCCGCCGCCGCCCTGGGCGATCATCTGCCGGGCTGCCTCCTGCATTCCGATCATGCAGCCCAGCCCGTTGACCCCCATGATGAAATTCCAATTCTCTTCGGTGACATCCAGGAAGTTCATGGGCTTGTTCACGCCCGCATTGTTGAACTTCACATCCAGCCGGCCGAAAGTTTCAACGGTATGGCCGATCATCGCCCGGACCTGGTCGCGGTCCACGACATCGACCGCCGCATGGGTGACCTTGGCCCCCGCCTTCGCCGCACGATCGGTATTGGCCTCGGCCACCGCGGCGATCTTGTCGGCATTGATATCCGCGAAACACACATTCGCGCCCTCTTCCAAGAGCGCCTCTCCGATTGCGCGGCCGATACCTTGCGCCGCACCTGTGACGATACAGGACCGCCCCGAGACTCGGGTCATCTCCAGCCCCCCGCATTTAACTTGAACCGACAAAACGCGCGGGGCAGACCAGCCACCCCGCGCATTCCGGGAGAGATCAAAAGACGGGCTTGGTGAACTCGTCCATGTTGTCCTGGGTGATCTTCGGCGTGTCGAAGTAGTTCAGGAACGGGACATCCTCGCCGTTGAGCACGTCGATCGCGGTCTGAAGCGCGGCCTCGGCGTCATCGACAGGGGACTGGTAGATCGAGCCCCAGTATTCGCCACGACCCATGGCCTCGTAGCCCACCGCGAAGTTGGTGGCGCCCACGAAGGTGATGCCGTCTGCACGGCCCGCGGCCAGGGCGGCATTCAGCGCACCGACGCCCATGTTGTCATCGCCGGAATAGACGCCGTCGATATCGTCATACTTGACAAGGAAGGCTTCCATGACCTGCTGCGATTTTTCGCGGTTCCAGTCGCCGGGCTGCTGGTCGATCTGCTCGACGTTGGGGCAGACTTCCGGCAGGCGGTCGTTGAAGCCCTGGGCGCGCTCGATGGCGGTGGTGTAGCCCGGCTGGCCGGTGATGTGCACGACCTTCGCCTCGTCTTCGATGCCCATGTCCTTGAAGCGGTCGCACATGATCTCGGCGGACCGGGCGCCCTGGGTGATGTTGTCCGGACCAGAGAACGAGGCGACGAAGTCGAAGCCCTGCTCGGCGATGTTGGAGTTGGTGACGATCACCGGGATATCGGCCTGGTGGGCCTGGCGCACGGCGGGGATGACCGCCTCGCCATTGGTCGGCCAGATGATGATCGCATCGACTTGCTGCTGGATCAGATCCTCCATCTGGGCGATCTGGCGGGCCACGTCCCCACCGGCGTCCAGAACGACGACTTCGACATCGGCATTGGCTTCGGCTGCGGCGATGAAGGCCTGCTCATAGGTCGTCTGGTAGCTGTCGACGCCCACATTGTTCTGGGTGATGCCGATGGTCATGGTCTCGGCGATGGCGGCAGAGCCGACCATCGCGGTCGAGCACGCCAAGGCGAACTTCATGGTCTTCTTCATTTCCTGGGTCCTCCCATTGGATGTTCTTTGGCGGATTGCGGCTGTCCTCCCAGCCCGGGACGACACCCGGCGCAATCCCTGCCTTATCACGCGTGATTCTCGGCGCCTTGTGATCTGCCAATAAGTTCATTTTGGATGTTTCTCTATCCGTATTGGATTATTTCCGCATACTGCATTCAGCCCGAATTGAACATTTTGAGGAGAGTGGCGATGCCCGAATCGAAGCGACGCCCCGTTTCACCCCGAACCGACCGAGCCATGCAGCACCCCGACGCGAAAACCATCCATTCCGGACATTCCGCCGTTGCTGCGGCTGAAACCATGTCCGCCATGGACTCCGGCGCCGAGTTGGAACGCGTCGTGCACTTCCTGCAGGATTTCTGCGTCGAGATCGACGCCGCGCTCGACCCCAACACGCCGAACCCGCATCTCAACATGATCCTGCACCTGTTGCGGGGCCATCTCGAAGGCCGGGTGATCTCGCCCTCGTCCATGGTGGCCGCGTCGGGGGTGCCCTATGCCACCGCCACGCGCAAGCTGGGCGATCTGCGCGAGGCGGGGTTGATCGAACAGCGCCCGCGCACCAAGACCGGCAAGAGCTTTTCCCTGCATCCCAGCCCGCAGCTTCTGGCCAGTTTCCACCAGTTGGCCGACCGGGTAGACCGAATGGCGCGGGCAACCCTGCTGCGCCGCGACAGCGATGCCGGCGACAGTGACTATTATTTCGGAGGCTCCTACCAGCCTGGCCTTGCCGCCATAGCCCCGCCCAGCGCCCTGCCCCAGCCGCTGAAGCTGCCCGGCGGGTTGCGGATCCTCGTGCACGGTGACCCGACTTTCATGGTGATGGAGACGCTCAAGCGGCAATTCGAACAGATCATCGGCACGGGCATTCACCAGCGGGCCTTTTCCATCGACCGCCTGCGCGAAGAAGCGCTGCGCAATGCCTCCCGCGCGAAAAGCCGCTATGACCTGATCGCCGTCGACCTGCCCTGGCTGGGCGAGTTCGTGGAACAGGGCGTGATCCGCCCGCTGGGCGAGGTCATGGATGTGAACCGGCTGGATCCCAGCGATTTTCACACCGCCGGCTGGCGCGCGGCCCATTGGGATGGCGTGCCTTACGGCGTGCCCAGCCAGACCACGCCGGAACTGATGTTCTACCGCAAGGATTGGTTCGCGCACGAAGGGCTGGAGCCGCCCGCCACCACGGACGCCGTGATCGAGGCCGCCCGCCATCTGCACGTTCCCCGCAAGGGGCGCTACGGCGTGGCCTGGAACGCGGCCCGCGGCACCGCGCTGGGCCACACTTTCATGATGACCTGCGCCGCCTTCGGCCAGCCGATCATCGACCTGCCGGCCATTGCCGGGGGCTTTGACGCCGATCACCTGGCCGAGGGGGGATTCACGGCCTGCTTCGATACCGACCGGGCCCATGCGGCGGCCGACTACCTGATGCAACTGATGCAGTTCTCGCCGCCCGACATCCTGTCGATGTCCTGGTACGAACGGGTCCGGCCCTATGCCGAGGGCAAGGTCGCCATGGCCTATGGCTACACGCTGCTGGCACCGTATTTCGAGTTGGATGCCAGCTGTTCGGCCCATGGCAACACGGGCTACCTGCCGCACCCGCACGGCCCCGAGGGCGTGCCGATCGCACCGGTGGGCGGCTATGTTCTGTGCATCCCCTCCAACCTGGCCGAGGACCGGGTCGAAGAGGCCGCCGAGGCGCTGGTCGCCTTCACCTCGCCCGGGGCGCAAAAGCTCTATGCCCAGAACGGCAGCCGCACCGCGCCGCGTTATTCGGTTGGCGCCGACCCCGAGGTGCGCCGCTTGTCGCCCATCTTCGAACTGGTCGATCAGATGTCCTGGCGCGACGAGCTGCAATTCTGGCCGCGCCCGCCCATCCCTCAGATCTCTGACATAATCGGCATTTGCGGCCACGAACTTCACGACATGCTGCGCGGGATCGTCACCCCGCGTGACGCATTGGCACGGGTCCAGGCCCGCGCCAGCGACATCCTGCGAAAACCAGACAGTTAGACCGTCACCCAGGGAGGAAAGACAATGGACCCCAATCGCCTGAAAGGTAAGAACATCCTGATCACCGGTGCCGCGCGCGGCATGGGCGCCGCCAATGCCGAGGCCTTCGCGGCCCAGGGCGCCAATGTGTGCGTTGGCGATCTCGATCTCGACGAGGCGCAGAAGGTCGCCGATGGCATCAACGCGGCCGGCAACGGCCAGGCCATCGCGGTCAAGATGGATGTGACCAAGCGCGAGGACAACGCCGCCGCCGTCGCCGCCTGCGTCGAGGCGTTCGGGTCCATCAATGTCGGCCTGTTCAATGCCGGCCTGAACAAGCCCCGGTTCTTCATGGATATCGATGAAGCCAACTGGGACATGATCATGAACGTGAACACCAAGGCGATGTGGTTGGGCATGCAAGAGGTCGCCCGCGAGATGATCGCGCAAGGGCCGATGGAGGATCATCCCTACAAGCTGATCAATGTCGGCTCGATCGCCAGCCGCAAGCCGCTGGTTGATGTCACCGTCTACTGCACCTCGAAATACGGCTGCCTTGCGCTGACTGAATGTGGCGCGCTGGGGCTGGCCGAACACAACATCACCGTGAACGGCTATGCGCCGGGCGTCGTGGTCACGCCGCTTTGGGAACAGCTGGACAAGGACCTGGTCGACATCGGCTTCAAGGAACGCGAAGGCCAGGCCTATGACGACATCGTCGCGAACAACCTGGTGATCAAGCGCGTTTCCTACCCCGACGACATCACCGGGACGGCCTCGTTCCTGGCCTCGGACGACAGCGACTACATGACCGGCCAGATGATCTCGATCGACGGTGGCTGGGTGACCAAGTAGGGCCCCACCCCCCCATTTTTCAACGCAACCGGGCGCGCGCAGACGCGCCCGAAAGGAGTTTTCCCATGTCACGCGCACTACTGCCCAACATGCTGACCCCGCAGGACCTGGAACCGAACTGGGAATGGCGCGACCGCCTGCCCGCCTCGGGCCATATGTCCGTGGATTTCGAACGGCGGATCGACCATGACCGCCTGCGCCGCTATCGCCTTGCCCGTACACGGCAGGCGCTTCAGAATTCGGATGCGGGCACCCTGCTGCTGTTCGACGTCAACAACATCCGCTACGTCAGCGCCACCAAGATCGGCGAATGGGAACGGGACAAGATGTGCCGTTTCTGCCTGCTGACCGGCGACGATTCCCCCTACGTGTGGGATTTCGGTTCGGCCGCGATGCATCACAAGCTCTATTCCGACTGGCTGGAACCCGATCACTGCCTGGCCGGGGTCGTCGGCATGCGCGGCACGATTCCGCCGGAATTCGGCCTGATGAAGAAATACGCCAAGGACATCGCCCGCCTGATCAAGGAGGCCGGCATGGCCGACATGCCCGTGGGCGTCGATTATGCCGAAACGGCCATGTTCCATGCGCTCCAGGAAGAGGGGCTGCACGTGGTCGACGGGCAGCAGATCATGCTTGCCGCACGCGAGATCAAGAACTGGGATGAAATCCAGTTGCTGACGCAAGCCGCCTCCATGGTCGATGGCGTCTACCACATGATCTACGAAGAGTTGAAGCCGGGCGTGCGCGAGAACGACATCGTCGCGCTGTCCAATAAGATGCTCTACGAGATGGGCTCGGACGACGTGGAAGCGATCAACGCCATTTCCGGCGAACGCTGCAACCCGCATCCGCACAACTTCACCGACCGGCTGTTCCGGCCCGGGGACCAGGCGTTCTTCGACATCCTGCAATCCTACCAGGGCTACCGGACCTGCTATTACCGGACCTTCAACATCGGCCGGGCCACCCCGGCGCAGAACGACGCCTACGTAAAGGCCCGCGAATGGATCGACGCCTCGATCGCGGCGATCAAGCCGGGTGTCACCACCGACCAGGTCGCCAAGCTGTGGCCCAAGGCCGAGGAATTCGGCTTCCCGAGCGAGGACGCCGCCTTCGGCCTGCAATTCGGCCACGGGCTGGGACTTGCGCTGCACGAGCGGCCGATCATCAGCCGCGCGGTCAGCCTGGATCACCCGATGGAAATCCAGACCGGCATGGTCTTCGCACTGGAAACCTACTGCCCCGCCGCCGACGGCTACTCCGCCGCGCGGATCGAGGAAGAGGTGGTCGTGACGGAAACCGGCTGCGAGGTGATCAGCCTGTTCCCGGCCGAGGATCTGCCGATCGCGAACCGCTACTGAGCCAACGGCGAAGGGGGCCGCGCGCCTCCTTCGCCCGTTACGCATAGTCGCGGCGCCGCCCCCGGGATACGCGCCGCCCCGCAAAGGACACCCACCATGGCAAAGGCCAAGACAAATACCGAAGACTACCTGCGCATGTATCGCCAGATGGTGCGCATCCGCACCTTCGAGGACAATGCCAACCAGCTGTACCTGTCGGCCAAGATGCCCGGCCTGACCCATATGTATTCCGGCGAGGAAGCGGTCGCCGTCGGCATCTGCGAGGCCCTCACGGACGACGACCGCATCACATCGACCCACCGGGGCCACGGGCATTGCGTCGCCAAGGGGGCCGAGTTCAAGCAGATGTTCTGCGAGCTTCTGGGCAAGGAAGAGGGCTATTGCCGCGGCAAGGGCGGGTCCATGCACATCGCCGACCAGAGCCATGGCAACCTGGGCGCCAATGCCATCGTCGGCGGCTCGATGGGGATCGCCACGGGCTCGGCTCTGCGCTCGAAACTGCAGGGCGCCGATGACGTGACCGTGTGTTTCTTCGGCGACGGGGCCACGGCTCAGGGCCTTCTATACGAGGTCATGAACATGGCCGCCCTGTGGAACCTGCCGGTGATCTATGCCTGCGAGAACAACGGCTATTCGGAATACACCAAGACCGAGGAGATCGCCGCCGGGTCCATAACCGCGCGGGCCGAGGCCTTTGGCATCGAGGCCTTCAAGGTCGACGGGCAGGACGTTCTGGCGGTCAACGAGCTGACGCAGAAGCTGGTCGCGCGCTGCCGCAAGGGAGAAGGCCCGTTCTTCATCGAGCTAGAAACCTATCGCTATCACGGCCACCACGTCGGCGACATCAACCGCGAATATTACCGGTCCAAGGACGAGGAAAAGGACTGGAAGGAAAATCGCGACCCGATCGTGCGCTTCCGCGGGTGGCTGGTCGAACAGGGCATCGCCAGCGAGGACGAGATCGAGGCGATGAACACCGAGATCGAGACCGACGCCACCGAGGCTGTCGCCTATGCCGAGGCCGCCAACTACCCCGATGTGTCCGAAGTCGACATGCATGTCTACGCGGACTGAGGAGAGATGAAGATGCGAGAGATTACCCTGTCCCAGGCCGTGAACGAAGCGATCGCCGAGGAAATGCGCCGCGATGAAACCGTTTTCCTGCTGGGCGAGGACGTGGCCGAGGCCGGCACGCCCTTCAAGGTCCTGTCGGGCCTGGTCGAGGAGTTCGGTACGGCACGTGTCATCGATACCCCCATCGCCGAGCCGGGCTTCGTCGGTCTGGCCGTGGGGGCCGCCATGACCGGTGCGCGCCCCATCGTGGACCTGATGTTCGGCGATTTCCTCTACCTGGTCATGGATCAACTGTGCAACCAGGCGGCCAAGCAGCACTACATGTCGGGCGGCAAGTTGTCCGTGCCGATGGTCCTGCGCACCAACCTCGGGGCGACGCGCCGCTCGGCGGCGCAGCATTCGCAGTCGCTGCAGGCGCTTGTCGCGCATATTCCGGGGCTCAAGGTCGCAATGCCGTCCTCGGCCTACGAGGCAAAGGGCCTGATGAAGACGGCGATCCGCGACAACAACCCGGTCGTGATATTCGAAGACAAGCTGATGTACCAGGACAAGGCCCCGGTGCCGGAAGAGGAATTCCTGATCCCCTTCGGCGAGGCCAACGTGAAGCGCGAGGGCAAGGACATTTCGCTGATTGCCACGTCCTCGATGGTGCAGGTGGCCGAGAAGGCCGCCGAGATGCTCGGCCAGGAGGGGATCGGGGCCGAGGTCATCGACCCGCGCACTATCGTGCCGCTGGACGAGAAAACCCTGATCGAGAGCGTCAAGAAGACCAGCCGCGCCATCGTCATCGACGAGGGCCACCAAAGTTATGGCGTCACCTCGGAAATCGCCAGCCGCCTGAATGAAAAGGCATTCTATCACCTGGATGCGCCGGTTCTGCGCATGGGGGCGATGGATGTGCCGGTGCCCTTCTCGCCGGCCTTGGAGGACATCACCGTGCCGACGCCCGAAGGCGTGGCCGAAAACGCCCGCAAGCTGTGTTCAGGAGAGATGATTCATGCAGCGTGACAAACAGACAGTCACGCGGCATGACGTGACGATGCCTCAGCTGGGCATGGCTCAGGATGCGGGCAAGCTCGTGTCCTGGCTCAAATCCCCCGGTGACGAGGTCGCCAAGGGGGATGCCCTGTTCGAAGTGGAAACCGACAAGGCCACGATGGAGGTCGAGGCGCAGGCGGCGGGCTACCTGACAGGCGTGACGGCGGATGAGGGCGACGATGTGCCCGTGGGCGCCGTGATCGCCCGGATCAGCGACAGCGCCGAGGATGACGCGCCTGCCGAAACGGCCCCGGCCCCCGCGGCAGAGGCCCCGGCCGATGACCTTCCCGACGGCCATAGCGTGACTATGCCACAGCTTGGCATGGCGCAAGATACCGGACTGCTGGTCAGCTGGCAGAAAGCGCCGGGCGATGCGGTCTCCGCCACCGATGTCCTGTTCGAGGTCGAAACCGACAAGAGCACCATGGAGGTCGAGGCGGGCCGCGACGGTTATCTCGCCGCGACACTGGCCCAGGCCGGTGAAGAGGTCCCGGTGGGCGACCCGGTGGCGGTTATCAGCGACGCGGCCCCGGCCAGCCCGGTCGCCCGGTCGGTGACTGCCGCGGCCCCTGCCGCGGCACCCAGCGCGCAGGCGGAACCGGCAAAGGCCGACCCCGAGCCCGAGGCCAAGCCTGCCCCCACCGCACCTGCAGCGCCCCCGCAGCCCACGGGTGGGCGCATCCTGGCGTCGCCGAAGGCGCGGCGCCTGGCGCTGGAACAGGGGCTCGACCTGGGCCGCCTGGCCGAGGCGGGCTATCCGCAGCCCTATCACGTCAGCGACCTGGAAACGCTGCGCAGCCTGCCTGCCGCCGCACCAGCGGCAGAGGCTGGAACCGCAAGCCGCAGGCTTGTCGCTGAAATCGCCGAGGATGGTGTGCCGGGCTTTGCCGCCTGGGCGGCGGAGGCCCATGGCCTGACCGATGCGGATGCGATCCTGGCAGCGCTTGCCGCCTCCTCGATGCCTGTGCCCGGCCCCGTCGCCGTGGAACGGCATGGACAGGCGACTACCTATGCCCTGCCCGCGAGCCGGGTTCTGTCGGCCGCCACCGAAACCGAAGAGGCCCCCACCCTGATCCTGCGCGATCTGCGCGGCACGCGCCTATGCGGCGTCGAAATGGGCGGCGAGGCCACCCCGGTTCTGACGCTGACGGCGAATGGCACCGGGCTGACGATCACGCTGGAATGCTCGCCGTCCCGGATGGACGCCACTTCCGCGATCCAGCTTCTTTCCGACTTCGCAGGCCGGGTGGAGCAACCGCTTCGCCATCTGCTCTGACAATGGAGACCGACATGGACTACACCGATCTCTACATCAACGGCGAATGGCACAAGACGGGCGACCGTTTCGACGTGATCAACCCGGCGACGGAAGAGGTGCTTGCCTCGGTCGCCTCGGCCGATATCGCCGATGCCGATGCGGCGCTGGACGCCGCCGAGGCCGCCATGACCGACTGGGCCGCGCGCACCCCGCGCGAACGGTCCGAAGTGCTGCGCAAGGCGTGGGAGTTGATGACCGCGCGGCTCGATCACTTCGCCCACCTGATCACGCTGGAAAACGGCAAGGCGGGCACCGATGCCAAGGGCGAGGCGACCTATGCCGCCGAATTCTTCCGCTGGTTCGCCGAAGAGGCCGTGCGCGCCGACGGCATGATCACCCATGCGCCCGCCTCCGGGGCCCGCATCGTGGTGCAGCACAAGCCCGCGGGGTTGGCCGTGCTGGTCACGCCCTGGAACTACCCGGCGGCCATGGGCACCCGCAAGATCGCCCCGGCGCTGGCCGCGGGCTGCGGTGTCATCATCAAGCCGGCCTCGGAAACCCCGCTCACCATGCTGGCCCTGATGCCCCTGCTGGAAGAGGCGGGCGTGCCTGCGGGCCTTGTGAACGTCCTGCCCTCGCGCCGCACCGGTGCGCTGGTAGATCACATGCTGCATGATCCGCGCGTGCGCGTCGTCAGCTTCACCGGATCGACCGGGGTTGGCCGCAAGCTCCTGAAGGGTGCCGCCGACCAGGTGCTGAAACCGGCCATGGAGCTGGGCGGCAATGCGCCCTGTATCGTCTTCGAGGATGCCGACATGGACACCGCCATCGAGGGCACCATGCTGGCCAAGATGCGCAACCTGGGCGAGGCTTGCACCGCCGCCAACCGCATCTACGTGCATGAAGACGTTGCCGAGGAGTTCACCAAGCGCCTGACCGAACGCATGGCCGCGCTCAACGTCGGCGATGGCACCGACCCATCGGTGGATGTCGGCCCGCTGGTCAATGCCGACACCCGCGACAAGGTGGCCGAGTTCGTGGCCGACGCCGTGGCCAAGGGCGCATCGGTCGAATGCGGCGGCAGCACGCCCAATGGCAAGGGATACTTCTACCCGCCCACGGTCCTGTCGAACGTGTCCGAGAACGCGGAATGCGTGAAGGATGAAATCTTCGGCCCCGTCGCCGCGATCCAGACCTTCAAGGACCAGGACGAGGTGATCACCCGCGCCAATGACACGGAATACGGGCTGGTTGCCTATGTCTTTTCCGAGGATTTCAAGCGCGCCATGCAGGTCTGCGAGCGGCTGGAATACGGCATGGTCGGCCTCAATCGGGGGCTGGTCAGCGACCCTGCCGCGCCCTTTGGCGGCGTCAAGCAATCGGGCCTTGGCCGCGAGGGTGGCCACGAGGGCATGCTGGAGTTCATGGAAACCCAGTATATCTCGGCCAGTTGGTAGGGGGCGGATATGTCGGACATCATCGCCAGCCCCTCGACCCGCCGCCTTGCACGGGACAATGACGTGGATATAGACGCGCTGGCCAAGCGCCTCGGTCGCACCACGATCGGCCCCGAGGACATCACCGGCAGCGCGCCGGCGTCCTCCGGGGGCGGTGGCGACACTTCCTACTGGGACGTGGACCATAGCCAATATGGACCGGTGACCGAGGAACCGATGAGCCGCTTTGCGCAGGTGGCGGCGAAAAATCTTGCCGCCGCGCAGGCCCTCATTCCGGCGGTGACCCATCACGACCGCGCCGAAGTCAGCGCGATCGAGGCCTTCCGCAAGTCGCTCAAGCCCGAGGCCCAGTCGCGCGGCGTCAAGCTGACCGCGCTGGCCTTTCACGTCGCCGCGCTGGCCCGGTCCCTGCGTGCCTATCCCCGTTTCAATGCCTCGCTCACGCCTGATGGCGAAACGCTGGTGCTCAAAAACTATGTCCATATCGGTATCGCCGTGGACACGCCACACGGCCTGATGGTCCCGGTGATCCGCGATGCGGACACCAAGGGGCTGTGGCAGATCGGGGCGGAAATCACCGACCTTGCGGCGCGGGCGCAGACCCGCAAGATCGGACCCGATGAAATGGGCGGTGCCTCCATGACCATCACCAATCTGGGCGGCATCGGCGGCACGGCCTTCACCCCCATCGTCAACCCGCCCGAGGTCGCGATCCTTGGTATCACCCGGACCGAAACCGTCACGGTCTGGGACGGCGACACGCCGCGTCCGGTGCCGATGGTGCCGCTGGACCTGTCCTACGATCACCGCGTGATCAACGGGGCCGACGCGGCGCGATTCCTGGCGCATTACGCCGAACTGATCGGCGAGCCCCGCAACATGATGGTTTAGGGCTTGAAACGGGCCGGGCGGCGCGGTGATCTGGGGCAGTGACACTGGCCCTTGCAGATATCCTTGCCGCCCGCCGCGTGCTGCACGGCGTCGCCGATGCGACACCATTGGTCCCCTCGCCCTTCATGGCGGCCGAGACGGGGCAGGACTTCCTTCTGAAACTGGAGAACATGCAGCCCATCGGCGCGTTCAAGCTGCGCGGGGCGATGAATGCGCTGATGGCGCTGCCCGAGGGTACGACGGGCGTGATCTGCTGTTCGACCGGCAATCATGGGCGCGGCGTGGCCTATGCCGCCGCGCGGCGGGGCATACGCGCGGTGATCTGTATGTCCGAGCTGGTGCCACGGGCCAAGGTAGACGGGATCAAGGCCTTGGGCGGCGAGGTGCGCATCTGTGGCCAAAGCCAGGACGATGCGCTGGCCGAAAGCCTGCGCCTGGTGGAACAAGAGGGGCTGGTCGAGATCTCGCCCTTCGATGATCCGCGCGTGATCGCCGGGCAAGGCACGATCGGGCTGGAATTGCTAGAGGCGCGGCCCGATCTGGACACCCTTTTGATCCCCCTGTCGGGCGGTGGTTTGGCGGCGGGCGTGGCGTTGGCGGCCAAGGCGATCAAACCCGATATCCGGGTGATCGGGATCTCCATGGAACGCGGCGCGGCCATGAAGGCATCGATCGCGGCGGGCCTTCCTGTCGAGGTCGAAGAGGTGCCCAGCCTTGCCGACAGCCTGGGCGGCGGGATCGGTATGGCCAACAAGCTGTCCTTTCCGCTGTGCCGGGATTTGCTGGACGACACCCTGCTGGTCACCGAAGAAGAAATCTACCACGCCATGCAGGTGCTTTTCTACGAAGACCGGATCGTGGCCGAAGGCGCCTGCGTGGTGGGGCTGGCCGCCTGCCTGTCCGGGAAATTCACCCCCAACGGGCCAACGGCGACCATCATCACCGGGCGCAATCCGGATATGGGCATGTTCCATCGCATCATGGCGGGCGAGGATATCCGGCTGGGCGAGATCATCGTGAAAGGCAAGTCCTATGGGCCATGACATCCAGATCGTCACCGAGGCCGAGCTGAAGGACGCCGTGCAGCTGGACCTGACAACGGTCGCCGTGATCGAACGCGCCTTCGCCGCGCTGGCCGGAGACGAGGTGGTGATGCCGCCGATCCTGTCCATGGACATGGCCGATGCCAATGGTGAAGTGGACGTGAAAACCGCCTATATCCAGGGCTTCGACAGCTTCGCGATCAAGGTCAGCCCGGGCTTTTTCGACAATCCCGAACTGGGCCTGCCCAGCCTAAACGGGCTGATGATCCTGTTCTCCGCCAAGACGGGGCTGGTCGAGGCGGTCTATCTCGACAATGGCTACCTGACCGATATCCGCACGGCCGCCGCCGGCGCGGTTGCCGCGCGGCACCTCGCCCCGAAACAGGTGGACACCGCCGGCGTGATCGGCACCGGCGTGCAGGCGCGACTGCAAATGCAGGCCGCACATCTGGTCCGGCCTTTCACGCGCGTCCTCGTCCATGGCCGCGACCCGGCCAAGGCCGCACAATGCGCTGCCGATCTGGGGCAGGCATTGGGCATTGAGGCCGAGGTGATGACCGATGCCGCTGACCTTTTGGCGCATTCCCAACTGGTCGTGACCACGACCCCGGCCCGCGATCCGGTGCTGATGGCCGATTGGCTGCATCCCGGCCTGCATGTCACCGCCATGGGGTCGGACCAGGAAGGCAAGAACGAGATCGACCCTAACGCGCTCACCAAGGCCGATCTCTACGTCTGCGACCGGGTCAGCCAATGCGAGGTTTCGGGCGAATTGGAAGCGGCGCGCGCGGCGGGCCTCGTGAAGGGCATGCCGCCGGAACTGGGGCAGATCATCACCGGCGCGGCTTCGGGAAGGATCGACGACAGCGATATCACGATCTGCGACCTGACCGGCACCGGGGCACAGGACACGGCCATCGCCAGCCATGTCCGGGCCAGCCTGCCCAAGGCGGGCCAGATCATCCGCACATGAAGAACGGCGCCCCGAGGGGCGCCGTTTTCCGTTTCGCGATAACGGGCCGGATCAGGCCAGGTCGTAGCGATCCGCGTTCATCACCTTGGTCCAGGCGGCGACGAAGTCCCTGACGAACTTCTCTTTCGCGTCGTCCTGGGCGTAAACCTCGGCATAGGCCCGCAGGATCGAGTTGGAGCCGAACACCAGGTCCACGCGGGTGGCGGTATAGGCGGTCTCGCCCGTCTTGCGCTCGACGATGGCGTATTCGTTCCTGCCCGTCGGCTCCCACTTGTAGGACATGTCCGTCAAGGTCTCGAAGAAGTCCGTCGTCAGCGCGCCCGGCGTCTTGGTGAACACGCCATGCGCGGTGCCGCCGTGGTTCGTCCCCAGCACCCGCATGCCGCCCAGCAGCACGGTCATCTCGGGCGCGGTCAGACCCATGAGTTGCGCGCGGTCCAGCAACAGCTCCTCGGCCGCGACCTCGTAGTCCTGCTTCATGAAGTTGCGGAACCCATCGGCCATCGGTTCGAGATAGGCGAAGCTCTCGGCGTCGGTCATCTCGTCCGTGGCATCGCCGCGGCCCGGGGCGAAAGGCACATCGACCTCGACACCGGCGGCCTTGGCGGCCTGTTCCACCCCGAGGTTGCCGGCCAGGACGATCACATCCGCGATCGAGGCGCCGGTTTCCTTCGCGATGGGCTCCAGCGCGTCAAGCACGCGGTTCAGCCGCTCGGGCTCGTTGCCAACCCAGTCCTTCTGCGGGGCAAGTCGGATGCGCGCGCCGTTGGCGCCGCCGCGCAGGTCCGACTGGCGGAAGGTGCGCGCGCTGTCCCAGGCGGTAGCGACCATGTCCGACACCGACAGGTCGGCCTCGGCGATCTTTGCCTTGACCGCCGCGACATCGTAGTCGGAGGCCCCGGCCGGCACCGGATCCTGCCAGATCAGGTCCTCTTTCGGGGCGTCAGGCCCGATGTAGCGGGTTTTCGGCCCCAGGTCACGGTGGGTCAGCTTGAACCAGGCGCGTGCGAAGGTGTCGGCGAAATAGTCCGGATCCTCCATGAACTTCTCGCAGATGGCGCGATAGGCCGGGTCCATCTTCATGGCCATGTCCGCGTCGGTCATCATGGGCATGACCCGCTTGGTCGGGTCGGTGGTATCGACCGGCATGTCCTCTTCGCGAATGTCGATCGGGCGCCATTGTTTGGCCCCGGCGGGCGACTTGGTCAGCTCCCATTCGTACCCGAAAAGCAGCTTGAAATACCCCATATCCCACTGGGTGGGGTTCGTGGTCCAGGCGCCTTCGATACCGCTGGTCACGGCGTTGGTCGCCTTGCCGCCCAGATTCGGATTGACCCAGCCGAAGCCCTGGCTTTCGACATCCGCCGCCTCGGGCTCGGGGCCCAGTGCCTCGGCGTCGCCGTTGCCGTGGGCCTTGCCGACGGTGTGGCCACCGGCGGTCAGCGCCGCGGTTTCCTCGTCATTCATGGCCATGCGAGCGAAGGTCACGCGGACCTGCTCGGCGGTGTTCATGGGATCGGGCTGGCCGTTCACCCCCTCGGGGTTCACGTAGATCAGCCCCATGTGCACAGCGGCCAGCGGATGGTCCAGCGTGTGCGGCTTCTGGATGTCCTCGTAGCGCTGGCTGGCGTCGCCCACGAACTCGTCCTCCGCGCCCCAGTAGACGTCCTTTTCCGGGTGCCAGATATCCTCGCGCCCGAAAGAGAACCCGAAAGTCTTCAGCCCCATGGATTCATAGGCCATGGTGCCCGCCAGCAGGATCAGGTCCGCCCAAGACAGCTTGTTGCCATACTTCTTCTTGATGGGCCACAGCAGGCGCCGCGCCTTGTCCAGGTTGCCATTGTCGGGCCAGGAATTCAGCGGCGCGAAGCGGATATTGCCATGGCCGCCGCCACCGCGTCCGTCCTGGATGCGGTAGGACCCGGCCGAGTGCCAGGCAAGGCGGATCATCAGCCCGCCGTAATGGCCCCAGTCGGCCGGCCACCAGTCCTGGCTGTCGGTCATCAGCGCCTTGACGTCTTCCTTGACCGCCTCGAAGTCGAGCTGCTTGACCTCTTCGCGGAAGTCCGTGTCGCCCAGCGGGTCCGGCTTGCGGTCATGCTGGTGCAGGATGTCGAGATTGAGCGTCTTGGGCCACCATGCGGTGACCGACGGCTCGCTGGACGTCAGCCCGCCATGCATGACCGGGCATTTGCCCTTCGTATCAATGTCGTTTCCGTCCATCTTGTCCTCCGATTGCTGAATCACTAATGGCGATGCCATTCGGACCTGAGGATAGGCGCTCTTTAGAATTAGTTTAAGTTGATTATTCTGATAGACGCCATAAGTATTAATTATGAAAAACCTGACCCTGAAACAGCTGCGCTACTTCGAGGCGCTGGCCCGGCACGGCCATTTCGGGCATGCCGCCGACGCCTGCGCCATCAGCCAGCCCGCCTTGTCCATGCAGATCAAGGAACTGGAGGCATCGCTGGGCACGCCCGTCTTCGAACGGGGGCCGCGGCATGTCCGCCTGACCGCCTTCGGGGAAAGCGTGGCCGCCCGCATTCGTGACATCCTGCGGTCTGTCGAAGAGCTTGATGACCTGGCCCGCGCCTCGCGCGATCACCTGTCGGGTCCGCTTCGGATCGGGGTGATTCCGACCATCGCGCCCTACCTGCTGCCCCGCATCATCGGCGACCTGTCCCGCCTGCATGACGGGTTGGACATTCGGGTACGCGAAACCCAGACCTCGACCCTGATCGAGGAACTGACACAGGGTCGCATCGACACCGCGATCGTCGCCTTGCCTGTGTCCGAACCCGCCTTCGAGGAGGTCGCCCTGTTCGACGAGGAATTCGTGCTCGTGCGCCCGCAGGCCGATGCCGCCCAACCGGTGCCGACCCCCGACCGGCTGCCGGAAATGCGGCTGCTGCTGCTGGAAGAGGGGCATTGCTTTCGCGACCAGGCGCTGTCCTTCTGCAACCTCGTGGCCAAGGAACCACGCGAATTGCTGGATGGATCGACCCTATCGACCCTCGTGCAGATGGTGGGTGCCGGCATTGGCGTGACCTTGATCCCGGAAATGGCGGTTCCGGTGGAAACTCGGTCGGCCCCTGTTGCGGTCGCCCGCTTCGCCCCGCCCCGCCCCACGCGAACAATCGGGATGATCTGGCGCAAGACGAACCCCCTGGCCGAACGCCTCTCGATGATCGCGGACCTGGTGCGCGGGGCCGCGGATCCTGAAAAATCTGTGGGTATCCGTCAATAATCGGTTGACCTTCGGCGGATTACGCTTTGGCGTCGGCACGCACTGCGTTATAGTCGCCAAAGAGGCACAGCAACGGCCCGAACGGGTCACAGGCAAACAGCATGGCAAAGCAGGAGATACAACAGAACGAAATCAACCTTGGCGCAGCCGCCAAGACAGATGTGCGGACGCAATTCGGCGCCTTGTGCTACCGCATCAATAACGGTGAATTGCAGTTCTGTTTGATCACCAGTCGCGGCACCGGCCGCTGGATCGTGCCCAAGGGCTGGCCCATGGACGGGGAAACCCCGACACAGGCCGCCGCGACCGAGGCCTGGGAAGAGGCCGGGCTGGAAGGGCGGGTGCGCAGCCGGCCGCTCGGCGTTTACAGCTACTACAAGGCCCATAGCGACGATGAACTGCCCTGTGTCGCGGTGATCTTCCCGCTCAAGGTCAAGAAGGTCCACAACCGCTGGCCCGAACGCAAGGAACGCAAGCGGCGCTGGGTCAACCGGCGCAAGGCCGCCAAGCTGGTGGATGAACCCGAGTTGCAGCAGATGATCCTGCAGTTCGACCCGAAACTGGTCTGATTGCCAAGGCCGGGGAAGGGCCCTATCTGACAGTGATCGAAACAGCGCGCCGGGGTCCTGGATGATCCATTACACGCTTACCTGTGACCAGGGCCACCAGTTCGACAGCTGGTTCCAGTCGTCTGTGGCCTATGAGAAGCTGCGCGATGCGAACCAGATCGCCTGTGTGACCTGCGGTTCGACCAGGGTGCGCCGCAGCCTCATGGCGCCCAGCATCGCGAAGGGCGCCGATGCGCCGGCAGCGTCGCTGGCGAAGCCCCGCTCCGAGGCGGAAGAGGCCATGGTCGCTTTGCGCAGGAAGGTCGAGGAAAACAGCGACTATGTCGGCCTGTCCTTTGCCCGCGAAGCCCGCGCGATGCATGCCGGCGAGGCCCCGGAACGGTCGATCTACGGAGAGGCCAAGCCGGACGAGGCCAAGGCCCTGATCGAGGACGGCATTCCCGTGGCCCCGCTGCCCTTCGTGCCCAAGCGCAAGGCGAACTAGCTCAGGCCCCCTCGAAGTCGCAAAGCGCATGGACCTCCATGCCCAGCGCCTGCAGCCGTTTGCGCCCGCCCAGCTCGGGCAGGTCGATCACGAAAGCGCAGCCCACGACCTCGCCGCCAAGCCGCTCGATCAGCTTGATACCCGCCTCGGCCGTGCCGCCGGTGGCCAGCAGGTCGTCGACAACAAGGACTTTCTGGCCGGCGGCAATGGCATCGTCATGCATTTCCATCACCGCCTCGCCATATTCCAACTGGTAGGGTTGTTCGATCACCGCGCCGGGCAGTTTGCCCTTCTTGCGGATCGGCACGAAGCCCTTGCCAAGCTGGTGCGCGATAGCCCCGCCCAGGATGAACCCGCGCGCCTCGAGCCCGACGACCACGTCGATGGGCTGGCCGGCATAGGGATGCAGTAACTGGTCGACCGCCATGCGGAAACCGCGCGCATCGGCAAAGAGCGTCGTGACATCGCGGAACATGATCCCGTCATGTGGAAAGTCGGGGATCGTGCGGATATACTCCTTCACGGTTTTCATGAAGTGGTCCTTTCGAAAGGGTGTCAGAGAACGCGACCGGCCACCGCGTCGAGCTTGCGCAGAAGGTGCGGATCGCGGGCTTCGGGTGCGGTCAGGATCGCATGGTCGAGCGCCCGGTCGCAGCCGCAGGGGCATGGGCGGTCATGATCCAGCCGTTCAGGCAGGCCGACCACCGTCCTGCGCGCATTGTCGGCATTGGCGCCCAGGGTGGCGATGATCTCGGAAATATCCACGCTGCCGTGATCGGGATGCCAGCTGTCGTAATCGGTGATCATGGCGACGGAGGCATAGCAAAGCTCGGCCTCGCGTGCGAGCTTGGCCTCGGGCATATTGGTCATGCCGATCACGTCGCAGCCCCATGCATCGCGGTAGAGCTTCGACTCCGCCATGGCCGAGAATTGCGGACCTTCCATGGCCAGGTAGGTGCCGCCCTGGTGGACAGTCACGCCCGCGGCGGTCGCGGCCTCGGCACAGGTCTTTGCCAACCGGTCACAAACCGGATGCGCCACGCTGACATGTGCAACGCAGCCGGTGCCGAAAAAGCTCTTCTCGCGGGCGATGGTGCGGTCGATGAACTGATCCACGACGACGAAATCCCCCGGCGCCAGCTCTTCGCGGAAGGACCCGCAGGCCGAGACCGAGACCACGTCGGTGCAGCCCAGACGTTTCAACGCGTCGATATTCGCGCGGTAGGGCACGGTGCTGGGTGAATGGACATGGCCGCGCCCGTGGCGCGGCAGAAACGCAAGCCTGACCCCCGCCATTTCCCCCACGAGGATGTCATCGGACGGGGCGCCCCACGGCGTGGCGACAGGATGCCAGTCCGCCCTTTCCAGCCCCGGCAATTGGTACAGGCCGGACCCCCCAATTATGCCGAGCATCACTGTCATCTCATCCTCCGTGTCTTGGCCCCGTCACCTTGCCCAAACCCGCCCCGGTTGTGAAGCGGGGTTCCGAACCGACCGCGTTGAAAACCTGCGCAAATCATGGGCAGACGGGACGGCGGGCGGGGCGAAGTTGGCGGGCCGAGGGCCCGGAAACGAGCGGCGCATCGCCGTTACGACCCATCCGGACGCACCAGCGCGAAAACCTCGCGAACGGCGGTGTAGTCACGATAGCCCAAACGGGCCAGTGGCGTGTAGCGGCTGACGTCGAACCGCCCGTCGACCAGGCAGTCGTCGCGCAGATGCACGCCGGTCACTTCCCCGAAGACCACGATATTCGCCGCGCCGGGCAGGTCGATGATCCGGGTCAGCCGGCATTCCAGGGATGCGGGCGCACCTGCAACGCGGGGGCAGTCGATCGTCTTGCAAACGGCTTTGGCGATGCCCGCATCGGTGAATTCGTCCACGCCCCTGCCCCACGGCCCCGACGTTCGGTTCATCGCCGCCCGCGCCGAGAATTCCACCACGTTCACCGCGAAAACGCCGGTGTCGCGGATATTGGCCACGCTGTCCTTCGTGCCGTCACGATCCGGCTTGGCCGATGTCGAGGCAAACATGACCTGCGGCGGTTCATAGGCCACGGCGTTGAAGAAGGAATAGGGCGCGAGGTTGTCGCCGCCATCCGCGCCTTTCGTGGAAATCCAGCCGATGGGCCGGGGTGTCACGATCGCGCCGAACGGATCATGCGGCAGGCCATGGCCATCACCGGGTCGGTAGAACATCAATCTCTCCAAGCATTTGCCGTGGTTTTGCGGCCATGCTACCGAGCGATGCGGAAACAACAAGAAAGACCGGGACATGAAGCTGCGTCCCGAACGCGACGAGGATTGGTGGGAGGTCGAGGCGCTCTTCGACCTGTGTTTCGGGCCGGGGCGCGAGGCCCTGTCCTCCTATCGGTTGCGCGACGACGTGCCGCCGGTCGCGCCGCTTTGCCTTGTCGCCCGGGACGATGACGGCATTCTGGGCGGTGCGATCCGTGGCTGGCCGGTCCGTATCGGCACGGCGCGGGCGATCCTGCTGGGCCCGGTGGCCGTACACCCCACCCGGCAGGGCGAGGGGCTGGGCGACCTGCTGATCCGGGCGCAGGTCGCCGAAGCCGCGCGCCAGGGTTGGGACAGGGTCATGCTGGTGGGCGATGCGCCCTATTACGCGCGGTTCGGTTTCGAACGATTGCCGGACGTGCGGATGCCGCCCCCGACCAATCCCGACCGGGTGTTGGGCCTGGGTCTGAAACCGGATGCGTGGTCGGCGATCGCCGGGCAGGTGGAACGCGACAGAGATTGAATTGCCGCGCGGCCTCCCCATCTTTCATCCATGACGACCGAACCGGAAAGCATGCGCCTGATCAATCCCGACCCCGCCCCCGCGCCCCTTGATGACGGCGCCCGCGCGGCCATTTCTGCGCTTGCCGCGCGTCAGCACGGGGCCAATACACTGTTGATGCGGGCCATCACATTTGTCGGCGGCCAGGTCGAGGACGGGTTGAAACTCTTGCCCCCGGGGTCGCGGGCCCAGCTCGAAACCGCCGCGAAGTCGGCGCTTCGCCATTCCTATGACCTGGCCGGGCGCAGCCGCCGGGGGGCCATGGCCCGCATCGCCAACTCGGAACGGGGCCACAAGGCGCTGGCCACCCTGTCCGGTGCCTTCGGCGGGTTCGGCGGACTGCCAACGGCGCTGGCGGAACTGCCCATCGCGACGACGGTGATCTTTCGCGCGGTTCAATCCGTGGCCGAAACCCATGACGAGGACCCCCGATCCGAGGAAACCCGCCTGCAATGCCTGCAGGTTTTCGGCGCGGGCGGCCCCGGCGCCGGCGATGACGGCATCGACACGTCCTTCATCGGCACCAGGCTCAGCCTGTCCGGGGCGGCGCTGAACAAGTTGCTGGCGCGGATCGCGCCCCGCTTCGCCACGGTGATCGGCCAGAAACTGGCCGGCCAGGCGGTGCCCGTGCTGGGCGCGGCGGCCGGGGCCGGAACCAACTACGCCTTCATGGATTACTACAGCCAGATCGCCGAGGTGCATTTCGGTTTGCGCGCCCTGGGCCGGATCCACGGGCAAGAGGCCGTCCTGTCGGCATTCCACGAGGAATTGGATCAGCTACGCCGCCCGGCCCTGCGCGGTTAACCCCGCAGCGCCTCGATCACCGCGTGGCGCACGCTTTGATCGCCGCGGTCGCGCGACGCGTCCATGGCCGCCTTGACCTGCCCCAGGTCTACCTGCCGCAACAGGTGCTTGACCGGCCCGATCGAGGCGGGGCGCATGGACAGCGACCGCAGGCCCAGGGCCGCGAAACAAATCGCCTCGATGGGCCGCCCGGCATCCTCTCCGCAAAAGCTGACGGGCGTATCCAGCGCCGCGCAGCGTGCGATCAACTGTTCGAGAAAGGCCAGAAAGCTGACATTGAGCGTATCATAGCGCCGCCGCACCCGTTCGTTTTCCCGGTCGGCTGCAAAGAAGAACTGTTTCAGGTCGTTGCCCCCGATGGACAGGAAATCGACATCCTGAAAGAAACGATCCGGCGCGAAGGCCAGGCTGGGCGTTTCCAGCATCGCGCCGATCTCGACCGATTCCGGCAGGGGATGGCCCAACCGGCGTTCACGCTCCATCGCCTTGTCGAACTCGGCCCGCGCATCGCGGTATTCCTGCAGCTGCGCCACGAAGGGAAACATGACGCTGAGCGGCCGCCCGGCCGAGGCGCGGATCAGCGCCTGCAACTGCATGCGCAGCACGCCGGGCTTGTCCAGCCCCACGCGGATCGCGCGCCACCCCATGGCCGGGTTCGGTTCGTCGTTTGGCTTCATGTAGGTCAGCACCTTGTCCGACCCGATATCCAGCGTGCGGAAGGCAACGCGCTTGCCGCCAGCCGCGTCCATCACCCGCGCATAGAGCGCCGACAACTCGGCCCGCTTGGGCATCTGGTTGCGGACCAGGAATTGCAGCTCGGTGCGAAACAGGCCCACCCCCT
Source organism: Alphaproteobacteria bacterium (assembly GCA_009908505.1). GTDB lineage: Bacteria > Pseudomonadota > Alphaproteobacteria > Rhodobacterales > Rhodobacteraceae > Salibaculum. Next base: position 44,021 of record JAAAPD010000034.1, on the reverse strand, counting down.
CGGCCCCCGAGCTGGGCAGCGAGGGCAGGTCAGCCATCAGCCCGGCATTCATGTTCAGGTCGATAGTCTGGCCGCAGCGCGTCGTGGCCGGCTTGTCCACGAGCGAGGCATAGCGCTCCTGCGCCGCCGCCTGCATGGCGATCTTGTCGCGAAAGGCCGAGCGCACGGTGTCATCGGGCCGCAGGTGCACGACCCCCTGTTCGCCATCCACCAGGATCGGGTCGCCGTTCAGCGCCTCGGTGGTGATGTTCTTGGCATGGATCACAAGGGGGATGGCCCAGGCCCGCGCGACAACGGCGGCATGGCTGCCAACGGCGCCCTCTTCGAGAACGATGGCCTTGAGCACCTTGCCATAGTCCAGCAACTCGCCCGGTCCGATATTGCGGGCGACAAGCACCGGGTTCTCGGGCAGCTCGGCCCCGGTATCCTTGCCCTGCCCCGTCAGGATGCGCAGCAGGCGGTTGGACAGGTCATCGAGGTCGTGCAGCCGGTCGCGCAGATAGGCATCCTTGGACTGCGACATGCGGGTGCGGGCCAGGGATTGTTCCTTTTCCACCGCCGCCTCGGCCGACAGGCCATTCTCGATGTCGTCCAGCATCCGCTTTTGCCAGCTGCGGGAATTGGCGAACATCCGGTAGGCTTCCAGCACGTCCTTCTGGTCGGCACTGGCGCCGGAATTGCGGGCTAGCATCTTGTCCACGGACAGGCGCAAGCGGTCTATCGCCTCGGTCAGGCGGGTTTTCTCGATTTCCGGGTCGTCGGCGATCGGGTTCGTGACGACGACGCGCGGTTCGTGCAGGAACACGTTGCCGCCGGCGGCGCCCTCTTGCGCGACCGTGCCGCGGAACAAAACCGGCTGCTGGTGGCGCGCCGAAAGCGCCGCGCCTTCGCCCAGGAACGCGCCCAGCTCGGTCATCTCGGCCAGGACCATGGCCACGACTTCCAGCGCGTAAACCTCGTCGGCGGTGAATTCGCGGACCCGCTTCGACTGCACGACAAGCACGCCCATCGTGTCGCCCAGGCGCTGGATCGGCACGCCGCAGAAGCTGGAAAAGCGCTCCTCGCCGGTTTCCGGCATATAGCGGAACCCCCGGGCGGCCGGCGCATCGGCGGTGTTGATCACGTCGCGCGCCTTGGCGACGCGCCCCACCAGCCCTTCGCCCAGCCGCATGCGGGTCTGGTGCACCGCCTCGGCGGCAAGGCCTTCGGTCGCGCACAGCTCCAGCGTCTCAGAATCGCGGAACAGGTAGATCGAACAGACCTCGGTCCGCATCGAGGACGCGATCAGCGCGACGATCCTGTCGAGCCGTTCCTGGCCGGCATTGTCCTCGGCCATGGCATCACGCAACCGGCCAAGCAGCTTTCGGCTTTCGGTTTCAAAGGTCTCGGGCATGTCCCTCTTCCGTGCCGGACGTCCGCCGGGCGTTCGGCCCCGTATAGCAGACCTGCCACCGGAAAGAGAACCGCGTTATCGTCGTCCTGCCCATTGATTGAAAGCGTAGGCCAGGCGGGGCACGAAAACGTCTATTCGGACCCCGGGACGCCGAATACCCGGACGCCCGGTCAGCCGGCCTTTTCAAGCTCGAAGGCGTCATGCAGCGCCTGAACGGCCAGTTCCATGTACTTTCGATCGACCAGCACGCTGATCTTGATCTCGGACGTGGCGATGACCTTGATGTTGATCCCCTCGTCCGAAAGGGTCTTGAACATGGTCGCGGCAACGCCCGACTGGCTGCGCATGCCGATGCCCACGGCGCTGATCTTGGCCACATCCGTATCCGCGACCAGGTCGTGATAATTGATGTCGCCGGCGGCCTTGGCCTCGTTCAGGGCCTTCTCGGCCCGCGCGACCTGGTCGACCGGGCAGGAAAAGGTCATGTCGGTGCGGCCCTCTTCGGCGATGTTCTGGATGATCATGTCCACGTTCACCCCGGCCTCGGACAGGGGCCCGAAGATGGCGGCGGCGATCCCGGGGCGGTCGGCCACGGAAATCAGCGTCATCTTGGCCTCTTCTCGACTATAGGCGATGCCGGATACAGGTCGGTTTTCCATCACGTCCTCCTCGTCGCAGACCAGCGTGCCGGCCTCGTCGGATTGTTCCTCGAAACTGCTGAGCACGCGCAGTTTCACGTTGTAGCGCATGGCCAGTTCGACCGATCGGGTCTGCAGCACCTTGGCGCCCAGGCTGGCAAGCTCCAGCATTTCCTCGAAGGCGATGCGGTCCAGCTTGCGGGCCTTCGAGGCGATACGCGGGTCGGTGGTGTAGACACCATCCACGTCGGTGTAGATGTCGCAGCGCTCGGCGCCGAAGGCCGCGGCGAAGGCCACTGCGGTGGTGTCGGACCCGCCCCGGCCAAGCGTGGTGATCCGGCCCTCGGGGCTGACACCCTGGAACCCCGCCACGACGGCCACGCGCATGCCCTCGCCGAACTTCGCATTGATGTTGTCTGTCGGGATGTCCTCGATCCGGGCGGCGGAATGGGCGCTGGTGGTTTTTACCGGCACCTGCCAGCCCTGCCAGCTGCGCGCGGGCACGTCCATTTCCTGCAAAGTCAGCGCCATCAGCCCGGCGGTCACATTCTCGCCGGAACTGACGATGGCATCGTATTCGCGGGCATCGTAAAGCGGGCTGGTGTCGCTGACATAGCCCACCAGCTTGTTGGTTTCCCCGGCCATGGCCGAGACGATGACGATCACGTCATAGCCCTTGGACACCTCGACACCGACGCGCTTGGCGGCGCGGCGGATACGGTCCAGCGTGGCGACGCTGGTACCGCCAAATTTCATCACGAGAACCGGCATTTTCGCCCCTTCGCTCCTGTCCGCGCACTCTTATGCGCAAGGGTGGTCAAGGGCAAGCATCACCGCAGCGACAAGACCGCGCCCGGGTTGAGAACGCCCAACGGATCGAGCGCCGTCTTGATCGCCCGCATCGTCGCCAGCTTCACCGGATCGCCATAGCGTTCCAGGTCGGGGACTTTCAGCCGGCCGACGCCGTGCTCGGCGCTGACCGATCCGCCCATTTCGTGGGTCAGATCATGCACCTCCCGCTTCACGGCCTCGCGCTGGCCCTCGTGGTCCGCGCGGCTTTTCCCTGGCAAGGGGAAGACATTGTAATGCAGGTTCCCGTCGCCAAGGTGACCGAAACAATTGATGCGGAATGCACCGATCTCGGCCAGCCGGCCGGGCGCCTGCGCGATGAACTGCGGGATCGCGGACAGCGGCAGGGCGATATCATGGGACGAAACCGCACCGATGGCCCTGTTGGCGAGGGGGATGCTTTCACGGATCGTCCACAGGGCCTGAGCCTGTTGGACCGACTGCGCGATCGTGCCATCGGTTGACAGCCCGCCTTTCAATGCCGACGAGAAAAGCGCCTCGAGCGCGCCATCCGCATCCTGCCCCTGTCCCAGCCCGATCTCGACCAGCACACACCAATCGGGCAGCGGGTCGAGGGGGCGGACATGGTCGATGCCCGCCTCTTGGAGAAAGTCAAAGCCCTGTCGATGTATCAGTTCAAAGGCCGTGATCGTCTCGCCCAATTGCTCCCCGGCCAGCGCCAGCAGATCCAGCGCCGCTGCCGGGTCCGGCACGGCGAAAAGCGCGGTCGCGGTTTCGACCGGGCGCGGCATGAGCTTGAGCGTGGCGGCGGTGATGATTCCCAGCGTGCCTTCGGCCCCGATCATCAGGTCGCGCAGGTCATAGCCGGTATTGTCCTTGCGCAGCCGGGACAGCCCGTTCCAGACCGCGCCATCGGCCATGACGACCTCCAGGCCAAGGCATTGCGCCCGCGCATTGCCATAGCGGATCACGTTCAATCCGCCCGCATTGGTGGCCAGCAACCCGCCGATCAGCGCCGACCCCTCCGAGGCCAGCGACAGCGGAAACAGGCGATCCACGTCTTCCGCAGCCGCCTGGATATCGGCCAGGATCGCCCCCGCTTGGACAACCATCGCGTTCTCGCGCGGGTAGATCGCGCGGATCTCGGCCATACGGTGCAGTGACAGAATCACCGGCGCAGGGCCCGTCTCGGTGATCTGGCCGCCCACCAGCCCCGTGCCCCCGCCATAGGGGATGACCCCCACCCGGTGCTCTGCACAAAGGCGCACCACGGCGGCGACCTCGTCGGTGCCCGCCGGTGCGACGACAAGGCCCCGGCCTTTCCACCGCCCGCGCGGTTCTTCAAGGAACGCGGCGCTGCCCGACGGCAGTCCCTTCGGCCCCAGCAAGGCGCGCAGCTTTTTTTCCAACTCGGGGGAAACGGCATTCAACATGGACGCCCCAAAGCACAAAGGCGGAACGCGGGCAAGTCAGTCGGCCAGGAATTCAGGCTCCAGCACCATGACCGTGCGCCGAGACGGCAGGCTGTCCAGCGACAGGGTGATGTCGGACCCGCCTGTGCGCACCACGTCATAGCCGCTGATCTCCATGTCATCGAGGAACGAGTCCAGCGTGCTGCGCCCGAACCAGTGCATCGGGATCACCACCGAGGACCGCAACCGGTCCATCACCCGCAACAGCGTTTCATGGCGCAGGGTCAGCCCGCCATCGACAGCGGCCATCACCACGTCGAGCCGCCCCAACATGGCATATTGCGCGTCGTCGGGTTCGTGGTGCAGGTGGCCCAGGTGACCGACGCACAGCCCCGCGACCTCGAAGACGAAAATGGAATTGCCATCCTCGCGCACCGCCGGACCATTGGACCGGACGTCCGTGTGCACGTTTCGGATCAGCATCTCGCCCAGGTCCAGTTCGTGATCGCGCGCCTGGCCGTTCACCGCCCAGCCTTCCAGAACATGGCTGATCGCCGGATCGGGCGCACTGGTGAAATGGGTGGAGTGCGCGTTGTTCATGGTCACCACGTCGGGAATGAAATCCACATTTCCATACCAGCCTGTGAAATCGGTCATGGCCGAGACCGTCTCGGACTGGATCAGGAACATGGCGTGATCGACGTAGGTGATCCGCACGGTGTCCTCGGCCACGGCATCGCGAAAGCTGGCCTGCTGCAGGTATTCCATCCCGGGCGCCTGCGCGAAGGCGCGGCAATGGGACGGGATGCGGTCCTGCGCCACGGCGGCGCCGGGGGTCGCCAGCAAGAAGAGCGGCAGGATGTAACGGATCATGGCAAGCCCTCCTGTCGGAAATAATAGCGCCACGGCGGTGAAAGTCAGCATGTTCCGCCCGCAATTGGGACAGGCCCCTCGCCAGAAATGAAAAACCCGCATGCCGTTGCGCGACATGCGGGTCAATTTCGTCGCCAAGGTCGAGCCGCTCAGTTTTCCATGCGGTCCGTCAGATCGGCACGCAGTTCCGGATCGTTCTGGGCCAGCTCGATGATCTCGACATAGCGGTCGACGTCGATATCGGGCGTTTCGTTCACCGCCGTCATCATCTCGGCGCGGGCCTCTTCCATCAGCTGTTGCTGCTGGGCCTGGTCGCCCTCGGCGTCGGCGAGCCGTGCCGCGTAGGTCTGCTCGATCGACATGACGGCGCCGACCGCCGCGACGAAGGCGTCCAGTTCGACCTCGGAGACATCGGCCGTGGCAGCCAAGTCTTCGCCGGTATCCGCGCCGCCGTCCTGCGCAACAGCCGGGCCGGCGAAGAAGGCCGACACCGCCATACCGGTGGCTGCGAGGGAGGTGTAGAGTGTCTTTTTCAGGGTCATGAAGATCCTTTCCGGGGGTGAATTGTCGTCACCCGCGTGACCTAACGCACCAACCCCGGCACACCAACCGGGCCTGCGGAAATCCGCTGAGAAAGCTCGCCCGGCTGCCGCGTTACCCCACCTCGGTCTTGCCCCGCCGGTCGTGGCGCAGATTGGCGTAGAGCACGTGGTTGCGCCAGCGTCCGTTGATCTGAAGATAGGATTGCGCGACGCCCTCGTACTTGTAGCCGCAGCTTTCAAGCAAACGGCGTGAGGCGGTGTTTTCCGGCAGGCAGCCCGCCTCGATCCGGCTCAGGTCCAGCGTGGTGAAGGCGTAATGCACCAGCGCCTCGATCGCTTCACGCATGTAGCCCTGCCGCGCGAAGGCCTCGCCGATCCAGTAGCCGGTCGTGCCCGCCTGTGCCGGACCACGCCGAATATGGTCCAGCGTGATCGCGCCCAGCAACACGTCATCCGCGCGCCGGATCATGAACAGCGGCACGGCGGTGCCATTGGCGATGGACCTCTGCGCCCAATAGACCCGGTTGGTAAAGCTTTTTCGGGTCAGGTGATCGGGGGCCCAGCTGGGCTCCCACGGGGTCAGGAAGTCGCGGCTGGCCTTGCGCAGCGCCACCCAGTCGCGGAAATCCGTGTGCTGGGGCGGGCGCAACGTCATGCGCTCGGTCTCCAGCCGGACCTTCCGCTTCTGGCGCAGCATCAGGCCGCGAGCCTTTCGCGAAGGGCCTCCAGCGTCGGGGCATGACCCACCGGACCATAAAGCGCCATGGCCGTGCCCGCCTTGGTCAACATGTCCGCGCCGAAGTCGCGCACATCCCCCGTCGTCACCGCGTCGATGCGGCGGGTCGTATCCTCGATGCTGGGCACCGTGCCCCAGATCGACAGCATCCGCGCCAGCCTTTCGGCACGGTTCGACGGGCTTTCCAGCCCCATCAGCAACCCAGCCTTCATCTGGGCGCGGGCGCGAGCGACCTCTTGGGCGCTCATGTCCTCGGCCGCCTTTTTCATCTGGTCGATGGTCAGGTTGGCCAAATCGCCCAGCTGGTCGGAAGATGTTCCGGCATACAGCGTCATCATCCCGGTATCCGAATAGGCCCCGGTCTGGGCGAAGATCGTGTAACAAAGCCCCCGGTTTTCGCGCAATTCCTGGAACAGGCGCGAGGACATGCCGCCACCCATGGCGATGGCGTAGATCTGCGCCGCATAGATCCGGTCGGCGCAGTAGTCCGGCCCTTCGAAGGCCAGTGTGAAATGGGCCTGTTCGAGGGCCTTGTCGTGGCGCGCCTCGCCGCCGCCGAACCGGGCCGGTGCGGGGTTATTGGCCGGGGTGCGCGGGGCGAGGTGACCGAACTGGGCCTCGGCCAGCTTCAGCAGCTCGTCGGGGTCCACCGCCCCGGCGGCGGCGAGGATCATCTGTTCGGGGCCGTATTGTTCCTGCACGAATCCGGCCAAGTCGTCGCGGGTAAAGGCGTTCACGCGTTCGGCAGGGCCAAGAATGGTGCGACCGATGGGCTGATCGGGATAGGCCTGTTCCTGCAGCCAGTCGAAGATGATGTCGTCGGGCGTGTCCAGCGCCTGGCCGATTTCTTGCAGGATCACGCCGCGCTCCACCTCGATTTCGCGCTGGTCGAAAACCGGGTTGAGCAGGATGTCGGCGATGACATCCACGGCCAGCGACACGTCCTGTTCGAGGACGCGGGCGTAATAGGCCGTCATTTCGCGGCTGGTATAGGCGTTGATATAGCCGCCCACATCCTCGATTGCCTCGGCGATCTGCAGCGCGCTGCGCCGTTTGGTGCCCTTGAAGGCCATGTGTTCAAGGAAATGCGCGATGCCGTTCTGGTCGGCGCGTTCATGGCGCCCGCCCGCATCGACCCAGACCCCGACCGAGGCGGATTTCAGGCCCGGCATGACCTCGCAGACGATGCGCAGGCCGTTGGATAGCGTGTGGATTTCGACAGTCACGTGGTGCGGTTCTCCCGGATCAGAGTTTCAAGGGCGCCCAGGTCGTTCGCGACGCGGGTCACGCGCTCCTTGCGTTCGAACAGATCGGCCATGCGATCGGGCAGCACCGGGCGAATGCCGCTGGCCTGTTCCACGGCGTCGGGGAATTTCGCCGGGTGCGCCGTGGCAAGCGTGATCATGGGCGTCGCGCCCTGGTGGTCATCGGCCACCTTAACACCTACGGCACTGTGCGGGCACAGCAATTCGCCGGACCGCGTGAGCTCGGCCTTGATCCGGCCCAGCGTTTCCTTTTCGGACACGCGGCCGCTATCGAAATTTTCGCGCAGCATGTCGATGGCGCCTTGGCTGATGGTGAAGGCGCCCTTGTCCTTCAATTCGTCCATCTGGGCGGCAACGACGGCGCCATCGCGGTCATAGGCCTCGAACAGGGCGCGCTCGAAATTCGAGCTGACCTGGATATCCATGGACGGGCTGATCGAGGGCGTGACCCCTTCCTTGACCTGGGCGCCGGTTTCCATGGTGCGGTGCAGAATGTCGTTCTGGTTCGTCGCAATCACCAGCCGGTCGATGGACAGGCCCATGCGCTTGGCGATATAGCCGGCGAAAATGTCGCCGAAATTGCCCGTGGGCACGGTGAAACTGACCTTGCGATGCGGCGCGCCAAGGCTGACGGCGGCGGTGAAGTAATAGACGACCTGCGCCAGAACCCGGCCCCAGTTGATGGAGTTCACACCGGCCAGCCCAACCTCGTCGCGGAAGTCGAAATCGTTGAACATGTCCTTGAGCCGCGCCTGGCAATCGTCGAAATCGCCATCGACCGCCAGGGCATGCACGTTGGCCTCGGTCGGGGTTGTCATCTGGCGGCGCTGAACCTCGGACACCCGGCCATGGGGGAAAAGGATGAAGACATCCACGTTGTCCAGCCCCTTGAACGCCTCGATCGCGGCGGACCCCGTATCACCGGACGTGGCGCCGACGATGGTGATCTGCTTGCCCGAGCGGGTCAGCGCGGCCTGGAACATCTGGCCGATCAGCTGCATGGCGAAGTCCTTGAAGGCCAGTGTCGGCCCGTGGAACAGCTCCAGCAGGAAATGGTTGGGCGCCAGCTGCTTGAGCGGCGCACGGGCGGCATGGCCGAAGCCCGCATAGGCGGCGTCGATCAGCCGGCGGAATTCATCGTCCGAAAAGGTGTCGCCGATGAATGGCCGCATGACCGCGTAGGCCGCCGCCTCATAGCTTTGGCCCGCCAGTGCGGCGATTTCTTCACCTGTCATCTGCGGAATGGTCTCGGGCACGTAAAGCCCGCCATCGCGGGCCAGGCCCGTCATCATCGCTTCTTCGAAGGTCAGAACGGGGGCCGCCCCGCGTGTCGATACGTATCTCATGCGCCAGTTTCCTTGCGGCGTAGCGTGCGGATCAACCAGTAGATGCTCATGCTCAGCCAGACGGTGGCCAGCAGGAACCAGGTGATCGCGTATTCCAGATGATCGTTGGGGATCCCGACCGTGTCGACGGGCAAGGGCGTCAACCGGGGGTCGTAATCCGACGACCGGGCCAGCACGACGAGCAGCGGCTCGGTGTCCAGCGCCTCGGCCATCCGGTCCACGTCGCGGCCGAACCAGGTGTTATCGTCAAGATCCGGTTCGGGGGTCGAACTGTTCACGTCATCGGGCCAGAGCAGCGCACCGCGCAGGTCCATCCGCGGGCGGGCCGGCTGGGCGTCCTTGGCGTCCAGTTCGAGCAGGCCCTGATCCAGCAAGATACGGCGCCCGGTATCCGTTTCAAAGGCGGAAATGACTCGATAACCGGTTCCCGCCTGGGTCCCGGACACCAGCACGTGCACTTCCTCGCCGGTCGGGCGACCTGACAGAAGCACGGTGCGGTATTCATCCTCGGCCTCGGTGGGCGCTTGGGGCAGCGGGATCGGCTCGGCCATCATGCGCGCGTCGATCCCGGCCAGGATCTCCCGCTTCCATTCCAGCCGATCGAGTTGCCAGAAACCAAGCCAGAGCAGCACGACAAGGCCGCCAAGACCGATGAAGATCGAGAACAGAAGCTGTCGCATCAGGTGATCCGTGACTCCGGCTTTGTTGAACGTGAAGACGCGCGGGGCGTTTGCACCCCGCGCGTCTTGTCGTGTCGTCAAGCGGGGGTCAAGGCCCGCCGCGTGATTTACCCTCAGGCGCCCCAGACGTAGACGGCGGCGAAGAGGAACAGCCACACCACGTCGACGAAGTGCCAATACCAGGCGGCGGCCTCGAAACCGACATGCTTTTCGGGGGTGAAATGCCCCTTGTAGACGCGGATCAGGCACACCAGCAGGAAGATGGTGCCGATGATCACGTGCGCCCCGTGAAAGCCGGTCGCCATGAAGAAGTTGGCGCCATAGATGTTGCCGGCCAGACCGAAGGCGGCATGGCTGTACTCATAGGCCTGAAAGCCGGTGAAAATGACGCCCAACAGGACGGCCAGGATCAAGCCGTGCTTCATGTCCTGGCGGTTGTTTTCATGCACCAAGGCGTGGTGCGCCCAAGTCGCGGCGGCGCCCGAACACAGCAGGATGAGGGTGTTGATCAACGGCAGATGCCAGGGGTCGAAGGTCTCAATGCCGGCCGGCGGCCACTGGCCATCGACCGCCGGGCTTTGCGGGCCCATCGGGTACATGGCGTGCTTGAAAAAGCTCCAGAACCAGGCGGCGAAGAACATGACCTCGGACATGATGAACATAATGAAGCCGTAGCGCAGACCAATGCGGACAACCGGGGTGTGATCGCCCTGCTGGCTTTCTGCGACCACGTCGGCCCACCAGCCGAACATCGTGTAGAGGACAGCCACAAGGCCGATCAGGAACATCCACGGCGCCGAGCCATCCATCCAGAGCACCGCCCCGAATAGCATCACGAAGGCCCCGACCGAACCAAGGAAGGGCCAGATGGACGGGTTGAGAATGTGGTAGTCGTGGTTCTTTTCGTGCGCCATTTTATGCGTTCCCTCGCGCGATTTTATTGGTCTTGGTTCAGGCCGGCCGGAACGGTCGGCAGTGTCAGGTCGCCATCCAGGGCCGCCTGCTGTTCTTCCTCGGGCAGCTCCGTCTTGTGGAAGGTATAGCCCAGGGTGATGGTATGCACATACTGCCCTTCGCGGTCATCCACGATATCGGGATCGACAAAGAAGCTGACCGGCATCTGCATGGTCTGGCCCGGTTTCAGTACCTGCATTTCAAAGCAAAAGCAGTCGATCTTCTCGAAGAAGCCGCCGGCGTCATAGGGCGCGACATTGTAGCTGGCCGTTCCGGCGACCGGAACGTCGCTCGTGTTCGTGGCCTCGTAGAAGGCCAGCGCGGTTTCTCCGATGCGCACTTCCATCTCGCGCTGCGCGGGCTTGAACCGCCAGGGCATGTCACGCTCGACCGACGCCTCGAACCGGACGAGGATGGTCTGGTCTAGGATCTCGTCGCTTTCCGCCTCGGCAACGCCGGTCACGCCGCCGAACCCGGTGACCCGGCAGAACCAGTCGTAGAACGGAACCGAGGCCCAGGCCAGGCCGCCCATCAGCAACACGACCGATACGGCCTGAGCGGCGGTGCGCTTGGGGCCATCCTCGATACGGGAAAACAGCTTCATTCCGTGCCCTCCTCTTGCGCTCTGGTCGCGGCCTCTTCCAGCGCGGGCCGTGCGACGTGATCGAACCGCTCCATCTCACGAATATCGCCAAGGCCCTGCACCTTGACCACGGTCAGCACCAGCACGATGACGACGAAGCTGGCCAGCAGCAGCCCGACGCCGACATTGCGGTCCAGCCGGCGCTTGTGCAGCTCATGTTCCACTTTGATCGCCATGGCCTACCAGCCCCCCAGCCCGTTGGTCCGCAACACCGCCTCGAACAGAAGCGCGCCGAAATGGCCGAACAGGTAGTAGAGCGAAATTTTGAAAACCCGCTTTTCGGTGGCGTGGCTGTCCGCCTCGCTGTCGGTATCGTCGCGCCGCCAGATGTCCACGGCGCCTTTCAGGAACCAGCCATTGAGCAACAGCGCCACGGCCAGGTAGACCGGCCCGCCGATCGAGGTGAAGGCGATCCCAAGCGCCACCGGCACCAGGGCGATCGTATAGCCGAGGATGTGATTACGTGTGACGCCCCGGCCATGTGTCTCGGTCAGCATCGGGACGTCGGCGTTGCCGTAGTCCGACTTGACGAAGAGGGCCAGCGCCCAGAAATGCGGCGGCGTCCACATGAAGATCAACGCGAACATCAGGATGCTTTCGGGCGCGATACCGCCCGTGGCCACGGCCCAGCCAACCATCGGGGGAAAAGCGCCTGCGGCGCCGCCGATGACGATGTTCTGCGGCGTCGACCGCTTCAGCCACATCGAATAGATGACCGCGTAAAAGAAGATCGTGAAGGCCAGAAGACCGGCGGCAAGCAGGTTGGTCGCCAATCCCAGCAGGATCACCGAAAAGCCCGACAGCGCCAACCCGATCCCAAGCGCCTCGCCCGGCTGCACCCGGCCCGAGGGGATTGGGCGCGACCGCGTGCGCGTCATGACCGCGTCGATGTCAGCGTCCCACCACATGTTCAACGCGCCCGACGCCCCGGCCCCCACGGCGATGCACAGGATGCCGACAAAGCCGATGAAGGGATGCACCGGCACCGGCGCGACCAGCAGACCGACCAGCGCCGTGAACACGACCAGCTGCATGACGCGCGGCTTCATCAGGGCGAAATAGTCGCCCATCCGTGCCTCGTAAGTGCCTGTTTGCTGCGTGACGTCGGTCATGTCGTTCCCGCTGGGTTTGAACAGCGACCCGCCCGGCGCCTGCCGGATGGGCCGGCCCGGCCGATCAGGCCGGGAATTCTTCCTTGGCGTTGGCCAGCCAGTCCTCGTACGCTTCGGGGCTGACGACCTTGACCGTGATCGGCATGTAGGCGTGGTCCTTGCCGCACAGTTCCGAACACTGGCCGAAATAAACACCCTCTTTTTCGGCCTCGAACCACAGCTGGGCAAAGCGGCCCGGCACCGCGTCCTGCTTCACCCCGAAGGCCGGCACGGTCCAGGAATGGATCACGTCAGCGCCGGTGACGGTCATGACCACGGTGGCACCGGTCGGCACGACGACGGCGGTGTCGGTCGCCAGAAGGAATTCATCCTCGGAATAGCCGGCCTCGACCAGCTGCTCGCGGATGCCGTCATTCAGGTTCCCCTCGCCATAGCCGATCATGTAGCTTTCGAAGAAGACATCCTCGTCCGTGTATTCGTAGGACCAGAACCACTGGTAGCCGGTGACCAGGATGTTGATGTCACCCTCGGGGATTTCCTGCTGCTTGAACAGCGTCGGCAGCGAGAACGATCCGATGAAAACGAGGATGACGATCGGGATCACCGTCCAGGCCACTTCCAGCGGCGAATTGTGCGTGAAGGTCGCCGGTTCCTTGTTGGCGCGCTGGTTGTAGCGCAGAATCACCCAGGCCAGCAGGCCCACAACGAACAGCGTGATGATCGTGATGATGACCAGGATCATCCCGTCGAGCCATTGCAGATCGCGGGCCAGCTCGGTCGCGGCGGGCTGGAAGCCGGTGCCGCCCTGTGTCGGGGTGCCGATGATTTCAAGGTCATTCAAGGCCTGCTGAGCCGAGGCGGCCCCGGCGTAGGCGGTGGCCATGGCGGCGGCAAGGCCCAGCTTGCTGACAAGAGTGTTCAGTCGCATGTCGTTCCCTAAAGCAGTTCGCACAACGAGATCACGGGGTGGGATCACGGAATTCCGTTGTATTCGGTGGTGGTCATCCCATAATCTGGGGGGCAACTCAAGCGCGGCCATTGTGGCAAACGGTCGCTTTTTTGATCTCGATCAAGTTTCGGCACGAGGCATCCATGACAGACAGCACCTTTCGCCCCTTCGAAACCCATATGGATCGCGACGCGGCCTTGTCCCATGTCAAGGCGGCCGTGGCCGGGGCCGATGACGGCGAATTGTTCCTGGAACGGCGCAAGTCCGAGGTGATCTCCTTGGATGACGGGCGCGTCAAGACCGCAAGTTTCGATGCCTCAGAAGGGTTCGGCCTGCGCGCCGTGCGCGGCGAGACCGCCGGCTATGCCCATTCCACCCGGATTGACGAACAGGCGCTCAAGCGGGCGGTGGCCACGGCGCAGCTTGCCGTGGGCGATGGCGGCGGCACCCTGGCCGACGGCCCGGCGCGCACCAATCGCCATCTCTACACCGATGCCGACCCGATGGCCGAGGCCGAGTTTCCCGCCAAGATCGAGCTGCTGGCCGAGATCGACTCGGTCGCCCGGCAGATGGACCCGCGCGTGGTGCAGGTTTCGGCGACCCTGGCCGCCTCGCACCAGGAGGTCGTGATCCTGCGACCCGATGGCGCGCTGGTCGATGACACGCGCCCCATGAGCCGTCTGAACGTTTCCGTCATCGTCGAAGAAAACGGCCGCCGCGAAAGCGGCGCGGCGGGCGGCGGCGGACGGCTGGGCCTGTCGCATGTGATTTCCCGCGACAACTGGGAACCCAAGCTGCGCGAGGCGCTGCGCATCGCGCTGGTCAACCTCCAGGCCGAACCGGCCCCGGCGGGCGTGATGGACGTGGTGCTCGGCCCCGGCTGGCCCGGAATCCTGCTGCACGAGGCGGTTGGCCACGGGCTGGAAGGCGATTTCAACCGCAAGGGCAGCTCTGCCTTCGCGGGCCTCATGGGCCAGCAGGTCGCGGCGAAAGGCGTGACCGTGCTGGACGACGGCACGATACCGGATCGGCGCGGGTCGCTGACGGTCGATGACGAGGGCACGCCGTCGGGCCGGAATGTCCTGATCGAGGACGGCAGGCTGGTCGGCTACATGCAGGATCGCCAGAATGCCCGCCTGATGGGGGGTGCACCGACCGGCAACGGGCGGCGCGAAAGCTATGCCCATATTCCCATGCCCCGCATGACCAATACTTACATGCTGGGCGGCGATGCAGAACCCGAGGCGCTGGTCGCAGACCTGAAGGATGGAATCTATGCCGTGGGGTTCGGCGGCGGGCAGGTCGATATCACCAGCGGCAAGTTCGTCTTTTCCTGCACCGAGGCTTACCGGGTGAAGGATGGCAAGGTCGGCGCCCCGGTCAAGGGCGCGACCCTGATCGGCGACGGCGCGACGGCCCTGCAGCAGATCCGCGGCATCGGCAATGACATGGCGCTGGATCCCGGCATGGGCAATTGCGGCAAGGCCGGTCAATGGGTGCCAGTGGGCGTTGGGCAACCCAGCCTTCTGATCGGTGGGCTGACCGTGGGCGGGGCCGCCGCGGGATGAGCCTGTTCCGAAGCCCGCGCGTGCCCGGCGCCAGCTGGCGGATGCTGCTGGGCGGGGTGCTGGGCGTGGTGCTGGGCGCCCTTCTGCTGGGCGGGGTCTTTCACGGTCTCGCCGTTCTGGCCGCCTCGTCGAAGTCCAATACGCCGGGCTTTCTCGACGCGGTCTTCGGCAATATGTCCGCCATGATGCTGATGTCGCCCCTGGTGACCTGGGTGGGCCTGATCCCGGCCTGCCTGCTGGCGATTCCCGCCGCGCGCAGCGGCTGGGCCGGCCCGGGCACCGCGATCGCGACCGCGGCGGTCTTCTTCGGTGTGGCCGGCTTTCTCAATGGTGGGTTCTACACCATGTATCTGTGGTCCGTCGCGGCCATGCCCTTCGCATTGCTGTTCTGGGCCGGGGCCTGGCTGCTTGAACCGCGCCTGCGCACCGACCGCGCAAGCGGCTGAGCCTGCGCGCAGAAACTCGGCAAATCTGCGGTTTCCTTTACCCACGGTTAACCCTTGGCGGTCTACACCTGACCCCGCAACAGGCGGAGGCCAGGATGACCGGGGATACATGCTCTTCCACTCACCCCCCACTCCCACCCACCACGGAAGACGAACGGTTCAACGCCCTTCGCCTGTTGCGCTCGCGCCGCGTGGGGCCATCGACCTATCGTCGCCTTCTGGCGGAACACGGGGATGCGGGCACGGCACTTGCCGCCCTGCCACAGGTTGCCCGTGCCGCTGGCGTGGACAACTACGACCCCTGCCCCGAAGGCGTGATCGTCAATGAATTGAAGGCCGGCGCCGCGTCCGGCGCGCGGCTGATCTTTCAGGGGGATGCCGACTACCCGGCCGACCTGGCCGAAATCTCCGATGCGCCCGTCGCCTTGTGGCTGATGGGCGATGCGGCGCTTCTGCGGCGCCCCTTGGTCGCACTGGTGGGCGCGCGCAACGCATCTTCGCTTGGCACCCGCATGACCCGCAAACTGGCCGCCGACCTGGGCGAGGCGGGCTATTGCGTGGTATCGGGCCTGGCACGCGGCATCGACGCGGTGGCCCATGACGCGGCCTTCGACAGCGGCACGATCGCAGTGCAGGCGGGCGGTGTCGACGTGATCTATCCGCCCGAGAACGCCGCGCTGGCCGGCAGGATCGCCGAGTCCGGGCTGCGCCTGTCCGAACAGCCGATGGGCCTGCAGCCACAGGCGCGGCATTTCCCGGCGCGCAACCGGATCATTTCCGGTCTGGTCCGTGCCGTCATCGTGGTCGAAGCCGCGTCGAAATCCGGCAGCCTGATCACCGCGCGCAATGCCCTAGACCAGGGGCGCGACGTCATGGCCGTGCCCGGCCACCCCTTCGATGCCCGCGCGGCGGGCTGCAACATGTTGATACGGGACGGGGCGCATCTCGTGCGCAACGCCGCTGACGTGATCGAGGCGATAGATCAACCCGCATCGGTCCAGAGCGCACAGATGGCCATGGACATTCCCCCCGCACCGGCACCCGACCGCCGAAGCCTGCGCGACACGGCCCGCCTCCACCAGGATATCCTGGCCCGGCTCGGGCCCAGCCCGGTGGCCGAGGACCAGTTGATCCGCGACCTGCGCGCCGCACCCGGCCAGATCGCGCCGGCGCTGGTCGATCTCGAACTCGATGGCAAGATCCTGCGCCAGCCCGGCGGGCTGCTGTCCAAGGCGGTCTGAACTCACCCCGCGGGCCTGGCGGGCCGTTGCCCACGGCGCCCGATTGGCCTCGTGACAGCGGCCACCAAACCGACATCAACAGGTCACGACTTGACCTCGGCGCTCGGTCATCCCAAGTCAACGCATTGACAAACCCGGCGGCGCGCGGCCTTTATGCGCCGCCCGAGGCCCATTGCTTTTCAAGGAGTTTCCATGCCAGTCGTCGTCGTCGAGTCCCCGGCCAAGGCCAAGACAATCAACAAATATCTGGGCTCCGACTACACTGTACTCGCCTCCTACGGCCATGTCCGCGACCTGCCGCCCAAGAACGGATCGGTTGATCCGGACAACGGATTCGACATGGTCTGGGAGGTTGCCAATGACAGCAAGAAGCACGTCAAGGCCATCGCCGACGCGCTGAAGGACGACAACGAACTGATCCTCGCCACCGACCCCGACCGCGAAGGCGAGGCGATCAGCTGGCATCTGCAAGAGGCGCTGACCAAGCGCCGGTCGATCAAGAAGGACACCGCTGTCAGACGTGTGACCTTCAACGCGATCACGAAAGAGGCCATCACCGAAGCGATGCAGCACCCCCGCCAGGTCGATGGCGACCTGGTCGAGGCCTACCTGGCCCGCCGCGCGCTGGACTACCTGGTGGGCTTCAACCTCTCGCCCGTGCTGTGGCGCAAGTTGCCGGGCGCGCGCAGCGCCGGGCGGGTGCAATCGGTCTGCCTGCGCCTGATCGTCGAACGCGAGATGGAGATCGAGGCCTTCGACCCCCGCGAATACTGGACGGTCAAGGCCATGCTGGAGACCCCGCGCGGGCAAGGTTTCGAGGCGCGCCTGACGACCCTGGCCGGCAAACGGCTGGAAAAGTTCGATATCGAGAACGCGACCCAGGCCGAAATGGCCGTTCAGGCCGTCACCTCGCGCGATCTGTCGGTGCAGAAGGTCGAGGCCAAGCCCAGCACCCGCAATCCTTCGCCGCCCTTCATGACTTCGACCCTGCAGCAAGAGGCCAGCCGCAAGTTCGGCATGGGTGCACGGCAGTGCATGAACGCCGCCCAGCGCCTATACGAGGCCGGGCTGATCACCTACATGCGGACCGACGGGATCGACATGGCCCCCGAGGCCATGGCCGACGCGCGGGCGGCAATCGAGGCGCGCTATGGCGAGGACTACGTGCCGACCGACGCGCGGGTCTACAAGAACAAGGCCAAGAATGCGCAGGAAGCCCACGAATGCATCCGCCCCACGGACATGGCCAAATCCGTGGCCGAGGCCAAGCTCGGCGAACAGGACCAAAAAAAGCTGTACGATCTGATCTGGAAACGCACGCTGGCCAGCCAAATGGAAGCGGCCCGGCTGGAACGCACCAGCGTCGATATCGCCAGCGCAGATGGGCAGGTGGTGCTTCGCGCCAAC
The DNA here is from genome assembly GCA_009908505.1 of Alphaproteobacteria bacterium. GTDB lineage: Bacteria > Pseudomonadota > Alphaproteobacteria > Rhodobacterales > Rhodobacteraceae > Salibaculum. The sequence continues at coordinate 26,006 of JAAAPD010000034.1, read as the reverse complement.
GGCCAGGTGGTTTTGTTCGACGGTTTCCTTGCCGTCTACGAAGAAGGTCGCGACGACGTGGTCGATGACGACGACAAGCGCCTGCCCCAGATGACCGAGGGCGAGGCGGCGAAAAAGACATCCGTCAGCCCCGAACAGCATTTCACCCAGCCGCCGCCCCGCTATACCGAGGCAACGCTGGTCAAGCGGATGGAAGAGCTGGGCATCGGGCGGCCCTCGACCTATGCCAGCGTGATCTCGACGATCCAGGACCGCGAATATGTCCGCAAGGAAAAGAACCGTCTGATCCCCGAGGACAAGGGCCGGATCGTCACCGTTTTCCTTCTGAACTTCTTTCGCAAGTATGTCGGCTACGAGTTCACCGCCAACCTCGAAGAGATGCTGGACGATGTCTCGGCCGGTCAGCGCGACTGGAAAGAGGTCCTGTCAGGGTTCTGGCGCGACTTCCACAAGGCGATCGAGGAAACCTCGGAACTGCGCATCACCGAGGTGCTGGACGTGCTGGACGACGTGCTGGCGCCGCAATTGTACCCCCCGCGCCAGGACGGGACCGATCCGCGCACCTGCCCCAAATGCGGCACCGGGCGCCTGCACCTGAAAACCTCGCGCACGGGCGGGTTCGTGGGCTGCGGAAATTACCCCGAATGCACCTATACCCGCCCCATCGCGGGCGAGGGCGCCGATGGCGACGAACGCGTGCTGGGCGAGGACCAGGGCGACGAGATCTGGCTGAAATCGGGCCGCTTTGGCCCCTACGTCCAGCGCGGCGAGCCGACGCCGGAAAACAAGAAGCCGCCGCGCGCCTCGCTGCCCAAAGGCTGGGACAAGGAGGCGATGGACCTGGAAAAGGCGCTGACCCTGCTCAGCCTGCCACGCGAGATCGGCGACCATCCCGAGGGCGGCGTGATCAAGTCGAATTTCGGCCGGTTCGGACCCTATGTCATGCACCAGATGCCTGACGAGGCCAAGCCGGTCTATGTCAACCTCAAGGACCCCGACGACGTGTTCCAGATCGGGATGAACCGTGCAGTGGAAATGCTGGCCGAGAAACGCGCCAATCCCGGTCGTGGCGGCCGGGCGGCGGCCAAGCCCCTCAAGGAACTGGGCGAGCATCCGTCCGAGGGTGGGCCGGTCAATGTCATGGACGGGCGCTACGGGCCCTACGTGAAATGGGGCAAGGTCAACGCGACCATTCCCAAGGGGACGGAACCGGGCGACGTGACCATCGATCAGGCCGTGGCGTTGATCGCCGAGAAATCCGCGAAAAAGGGCAAGGGCCGCAAAAGGGCCTGAGACCCGCACACCATCGCGCTGCGAAGCCGTTTCGATTTACGAAACGGTTTCATAATATCGCCCCAATCTGTGTCTAGATAGGCGGGTAATGAGCATGTCAATTTCTCCGCAACCCGCGGCGGCCTCGCCCGCGCCGCGCGCCGCCGCCCGACGTTGGCGCGATATCGCCCTTTTGGCCGGGCTGTTCGCGGTCGTCATCGCGGGCCTGGCCGGGCTTGCCGCTGCAACCGGATGGGCCGAAACCCGAGATCAATTGATGCGCCTAACCGGGGCACAGGTTGCGATCCTGCTGGCGCTGAGCCTGGTGAACTACCTGTTTCGCGGCGCGCGCTGGCATCTTTTTGCCCGGCGCCTTGGTCTGCCGACGGGCTTGGTTCAGGACATCCGGCATTTCCTGGGCGGCTTTGCCATGTCGGTGACGCCGGGGCGCGTGGGCGAATTGATCCGCATGCGCTGGCTGAAACGCGAAACCGGTTGGGCCGTGGAACGGACCGCGCCGCTGGTGCTGGTTGATCGCGCCTCGGACCTGGCCGCCATGGCGCTGATCCTGGCGCTGTCCGTGGGCCTGTCGGCGGGGGGCGCGAAACTGGCCATCCCGGTCGCCTTTCTGGCCCTTGCCGCGGCCTGGGTCGCAACGCGCCCGCGCCTTCTGGCCGGGGGCGTCACATGGGCCTACCGGATCACGGGCCTGCTGCCGCGCCTGTTGGGGCGAGTGCGCGGCGCGGCGCGGTCCCTGGCTGTTTTCTCGACCGGCTCGACCCTCTCGCTGTCGATCTTGCTGGGCCTGATCGGCTGGGGCGCCGAGGGCTATGCCTTTCACCTTCTTCTGGGCTGGATGGGGGCGGATATCGGCCTGTGGACGGCCATGGGCATCTTCACCTTCGCCACGCTGGCCGGCGGCCTGACCGGCGCACCCGGCGGTGTCGGCGGCGCCGAGGCGGCGATGGTCGCGCTGCTGTCCCTGGAGGGCGTCCCGCTCGAGGTATCGATTCCCGCCACCGCTGTGATCCGCCTGACGACGCTGTGGTTCGCCATCGCCATCGGGCTTGCGGTCTTTCCGTTGGCCGAACGCAGTGCGGCGCGGGCGCAGGGGTGATCGCGATGCGTTGGCGCAAGGACATTTCCTATGCCGGCTGGGGCCGGGCGCTGACCGCCACGGGCCGCGTCGCACGCCCCGTCACCGCACACGAGATCGACACCGCCGCCCCGGCCTTCGGCAACCGGCGATCCTATGGCGATGCGCCACTCAACGATGGCGGTGCGGCGCTGGACATGACCGCGCAGGACCGGATCACCGCCTTTGACCGCAAGACCGGACTGATCACCGTCGAGGCGGGCGTGACCCTCGGCACACTGGCCCGGATCCTGCCGCCACAAGGCTGGGTGCCGCCCGTCATGCCCGGCACGGGCTTTGCCACCGTGGGCGGTGCCGTGGCCATGGATGTACACGGCAAGAACCACCACCGCAGCGGCAGTTTCTGCCAACACGTGACCGCCCTGACCCTTTTGCAGAACGGCGAGATGCGCCGGATCACGCCAAACCGGGACAAGCGGCTTTGGGCCGCCACCTGCGGCGGGCTGGGCCAGACCGGGGTGATCACCCAGGTCACGCTACAGCTGAAACCCTGCCCCGGCGAGGTCATGGTCGTGACCGAGCGCCGGGTCGAGGGTTGGGCCGAGCATATCGCCCATCTCGATGCGTCGGACGCGACCTATTGCGTGGGCTGGATCGACGCCACCGCGACCGGCGACAGGCTGGGCCGCGGCATCCTTGAAGAGGCAGAGATCGGGCGTGGCCTGCCCCCGGCCCGGCCAAGGCGGCGCAGCGTGCCGCTGGACGCGCCGGCCTGGGCACTGTCCGGGCCCATCGTGCGGGCCTTCAACAGTCTTTATTATCACAGGGTGCCCGCATCCGGCCGGACCGTCGTGCGCGCCTTCGAGGATTTCTTCTTTCCGCTGGACAAGATCCACGACTGGAACCGGCTTTACGGCAAGCGCGGCTTTCACCAGTTCCAATGTGTGGTGCCCCTGGACCAGGCCGAGGCCCTGCGCACGATGCTGGCCGAGATCGCCGAAAGCGGCCTCGCCTCGCCGCTGGCGGTGCTGAAACGCATGGGGGATGGGCGCGCCGGTTACCTGTCTTTCCCGATGCAAGGCTACACGCTGGCGGTGGACTTCCCAAATCGTGACGCCGCGCACGACCTGGTCGCCCGGCTCGAGGATCGAACGGTCGCCGCCGGTGGCCGCATCTACCTTGCCAAGGACGCACTGGCGACCGGGCCGCGCGTCAAGGCGATGTATCCCGAACATCCGGACTGGGCGGCCCAAGTCGCTAAGGCGGACCCGGACGAGACACTTTCAACAGACATGGTCCGGCGTTTGGGCCTGCGGAGGACATGATGGAACAGACCTGGATCATCCTGGGGGCAAGCTCGACCATGGCGCGGGCTTTCATGCAGAAACTGGCCGAACAGGGCGCGGGGCTGATCCTGGCCGGGCGTCGGCTGGATGACCTAAGCACCAATGCGACCGACGCGCTGGCGCGGGGCGCCACCATGGCCGAACCCGTTGCCTTCGATGCGCGCGACCCGGACAGTTTTCAGCCGGTGATCGACCTGGCCCTGAAACAGGCCGGCCAGATCAATTGCGCGGTTTTCGTCGGCTCCATGCCGCCCCAGGAAGAGATCGACGCCGACCCGGCCATGCTGGATGGCGTTATCGCCGACAGTTTCACCGGCCCCGCCCGGTTCCTGCAGATGCTTGCCCCGCACCTGGAGGCGCGCGGATCGGGCACGATCGTGGGCGTCGGATCGGTCGCAGGGGACCGGGGCCGGATCGGCAATTATGTCTATGGTGCGGCCAAGGGGGGCTTTGCCACCTACCTGTCAGGCCTGCGCAACCGGTTGGGCCGCGAGGGCGTGCACGTGATGACGGTCAAACCCGGCCCGGTGGACACCGCCATGACGCAGGGCATGGACGACCTGCCCTTCATGACAACCGCAGAAGCGGTGGCCGATGATATCCTGGCCGGGGTCAAGCGCGGCAAGAACGTGCTCTACACCCGGCGCATCTGGTGGCCGATCATGACGGTGATCCGCGCCATTCCCGAACCTCTCTTCAAGAAGATGTCGATCTAGTCCAACAGACGGAAATACCATTCGGTCCACAGACCGGCGGCATAGAACATCAGCGACAGGGTGATCAGCAGGTAGCCGATGCCGCGAATGTCGCGCAGGGCAAAGACGATGGGGTCATAATCCTGTTTGCCGAAATAGCCCAGCCGGATCATGCGGTAGAGCCAGGCGGCGATCGGCAAAAGCGCCACCCAGAGCAGCCATTGATCGGGGTAGAGGATCCGCGCCTGGTCCGACCAGGAATACAGGAAGAAGATCACCAAGGCGCCCACCATACCCAGCACCGCCATGTTGAGCAGGTCGCCCCGGTCGCCCCGCGCATATCCACGGCCGGGCAGCGGCTTGTCATCGGGGGCCAGCGCCAGTTCGGTCATCCGCTTGACGCAGCCCAGCGTCAGGAAGATCGGGAAGATGAAGATCAGCATGAAGACCGACGCATAGACCTGGCTGGCCGCGGCCCCGGCCACAACCCGCAACGTATAAAGCGAGGCCAGCGTCGCGATGTCGATCCAGCGCAGGCGCTTGAGGCGCAGCGAATAGGCCAGCGAGAGCGCCATGTAGAAGGCCACCACTCCGAACATGTGCCAGGACAGCGCCGCCCCGAGCCCCAGCGCCACCGTCGCCAGCACAAGGCAGGCGGCCATGCCAACGGGGATCGGCACGGTTCCGGCCGCGAAGGGGCGCTTTTTCTTTGTGGCATGCTGCCGGTCGGACTCGATATCGAGAAGGTCGTTGACGATATAGATGGTCGAGGCCGCCGCCGAAAAGGCCACGATCCCCAGGCACACCCGCAGGAAGGTGTCGAAATAGAAGGCATGGGCCGCGATCATCGGCAGGAACAGAAGCACGTTCTTGACCCATTGATGCGGCCGCAGCGCCTTTACCAGGGCGCGGGGTGTCCAGCCGCCGTCGATCCGGGTGGGCGCGTCCAGCTTCTGCGCCGCCCCGCCGGCCTTGCCCACGACGATGGCGTGATCGGCGTGGCGCCAGATTTCCATGTCCGAGACATCGTTGCCGGCATAGTCGAACCCCTGTTCGCCATAGGCCTCGACCAGCGCACGTGCCTTGGCGGCGCCCTTCAGGTTCTCGCCGCCATTCGACGCGAAGACCCGGTCAAAGCCGAACCGCCGGGCCAGCGGCTCTACCAGCGCCCTGTCCGAGGCCGAGGCGAGCACGACCTCGCGCCCCTCCGCCTTGGCCCGTTCGACCAGCGCCACCACCTCTTCGTGGACCGGCAGCAGATCGATCCTCAACGGCGCGATACGGGCCAGCTCGGCTTTGAACGCCGCCCGGTCCGGCAGGCGGCCCACCGCCCGCAACATGCCGTGCGGGTCGGTGCCCAACCCCTTCCAGGCGCATTCCAGCAACATGTCGGTGCGCAACAGGGTGCCATCCGCGTCCACGACCAGCGGCTTGCCGGACATCTCAGCCCTCCGAATTCACGTTAAAGACACAGCCATCGGTCGGCAGTTCGGGCGGCGTGATGCACAGCCCCCGCGCCACCTGCCAAGCGGCCAGGACCTTGGGCACATAGGCCCGCGTTTCGGCATAGGGCGGCACACCGTTGTTGTCCCTCACGGCTCCCTCACCGGCATTGTAGCCGGCCAGGACCATCAGCAGGTCGCGGTCGAACTCTCTCATCAGCCAGTCCAGGTAGGCCACGCCCCCGGCGATGTTCTGCCCCGGATCGAAGCTGTCCCGAACCCCGAACCGTTCGGCGGTCGCAGGCATAAGCTGCATCAGGCCCCGGGCGCCCGCACGGCTGACCGCGTCGGACTTGCCGGCGCTCTCCACCGAGATCACCGCCAGGACCAGGGCCGGGGATACCTCCTTGCCGATCGAGGCGGCAAGGATCTCGACCCCGTAGCGCGCCGCCAGTTCGCTCATGGATTGAAGCCGCGGTTGCGGCACCGCCGCGTCATCGGGCGCATTGAGAAGGGCATTTTCGGCGGCCACGTGGCTGGCCGGGCTGGACAGGTCCAGGCTGGGCGAGACCGCCTCCCAGAACCAGGCGACCTCGGACGGGGCCGGGGCAAGCCCGGAAATGGCGGGCGCGCGCGGGCTCTGCGATGCGGCCTGGCCGGCCGATGGCGGCGCAGACGGTCCCGATGGCGCGCCCGGTGCGATCTGCACGTTGATGCGATTGGTGGCGCCAGCGGGCGGTACGCCGACCCGCTTGAAGGTGAAATCCGGTTGTAGCCTGTCTTGCTCTGCGCGGCCGCCCGTGGCCACGGTCAGGCCGACAAGCCCGGCCAATATCATACTGCGCCGCATTGTTGCGGTCTCCGCCTGCCTCTGGTTTGTGGAAAACATATCGCGCGCGCTGCGGCCTGACCAGCATTCACGTGAACAGTCCGGAAGTCTGTTGTGGAATTGGCGCGCCACCATCAACAAAGACACGCCGAGACACAAAGTTGAAAAGTTTTTTTTCTATATTTTTCAATTAAATACATCGGTTATCGGCAAATAGTTAAGGGGATGCAAAAATGCACGAATGCCGTCCAAATCTTGCCCCAATCGAATGGCCATATTGCCTCATCCGAAACGGGGACTGTGCCATTGAGAGGCCGGTGCAGGGCGATCCGGGACGGGAACAGAAACTGAGCGATACCCCTGAGGAGGGACATACAATGCTGAACTTCATCAAGAACTTCCGCCGTGACGAAGACGGCGCCGTGACCGTCGACTGGGTCGTGCTGACCGCCGCCATCGTTGGCCTCGGCATCGCCGTGCTTGCTTCCGTCGGTGGTGGCACCGCCGACCTGGCCGACAAGATCGAGACGCAACTGAGCGCCCAGACCATCGCGACCTACTGATCGCGATACGAACCGAAGAACGGAGAAATCCAATGCTGAACTTTATCAAGAACTTCCGCCGTGACGAAGACGGCGCCGTGACCGTCGACTGGGTCGTGCTGACCGCCGCCATCGTTGGCCTCGGCATCGCCGTGCTGGCTTCCGTCGGTGGTGGCACCGCCGACCTGGCCGACAAGATCGAGGCGCAACTGAGCGCCCAGACCATCGCGACCTACTGATCGCGGCGGCTCGGACCGACAAAAGGGTCGCCCGTCTTGCGGGCGGCCCTTTTTTACCTCGGACCCGTGCCCACAGCCTCGCCGCGAGCGCCGAAACGCCATCGATAGGTCCACAAACCGCCACATTGACCCGATAGCGATCAATTCAATTCACGACCGACCCTGGAGACCGCCATGAAACGCATTTTTGAGAGATTTCGCCGCGACGAGTGCGGCGCGGTAACCGTCGACTGGGTCGTGCTGACTGCGGCAATCGTCGGACTGGGTATCGGAGTCATCGCCGTGATTGCCCAGGGTGCGACAGACAAGTCCACCGGTCTTGGCGCCCATCTGAGCAACCAGTCGATCCAGACCTTCTGACGGACGCCACGCAAATGCCCAATGCCCTGCCCCCTTGGGCATTGTCCAGAAGCCACCATCAAGACGGCAAAAAATGGCCGCATTCGACAGGTATAAGGTGACTTTAATGAGTGGGTGTCGCAGAGGCACCGCAACCGAAAGGAAAGACGATGCGAGCAGTATTTGGTCTTGTCCTGGTCATCGGGGTCGGCTTGGCAGGCGCGGCCATTTACATGGTCCAGGGCTATTTCGAACAACAGAATGCCCAACTCGCGGCCCAGCGCGCCGCCATGGCCCAGAATGCGCCCACGGTCGATGTGCTCGCCGTGAACCGCACGGTGGAATACGGGCAACAGATCACGCCGGAAGATGTCGTCATCATCAAGCATGCCGAACCCTTCCTGCCCGAGGGTGTTTTCCGCACCCAGGAGGAATTCTTTCCCGACGGTCCCGAGAAGCTGCGCGTCGCCGTGCGCCAGATGGAACCGAACGAACCGCTGATGGCCGTCAAGGTCACGGCACCCGGCGAAAGCGCTGGCATCAATGCCCTTCTGACGCCTGGTATGCAGGCCTATGCGATCGACGTGAACGTGCGCTCGGCCGTGTCCGGCTTCCTGCGGCCGGGTGACCGGGTCGACGTCTACTGGACCGGCCAGGTCAACCTTGGCGACATGGGCGGCACCAACGGTGTCACCACCCGCCTGATCCAGAGCGGCCTGACCATCGTCGCCGTCGACCAGAGCACCGATAGCGGGCGGTCCTCGGCATCGGAAAGGGTGCGCACCGTCACCGTCGAAGCCGACAGTAGACAAGTGGCCGCGCTCGCTACCGCGCAAGGGTCAGGTGAATTGTCGCTGGCCCTTGTGGGTGACGGTCCGCCGTCGGACCTGACAAGCCAGATCGAGGTAAACCAGGCCACGCTGCTGGGCATCACACCGCGCGAAGAGCCCGAACCGGTCGAACAGGAACGCGTCTGCACGATCCGCCAGAACCGCGGGACGGAACAGGTCGAGGTGGTCATTCCCTGCACCAACTGAGCGGCATCCAATGCATCATGCCGCGCCCGGTCCCGTTTGGGGCCGGGCCTTCGCGTTTCGGCAGATGTTGCTGGTTATCCACATGAAGAGACGCACCCACAGCATTGATTCTTGCAATAAAAGCCAATTCAGTGCAGGGTCGTATCAATAACGGGCAAAAATGCCCTCCTTTGGGCGTGATCGAGAGGCAGGTCACATGACATTAAAGACACTTTTCAAGGCAGCCCTTGCCGGGCTTTCCTTTATATTCATGGCGGCGCCCTCGATGTCGCCGGCCGAAACCCTTCGGGTCATGAGCGGCTCACCCTCACGGGCGTTGAACGTGCCCATGAACCGGGCCGTGGTGGTCGAAAGCGACGTTCCGTTCAGTGAATTGTCGATCGCCAATCCCGGTATCGCCGACATCTCGTCGCTTTCGGAACGCACCATCTACGTGTTGGGCAAGGAGCCGGGGCGCACAACGCTGACCCTTCTGGGCGGCGACGGGCGGCTGATCACCAACGTGGAAATCCACGTCACACCCGATATCGCGGAATTCAAGGAACGTCTGGAACAGATCCTGCCGGGCGAGCCCATCGAGGTGCGTACCGCCAATGACGGTATCGTGCTGTCCGGCACGGTCAGCTCGTCGGCGCGGCTGGACCGGGCCCTGCAACTGGCCGAACGCTATGCGGCCGGGCGCGTGTCCAACCTGATGAGCGTCGGCGGCACCCAGCAGGTCATGCTGCGGGTGCGCTTTGCCGAGATGCAGCGCTCGGTGTCGAAACAGCTCAGCTCTTCCATCGCCATCGGCGGCGATCTTCTGGGCGGCGACCTCGGCACGGCCGGCGGCACCGGCACCACCGTGACCGAGGGCGGCCGCACCGGCGCCCTGAGCGGCGCACTTCCGGGGTCGAACGACAACCAGGGCGCCATGCTCTTCGGGTTCAATGCCGGCGGCCTCGAGGTCGGGATCCTGATGGAGGCCCTGGAGCAGCGCGGCGTGGTCCGCACCCTGGCCGAACCGAACCTGACCGCCCTGTCGGGCCAGGAGGCGCGGTTCCTGGCTGGCGGCGAATACCCGATCCCGATCGCCCAGGACGACGACACGATCACCGTGGAATACAAGCCCTTCGGCATCGAGCTGAACTTCATCCCGAGGGTTATCGACGGCGATGTGATCAACCTGGAACTCAACGCCTCGGTCAGCGCACTGGATCCGACCAACGGCTTCAACCAGAGCGGCTTTTCCATCGACGCCTTCAGCACCCGCGAGACCTCGACCACGGTCGAGATGCGCGACGGCGAAAGCTTCGCCATCGCCGGGCTGCTGTCGGATGACTTCACCGACCTGAACGGCCAGGTTCCGTGGCTGGGCGATATCCCGGTGCTGGGCGCGCTGTTCCGCAGCGCCGAATATTCGCGCCAGCAGACCGAACTGGTCATCATCGTCACACCGCACCTGGTGACACCGACCCGTGGCGAGGCGCTGGCCCTGCCGACGGACCGGGTCCGCCCGCCCTCGGAACGCGACCTGTTCCTTTTCGGCCGGGTCGCATCGGAGAACGCCCCCAGCTCGGGCGGCGCCGGCGAAGTGGCGCGCCAGGACTTCAGCGGGTCCTATGGCTACGTCATGGACAATTGAGGAGCGAGGCCATGAAACGACCCCTCACCATCATCGCGGCCACTGGCCTGTTTGCCCTGAGCGGCTGTGCCAACGAATGGCGTGATTTCAACACCCGCGAGGCGGGCGCGCAGCTCGATACCGGCTATTTCGGCAATGCGACGATGAACAATGTCCTCGTCGGGACCGGCCAGGCCAACTACTTGATCAACCTGAACCAGCGTTTCTCGAACGAGGTCCAGCCGATGATCAACTTCGCGTTCAACTCCACCGCGCTGGACCAGCAAGCCCGCCAGATCCTGCGGCAGCAGGCCACCTGGATCAACCAGTTCCCCGAGGTCCGGTTCAAGGTCTACGGCCATACCGACCTGGTCGGGTCGCGCGGCTATAACCGGGGGCTCGGCCTGCGCCGGGCGCAAGCGGCCGTGGCCTACCTGGTCAGCCAGGGGGTCGATCGCAGCCGACTCGAGGCCGTGGTCAGCCAAGGCGAAACCCAGCCGCTGATCGTGACCGAAGGGCGCGAACGCCGCAATCGCCGCACGGTGACCGAGGTGACCGGCTTCGTTCAGAATCACCCGACGATCCTGAACGGGGAATACGCCGCGGTGATCTTCCGTGACTACGTGTCGACCGGCGTTTCCGGAAGCTTGGGTGACGCCAACCCGGCGGGTCTTGGCCATTCAACGAATCTGCCCACCGGTGGTGGTGGTGGCGGCGGTGGCGGCGGCACCTGATCCCCCGCACCCACCGGGAATTCGAACACACATCAACAAAGGGGCCCCAGCGGCCCCTTTTTCTTTGCGACGTCCCGGAAACAGAGAACGCGTCGCTGCGTGATCGTCGCATGATTTCGCACAATGGCGGAATTTCGGCCCAATTCTCGACATGTTTCTCAGTGAATTTCAACGCCATCACGGCCCCGAGTACGTCTTGAGACAGGGTCCGAAGATTACGAGCAATCGGCCCCGCGCAGTTCAAAGAGACGGGCCAGGTAAAGAAGGACGGAACCAGGCATGAGTAGTGCAATGCTGCAGCCAGACCCGCAACCGATCACGGCCTGCACCGTCAGCCGTGACGTGCAGAATTTCGACCTGTTGATCGAGGACATGGAAACCTGCATGGGTGAAAGCTGGGGCGATCTGGGATTCGAGGATGCCCTGGCCTTCCTCGAACAGCCCGAGGCCGAAGAGCTGGAATTCCTCGCCATCGCGCTGGACGAAGAGGACGAAGGCGAAATCGGCCTGATCGTCGATATCGTCCGGGCTGCGAAGGCCCGATCAATCCGCAGTATCATCATCATCGGCGAAGAGGTCTCTCCGGCGTCGCTGCACATGTTGCTGCGCGAAGGCGGCGACGAATTCGTCCCCTACCCGCTGCCCGAAGGCGAACTGGCCCAAGCGGTCGAACGGGTCCTTTCCCCGCCCGAGCCGCCCGCCCCCGAAACGCCGACGGTGCTCAAGGCCACCGATGATCGCAGCGGCGTGGTGATCCCCATCCAGGGCATGGCCGGCGGCACCGGCGCCACCACCCTGGCCGTCAACATTGCCTGGGAACTCGCCAATATCGATAAGACCAAAGCGCCGCGGGTCTGCCTGATTGACCTGGATTTCCAGTTTGGCAGCACCTCGACGTTTCTTGATCTGCCGCGGCGGGAATCGGTGTTCGAGCTTCTGCAGGATACCGAAACCATGGACAGCGAGAGCTTCATGCAGGCCCTTCTGGGCTTCGAGGAAAAGCTCCACGTCCTGACAGCGCCGACGGACCTGATCCCGCTGGATCTTGTCACCTCCGAGGATATCACCCGGCTGATCGAAACCGCGCGGGTGAATTTCGACTACGTGGTCATCGACATGCCCAAGACCTTCGTGGAATGGACCGAGACCGTCCTGAACGCGGCGCATGTCTACTTCGCCACGCTTGAGCTGGACATGCGGTCGGCGCAGAACACGCTGCGCGTCAAACGTGCGCTGCAGGCCGAACAACTGCCCTTCGAAAAACTCCGCTTCGTGCTGAACCGCGCACCGAAATTCACCGACCTGAACGGAAAGAGCCGGATCAAGCGCCTGTCGGAAAGCCTCGGCATCTCGATCGAGGTGCAGATGCCCGATGGCGGCCGCCCGGTGGCACAGAATGCCGACCATGGCGTGCCCCTGGCCGAGGGGCTGCCCAAGAACCCCTTGCGCAAGGAAATCCTGAAGCTGGCCACGTCGGTGCATGAACACAACGTGTCCGAGGACGCGGCAACCGCATAAGGAGTCCGCCAGATGTTTTCGAAGTACAAAAAGACGGCACCGGCCCCAAAGGCTGCCCCTGCCCCGGCCCCCGAGGCCGCCCCGGATGCGCGCGAGGCCGCCCCGGCCCCTGACGCCCCCAAGAAGCCCTTGATGAAGGCCGCGCCCACGACCGCTGCGCAGCCTGTTCCGAAGGACAAGGAAATCAAGCGCAAGGAGAAGTTGGGCGAGGTCAAGCTGGAACTGCACAAGGCACTGCTGGAGAACCTGAACCTTGCCGCGCTCGAACAGGCGTCGGAAAAGGACCTCAAGGCCGAGATCAACGCAATCGCGACCGAAACGCTCGAGGATATGGGCGTTGTCCTGAACCGCGAGGAACGCAGCACCCTTTCGCAAGAACTGTTTTTCGAGGTCAAGGGCCTGGGCCCGCTGGAGACCCTGCTTCAGGACGACAAGGTCAACGATATCCTGGTCAACGGCCCCAAGCAGATCTTCGTGGAACGCGGCGGCAAGCTGGAACTCACGGACATCACTTTCAAGGATGAACGCCACCTGCTGCGGATCATCGACAAGATCGTGTCGGCCGTGGGTCGGCGCGTGGACGAATCCAACCCCTATGTCGACGCCCGCCTTGCCGACGGGTCGCGTTTCAACGCCATGGTGCCACCCATCGCTGTGGACGGGTCTCTGGTGTCGATCCGGAAATTCACCAAGGACAAGCTGGGCATCCAGGATCTGGTGAATTTCGGCGCGTTCTCCGAGGAAATGGCCGCCTTCCTGCAGGCCGCCGTCTCGACCCGCCTCAACGTGATCGTGTCGGGCGGGACCGGTTCGGGTAAAACGACTTCGTTGAACGCGCTGTCGTCCTTCATCGACGATTCCGAGCGCATCCTGACGATCGAGGACACCGCCGAACTGCAGTTGCAGCAGACCCATGTCGGCCGGATGGAAAGCCGCCCACCCAATGTCGAGGGCAAGGGCGGGGTAAGCCAGCGCGACTGTCTGAAGAACGCCCTGCGGATGCGCCCCGACCGCATCATCGTCGGCGAAACGCGCGGCGAGGAAGTCATCGACATGCTTCAGGCCATGAACACCGGCCACGACGGATCGATGACCACCATCCACGCCAACAACGCCCGCGACGCCATCAGCCGCCTGGAGAACATGGTCGCCATGGCCGGGATCGAGATGCCGCTCAAGGCGGTACGCAGCCAGATCGCCAGCGCCGTCCATCTGATCGTCCAGGTCAGCCGCCTGCAGGACGGGTCACGCCGCATGGTCTCGATCACCGAGGTGACGGGCATGGAAGGCGACGTTATCTCGATGCAGGAGGTCTTCCGCTACCAGCGCGTTGGCCTGACCCCCGACAACAAGATCATCGGCCATTTCACGGCCACCGGCGTGCGGTCGCACTTCTCCGAGCGGTTCAAGCTCTGGGGTTACGACCTGCCCGCGCAAATCTTCGAACCCGTGGCGGCGCAGTAACATGACGATTTCAGCAGAACCCATCATCTATGGCCTGATCTTCATCTCGATCCTGGTGCTGGTGAACGGCATCTACCTTGTCGCCTTCGGCAAGTCGATCAGCCTCAACAATCGGGTCAACCGCCGGCTGGAAATGCTGGAGAAGGGCAACAACCGCGAGGAAGTGCTCGAACAGCTCCGCAAGGAGATGACCCAGCATCTGCAAAGCCAGAAGATCCCGCTTTACTCGCTTCTGGCGAACAAGGCCCAGAAGGCCAACATCGCCTTCACCCCGACGCAGCTGATGATCCTCATGGGCGTCCTGTCGGGCGTGGCCTTTTTCGCGCTGACCTTCGGCACCACGGCGGCGGCGCCGGTGCGGTTGGCCGTGGCGGTCGCCATGGGCGTGGGCAGTGTCTATGTCTGGATCAATTCGAAGGCCAAAAAGCGCATGGCCATGCTGGAAGAACAGCTGCCCGACGCAGTGGAACTCATGGTCCGGTCGTTGCGCGTCGGTCACCCGTTCAGCTCGGCCGTGGCCATCGTGGCCAAGGAAGTGCCGGACCCGCTGGGTTCCGAAATGGGCGTGATCTCGGACGAGGCGGCCTATGGCCGAGACATGGGCGAAACGCTCAAGGCCATGGCCGAACGCATCGACATGCAGGATCTGCGCTTTTTGGCCGTCGCGGTGGCGATCCAGCAGCAGGCGGGCGGCAACCTGGCCGAGATCCTCGACGGCCTGGCCAAGGTGATCCGGGCGCGATTCAAGCTGTTCCGCAGGGTCAAGGCCATCACCGCCGAGGCGAAATGGTCGGGCATGTTCCTGTCCGGCTTCCCGATCGTGGCGCTGGTCATGATCAACGTGATCCAGCCGAATTACTATGACGACGTGCGCGAAACGTCGGCCTTCATCCCGGCCGCACTGGTCGTGGCCGGTTTCCTGGTGGCCAACGTGATCGTCATGCGCCGTCTCGTGAACATCAAGGTCTGAGGGGTCCCATGCAGATTCTCGACACCATCAACCAAATGCTGATCGACATGCTGGGCCCGTTCGGGCCTCTCATGGTGATCGGCATGCTGGGGGTCCTTCTGATCCTTCTGGTCCTGCCGGCCCTTCTGAAAAAGGAAGAGGATCCGCTTGAGAAACTCAAATCCGCCAACCAGGCCGCCATGGTCGCCAAGGAAGGCACCAAGCTGCGCATGGGCGGGGGCAAGGACAAGCTGGAGAAATACTCCAACTTTCTCGAACCCCAGGACCAGGAAGAATTCTCCTCGATCCAGCTGAAACTGGTTCAGGCGGGCTATCGCAGCAAGAACGCCGTGCGGATGTATCACTTCGCGCAGTTCGCCCTCGGTATCGGTTTGCTGGTCCTGGGCGTGGCCTATGCGATCTACGCCTCTTCCACCGGTGATCCCACGACCAGGGCGACGATCATCTCGATCCTGCTGCCGGGCGTGGTGGGTTACATGCTGCCCAAATACTGGGTCAACCGGCGCCAGCAGGAACGCCAGGAACAGATGGTCAACGGCTTTCCCGACAGCCTGGACATGATGCTGGTCTGCGTCGAGGCGGGCCAGTCGCTGGACCAGGCCATCATCCGGGTGTCGCGTGAACTGGAATCGGGCTTTCCTGCCTTGGCCGAGGAATACAAGATCGTCGCCAACGAGATGAAGGCCGGCAAGGACAAGACCCAGGTTCTGCGCGACATGTCCGAACGCGCCGGCGTGTCCGATATCGCCAGCTTCGTCACCGTTCTGATCCAGTCGCAGCAATTCGGCACCTCGATCGCCGAGGCGCTGCGGGTCTTCTCGGCCGAGATGCGCGACAAGCGGGTCATGCGGGCCGAGGAAAAGGCCAACACCCTGCCCACCAAGATGACGCTGGCGACCATGATGTTGACGGTGCCGCCGCTGCTGATCATCCTGATCGGCCCGTCGGTCTACAACATCTACGTAACGCTTTCGAACGCCAACTTCTGAGGCGCACCCGACGTGGCAAAAACCGCCCGCACGCGGGCGGTTTTCGCCTGTCTCGGGTATTCTTCTTGAAACTCCGGGCGCTTTCGGCAACCCATGCACCAACAAGACGACAAGAGCAGACAGGCCGAGCAGCCCAACTCATGACGCGCCGCACCCTTTGGATCATCGCCCTTTGCTGCGCCCTGGCGGCCTGCGGCCCGCGCGGTTTCACGCCCACCGGCGACCGGGTCTTTGCGCCCGGCATTGCCGGCGAGGCGGATGTCGACGGGCTGACCGTGGGCCACAGGCTGATGGCGGCAGGCGAATTCGAACTGGCGCTTCAGGCCTATACCCGCGCCGCCGGACGCCAGGGTCTGAACGTGGACACCCTGTCGGCGCTGGGGTCGGCCAACCTGCGGCTGGGCCGTCTGAACCAGGCCGAGGGCTTGTTGCGCCGCGCCGTGGAAAAGGACGACAGCTTCGTTCCGGCTTGGAACAACCTTGGCGTCATCCTCATGGAACGCGGTGAAATCGCCGAGGCAGCGCAGTTATTTCGTCGCGCCTATGCAACGGATAATGGCGATTCCGACCTGATTCGCGACAACTTGCGCTTGGCCCTCGCAAAACTGGAAAACCCGGGCTATTCTGGCCAACAAGAGAGCGAACAGTTCCAATTGGTTCGACGCGGCACCGGGGATTACCTGTTGCTGGGCGGACCCTAGAGGCAAGAGCAGAAAAAGGACGCAAAACCATGCGCCACCCTATCCTTTTCTCCACAGCCCTTTTGGGGGCGATGTTGCTGGCGGCCTGTGACCGGTCGGGCGAGGCCCAGGTCAACCGCGCCCTGCAGGATGTGAACGTCGTCGATGAAACCAACCTCAACGACGTGATGCTGACGGTCGGAGACCCCGACGAGGCAGTGAGCTACTTTTCCCGCGCCAGCGCCAACGATCCCGGCCGGATCGACCTGATGCGCGGGCTGGCGAAATCGCTTGTGCGGGCCCGGGACTATGACCGGGCCGTGGCCGCCTGGACGGATGTGACCGATCATGAGGACAGCACCCTGGACGACCAGGTGGACCTTTCCGATGCGCTGATCCGTACGAACCAGTGGGACCGCGCCGAACAGGTGCTCGACGCGATCCCGCCCACGCATGAGACCTATGAACGGTACCGCCTCGAGGCGATGGTCGCCGACAGCAACGAGGAATGGGACAACGCTGACAGCTTCTATGAAACCGCAGCGGGCCTGACGACGCGCCCGGGCGGCGTCTACAACAACTGGGGCTTTTCCAAGCTGACCCGCGGCGATTATGCCGGTGCGGAAGAGCTGTTCCTGGACGCGATCCAGAACGACCGCGACCTTTTCACGGCCAAGAACAACCTGGTCATGGCCCGCGGTGCGCAGCGCAACTACGACCTGCCCGTCATTCCCATGAGCCAGGTCGAGCGCGCCCAACTTCTGCACACGATGGCCCTGACCGCGATCAAGCAGAACGACGTCACAACCGGGCGCGGCCTGCTGCGCGAGGCGATCGACACCCATCCGCAGCATTTCGAGGCCGCGGCACGGTCACTCCGGGCACTTGAAGACAACGTGACGAACTGATCCCGTGGTCGAAACATCCCTGACCGCGACACAGGCCGCCTGGTTCCTGCCCTTCGTCGCGCCGCTGTGCCTCTACATCGCCTGGAACGACCTGCGCGCGATGAAGATTCCCACCTGGTCCACGGACCTGCTGGCGCTGATCTTCGTCGTCGTGGGCATCTTCCTGATGCCATTCTGGCCCGACTACGTTATGCGGTTCGCGCATTTCGGTGTGGTGCTGGTAATCGGCATGGCGCTGAACGCGATCGGCGCGATGGGGGCCGGCGACAGCAAATTCATCGCCTCGGCCGCGCCCTTCGTGGCGGTGCAGGATGCCTGGGCGGTACTTTTCCTGCTGGCGACCAGCTTCATCGCGGCCTTCGCGGTGCATCGCCTTTGCCGCGCCATCCCGGCCATCCGCAACCTGGTTCCGCATTGGCAAAGCTGGACGGAAAAGCGGCGATTTCCCATGGGGTTTCCGCTGGGTGTGACGCTGATCCTTTATCTCGCGCACCCCTTGTTCCAGGGCTGACGGGTCACCCTTTGGAATAGAGAACGTAGAGCGGCGTTCGGCGGATCTCGACCAGGCCCTCGGCCCCCTGCTCCTCGATCACGGTCAGGATACGGGCCCGCACGTCCGGCACGACTGGGCAGAGCGGGATCAACAGGTAATCGGCATCGTCCCAGCCCGGCAGCCCGCCGTAGTACCATGGCGCGCCGCCCTGCAACGGCTCCAACTCGCCGAACAGCCAATGCGAACTGAAGATGTCGGCGGCGAACAGGCTCTTGCCCTCTGCCAACCCGGCCTTTTCGAGGTCACGTACGATCGTGTCCATCACCGTTGGCAGGCCCAGCTCGACCGAGCATTGCTCGAATGTCTCGCCCCTGAAGCTGGCCGGGTCGCTGTCGACGCCCGGCGCGCCGAAAGAGGCCAGCATGCTGTCGGGCCCGTCCAGCGCGACCCGGGTATAGACCCTGTCCACCCGCAACTTGGTGGATTGCAGGTCGGCATGCACCCCGCCCCGCGGCAAGAGCGGCGTATACTCCGCAGTATCGAGCTTGAGGTGGCGCAAAGGGCTGTAGGCCAGGTTGAAGAAGGACGGCGCCGACAGGGCCAGGGCCATGGCGGCGGTGACGCCCAGCGCCTCGCGCAGGGGCCAGCCGAAACCGTTGCGCAGCACCTTGTCCGATCCGGGGCGCATGGCCAGAAGCAACACCGCCACAAGCATCAGCCATTGCGGGTCGTTCCCGAAATTCTGGAAGGTGACATAGAAGAACCCCGGCAACAGCAGCAGCAGGACCAGCCCCCCGGTCTCGACCCGCGCCTGCCGTAACAGGATCACCCCGGCGACGGCCACCAGCGATCCGCCGATATAGGCCGGGGCCCCCAGGATCGCCCCGAGGGGCTCTCCTGGCGCAGCGCGGATCTCGGACCCGGCCACGGTGGCGAGATCGCCAAGATAGGCCAGCCAGTATTCCACCCCGACGAAAGCCGTGATTGCCAAGGCCGCAGCCGCGCCGGTCAGCAGCGCCCAGGCCAACGCCCGGCGCTGTTCGCTCAAAAACAGCGCCACAACGACGGGTAGCGCGAAGGCCGCGAAATAGGTGACCTTGATCATCACCATGATCACCATCATCAGGCCGATGATGATCCCGTCCACCAGCCCCGAGCGCGGATGCACCGGCGGAACAATGGCGGCCAGGATCACCACGAAGGCCGCCGCCCAGGCCAGGCGGTTGTAATGCATCGAGATCGACACGCTGCGCTGCGCCTCGCCATGCACCAGCGCCAGAAGCAGCACCATCACGAAGGCCCCGAAAAGCAGCGCCACGTTGGGGCCAAGCCGGCTGGAGGCGACCCAGACGGTGATCGGCACGAACAGGGTTGCCATGATGACCTGGGACCAGAGGATCGCCATGCCCATGCCCAGCCCCGCCTCGACCAGACGGGCGATGGGCCAGAAGGCCAGCGCGCCAATGGGAGTCATGAAATCGAGATGCGGCAATTGCCCGTCGGCCATGCGAAAGACGATCTGCATCAGGTGCAGCGTGTCGCCTTCGTGCTTGCCGACATAGAGCCCACCCTTGAGAAGCGCCGCGCCCCCCAATAGGCCCAGTATGCCCAGAAGAAATGCCGTCAAAACGACTGGATTCGGTCTGCTCATGCCTGCCTCTGGAACCTGTTTGTCCCTTTTTTCGCCACAATACTGCGGCACAAAGCCGATCATAGCCCTTTGGCGGCCCGGTGCCGGATTAACCGGCCGACGCGGCCTATGGGCCACAAATGCAACGGCAATGCGAGCAGACCGTCATGAACATGCAAAACCCCAACGTTGTCGCCCCGCCCGCGCCGAAATCGCTCGAGGCGATGCGCCTGCCCCTGGTGATGATGCGGGATATCGTCCTGAAAACCATGTTCCGCAAGAACGCGGACACGGTATCGGAGCTGAGCCGAGCGATCTGCCTGCCGGTCCCGGTGACCCAGGAACTGGTGGACCTTGCGCGCAGCCAGAAACTGCTGGAATCGACCGGCACGCTGCACGCCAATTCCGGCGGCGAGATGGGCTATCAGTTGACCGATGCGGGCAAGGCCCGCGCTCTCGATGCGCTGGCCCAGTCAGAATATTACGGGGCGATGCCGGTGCCGCTGGAGGTCTATGCCGAACAGGTCAAGCGCCAGTCGATCCGCAACATCCAAGTCACGCGCGACCAGTTGACCGCGGCCATGGGGCACCTGGTCCTTCCGCCGGACCTGCTGGACCAGCTGGGGCCGGCAGTGTCCTCGGGCCGGTCGATCCTGATGTATGGCCCGCCGGGAAACGGCAAATCCTCGATCTCGAACGGGATCCGCGACGCCCTTGGCGACAAGATCTATATCCCCCGCGCGATCGAATATGCTGGGCAGGTCATCACGGTCTACGATCCGATCGTGCATTCGGCCGCCGAGGAAGACGTGGACGACCCCAATTCCCTGCGCCGCACCTCGGGGCGGTTCGATACCCGCTATGTGCGTTGCGAACGCCCCACGGTGATCACCGGCGGTGAACTGTCACTGTCCATGCTCGACCTGGTCTACAACCCGACCGCGCGGACCTACCAGGCGCCTTTGCAGCTGAAATCCTCGGGCGGGGTCTTCATCGTGGATGACCTTGGCCGCCAGGAAGAGCCGCCGCAGAAACTGGTCAACCGCTGGATCGTCCCGCTGGAGGAAAGCCGCGACATCCTCGCCCTGCAATCGGGCGAAAAATTCGAGGTGCCCTTCGACACCCTTGTGATCTTCTCGACCAACTTCCACCCCAACGACATCTTCGACAAGGCCGCGCTGCGCCGGATCTTCTTCAAGATCAAGATCGATGGCCCCACCCAAGAGGATTTCCTGAAGATCTTTGCCCTGGTGGCCCGCAAGAAGGGCATGCCGCTGGACGAGGAATCGCTGGTCTACCTGTTGCAGGAAAAATACCCGAGCATCGACAACGTTTATGCCAATTACCAGCCGATCTTCCTGATCGACCAGATCATTTCGATCTGCGAATTCGAGGGCATCCCCTACCAGATGCGCCCGGACCTGATCGACCGCGCCTGGGCGAACATGTTCGTCAAGGAAGAGGAAATCGTGCACTGAACCCCGGGATCGGACGGGCCGGACCCGTCCGACCGGGCCGGGGGACTCTGCCCCCTGTCGCGCGCGCCGCGACTCCCCCCGCAGTATTTTCGACCCAAAGAAGCCGGGCGCGCTGGCGAAGGCCCCTGCCGCGGGCTAGGTTCGGCCCATGACCGAACTGCCCCCGTTCTTCGAGACCTGGTTCGCGGCCCGTGGGTGGACGGTGTATCCGCACCAGCGTCAGATGCTGGACCGGGCCGCGGAGCCTGCAACGCTGCTGATCGCGCCCACCGGCGGCGGCAAGACCCTGGCCGGGTTCCTGCCCAGCCTGGTGGAATTGGCGAGCGGCGCCCATCAGGGGCTTCACACGCTTTATGTTTCGCCGCTCAAGGCGCTCGCCGCGGATATCCGGCGCAACCTGACCATGCCCGTCGAAGAAATGGGCCTGCCGATCCGCGTCGAGGATCGCACCGGGGACACGACCTATACCGCCAAGCGGCGCCAGCGGGCCGACCCGCCGCATATCCTGCTGACCACGCCGGAATCGCTGGCGCTGCTGACCAGCTACGAGGACGCACCGCGCATCTTTGCCGGGCTGCAACGCGTGATCGTGGATGAAATCCACGCCCTGGCCGACAGCAAGCGCGGCGACCAGCTGATGCTGGCCCTGTCGCGTCTGGAACGCCTGGCGCCGGGTTTGCGCCGCATCGGCTTGTCTGCCACGGTGGACGACCCGCAGGCCATCGCCCGCACGCTGGCGCGCCACCCCGACCCCTGTCCGATCCTGTCGGCCAATCCGGGCCCCGACCCGAACATCGAGATGCTGGGCACGCAAGGCCGACCGCCCTGGTCTGGCGGCGGGGCAAAATACGCCGTTCATGAGGTCCTCGAGCAGGTCAAAAAGCACAGGACCACACTCATCTTTCACAACACCCGCGCCCAGGCCGAGATTTTCTTCCACCATCTCTGGCTGGCGAACGAGGACGCCTTGCCCATCGGTATCCACCACGGCAGCCTGAGCCGTGACCAGCGCGAGCGGGTCGAGGCAGCCATGGTTGCCGGCCAGTTGCGCGCTATCGTCTGCACCGGATCGTTGGACCTCGGGATCGACTGGGGCGACGTGGACCTAGTGATCCAGATCGGCGCGCCCAAGAACGTCAAGCGCCTTGTGCAGCGGATCGGGCGGGCCAATCATCGCTACAACGCCCCCTCCAGGGCGCTGCTGGTTCCGGCCAACCGATTCGAGGTGGTGGAATGTGTCGCCGCGCTGGAAGCTGCCCGCGAACACGCCCTGGACGGCGAGCCGCGCGGCCCCGGCCCCCTGGACGTGTTATGCCAGCATATCCTGATCCGCGCCTGCGCCGGCCCGTTCGAGGCCGACGCCCTGTTCGCCGAGGTCAGGACGGTGGGCGCCTATGCCGGGCTGAGCCGCGCCGCCTTCGACGATTGCCTGTCCTTTTGCGCGACGGGCGGATACGCCTTTCGGGCCTATGACAAGTGGCAGCGGCTGAAGCAGACGGATGGCACGTGGCACCTGCGTGACCCCCGCGCGGTGAAACGCATCCGCATGAATATCGGCACGATCCAGGACGCGGACCTTCTCAAGGTGCGGATACGGCGCGGCAATCGGGTCCTTGGCGAGGTCGAAGAGGCCTTCGCCGCCTCACTGACCCCCGGCGATCGCTTCCTGATCGGGGGCGAGGTCGTGCGCTACGAGGGATTGAAAGAACTGACCGTCGAGGTAAGCCGAACGCCGGGCCGCGAGCCAAAGGTCGCCGTGTTCTCGGGCATGAAATTCGCGACTTCCACGCAGCTTTCGGCCCGTATCCTGCGCCTGCTCAACCAGGACAGCTGGCCCAACCTGCCGGATCACACCGCCGAATGGCTGGCCCTGCAAGGCGAGGTCAGCCGCATGCCCTCGGCGCGGCGCCTTCTGGTCGAGACTTTCCCGCATGAAGGACGCGAGCATCTGTGCCTTTATGGTTTCGCCGGTCAGAACGCCCACCGCACGCTGGGCCTGATCCTGACCCAGCGGATGGAGGCGGCGGGCCTGTCGCCTCTCGGCTTCGTCGTGACCGATTGCGCGCTGCTGATCTGGGGGCTGGAGCATGTGGCCGACCCGGCCGCCCTGCTGGATCCGTCCGATATGCGCAACGGTTTGGACCAGTGGCTGCAGGGCAACGCGGTGATGAAACGCACCTTTCGCGGGGTGGCGACCATCGCCGGGCTGATCGAACGCAACATACCCGGCCCCAGGAAGACCGGGCGTCAGGCGACGTTTTCCTCGGATATCCTGTATGACACCTTGGCGAAATACGAACCCGACCATCTGCTGATGCGGATCACCCGCGACGAGGCTCTGAGGGGTCTTGTCGATTTCGGCCGGATCGAGGACATGCTGGCGCGGATCGAGGGGATCGACCACGTGCGGCTGACCCGTGTCTCGCCCCTCGCCGCGCCGCTGTTCCTGGAACCTGGCAAGGTGCCCATCACCGGTGAGGGGCGCGAAAGACTGCTTGAAGCGGAGGCAGCGCGCCAGATGGCCGAGGCCGGGCTGGGCGCGCTTTGAGCTTGCAAGGCCTGGACCGAAACGCCAAATCAGCCCCCACGTCGTTCCATGCGCTGGATTTCAACGGCGCGCATTTGCACGCCCGCGCCGATGGCAGCCTGTTCTGGCCCGACCGGGGCCTGCTTTGCGTGTCCGATCTGCATCTGGGAAAATCCGAACGCATGGCACGGCGCGGCGGAGGGCTCTTGCCGCCCTACGAGGTGCAAGAGACCCTGGCCCGCCTGGACAAGGCCATCGCCGAGACATGTCCGGCGCAGGTGGTCTGCCTTGGCGACAGCTTCGACGATCTGGACGCGGCGATGGGCCTGGCCGAGGGCGCGCGGCTGCACCTTGCGAGAATGCAGGCCGGTCGCGATTGGGTCTGGATCGAAGGCAACCATGATCCCGGCCCGATCGATCTCGGGGGGAGCCATGTCGGGGAACTGACCGTCGGTCCGCTGACCTTCCGGCATATCGCCACGGCCGATATCGCCGAGGTTTCCGGCCACTACCACCCCAAGGCGAGAATTCCGGGGGCAGGACCGGCGCGGCCGTGTTTCCTCGTGGACCGGGCGCGACTTATCCTACCGGCCTTCGGGGCCTATACCGGCGGGCTTCACGCAACGCGGCCCGTGCTGGAGACCCTCATCGCGCGGGACGGTATCGCCGTCCTGACCGGATCGCGGGCAATACCCGTCCCGCTTTCCGCCCTGGGCCGGGCGCGCGGCTAGTCACGCAGGAACCCGGCCGCCACCAGGTTGGGTCGGTATTTCGGCCCCACCGGCACTGTATCGCCAGATTGAAGGATCACGCGTTCCCGCGGCCCCGCCGCCTCGACCGACTTTATGTGACCCAAGGCGACCCAGTGCGACCGGTGGACACAGAACCCGTCTGTTGCATCCATCTCCGCGACCGCGTCGCGCAAACGCATGCGAAGCCGAAGGTGCCGCCCGTCCGACATGCCCACCACGACATGATGATCGGACGAACTCAGGCGCAGAACCCTCGCGTCACCGGTATCGGGCAGCCGGTTGCACAGGCGGTCGCGTTGCAGGACGGGGGCCGGAACCGATTCATCTATTGCCTGTCGCAGGCTCGACACCATCAGGGCGGCGGCGACGACCAGAGCGGCGGTGTAGACGGGGTTGGGCGGCATATCGAGGGACGCAAGCCAGACATAAATTGGCGGCGCATAGGCAATGCCCAGAAGCGCCGAGGCCGCAACGGTTTCGCGCCCCCGGGTCAGGTCCCCCGCCGACAGGCGCAAGACCCCGCGGATCAGGATGAAGAGAAGCGCCCCACCACCAATCAAAAGGCACCAGGTGACGAATTTGCGAAAATGCGGCAAGTCGGCCAGTGCGGCGAAAGGATCCCCCAGAAAGGCAAGGATGATCAGGCCCGCCGTCACACCCCATGACGCCCGCGACTCTGCCATCACGGCCCCGATTTCCCGCCCCAGATCACGCCAAACACGACGCTTGAACATACTCGCCCCTTGCGCACCCAACTGAACAAACGAATGATATCCTTATCATTCAGCGGCCAAGGTAGACCGGGTTCACAAGATGAGCAAACCGTCAGATACGGAAAACATCGCCGCGCATGTGGCGCGCAGCTTTGCCGCCCAATCCATGATGCGCACACTGGACGCGACCTTGCAGCAGGCCAAGGGCGGCAGGTCCGAGATAACGGCCCCGATCGGCCCCGGTGTCCGCCAGCAGGCGGGATACGGCCACGCCGGGCTGACCTTTTCCATCGGCGACTGTGCGGCGGGCTACGCGGCCCTTTCGCTGTTACAGGCGGACGAAGAGGTCCTGACGACCGAGATGAAGATCAACCTGGTGGCCCCGGCCAAAGGCGACTACCTGTGTGCGCAGGGCCGGGTCGAGAAGGCCGGGCGACGCCTGATGGTCGTGACCGCAAGGGTCGCGGCGGTAACGGGCGACGAGGAAACGCTCGTCGCCCTTTTGCAGGGCACGATGCTGCCGCTCAGGCCGTAAGCCCCTCGGGCTCGGCCAGGCCGTTGGCACGGCAGCAGGCGGTCACGGTATTGGCCAGCAGGCACGCGATGGTCATGGGCCCGACCCCGCCGGGCACGGGCGTGATGGCGCCCGCCACCTCTGCACAACTGTCATATTGGCAGTCCCCGACCAGCCTGCCCTTGCCGCCCTCTTC
>JAAAPD010000036.1 GCA_009908505.1 Alphaproteobacteria bacterium | reverse complement strand
GCCTCGCCGTCGATGTTTTCCTTCAGCAGGCCCTCTTTCATCATCAGGCCCAGATTCTCGCGCGTGCGCCGCCAGGGCGCATCGGCCCGCTTGTAGATGATATGGCGCAGGTCGTTGAGGCGGCCCGGTGCCTGCGGGCGCCCCTCGGCGAGCCAGCCCTCGCGCGAAAGCCCGCCCTTCCAGGCGCGGGTGGTGAAGCCCAGGATCTCGACCTTGACCTGGCAGCGTTCCAGCGTGCGCGCCAGCACGTCGGCGCAGATCGCAGCGATTGAAATCGGCCGGCCCCGCATCGAACCGGAATTGTCCAGCAGCAGCGTCACCACCGTGTCGCGGAATTCGGTATCCTGTTCGACCTTGAAGGACAGCGGCGTCGTCGGGTTGGCCACCACGCGGGCCAGGCGCCCGGCATCCAGGATGCCCTCGTCCTGGTCGAAAGACCAGGACCGGTTCTGCTGCGCTTGAAGCCGGCGCTGCAACTTGTTGGCCAGCCGGCTGACCGCGCCCTTGAGCGGTTCGAGCTGCTGGTCGAGATAGGCGCGCAGGCGCTCCAGCTCGGCCGCCTCGGCCAGGTCCTCGGCGCCGATCTCCTCGTCGTTGTCGGTGCTGAAGACCTTGTAGTCGGGGTCGGCGTCGGAAATGGGCTGCGG
Organism: Alphaproteobacteria bacterium; assembly: GCA_009908505.1. Lineage (GTDB taxonomy): Bacteria > Pseudomonadota > Alphaproteobacteria > Rhodobacterales > Rhodobacteraceae > Salibaculum. The sequence continues at coordinate 34,607 of JAAAPD010000036.1, read as the reverse complement.
CGCAGGCGGCTCCAGCGGGGCCTCGCCCTCGGGGCGCTCCATGTCCTCTTCCAACTCGTCGCTGGCATCCTCGTCCAGGTTGACCTGCGCCTCCGAGGCGTCCTGGGTTTCCTCCTGGCTCTGCTCGGGCTGGGCCTCGGCTTCGTCGCCGTCATCGCTGTCGTCGTCGCCGGTGCTTTCGGGCTGGTCCTGGTCGTCCTCGCCGGTTTCCTCATCCTCCTCGTCCTGGGGGATGTCGTCGGGGTCGTCGCCCAGCTGGTCGCCATAGCCCATGTCGTCGATCAGCTGGCGGGCGAACCTGGCAAAGGCCTGCTGGTCGTGCAGGCAGGCTTCGAGGTCGTCGAGCGTCTCGCCGCATTGTTCCTCGATATAGCCGCGCCACAGGTCCATCACGTGGCCCGCGCCGCCGGGCAGGTCGCGGCCCGTGGCCAGGTGCCGGATCAGGTAGCCCGCGGCGGTGGCCAGCGGCGCCTCGGACTTGTCGCGGATCTGGTCATAGCCCTTGCGCAGCGCCTCGTTGCCGATCTTGGCGTCGATATTGCCCGCGGTGCCGGGCATGTGGCGCGCGCCCACGGCCTCGACCCGCGCGTTTTCCATGGACTCGTAGAGGTCGCGCGCCATCTGCCCCTGAGGCAGGTAGCGGGTGGCGACGGCCGGGTCGTGGAACTTGTGATGCAGCGCGTAGGCGTCCGAGGTGCCGCGCGCCAGCAGCACTTCGTCGCGGGTCATGCGGCGGCTGATCTGGGGCAGGCGCACGGTTTCGCGCGTAGCCCCCGGCGGGTCCACGGTGAAACTGACGGCCAGGTCCGGATCATCGGCCATGACCTTCGTGGTCTCGGCCAGGGCCTTCTTGAACGGATCGGCAGGGTTATCGCTCGGCTTTTTCATCGTGTCTATCCAAGCGCCAATCGCGCAATCTGGCAAGCAGACAGGCGATGGGGCCCGGTCATGGTCACCCCAAGCTCAAGCTTGCTGCGCTTTCCGGCAGTTCCTCGTCGAAACAGCGCTGGTAGAATTCCGCCACGGTCTGGCGTTCCAGCTCGTCGCACTTGTTCAGGAAGGACACGCGGAAGGCATAGCCCAAGTCGCCGCCGAAGATCCGGGCGTTCTCGGCCCAGTTCAGCACTGTCCGGGGCGACATGACCGTCGACAGATCGCCATTCATGAAGGCAGTGCGGGTCAGGTCGGCGACCGTCACCATCTGGCCGACGATCTTGCGGCCCTTCTCGGAATTGTAATGCGGCGACTTGCCCAGCACGATGGCGGCCTCGGCATCATGGCTGAGGTAATTGAGCGTCGTCACAAGCGACCAGCGGTCCATCTGGGCCTGGTTGATTTGCTGGGTGCCATGATAGAGGCCGGTGGTGTCGCCCAGACCCACGGTATTCGCCGTGGCGAACAGGCGGAAATTGGGGTTGGGGGTGATGATCTCGTTCTGGTCCAGCAGGGTCAGCTTGCCGTCATGTTCCAGCACCCGCTGGATCACGAACATCACGTCGGCGCGGCCCGCATCGTATTCGTCGAAGACAATGGCGACGGGGTTGCGCAGCGCCCAGGGCAGGATGCCTTCGTGGAATTCCGTCACCTGTTTGCCGTCGCGCAGCTTGATCGCGTCCTTGCCGATCAGGTCGATCCGGGAAATGTGGCTATCCAGGTTCACGCGCACGGCGGGCCAGTTCAGACGGGCGGCGACCTGTTCGATATGGGTGGATTTCCCGGTGCCGTGATAGCCCTGGATCATCACCCGTCGGTTGTAGCCGAAACCCGCCAGGATCGCAAGCGTGGTGTCGGGGTCGAACTTGTAGGTGCTGTCGATTTCGGGCACGCGGTCGCTGCCCTCGGCAAAGCCCTTCACCTTCATGTCGCTGTCGATGCCGAACACATCGCGCACCGAGATCTCCTCGGTCGGTTTGCTCATTGGGTCAAGCGTGCCGTCAGCCATCGGGTCTGCCTCTTTCGAAAATCACCCTGCGGGGATGCACCATATCGCGGAGGCCTGCAAGGGGCGGGTGGGGAAATGGGTTGCGCCCGCGGGCGGGCTTGGTCTTGATGGGGCCGATGACCGATCGAGCCGATCTTGAGACCATGCTGGCGCGCACGGGCCTGGGGGACCGGGACGCGTTCGAGGCGATGTATAACGCGACCTCGGCGAAACTTTTCGGCGTCTGCTTGCGTGTCTTGAAGAACAGAAGCGAAGCCGAGGATACCCTGCAAGAGGTCTATCTGCGCATATGGGATGCGGCCGTGGGTTTTCGTCCCGGTGCGGCCAGCCCGATGAGCTGGATGATCACGATCGCGCGCAACCGGGCCATCGACAGGCTGCGGGCGCGCAAGCCGGTGACCGAAACCAGCACCCGGGCCGATGGCACCGATCTGCTGGCGGACCTGGCCGACGACGCGCCGGGGCCCGAACAGGTGGTGCTGGCGGGCGAGGTGCGCGCGCAGGTGCTGCGATGCTTCGAGGAATTGCCCGAGGACCGGGCGATCGCCGTGCGCCGTGCCTATCTGGACGGCGACAGCTATGCCGACCTGGCGCGTCATTTCGACGTGCCGATGAACACGATGCGAACATGGCTGCGGCGCAGCCTGCTGAAACTGAGAGACTGCCTGTCCCGATGAACGACCAGACCACATATGACGATGACTCGGTGCTGGCCGCGGAATATGCGCTGGGTCTGCTGGAGGGGCCGGAATGGCAACTGGCCGAGGCGCGGGTGGCCGAGGATCAGGGCTTTGCCGATCTTGTCCATGCCTGGGAGATCGAATTCGCCGGCATCGCAGACGAGATCGCGCCGGTCGCGGCCCCGCCGCGCGTTCTGGCATCGCTGCGACGGGACATTTTCGGCGAACAGGACCGCCGCTGGTGGCAGCGGATCGGCCTGATCCCCTCGATCGTCGGGGCGGTGGCGGCGGCGGTGCTGGTGCTGATCGCGGTGGAGTTCGGTGTGCTCGATACCGGCAGGGTGCCGGTGCCGACCTACCAGGCCGAGCTGGCCTCGGAGGATGCCGAACTCGTCGTGGCCGCCGCCTACCTTGAAGAGACTGGCGATCTTGTCATCGAGCGGCGCGCCGGCGGCCCGCGGCCGAACCGCGCGCTGGAGCTGTGGCTGATCCCCGAGGGCGGCACGCCGGTTTCGCTGGGCGTCATGCCCGAGGACCGCAGCGCCGCCCTCACCGTGCCGCGCGCCCTGCGTGCCGATCTTGACGCCGGGGCGGTGCTGGCGATCTCGGACGAACCGCCCGGCGGATCGCCCACCGGGGCGCCCACGGGCGATGTGTTGGCGACGGGTCCGATCACGGCTCTGTGATCGCCGGTCGGCAGTTTTTCTCGAAACACTCTGAAACTATTCCGGCGGGGCTCTCGTGGCTTCTCATGTCTCCGGCGATCCTGCCGGGCAAAACTTGAGAGGAGACCAAACCATGTCCTATCAGACCGTTCTTTCCGCGACCGCCGCAATTGTCCTGGCCTCGGCCCCGATGGCCCAGGCCGAGAACCCCACCGTGGGCGGCGCGCCGATGATGGCAGAGATGAACATCGTCGAGAACGCAGTTAACTCGCCCATCCACACCACCCTGGTCGCCGCCGTTCAGGCGGCGGATCTAGTCGAAACGCTGCAAGGGCCGGGCCCGTTCACAGTGTTCGCGCCGACCGATGACGCCTTCGGTATGATCGCAGACGACTCGCTCAACGCGTTGCTGCAGCCCGAGAACAAGGCCCAGCTGACCCAGATTCTGACCTGTCACGTGGTCGGCGCCGAGGCATTTTCCGACGCGATCATGGGCATGATCGCCGATGATGGCGGTGCCCACCCGGTGGAAACGCTGGGCGGCTGCACCCTGATGGCCGAGATGTCGGGCGACGAGATCACGTTGACCGACGAGAACGGCCGCGAAGCGACCGTGACCATCGCCGATGTGGACCAGTCCAACGGCGTGATCCACGTGATCGACCGCGTGCTGCTGCCGCAGCAGTAACGGGCCACGTGGCCGGGGACCCCTGACTCTCCGCCGGTCACAAGCCCGTGCGCCACGCCGATCAAAGGTCCCATCGGCGTGGCGAAACCCCTATGTTGCCGGGACATTCCCAAAGGAGGGATCAAGATGAAACGCCGAGATTTTTCCGTTCTGGCCCTGACAACGCCACTGTCTTTCGCCCTGTTCGGCCCCCGTGTGGCCGCCGCGGCCGAAGGCGATTTCGAAGTCACCCGCGCCGAGGCCGAGTGGCGCGAGATGCTGACCGACTTGGAATACAGGGTCATGCGTGAAGAGGGCACCGAGCGCGCCTTCACCAGCCCGCTGGACGCTAACTATGCGCCGGGTCTCTACCATTGCCGAGGCTGTGACCAGGCGCTTTATTCCAGCGAACACAAGTTCGACAGCGGCACCGGCTGGCCCAGCTTCTGGCAGGCCCTGCCCGATGCCATCGAGACCAAGCCCGACCGCATTCTGCTGGTGGTGAGAACCGAATGCCATTGCGATCGCTGCGGCAGCCACCTTGGCCATATCTTCGACGACGGCCCTGAGCCGACCGGCAAACGCCATTGCATCAACGGGGTCAGCCTGGTTTTCCGCCCCGCCTGAGGGGCGCGCGGGGGCTGGTGACAAACCGTAAACAGACCTTTTCCAGGATGGGCGGATTCGCCCCTTTGGTGCCACAAAGCCCGCGTGTAAACCGGTGGCAGGGGAAGGTAAGTCAAGCAATGCGATCACGGACAAGAACACGACCGGGTCGAACGGATGGCGAGCGGGCAAGGCTGCTCGCCTTCGTTCTGGTGGCCATACTGGGCATGGGTCTAGGCTACCTGGCCGTGCTGCAATTCAACAGCGGCAAGGCCCTGATCCGAGGCCTGACCTGGTACGAGACATGGATCACCCTGGCCGCCGGTCTGGGGGGCATGATGGCCCTGTTCCTGGCCGGTGACAGGGTCGGACAACACGGCCCCTGGATGATGACGCGGGCCCTGGCCGGGATCATCTGGATCAGCCTTGTCGGGGCGATCATCGGCGGAACACTGGCGCTGCCGCTCTACGGCACCATGTTCGCGCCATTCACCCTGATCGTGACCCTGACCACGTCACCGGTGATCGCCCTGATCTGGGCGGCGCATATGCTGGCGGTGCACGTTTTGATGGCCGTCTATCGGCGCGAACGCGACTCGGTCTTCACGCCCGAACGGCTAACGGTTCCTGAACATCCCGAGAGCCTGTCGGTGCGGACGCGCGGACGAGTCGGCTAGCCCGCCTCAGTCCTTGAAGCTGCGACTGGCCTTGATCTGGTCCCAGGCCCAGACCACTTCGGCCAGCTGCTCCTCCTGGCTGCGGTCGCCGCCGTTCATGTCCGGGTGCAACACCTTGATCAGCTTCTTGTAGGCCTTGCGGATCTCGGTCTTGGTCCAGTGGTCCTTGGCCTCCAGAATCTCGATCGCCTTGCGCTCGGTCGGGGGCAGTCGGCGGGTGCCGTCGACCGACTTGCCGGGGTTCTGCGTGGCATTGGCGCCAAGAACCTGGTGCGGATCCTCGATGCCCAGCCGCGACCAGGCGCGTTCCTCGGCGGATTTCTTGAACGACTTGGTGTCGCGCTCCCAGACCCGATCCTTCTGGGCCTGTTCCTCCATATCGGCCTCGGTCGAGGTCTCGAAGAAGTTCCATTTGAGATTGTATTCGCGGACGTGGTCCTTGCAGAACCAGTAGTAGTCATCGAGCGTATCGGGGTTCTTGGGCGCGCGATACTTGCCCGCTTCTTCGCAGCCGGGATGTTCGCAAACCCGGGTCGAGGTTTCGAACGCCCCCGACATGCCGCGCCGACCGCGGGGCTTTTTCTTCTTGGAGGCCGACACCGAGATGTCGAAACCGAAAGGATCATCCTTGCGCATACCGTCACCTTTCCGACTCGGAGCGATGAGTTTAGTCCTTGGGCCACAATATTGAAGGGGGTCGGCGAAAATAATGGGACTTGAACCGCAGATTCGGCAAAAACTGGAAGCGGCTTTCGCGCCCACCCGGCTCGAGGTGATCAACGAAAGCCATCTGCATGCGGGCCATGCGGGGGACGATGGCAGCGGCGAAAGCCATTGGCGCGTGGTCATCGAGGCGCCGGCCTTTGCCGATATGTCGCGCATCGCCCGGCACCGCGCCGTTCACGCGGCGCTGGGGCCCGACATGCTTGGCCGCATTCACGCGCTGGCGCTGGACATCCGCTGATCCTCGGGCGGGGTGTCCGGGTCCGCCTGGCTGTCATGCGCCGCCGACTCTTCGGCGCCATCCGCGTCTTCGGCCGGAATGGCGGCCGGGGTGTCGGCGCTGTGATCCTCGATCAGCGGTGTGTCTTCGGCCGCCCCGGCATCGTCCGGCAGCAGGCGGCGGAAGACCAGGACATGGCGGAACTGTGTGGTCTTGCCGGTCAGGCCCTGGCGCTCTTCGCAGGGCAGGGTGTCGGTGCGCTGGTATTCCCAGCCCTCGGCCCCCATCTCGTTCATGACCAGTTGCAGCGCATGGGCGAACCGCGCCTCGGGCCCCTTGACCCCCTTGGCCTTCACCCCCTTTTTCGGCGCGGGCACCACCTTGTATTCATACGCTTGCATCGACCATTCCCCTTTGCTCGACGCGGGACATAGCAAGACAGCCGAGCGGGGCCAAGCGGGCATTGCCGCGCAAGCGCGGCTTGGCTCGGCAATCCAGGCGGCGCTTTGGTTTGAAGGACGCGGTGGTCAAACCCCGCACAATCCCTACCGACCCTTGCCCGGCATGTGGCGCGGATAAGCCGCCCAGCGCGAGCGCCGCCGACGCTGCCAGATCCGCAAGGCCAGGCCCGTAACGCCGATGATGATCCAGCTGACTTGGATCATCGCCGATGCCAGGTTGAATTCACCGATCAGGCTGACCAGGACCAAGGTTGCCGCCAGAATGTTCACGATGGAATAGGCGGGTCCATACCCGTCCAGGATTTCCAGCTGTAGCGCCGCGAAGCCCCCGATATAGAGTATGAACCCGACAACACCAATCATCCGCAATGCCTCGGGGCTGACTCCAAGATTTGTATAGATTTCAATCATGTCGATCTCCTGAAATGGATGACGCGACTGTTTGAAATATCGGACAATCGCGCCGCCCATGACGGATCGCCGCCATCGGCACGATCCAGTCTAGCAGCGACTTCAAGGCCGCGAACGTCAGGAAAGCCTGACCCGTCGCGCAAGGCGCGGACCAAGAAGCGGGTCGACCCGCAATATGGCCGGGGCGGGGCCTAGAGCCCCAGCTTCTTCGACACGATCTCGTTCACCGCCTTGGGGTTGGCCTTGCCGCCGGTGGCCTTCATGACCTGGCCCACGAACCAGCCGGCCAGCTTGGGATTGGCCTGCGCCTTTTCCACCTGCGCGGGGTTGGCGGCGATCACCTCGTCCACCGCCGCCTCGATGGCGCCGGTATCGGTGACCTGTTTCATGCCGCGGTCCTCTACGATCCGGGCCGGATCACCGCCCTCGGTATAGACGATTTCGAACAGCTCTTTCGCGATCTTGCCGGAAATGTCGCCCTTGGTGATAAGCTCCACGATACCGCCCAGCTGGGCGGGACTGACCGGGCTTTCGGTGATGTCGTGGTCTTCTTTCTTGAGGCGCCCGAAAAGTTCGTTGATCACCCAGTTCGCCGCCAGCTTGCCGTCGCGGCCATCTGCGACGGCCTCGAAATAGGCGGCGTTCTCGTGTTCGGCGGTCAGGACGGAGGCGTCGTAGTCGCTCAGCCCGAAATCCTTGATGAAGCGCGCCTTCTTCTCGTCGGGCAGTTCGGGCAGGTTGGCGGCGATCTCGTCCACCCAGTCCTGCTCGATCTCCAACGGCAAAAGGTCGGGATCGGGGAAGTAGCGATAATCATGCGCCTCTTCCTTGGACCGCATGGACCGGGTTTCGCCCTTGTCGGGATCGAACAGGCGGGTTTCCTGAACGACCTCCTTGCCGTCCTCCAGCAGGGCGATCTGGCGGCGGGCCTCGTAATCGATGGCCTGTTGGATGAACCGCATGGAGTTCATGTTCTTGATTTCGCAGCGCGTGCCGAGATGCGAGAAATCCTGCGTTTTCATGTAGCGGTCGTAATCGCCGGGCCGGCAGACCGACACGTTCACGTCGGCGCGCAGGTTGCCCGACTGCATGTTGCCCTCGCAGGTGCCGAGATAGCGCATGATCTGGCGCAGCTTGACGATATAGGCGGCGGCCTCTTCGGGGCCGCGAATATCGGGGCGGCTGACAATTTCCATCAGGGCGACGCCGGTGCGGTTGAGATCGACAAAGGACATGTGAGGGTCCATGTCGTGGATCGACTTGCCCGCGTCCTGTTCCAGGTGGATGCGTTCGATGCGCACACGGCGCGCGGTGCCGTCCCCCATTTCCACCAACACTTCGCCTTCGCCCACGATGGGATGGTAGAGCTGGGAAATCTGGTAGCCCTGGGGCAGGTCGGGGTAGAAATAGTTTTTGCGGTCGAAGGCGCTGAACAGGTTGATCTGTGCCTTCAGGCCCAGGCCGGTTTTCACGGCCTGGCGCACGCAGCCCTCGTTGATCACGGGCAGCATGCCCGGCATCCCGGCATCCACGAAGGCGACGTTGGAATTGGGCTCGGCGCCGAACCGGGTCGAGGCGCCGGAAAACAGTTTCGCACTGGTGGCGACCTGGGCGTGGACCTCCATGCCGATCACGAGCTCCCACTTGCCGGTGGCGCCGGACAGGGTCTTGGGCTTGGGGGCGTCATAGGTCAGGTCGAGCATCTGAAGGCACCTCTTGCTGGTCTTGGCTCCGTTTAGGTCAGCCGGGGTTGGCTGGCAAGGGGCAGGGCGGTGAACCGCCCGTCCGGAGCCCATGTGCGGAATTGTCTTGCCCCGCGCCCTGCTCTCGCGGCATTCAGGGCGGCATGAAATGGTATCGCGTCATCCTGGGGGGGATCGTCGCGCTGGGTCTTTCGCTGCCGGTTGCGGCCGAGGGGCCGGGCAGCGACATGCGGCCGCTGCTGCGCTCGGACGCGGCGGCGTTGCGGCTGGCCGAGGACCGGGCGCGGCTGGCCGGGCACCGCCCCCGCCTGCGCCCCGTCTACATGCTGCGCTACCCGGTGCGAATCGAGACCGGCCCGCCCGTCCTGCGCCCGATCCCGCGCCCCCTGGTGCCGCAGGCCCGCTGGGACCACCGCGGCGACAGCCGGGGATGGACCTGGGCGGCGATGGCGGCGCTGGCGGGTCATGGCAGCCGCCTGGAACGCACGGTGCCGCGCGACATCGCCGATTGGTGCCCGGGCTATTTGGCCAATGGCCCGCGCGAGAGGCGGGCCTTCTGGGTGGGGATGATGTCGGCCCTGTCCAAGCATGAAAGCACATACCGCCCCGAGGCCGTGGGCGGCGGCGGTCTGTGGTTCGGCCTGTTGCAGATCTATCCCGACACGGCGCGGCGCTATGGCTGCCGGGCGCGCACCGGCGCGGCGCTGAAGGATCCCGCGGCCAACCTGTCCTGCGCGATCCGCATCATGAACGTGACCGTCCCGCGAGACAATGCCATCGCGGTGCATGACGGGCGCTGGCGAGGGGTGGCCGCTGATTGGGGGCCGATGACCAGCCGCGCCAAGATCGCGGAGATGGCCGCCTGGACCCGCGCGCAGGACTATTGCCGGCCCGACTATGCCGTGGCCCGCAGCCTGCGCCCGCGCCCGCGGCCCGGCGACGGCCCGGTCCTGTCAACGATGGACGGAAACTAGAGTCGCAGCAAGGGACGCCGCGTGGCCTTGATGAGGCTGACGGTCTGACTGCCTTCCTCGCCCAGGGCCAGCGTGGCCTTGCGCAGCATCTCGATCCCCTCTTCCGAGGTTTCGGGCAGGGCGCTGGGCGCGATGGCTTCGCCCACGGTGACGGCATAGGGCTGGTCGGCCTTGTTCAGTGTCTCGTGGAACAGGGTGATATCCTTGAGCGAGGCATGCAGGATGTCGAAAAGGTAGAAAAGCACCGAATTGCGCGCCCGGATATTGACCGGGATCACCGGCAGGTCGAACTTGCGCGCCAGCATCGCCGCCGACGGCATCCAGGGCCGTTCGTGCAATTGCAGCCCGCGCCGCTGCGCCAGCCGCCCCGAGGGAAAGATGACGCCGATGCGTTCCTCCTTCAGGGCGCGGCGCATATAGGCCATGGTTTCACGTGTCTTGCCATGGCTGCGCCGGTCCTTGCGCCATTCGACGGGGGCGATCATGTCCTCCATCTGGGGCATGACCGACAGGATGTCCTTGTTGGCGAAATAGAAGGCGTCGGGGCGGATTCGGGACAACAACCCGTGCAGGATGATTCCGTCGGCGATACCGGTGGGGTGGTTGGCCACGACCAGCGCCGGGCCGGTGCCGGGGATATTGTCCAGCCCGCGGGCCGCGACGTTGTCGCCCAGCAGGTGGAACATTTCGTCCATGATCGTGGCGCTGGGTGCGTCGCGCAGGGTGGTCGCGATATCGACCGTGCGCTGGTAGGACAGCGCCCGATCCAGCACCTTGCGCGCAAGTGCGGTTCCGGGCCGGTCAGCGAACAGCCACGGCGCGCGGTCCTCGATAAGCGGGTCGATACGGTCTTTCATGGCGCTACCTTCAGCACGTCGGGGTGACGATTCCACGACATTTTAGCATAACGTCCCACTTCGGCGCGCATTTGCCCGTTTTCAACGGGGCAAAAGCGAAAAAGGGTGGCGTTCATGGGCAATGCCCGCCGCATCGAGCGCCTGCTCCAGCGCATCGGCGGGGGCCGGAAGCTCGGGTGGCAACCGGTGCAGCAGGCCGGTCGTGTCCACTATGGTCAGCCGGAACCCTGCATCGAACCGCCGGTCGATGCGGATATACCTGATCTCGGTCGCTTCCATCACGCCGTCCCGGCGGCCGGTCGCCCAAGCGATGCGGTCGGGATAGACATCGAGGCGCACCTGCCGGTCGGTGATCCAGTCCAGCAGCGCGGGAAGGGCGAACAGGCCGAACAGGCCCGCCCAGACCAGCGCCAGGTCGATGGCCCAGACGGCCAGTGCCAGCCCGCCCCAGATCGCCGCGACAAGGGCCAGGTTCACCGGGCGCCGCCCGGCGCGGTGAAACCTGGCGATGGGGCTGTCGCCGGGCACGGCCTAGCCCTCCAGCATGCGCTGGACCATCTCGGCGGTGTCGCGCGACAGGTCGGGCTTGGCGGCGAGGCCTTCTAGCACGGCGCGGATCTGCGCCTGCCGCGCGGCATCATAGCGCCGCCAGGTCTCGAAGGCGGTGCTGACACGGGCGGCGGTCTGCGGGTTGGCCGCGTCGAGCTTGCCCAGCCAGTCCCCCAGCAGACGATAGCCCTTGCCGCCGGGGGCGTGGAACCCGGCCGCGTTGGCCGACAGGCTGCCGAAGACGGCGCGGAACCTGTTGGGATTCTTCCAGGTGAAATCGGGGTCGCGGGTCAGCTCTTGGGCGATGTCGGCGGCCCGTTCCGGCGCGGCGCGGGCGACCTGTAGGCCGAACCACTTGTTCATCACCAGCCGGTCATGTTGCCATTGGTCCCGGAAGGCGCGGGTTTCTGTGTCACCCTTGCCGATGGTCAAAAGGCAGGCCAGCGCCGCCAGCTGCTGTGTCATGTTGTCGGCGCTTGCGAATTGCGCCGCTGCGGCCTTGCCCCCGTCCAGTCGACTGACCAGCGCCAATGCGGCGTTGCCCAGGCTTCGCTTGCCTGCGCTATGGGCATCGGGGCTGAACGCGCCGTCCTGGGCCATGTCCGCCTGGATCAGGGGCAGGGTGTCCTGCATGTGCTGGGCCATGGCCTGAACCAGCGTTTCCGCCGCGTCATGGATCGCCAGCGGGTCGGGCGTTTGGCCCCGTTCGAAAAGCGTCTGGGCCAGGTCGTCCTGGCTGGGCAGCCCAAGCGCCAGCGCCCGAAAGGCGGCATCAAGCCCGTCATCGCGCAGTATCGCCAGCACCGCGTCCAGGTAGGCGCTGTCGGGTGGGGCGCCGTCGGTGACCATGCGGCACAGAAGGTCGCGGGCAAAGGCGCGGCCGGCCTCCCATTTGTTGAACGGGTCGGTGTCGCGGGCCATCAGCAGCGCACGCGTGGCGTTGTCGGTCTCCTGCGACAGGATCACGGGCGCCGAGAAGTCCCGCAGCACCGACGCGACGGGCCGGGCCGAAAGCCCCTCGAAGGCGAAGCTCTGCTTGGCCTCGGTCATTTCCAGCACGCGGGTCGGCAATACCTCGTCGCCGTTGGGGGCCAGAAGCCCCACCGCGATGGGGATGACCTGTGGCGCCTTTTCGGGCTGGCCGGGCGTGGGCGGCGTGTGCTGTTCGAAATGCAGGTGGAACACCCCGTCGCGCCACTCTTCGGTCACGGACAGGCGCGGCGTGCCCGCCTGCGAATACCAGCGCTTGAACTGCGACAGGTCGCGGCCGGTCGTATCCTCGAAGACCATCAGCCACTGCTCGATCGTGCAGGCCTGCCCGTCATGGCGGTCGAAATAGAGGGCCAGCGCCTTGTCATAGGCGGTATCCCCCACCAGCCGCTTGAGCATGCCGATCACTTCGGCCCCCTTCTCATAGACGGTGGCAGTGTAGAAGTTGTTGATCTCGATATAGCTTTCGGGCCGCACCGGGTGGGCGAGCGGGCCATTGTCCTCGCGGAACTGGCGCGCGCGCAGGGCGATGGCGTCGTCGATCCGCTTGACCGCGTGGGATCGCATGTCGCCGGTGAACTGCTGGTCGCGGAACACCGTCAGCCCCTCTTTCAGGCACAGCTGGAACCAGTCTCGGCAGGTGATGCGGTTGCCGGTCCAGTTGTGGAAATACTCGTGCGCGATGATCGCCTCGATCCGCTCGAAATCGGCGTCAGTGCTGGTGTCGGGGCGGGCCAGAACGCAGGACGAATTGAAGATGTTCAGCCCCTTGTTTTCCATCGCCCCCATGTTGAAATCGTCCACCGCGACGATGTTGAACACGTCGAGATCGTATTCGCGGCCGTAGACGCGCTCGTCCCAGTCCATGGACGACTTGAGCGCCTCCATCCCCCAGGCGCATTTGTTCTCGTCGCCGGGGCGCACCCAGATATTGAGCGCCACGTCGCGGCCCGATCGGGTGGTGAACCTGTCCGAATGCGCGACCAGATCGCCCGCGACCAGCGCGAAAAGATAGGCCGGTTTCGGCCAGGGATCATGCCATTCGGCGAACCCGTCGCCCGCCGCGCCGGGATTGCCGTTGGACAGCATGACCGGAAGGTCGCTTTCAATGCGCACGGTGAAGGGGGCCATGACGTCGGGGCGGTCGGGGTAATAGGTGATGCGGCGAAAGCCTTCGGCCTCGCACTGGGTGCAGAACATCGCGTTCGACAGGTAGAGCCCCTCCAGCGCGGTATTGGCGGCCGGGTCGATCTCGACCTCGGCCTCCCATGTGAAGGGCGCGTCGGGCACCGCGCAGGTCAGGCCGGCATCGGTCATCTCGGGGTCAACGGTGGCCCCGTCGATGCGCGCCCATTTCAGGTCTAGCCCCTCACCGTCCAGAACGAAAGGGCCGGGCGCATCGCGGTTGGGACTGAAACGGATGCGCGAGATCACCCGCGTGGCGCCGGGGTCCAGCCGGAAGGTCAGGTGAACCTCGTGCACGAGATAGCCGAAGGGACGGTAATCGCGCAAGCGGGTGGCTTGGGGGGCGGCGTCTTTCATAAGGTCTCCTGTCTGGGGCAGGGCTCAGACTAGGGGTGGCCCGGCGGGGCGGCAAGCCTTGGCGGACGCCCGCCCCGCGTTACATCGCCCCCCATGTATGTGGTCTGGTTCAAACGGGATCTGCGCGTTCACGATCACGCGGCCCTCGCGGCGGTGCCCGCGGGGGCGCCGGTGCTGCCGCTCTACGTTGTTGAACCGGAGTACTGGGCGGGGCCGGATACCTCGGGGCGGCAATGGGATTTCACCGCCGAGTGTCTTGACGCGCTCGGGGTCGATCTGGTGCAGCTGGGCGCACCGCTTTGTGTTCGAACTGGGGACGTGGTCACGGTGCTCGAAGATCTGCATCGCCAGCGCCCGATCACAGCCTTGCTCAGCCACGAGGAAACCGGCAACGGCTGGACCTTTGCACGCGACCGCCGTGTTGCGGAATGGGCGCGCGGCGCAGGCGTGCCCTGGCGCGAGTTTGCGCAGTCGGCGGTGGTGCGGCGGCTGGACACGCGCGACCGCTGGGCCGCGCGCCGCGACGCGATGATGCGGGCCGATGTGATCCCCGCGCCGACACGGCTGGCCGGGGTCGCGGTGCCCTCGGACCAGCTGCCAAGGACGGCCGATCTCGGCCTGCCGCCCGATCCCTGCCCGGGGCGTCAGCGCGGCGGGCGGCCCGCCGCGCTGGACCTGCTGGACAGTTTCCTGACGCGGCGCGGGCAGGATTATCGCCGGGCCATGTCCTCGCCGCTGGACGGGGCCGAGGCCTGTTCGCGCCTGTCGCCGCATTTCGCGCTGGGCACGCTGACGGTGCGCGAGGCGGTGCAGGCCACCGCGCGCCGCCAATCGCAGGTCCGCAGGGACGGGCGCCGCGACGGCTGGGCGGGATCGCTGAAATCCTTTCAAAGCCGTCTGGCCTGGCGCGACCATTTCATGCAGAAGCTCGAGGATGAACCGGCGCTGGAATGGCGCTGCCTGCATTCCGCCTATGAGGGCCTGCGCGGCGACGACCCCGAATTACGCGCTGCCTGGGCCGAGGGGCGCACCGGCCTGCCCTTCGTCGATGCCTGCATGCGGTCGCTGAGCCAGACCGGCTGGCTGAATTTCCGCATGCGGTCGATGGTGATGGCGGTGGCCTCCTATCACCTCTGGCTGGACTGGCGGGCGACGGGCGAACACCTGGCGCGGCTCTTCACCGATTACGAGCCGGGCATCCACTGGTCCCAGGTGCAGATGCAGTCGGGCACCACCGGCATGAACACCGTGCGCATCTACAACCCCGTCAAGCAGGGCCACGACCAGGACCCGACCGGCGCCTTCACGCGGGCCTGGGTGCCGGAGCTGGCCCCGGTGCCGGACGCGCTGTTGCAGGAACCCTGGCGCTGGGACGGCGCGGCCGGGCTGGCCTATCCCGCCCCGGTGGTCGACGTCGCAGCGGCCGCGCGTGCGGCACGCGAGAAAGTCTGGGCGGCGCGGCGCGGCGCGGGCTTTCGCGACGAGGCCGCGCGCCTGGTCGACAAGCATGCCAGCCGAAAAGACCGGGCCGGGCGTTTCGTCAACGATCGCGCACCGCGCCGCAAAGGCGCCAAGGGCGACACGCGCCAGATGAAACTGGACCTGTGATGGCCCGCATGCGCCGAAAATCCGACCTGCCGCAAAAAACCTGTGCTAGTTGCGGCCGCCTGTTCACATGGCGGCGCAAGTGGGCCAAGGACTGGAAGAACGTGCGCTATTGCTCGCAACGCTGCCGCCGCGGGGGCAAGGTCAAGCGGCAAGCCTGACGGGCAAACGGGCCTTGCCGCGCAGGCCCAACCGCTTGAGCATGGGCAGGGTCTCGCCCGGTTCGCTCAGCTGCGCCTCCGGGAAGCGGTCGAAAAAGCGCTGCGCCGCGATCTGCGCCTCGGTCCGGGCCAGTTGCATGCCCATGCAGACATGGGTGCCATAGCCGAAGCCGAGATGCCGGTTCGGTTTGCGATCGGCCCGGAACGCGTGAGGGCAGGGGGCGTGCGCAGCATCCCGGTTGGCGGCGATCAGCAAGGGCACGACCCGGTCGCCGCGCTGCAATTCCCGCCCGCCCAGGGTCACGTTGCGGGTGACGTGAAAGGCGTTGGTGAACATGACCGGCGAATGAAAGCGCATGACCTCCTCGACGAAGAGCGGCCAGCCCTCGGGATTCTCCTGCAGGTCGGCGCGCAGTTCGGGCGCCTGCAGCAAGGTGGAAATGGTATTGCCGATCAGGTGCGTGGTGGTGTCGAACCCGCCGATGAACAGCGCGACGACCATGGCCAGCAATTCGTCGTCCGACAGGGTTGCGGGGTCGCCGTCATGGACCTGCACCAGGTCCCCGATCAGCCCGGCGCGCCCGCCCGCACGGCGGACCTTTTCGAAATCGGCCCGGAAATGGCGCGACAGACGCCACAGGCCCGGCACCGCGCGGAAAAATCCCGGCGCGCTGGCCACCGATCCGACAGGTTCCACCCACCGGATCACCTTGGCGCGGTCCGTCTCGGGGATGCCCAGAACCTCGCAGATCGCCAACAGGGGCAGGCGGCGGTTGTAGCGTGCGACGAGGTCGACGGGCCGGTCCGTGGGCAAATCGTCCAGCAGCGTTTTGACGATCTGTTCCAGCTTGGGGCGCACCCGGTCGATACCGATGCTGGAAAAGCCGGGCGCTGCGAGGCGCCGCAGCCGGGCGTGTTCGTCGCCATCCATCATCGTGACATTGCGGAACAGCGGATGGATGAATCGCGGCGCCCACCAGAAGAACTTCTCGGGTGGCGGGTTTCCCGCGGTGGCCGGGTTGCGGCAGAAGGTTCGCGCATCGCCCAGCACGCGGTGCGCGTCCGCATGGGTGGTCGTGGCCCAGACACGGCCGAGGATCGGCAGCTTCAGGTGGACCAGACCACCCTCGCGATGCAGCCGGTCGATCAGCGGTGCGGGGTCCCTGAGAACATCCTGTGCGTGTAGATCGGGTCCCATTCTCTTGCGGTCCTCGCGGGTCTTGTGCGGAAATGCAGGGTCCGGTCAGCTTTGCAATCTATACGATTTTCCATATTTAGGTGACATAAATGTGAGGAAAAGACATGTCTCGTCCGATCGTCGGAATCATCGGCAATGCGCACCTGTTAAACGAGGAATACCCCACCCATGCGGGCGGCACGATGAATTCCAGCGCCGTGGCGCAGGTGGCCGGGTGCCTGCCGATGATCATTCCGCCCGATCCGGGCCTGGTCGGCGTCGAAGAATTGCTGAAAGCCTGCGACGGCTTCCTGCTGACCGGGGGGCGGCCCAATGTCCATCCCGAGGAATACGGCGAGACCCCGACCGAGGCGCATGGCGATTTCGACCGTGGCCGCGATGCGATCACCCTGCCGCTGGTGCGGGCCTGCGTCGACCGGGGCCAGCCCTTTCTTGGGGTTTGCCGCGGCTTCCAGGAGGTCAATGTCGCCATGGGCGGCACCCTGCACCCCGAGATCCGCGACCTGCCGGGCCGCGACAATCACCGGATGCCGCCCGATGGAACGCTGGAAGAGAAATTCGCCCTGCGCCATGTCGTGACCCTGTCCGAGGATGGTCCCTTTGCCCGCCTGTTCGGGGCGGCCCAGGTCATGACCAACACCTTGCACGGCCAGGGCATCAAGGCGCCGGGCGCGCGCATCGTGATCGATGGCCATGCGCCCGATGGGACGCCCGAGGCGATCTATGTGCGCGACGCGCCGGGATTCACCCTGTCGGTTCAATGGCACCCGGAATGGAACGCGGGGCAGGACCCGGTCTCGCGCCCGTTGTTCGAGGCTTTCGGCGCGGCATGCCGCGACTGGGCCGTGCGGGGCAAGCCGGTGCTGAAAAGCGCCTGACCGGCGCGGGTTCAGTCGCGGATCAGCTGTGCCTCATGCGCCTTCAGACAGCGCCGCGCCGTGTGGCCATACTGGCCCAGATCGCTGCGCAGGGCGAGGAACAGGGCGAAGAGCTCTTCTCTTGCGGCGTCACCCACCGCGTCGATGCCGAAACTGCCCGGATGGAAGCTTTCGCTGGCGGCCCCGTCCGAAAAGACGATCTCGTGCTGGTCCAGCAGGAAATGCACATAGGTGACGGTGCCGCCTTCGACCCGCGTGACCGCAGCGTCGTCGACCAGATGCGTGGCCGCGGCCAGCACCTCGGATTCGCCGAACAGCAGCTCCGCGCGGTAGCCCTGGAACAGCACGCGGTGCTGGGGCGAGACCAGCAGGTCCGATTGCAGCCCGGTCAGAACCGAGCGGTCGATGCGGATCGGCGCGAAGCGGCCGGTGGCGGGCACGGTGCGCGCCTCGATCCAGCGAACCGGTTGTAAACCATGATCGCGCGTGACCACCAGGTCGCCCCTCTGCAGGCGTTCCACCGGGACCTCGCCATGTGCCGTCGCGATGCGCGTGCCGGGCGTGAAACAGATGATGTTCTCGATCCCCGAGAAGGTCAGCAGCGTGCCGTCATCCAGCGTCACCGTGCCGGACTGGCTGGTATTGCCGCTGGCATTGGTCGTGGTGCCGGTGATGGTCAGCGTCGACAGGTCGGCCAGGTCGCCCAGTTGCAGCGTATCGCCGCCTTCAACGGTTTCGTCCGCGTCGCCGCCGGTCAATGTGATCGGGCCGTTCGTGGCTTCGCCCAGGTCTTCGAGCACGAAAAGGTCGTCGCCGTCTTCCCCGTCGGCGGTGTCGCCCTCGGCGAAGGTGAGGTTGTCGTTTCCGGTGCCGCCTAGCAGGCTGTCCGCGCCGGTGCCGCCGGCGATCGTGTCGTCGCCGGAGCCGCCATAGGCGATGTCGTCGCCTGCGCCGGCCTGGATCGTATCATCGCCGCCGAAGGCGTTGATCACGTCGCCGTCGCCGGTCGTGCCTTCGACCCCGAGGGAATCGTTGTTGTCGACCAGATCGCCGTTGGGATCACCGGTATATCTGGCGTCGATCGTATCCGCATCGGCAGTGCCGTGCACGTAGCCGTCCGGTGCCGGGCTGGTGACCGTATCGACGGTGACATAGCCCACGTCGGTCACGCCGTTTGCGTCCTCGACCTTGTAGGTGAATGTCGAACTGGTGATGTCGCCATCGGTCAGCACCGTCAGCGTGCCGTCGGGGTTCAGCGTGACCTGTTCGCCGGTGGACAGCGTGACGGTATCGCCGGGAACGACCGCGACACCGTTGATCTCGGTCACCGTCAGGCCCAGCCTGGCATCGTCGACGTCATTGGCGAGAACGTCGATGACGGCGGAGCTGTTCTGGCCCGTCTCGATCGTGTCGGAAAAGGCCAGGGCCGCGCTCTGGACACTGTCCGCCGCGATCAGGACATTGGTGTCATAGGCGCCGTCCCCGCCATCGGCCAGGCCGATCCTGAGCGTGTTCTCCTCGCCGGCATTGACCGGAGCCTTGAATGAAAGGGTGACGGTGAAACCGTCCATTTCCGTGTTGTAGGGGTCGCTGGCCGCGGGGTTGTCGATGTATAGGTTCTGGTTCGTGGTATCGTTGACCGTGTCGATCGAAACGGTCTCCCCGTCCGGGGTGATCGGCGTGAAAGTTCCGTTCACCCAAACGCCGAGCGTGTCATTGACCCCGCCGTTGACGTATTCGAGGTATTCCTCGGACGAGAAGGTGAACTGCATGGTCAGCGCGTCGCCCTCGGGAATGAAGGTGGCATCGAAAACCACGGCATCGTAGGTTTGGTTGCCGGACAGGTCGGTCAGGCCGGTATCGCCGGTGCCGCCATGATCGGTCGAGGTGCCGTTGGAGGTATTGGTATCGGTGGTACCCGAGGAATTGGTATAATCGCCGACATTCCCAGTGGACAAAATGACGCCCGAATCGCTGGGCACGGTGCCGGGCGAGGTGCTGCCGCCGCCGCTATAGACGCCCGACTGGCCGGCCGTGCCGCTCAGGCTGGAGGAGACGACGGTGATGTCGTCGCCGAAGATCGTATCGGCGATCGTCGCGGCGTCGTTGGTTTGCGTTACGTTCAGTTCCCTTGCGGTTGGCATGGGTCAGGTCCTCACTGGTACAAACTGGCCGGCGTCCTCGAAATGGCGGGCGGCTACATATGCCGCCGGCATGCCCGCGAGCCGCGCGAGAGGAGCCGCCGCCCCCCACTCGCGACCCTGTTTTCCCGATTTCGGACGACCTTCGGCCAAAACCTCGTACGATCTTTCTTACAATTGCGTGCCCGCGGTCGCGCTACAGGCACGTTACGGCAGTTTTCTGGTCACGATGTTAAAGGTACAATTCAGCACAAATTTGATTGCCGCGGCTGGCTTCAGCGCCAAATGTGGCTGTGCCGGGGCAACTGGACACTTTGCCGCCGTATTGCCGTGATGGCGCGCGCGAAATCGCCGCGATTTTCCCGTCAGGATGGAGACGGGTGTTGGGGCACCCGCCGGACGTGTGAGGGCATATCGGTGCCGGGCCGTGCAGGCGAATCATGCCTCGCCCAACTGGACCATGCACGCGGGCAACAGCGGCCGGACCATGTCTGTCATGGCGCATGACATTTCCCCTCGCAGGCGGCATGATCGGGCCAACGGGCAGGGGCCAGCAGGACGAGGCAGACGAGGCAGACGAGGCATGATGCGCAAGGGCTTTACCGGGTTCGACAAGGCCGCCCGCGCGGACGGGCGCAACATCTTCTTCTTCTGGGATGATCCGTCGCGCCTGCCCGCCGATTACAAAAGCAATATCAAGGCGATGCAGGTTCAGCATCCGGATTGGTCGGTGCAATTGGCCGATGATGGGATCATCGCAGGTCTGCTGGCCCGGGACCATCCCGGGATCGCCGAGGTCTATGGTGACATCCGGGTTCCGGCCTGCCGTTCGGATATCGCGCGGATGGCGATGCTGGGGGCCTATGGTGGCTGGTATCTGGATGCCGACATGGCCTGCCGCGATCCGCTGGACAGGTTCGGCACCGATCATCCGATCGTCTTTCGCCGCGACGACACCGCCGGAATGAAGAGCCGGTTCCGCACCATGAACGGCATCCTGTTCATGCCGCCCGGCCACGGGCTGCCGCAGCGCATGCTGGACGCCGTGACGGACCACATCCGCGACCGGCGCCACCTGCATGACGTGCTTGCCTTCGCCGGCCCCAAGCTGCTGAGCGCGGTCGTGCAGGAAATGGGCTTGGGGGGGCGCGAGATCCTGTCGGTCAAGGCGCATCTGCGCGGCAAGGATCCCATGTTCCAAGAGTGTCGCGGCGCCAGTTCCTTTTCCTGGCGCATCCAGCAATGTTTCGGCATCCTGCCGGTCGATCAGCCGGACTGGGACGTGTTCCCGCCCCAGCTGCGCCCGGAATTCGTACCCATCATCAAGACCTTTGTGGACCGCCACGGCCTGCAGGCCTGGCTGCCCGAACTGGCGTTGCGCCGCCCCGGTTACCTGCGCACCGCGGGATTCGAAGAGCTGGTGCGCACCTGTGGCCACCACGCCTATGAACGGCCGGTGATCGGACATCGCCAAGGGGCGGCGACGGGCGGCTAGACATTCAAACATGTGAATGAAATATTCCTGCTCGAACCGAGGAGGACCGACATGACATTCAAGACCGCCGCCGTCGCGCTCGCGCTATTGGCCACACCGGCCCTGGCGCACGAGGACATTCCCGATCTCTATCCCGACAGCGAACTTTACGCCAAGCCGGTCGAGGTGATCCCCCATGTCTGGTCGGCGATCGGCGCCACCGCCCCGCCGACCTATGAAAATGCCGGGCACAACAACAACCTGTCTTTCATCGTTACGGATGAGGGCGTGGTCGTCATTAATGGCGGCGCCTCCTACCGGCTGGCCGCCGCCCTGCATGACGAGATCCGCCAGGTCACCGACCAGCCCGTCGTGCTGGTGATCAACGAGAACGGCCAGGGCCACGCCATGCTGGGCAATTCCTACTGGGCCGAACAGGGCGTTGACATCCTGGCCCACGAGGATGCGATTCACGAGGTCGAGGAAAACGGCGGCTCCATCCTGGACGGGATGCGCGGCTACAACCGCGACCGGGCCGAGGGCACCACGGTCGTCGTGCCCAACCTGTCCTTTTCGGACCGCCACGACATTTCGCTGGGCGGGGTCGATATCCAGGTGCTGCACCTGGGGCCGGCCCACGGGCCGGGCGACACGCAGGTCTGGATCCCGCAATGGGAGATGATGATCGCCGGGGATATCGCCTTTCACGAACGCATGCTGCCGATCTTCGGCGATACCTGCACCAGTTGCTGGATCGAGACCTGGGAAACCGCCTTCGAGCCGATGAGCCCCACCTACGTGATACCCGGCCACGGGCATCCGACGAACCTGGCCCAGGTGCGGCGCTATACCTACGACTACCTTGTTGACCTGCGCGAGAAGATCGGCGCCCATATCGACGCGGGCGGCGACTTGACCGACGCCTATTACGTGGACCAGGAGCGTTGGAAAAACCTCGACACGTTCGAGGAGCTTGCCACCAAGAACGCGGGTCGCGTCTACGAGGAGATGGAATGGGAATACTGACCTACAGACGGCGCGCCGCATGAGCCCCCTTCGCTGGATCGACATGCCGCCGGTCTGGTTGGCGCTGGCGCTGGGCGCGGCCTGGCGGCTGGGCCAGTGGCGGCCCTTCAACCTGTCATTCGGGGGCAACTGGGTCGGGCTGCCCGGCGGGCTGCTTGTGGGGGCCGGGCTGGTCCTGATGTTGTTGGCGGTGGTGGAGATGCGCAAGCAGCGCACCACGCTCATCCCCCACCAGGAGGCCGACCGGCTGGTGCAGACGGGCATTTTCAAGCGCACGCGCAACCCGATCTACCTGGGCGATACCCTGGTCCTGGCCGGGCTGATCCTCTACTGGGACGTGCCCCTTGCGTTGCCCCTGGTCCCGGTTTTCGTCTGGATCATCGAACGCCGTTTCATTCTGCCAGAGGAAAAGCGCCTGCGCCGGAAGTTCCGCCAGGATTTCTTCCGCTACACGGAAAAAACACGCCGATGGATATGAAGGGGGGCCATGTTGTCCGAAATGGACGCCATACCGTCGCATCGGCTTGAGTAATTTTGTTGCGCGCGCTAGGCACGCGTGACGACCTTGCAATTAAAGGGGACAGGATCATGAAGATCGGTGCGCCAAAAGAGATCATGGAGGGCGAAAACCGGGTCGCGATGACGCCGGCCTCGGCCCGCGACCTGCAGAAACTGGGCTATGATTGCGTGATCGAAACCAAGGCCGGGGTAGCCGCGGGCTTTTCGGATGCCGACTACAAGGAGGCCGGGGTCGAAGTGGTCAAGACCGGCGCCGCGCTGTGGAAGGCCGCCGACATCGTGGCCAAGGTGCGTATCCCGACCGAGACCGAACTGAAGCGGATGCGCGAGGGCCAGACGTTGATATCGTTTTTCGCGCCGTCGGAGAACGATGCTGGATTGGAACTGGCGCGGTCTAAGGGTGCGAGCGTGATCGCGATGGAAATGGTTCCGCGGATCAGCCGGGCGCAGAAGATGGACGCGTTGTCGTCGATGGCGAACGTTGCGGGCTACCGCGCGGTGATGGAAGCGGGCAACAATTACGGCCGGTTCTTCGCGGGCCAGATCACGGCGGCGGGCAAGGTGCCGCCGGCGAAGGTGCTGGTCGTTGGGGCCGGCGTTGCGGGCCTTGCGGCGATCGGCGCCTCGACCTCTCTGGGCGCGGTCACCCATGCCTTCGACGTGCGCCCCGAAGTGGCCGAGCAGGTCGAGAGCATGGGCGCCGAGTTCGTCTACCTGGACTTCGAGGAAGAGCAGCAGGACGGGGCGGCGACGGGGGGCTATGCCTCTGTTTCCTCGCCGGAGTTCCGCGAGGCGCAGCTGGCCAAGTTCCGCGAGCTGGCCCCCGAGGTGGACATCGTGATCACCACGGCGCTGATCCCTGGCCGCGAGGCGCCCAAGCTGTGGCTCGAGGACATGGTCAAGGCGATGAAGCCGGGCTCGGTGATCGTGGACCTGGCCGCCGAGCGGGGCGGCAATGTCGAGGGCACGGTGGCCGACGAGAAGGTCGTGACCGACAATGGCGTGACGATCATCGGCTACACGGATTTCCCCAGCCGGATGGCGACGCAGAGCTCGAACCTCTATGCGACCAATATCCGCCACATGATGACCGACCTGACGCCCGGCAAGGACGGTCAGGTGGTGCATGACATGGAGGATGACGTGATCCGCGGGGCGACGGTGACCCATGGCGGCGAGATCACCTATCCGCCGCCGCCGCCCAAGGTGCAGGCGATCGCGGCGCAGAAGAAACCCGAGGTCAAGGAACCCACCGCCGAGGAGAAGCGCGCCGCCGAGGTCGCGGCGTTCAAGGCGCAGACCCGGACGCAGGTGACGCTCCTGGCGGCGGGGGCGGCGCTGATCCTGGGGGTCGGGCTGATCCCTGGGATGCCGGCCAGCTTCATGCAGCACTTCATCGTCTTCGTGCTGGCGGTCTTCGTGGGCTTCCAGGTGATCTGGGGGGTGGCGCATTCGCTGCACACCCCGCTGATGGCGGTGACCAACGCGATCTCGTCGATCATCATCCTGGGCGCTCTGATCCAGGTCGGCTCGTCGAACTGGCTGATCACGATCCTTGCCGCCCTGGGCATTTTCATGGCCGCCGTGAACATCTTCGGCGGCTTCCTCGTGACACGGCGGATGCTCGCCATGTTCCAGAAATCCTAAGGGGGCAGGCAGATGGAAAACGCATTCACGATCGCGGCCTATGTGGTCGCGGGCATTCTCTTCATCCTGAGCCTTGGCGGCCTGTCCGGCCAGGAGAGCGCCAAGCGCGCGGTCTGGTACGGGATCGCCGGCATGGCGGTTGCGGTCCTGGCGACGCTGGTGGGGCCCGGCTCGGGTCTTTGGCTGGTCTCGCTGGTGCTGATCGCGGGGGGCGCCGCGGTGGGCTACCAGCTGGCCACGCGGGTCGAGATGACGCAGATGCCGGAACTGGTGGCGATCATGCATTCGCTGGTCGGCCTTGCGGCCGTCTTCGTGGGGTTCAACGCGGACCTGATGATCAACCACGTGGCCGGGGTCTATGACGCGGCGGGCCAGGTGATGGGCGCGGTGGGCACGGATGGCGTCAGCGCCATCGGTCTGCCAAAGGAGGTCCACGAGGGCCTGTCTGCCTTCGGCCAACTGATCGCCAAGAAGTCGGGTGTCGAGATCGGCATCCTGCGGGTCGAGCTGGTGCTGGGGATCTGGATCGGCGCGGTGACCTTCACCGGGTCGGTGATCGCCTATGGCAAGCTGGCGGGCCGGGTGGACTCGGCGGCCAACAAGCTGCCGGGGGGGCACCTGCTCAACATCGCCGCGGCGCTCGGGTCCGTCGTGCTGGCGGGGCTCTACCTGGGCGGGGCCGGGTCCTGGACGCTGGTGCTGCTGACGCTGCTGGCGCTGTTCATCGGCTATCACCTGATCATGGGGATCGGCGGGGCGGACATGCCCGTGGTCGTGTCCATGCTCAACAGCTATTCCGGCTGGGCGGCGGCGGCGATCGGCTTCTCGCTTGGCAATGACCTGCTGATCGTGGTGGGGGCGCTGGTCGGCTCGTCCGGGGCGATCCTGTCCTACATCATGTGCAAGGCGATGAACCGGTCCTTCATCAGCGTGATCCTGGGCGGCTTCGGCGGCCCGGCGGGCGAACAGATGGCGGTCGAGGGTGAACAGGTCGCCATCGAGGCCGACGGTGTCGCCAATGCGCTGGAGGAGGCCGACAGCGTGATCATCGTGCCCGGCTACGGCATGGCGGTGGCGCAGGCGCAGAACGCGGTCAGCGACCTAACGCGCAAGCTGCGGGCCAAGGGCAAGGACGTGCGTTTTGCCATCCACCCGGTCGCGGGCCGCTTGCCGGGGCACATGAACGTGCTGCTGGCCGAGGCCAAGGTGCCCTACGACATCGTGCTGGAGATGGACGAGATCAACGACGACTTCCCAGACACCGACGTGGTCATCGTGATCGGCTCGAACGACATCGTGAACCCGGCCGCCCAGGACGATCCCAACAGCCCCATCGCCGGCATGCCGGTGCTGGAGGTCTGGAAGGCGAAACAGGTCTTCGTCTCCAAGCGCGGCCAAGGCACCGGATATTCCGGCATCGAGAACCCGCTCTTCTTCAAGGACAACACCCGGATGTTCTACGGCGACGCAAAACAATCCCTCGATAAACTCCTCGGGTTGATCGAATAGAGCGCCGCCGCTCCATGCGATGCCAAAGGGCCGTCCCATAGAACGGCCCTTTGTGTTCGGCCCGTGACAGGATCAGGCCGGCCCGGCCGTCTGCCGCCATTCCCCGGGCGCCAGCCCGTTCAGCGCATGGGGACCGATCCGCCAGCGCACCAGGCGCAGGGTGGGAAGGCCGATATGGGCGGTCATGCGGCGCACCTGGCGGTTGCGGCCCTCGGTCAGCGTGATCTCGATCCAGCTGTCGGGCACGGATTTGCGATGGCGCACGGGCGGGTCGCGCGGCCACAGGGCGGGCGGGAAGATCAGACGTGCCTTCGCGGGCCGGGTCGGCCCATCCTTGAGCGTGACGCCCCGGCGCAGCGGGTCGAGTTCCGCCTCGGTCGGGGCGCCCTCGACCTGCACCAGGTAGGTCTTTTCCGTCTTCGATTTCGGGTCTGCGATCCGGGCCTGCTGGCGCCCGTCATCGGTCAGCAGCAACAGCCCCTCGCTGTCGCGGTCCAGCCGGCCGGCGGGGTAGACACCGGGCGGCAGGCCGAAGCCCGACAGGGTCGGGCGCGACGTGGGGGACTTGGCATCGGTGAACTGGCAAAGAACACCCATGGGCTTGTTGAAGAGGATCAGCATGGGTGCGGTGATAGCCGGTTGAAAGGGGGCTGTCTGCCCCCTCTGCCTGCGGCATTCACCCCCGACGGTATTTTTGACCCAAAGAAACCGGGCAAATTCAAGGGCTTTGGTATCGCCGGGGCCGGGTATACGATTGTATCCCGCTAACTTATTGTTCTTGCTTGTATTTTGGGGTTTCATGGTGGCGTGGGTGGCCGTATGATGCCTCAACGGCGGATCGGGACGGACAGGACAGGACATGGGCGGTATCAAGGAACATCCCCTGCGCTTTGCGGTGGCCAACGAATTGCATGCGCGGCCTTTCCCGCAGGCCCAGGCGCCGTGTCGGGCAGCGTTCCTTGCGCTCAAGCCCGCGCGCAACGCTGCACGGCGCGACCGTGCGGCGGACCTGGAGCACCTCAAGGCGCTGCTGGACCACTATGCCGCCCCGCATCCCGAGGAGGGGGCCACGCATTATTTCGGCCAGATCGGCAAGTATCAGCTGAAATGGGAAAGCCACACGGAATTCGTGACCTACACGATTTTCGGCAGCGGGGTGTCCGATACGCCCTTCGACGCGCAGACCTTCGCCGTGTTTCCCGAGGAGTGGTTGGAGACCGCGCCGGGGGTGCGCGTGACCTCGGCGCTGATCAGGGTCGAGGTGCAAGAGGGCGATGCGGGCATTCGTGAGAAGCTGACCGATTGGTTCGTGCCCGAAAGCCTGGCGGTCAGCCGGGTGCTGGACGATGACGCGGTGATCGCCGCGGATTTTCGTATCGACCCCGCGGGCCATATGCGGTTCGCGATCTTTGCCCGGCCCCGCACCGGCGCGCGGCGGGTGGGCCGGGTGATCCAGCGGCTCTGCGAGATCGAGACCTACAAGGCCATGTCGATGATCGGGTTCTTCCGGTCCAAGGAACTTTCGGCCAAGCTGACCGCGCTGGATGAGCGCCTGAACGCCCTGACCGGCGAATTGAGCAGCGGCGGACCGGGTGATACCGAACGCACGCTGCGCCAGCTGTTGCAGGTGTCCGGCGAGTTGGAGGAGCTGTCGACCTCTGTTTCCTTCCGGTTCGGGGCCACGGGCGCTTACGAAACCATCGTCAACCAGCGGGTCCAGGTGCTGCGTGAGGCGCGGTTCAACGGGCGCCAGACCTTTTCGGAATTCATGATGCGCCGGTTCGATCCGGCCATGCGCACCGTGGCGTCCACCAAGGGCCGGCTGGAGGCAATGTCGGCGCGGGCACTGCGGGCCTCCGACCTGTTGCGCACCCGGGTCGACGTGCAGCTGACGCGCGAGAACAAGGTGCTGCTGGAAAGCATGGACAGGCGCGCCGATCTTCAGCTGCGCCTTCAAAAGACGGTTGAGGGGTTGTCGGTGGTGGCGATCAGCTATTACGCCGTGAACCTGGTGCTGAACCTGACCGGGCCGCTGGGTCTTCAGCTCGGCCTCGACAAGGCCGTCCAGGCGGCGTTGGTCACTCCGCCGGTACTGCTTGCCGTGTGGTTCCTCGTGAGCCGGATTCGGAAGAAGATGGAGTGACGAGGCGCTGGCCGAGCAGCCCGCCTGCCACGATCGCAACCAGCGCCAGGACGGCGGCGCTGCCCAGGGTCGGAATGCCCGACAGGCCCGCGCCCACGGTGCAGCCGCCCGCCAGCACACCGCCCAGCCCCATCAGCGCGCCGCCAGCGATGTAGCGGCCGGTCTGCGCAGGGGTGGTGAAGCTCTGCCAACGGAATTCGCGGAACGCCAGCGCGGCGACCAGCGCGCCGGCCAGCGTGCCGCCGATCAGCCCAACGCCGAAATTGGCCGGGATCGAACTGGAGGCGATGGTGAAGAACAGGCTGTCCGACCAGGTCGAGGTGAAGGCCAGGCTTTCCATTGCGATCGGGTCGAAATCATCGTAGAGCACCAGCCCCGTTCCGACCCAGCCCAACGGCACCAGAGCGCCCAGAAGGGCCGCGCCCAGAAGCGCCCAGCGCGAGGCGCCCGAACGCAGGGCGAAGGCCAGGGCCACCAGCGCGATCGCCGCCGCCCAGAGCAGCCCGCCGCCGGGCAGGGCGGCCAGCGACGTCGCCTCGCCCAAGGGCAGGGTGACGCCGCCGAGGGTGGTGCGCAGCGGGGCCAGAACGCCCTTGAGCGTGGCATGGGCCACCACGGCGAAGACCACCAGCACGGTCAGGGCGCGCAGGTTACCCTGGCCGGTCAGAACCGTCAGCCGCGAGGCGCAGCCACGGGTCAGCACCATGCCGATCCCGAATAGAACGCCACCCGCGACAATCGCCAGCCAGGGCAGGTCGGCGGCGAGGAAGCGGTGACTGTCGAACCCGATCCAGCCCTGTGCCACGGCTGCCTGGGTGCCCAGAAGGGCCACGGCCAGCGCCATGAGCCAGACCCCGGCCGCCGGGCGTCGTTCGGCCTGCTCGCCGGCGATGGCGCGGCGCAGACAGAACCGGGTCCGTTGGGCCAGGATGCCGAACAGCAATCCGAGGCCAAGGCCGAACCAGATGGCGGCCTGCGG
The DNA here is from genome assembly GCA_009908505.1 of Alphaproteobacteria bacterium. Taxonomy (GTDB): domain Bacteria; phylum Pseudomonadota; class Alphaproteobacteria; order Rhodobacterales; family Rhodobacteraceae; genus Salibaculum. The sequence continues at coordinate 5,660 of JAAAPD010000036.1, read as the reverse complement.
GGCGGTGAGGCTGGAAAAGCCGAGATCGGCGAACATGTGGCAGCTCCGATGAATGGGTGTTGATGCGGCACATAGGCGGTCCGGCATGGCCGATCAAAGTGGTGGCGGGGAACGGGTGTTCGGGGCGCATCCCGGCCGGTGCCCCGGTGTTCGGTCGGGACCGGCTGGCTGGAACGTGGGTTTTGTCACACGCGCCCTGCATGGACAACTGTCCCTAATCTTCAGGGTCTATGGGGCGGGCATGGCAGGGATTGTTCCGATAGGCGCATTGAGACAGGATGCGGATCGAACCCACGGCCCGGAGCCTCCGATGATCCCCTTTCCCATTTCCGAGAGCAGCCCGGTCGAACATCCGGGCCCCCTGCCGGATCATGCCGACGTGGTGGTGATCGGCGGCGGCGTGGTCGGGGTGACGACGGCGTTGTTCCTGGCGCGCAAGGGGCTGCGGGCGGTGCTGGTGGAAAAGGGCCGCATCGCGGGCGAGCAATCCAGCCGGAACTGGGGCTGGATCCGTCAACAGGGGCGCGACCCACAGGAACTGCCGATCATGGTCGAGGCGAACCGCCATTGGCAGGAACTGGCGCGCCAGACCAACGAGGATATCGGCCTGGTCCAGGGTGGCGTTACCTTCCTGGCCGAACGCGACAAGGACATTGCCGACTTCGAGGCCTGGTTGCCCCATGCGCGGGCCTGCGGCGTGGACAGCCGCGTTCTGGGCCGGTCGGAAACCGCCGCGTTGATCCCCGGCGCGACCAAGAGTTGGCCCGGTGCGATCCACACGCCCAGTGACATGCGGGCCGAGCCCTGGCGCGCCGTGCCGGCCCTGGCGCGGCTGGCCGCGCGCGAAGGGGCGGTGATCGTCGAGCACTGCGCCGCGCGCCGGCTGCTGATCGAAGCGGGCCGGGTGGCCGGGCTGGTCACCGAACAGGGCACCGTGCGGTCGGCCGAGGTCGTGGTCGCGGGCGGGGCCTGGTCATCGCTGTTCCTTCGCGCCCATGGCGTGACGATCCCTCAGCTTTCGGTGCGGGCCACGGTGGCGGCGGTCGAGGCGGGCGCGATGGCCTATCCCGGCGGGGCCACGGATGACGGCATCGCCTGGCGGCCGCGGCCCGACGGGGGCTATTCCCTGGCCGCGGGCGGCTTTCACGAGCTGTTCATCGGGCCGGACGCGTTTCGCGCGCTGCCGAAATTTCTGACCCAGCTGCGCAGCGACCCCTTCGGGACGCGGTTCAAGCCCTTTGCGCCAACGGGTTATCCCGACGGCTGGGGCACGCCGCGCGATTGGGGCGCGGACGAGGTGACGCCCTTCGAGCGGATGCGGGTGCTGCACCCGGCGCCGAACCAGCGCAAGGTGGATCGACTGGTCAGCCGGTTCGCGACGTTGTTTCCAGGCGTCGGTCCGGTGTCGCTGAAATCCGCCTGGGCGGGGATGATCGACACCATGCCGGACCTCGTGCCGGTGGTGGACCGGGTCGCGGTCCTGCCGGGGCTGACCCTGGGAACGGGCATGAGCGGGCATGGGTTCGGAATCGGGCCGGGGATCGGGCGGGTGCTGGCCGATCTTGCGACCGGCGAGGCGCCCGGGCATGACCTGCACCGGTTCCGCCTGGCGCGCTTTGCAGATGGCAGCCGCATGGATCTTGGCCCGGCGCTGTGACTTGGCGGGGTGGCTACGCCACGCAGGTCTGTCTCGGCGCCGCCCATGGCGCCGCCTTCGGATCAGGGGCGCTGTGCCTCTGCCTTCGGCATTTACCCCGCGGTATTTGCGACCCAAAGAAGCACGGGCTTGTCATCGGGGCGGGGGCGTATCAGGTTTGCCCTGAACCAAGGAGATGCCCGATGCCCGTGAAGAACCGATTTGCCGAGATGCTGCCCGAGATCACCGAATGGCGGCGCGATCTGCACCAGAATCCCGAGTTGATGTTCGACACCCACAGGACGGCCGGGATCGTGGCCGGGAAGCTGCGCGACTTCGGCTGTGACGAGGTTGTCGAGGGGGTCGGGCGCACCGGTGTCGTCGGGGTGATCCGCGGCCGCGAAACCGGGTCAGGCAAGGTTGTCGGGTTGCGGGCCGACATGGATGCGTTGCCCATCGAGGAAAAGACCGGGGCCGCGCATGCCTCGAAGGTGGCGGGCAAGATGCATGCCTGCGGCCATGACGGGCATACGGCGATGCTGCTGGGGGCGGCGCGCTACCTGGCCGAGACGCGCAATTTCGACGGGACGGTCGTGGTGATCTTCCAGCCCGCCGAAGAGGGCGGCGGCGGTGGCAAGGTCATGTGCGATGACGGCCTGATGGCGCGTTGGGGCATCCAGGAGGTTTATGGCATGCATAACTGGCCGGGTCAGCCCGTGGGCAGTTTCGCCATCCGGCCGGGCGGGTTCTTTGCCGCGACCGACCAGTTCGACATCCAGGTCACCGGGCGCGGCGGCCATGCGGCCAAGCCACATGACACGGTCGATCCGGTGGTGGTGGCCGCGCAGATGGTCCAGGCCCTGCAGAGCATCGTGGCGCGCAATGTCGATCCGGTGGAACAGGCGGTGGTCTCGGTCACGTCGATGACGACCGCAAGCGAAGCCTATAACGTCATCCCGCAGGACGTGCATCTGCGCGGCACGGTGCGCACGCTGGACCGCAAGGTGCGGGTGCAGGCCGAGGAACGGTTGATCGAGATCGCCCAGGGCACGGCGGCGGTCTTCGGCGCGCGGGCCGAGGTAACTTATCACCGCGGCTATCCGGTCATGGTGAACGCGCCCGAGCAGACCGAATTCGCGGCGGGCGTCGCGCGGTCCGTTTCGGGGCAATGCGACGAGGCGCCATTGGTGATGGGCGGCGAGGATTTCGCCTATATGCTGGAGGAACGGCCCGGCGCCTATATCCTTGTGGGCAATGGCGACACGGCCATGGTCCATCACCCCGAATATGATTTCAACGATGAGGCCATCCCGGCCGGTTGCAGCTGGTGGGCGGGGATCGTCGAACAGCGGATGCCGTCCGCCTGATGTGGGAAGATCGCTACAGCGCCGAAGGCGATTACCTGTTCGGGCGGGCCCCGGCGGCCTTTTTGCAAGACAACCCCTGGATCGTCACGGGCATGAAGACGGCGCTTTGCGTGGCCGATGGCGAGGGGCGCAATTCTGTCTGGTTGGCCGGGCGGGGGCTACAGGTGTCGGCCTTCGACCTGTCGCCTACCGCCGTCGAGCGGGCCCGGGCCCTGGCGGCGGAGGCGGGCGTGCAGGTGGCCACGCAGGTCAGCGACTGGGCCGGACATGATTGGACCCGGCAGGTCGACATGGTGGTCGGCATCTTCGTGCAATTCATGGGGCCTGGGGACCGCCCCGGTCAGTTCGCCGACATGGCCCGGGCGCTGCGCCCCGGCGGGCGGCTGGTGTTGCATGGCTACCGGCCCGAACAGGTGGAGTACGGCACCGGCGGGCCGCCGAGCCGCGAGAACATGTATACCGAGGCGCTGCTGCGGGAGGCCTTTCCGGGCTGGCACCTGGAACGGCTGGCCAGCTATGAGCGCGACGTGGACGAGGGGCGCGGCCATTCGGGGCGGTCGGCCCTGATCGACTTCGTCGCGCGCAAGCCGGGCTAACGTGGCGTGAGCACAAACGCGCAAAAGAGATAGGAAACAGGCCATGCAAGGCGACGAAGAGCGCGACACGCGGACCGCGATGTTCCGAGGGCTTCGGCTCAGGTGCCCTTCCTGTGGGCGGGGAAAAATCCTGTCCGGTTATCTCAAGGTAAAGGACAGTTGCGCGTGCTGCGGGCAGGAACTGCACCACGCGAGCGTCGATGACGGCCCGGCCTATTTCACGCTGATGGCCGTGGCGGCGATCATCTTTCCCATGTTCGGCGTCATCTATGCCGTCGGCGAGCCCGACCCGTTATGGGTCGCGCTGGTGATGATGACGTTGGCAACGGGACTGGCGCTGGTCATCCTTCCGCGCGTGAAAGGCCTGTTCATCGGTCTGCAGTGGGCGAAACGGCTTTCCGGCTTCTAGCGCGTGGGGCGGTGGGCGCCCGGCCGAGTCCGCGGAACTGCTGCGCGTTCGGCGCGCTGGGACCGGCACTGCCCGCGTTGCGTTTTACCCGCCCGTATGGCTCATGTGGCGGCTGACCTGGCCATCGACGCTCTGGCGCGAGTAGTCGAAATCGTGGCCCTTGGGTTTCAAGGTGATGGCCTTGCGGATCGCGTCTTCGAGCACCGCGTCGTCGGGGCTGCTGCGCAGGGGCGCGCGCAGGTCGGAATGGCCCTCTTGCCCGAGGCAGGTATAGATTTCCCCGGTGCAGGTGATGCGCACGCGATTGCAGCTTTCGCAGAAATTGTGGGACAGCGGCGTGATGAAGCCGATCTTCTGGCCGGTTTGCTCCAGTCGCACGTAGCGCGCCGGCCCGCCGGACCGCTCGGCCATGTCGGTGACGGTGAACCGCTCTTCCAGGCGCGCGCGCAAGTCTTTCAGCGACCAGTATTGATCCAGCCGGTCCTCGTTGCCGATATCGCCCATCGGCATGACCTCGATGAAGGTCAGGTCCATGTCGCGGCCGGCGCAGAAGGCTTGCAGGTCAAAAAGCTCACCCTCGTTGAAGCCCTTGAGGGCCACGGCGTTGAGCTTGACCCGCAGGCCGGCCTCTTGCGCGGCGTCGAGCCCTTTCATCACCTGCGGCAAGCGGCCCCAGCGTGTCACCTCGGCGAACTTGGTCTCGTCCAGCGTATCGAGCGAGACATTCACCCGGCGCACGCCCGCGGCATACAAGTCCTTGGCAAAGCGCGACAGCTGGCTGCCATTGGTGGTCAGCGTCAGTTCCCTGAGCGCGCCGCTGTCCAGATGCCGACCCATTGCGTTGAAGAAGGTCATGATATCGCGGCGCACCAGCGGCTCGCCCCCGGTGATGCGCAATTTCTCGACGCCAAGCCCGATGAAGGTGGAGCAGAGCCGGTCCAGTTCCTCCAGCGTCAGCAGGTCCTTCTTGGGCAGGAACGTCATGTTTTCCGACATGCAGTAGACGCAGCGGAAATCGCAACGATCCGTGACCGATACCCGCAGGTACCGGATGGCGCGTTCGAATGGGTCGATCAATGGTGCGGTCATCGTTGAAAACCTAGGGCTCGGCGGGGGCGCGCGCAAGGGCAATTCCCACTGGACGCGGGGTAGGGCCAGGCCGTAGCGTTCCCACATGTTACGTGTTTCCGCAATCCTGTGTTCGCTAGCCCTGGCCGGCTGCGCCGCCTTCGAGGAGCCGGCCGCGCCGCCGGATGCTGCCGCCGCGCCCGAGGGCATGCTTCGCCCGCAACCGCGCCCCGCGGCCTTGGATACCAGCGCGGCGCCGGCCCCGCCGCCCTCGGCCCGCACCGCCGAGGAATTCGACACGACCGACCAGGCCACGCGGGCCGCCGCCGTGGCCGGTGCGCAGGAGGCCGGGGCACGGCGGCTGGGAACGACCATCGGCGCGCTGGGATCGGCCGCCGAGCCGGGGATCTGGATCAAGACGCCGTTGGTGACGGAGGTGACGCCGGGCCGGGTCGACTACCCCACGGCGGGGACCAGCATCGCCGTGGAACTGCGCCCTTCGGGCGGGGCGCCCGGCGCCGGCAGCCAGGTCAGCCTGGCCGCCATGCGCTTGCTCGAGGCGCCCTTGACCGGCCTGCCCGAGC
>JAAAPD010000038.1 GCA_009908505.1 Alphaproteobacteria bacterium | reverse complement strand
CGGCCCTGACCGTTCATCTCGACCATGCCCGAGCGCAGCTGCCGCGCCATGCGGTTGCGCCTCTCGCCGTTCTGGCTCTGAACATAATTGGTCAGGCCATAGGGCGTGTCATTGGCGATGCGGATCGCGTCGGCTTCGTCCTCGAAGGGGATGATCGACAGGACCGGGCCGAAAATCTCCTCTCGGGCGATGGTCATGTCGTTATGGACATCCGCAAAGACCGTGGGCCGCACGTAATAGCCCCGGTTCACGCCTTCGGGCAGGCCGGGGCCCCCCGTGGTCAGGCGCGCGCCTTCGTCGATGCCGGCCTGGATCAGCCCCTGGATCTTGTCCCACTGGGCCTTGTTTACCACTGGCCCGATATGGCGGCCTTCCTCGGCCGGGTTGCCGACCTGCACCTTGGCGGCGATCTCGGTCGCGGCCTCGACTGTGTCGTCGTAGATGGAACGCTCCACCAGCATCCGCGTCGGGGCGTTGCAGGACTGGCCGGTGTTGTTCATGCAATGCAGCACGCCGCGCTTAACGGCCTTGTCATCGGCATCGGCGAAGATGAGGTTGGCGCCCTTGCCGCCCAGTTCCAGCGCCACCCGCTTGAGAGAGTCCGCCGCGTTGCGCGAGATCGCGCGCCCGGCGCGGGTGGACCCGGTGAAAGAGATCATTTGGATGTCGTCATGGGTCGAGAGCTGCGTGCCGACGCCCGCGCCATCGCCGTTCAGAAGGTTGAAAACGCCCTTGGGGACACCGGCATCATGGACGAATTCGGCGAAGATCATGGCCGAAAGCGGCGACTCCTCCGACGGTTTCAGGATCGACGGACACCCGGCCAGAAGGGCGGGGAAAACCTTGAGGCTGATCTGGTTGATCGGCCAGTTCCACGGCGTGATCAGCCCGACAACGCCGATCGGGTCCATCAATATGCGATCATCGGGGGCATGCTCGCCAAGGGGGCGTTCCCATTCGAATTCTTCGATCGCCTTGAGAAAGCCGTTGGCGTGCCAGGGCAGTGTGGGGGCCTGGCTGTTGCGGGCCAGATCGATCGGGGCACCCATTTCCATGCTGATCGCCTGGGCGAGGTCCTCTTTGCGGGCCTCGTATTGTTCCAGGATCGCCTTGACGTAGCGCACCCGCTCGGCGACGGGCGTGGCGGCCCAGCCTTCGGCCGCATTCAGCGCGGCGCCGACGGCCGCATCGGTGTCGGACTGCACACCCAGCGAGATCGTGGCGCAGGGCTCCTCGGTTGCGGGGTTGAGGACGGCGTGATCATTGGCCCTGGCGGGGCGGACCCACTCGCCGTTGATGTAGAATTCGCGCTTGTCGAGCATGGCGGGACTCCCGGATTTTTGCGACACCTTGTCACTGGGCCGGATGTTCTACAAGCAACCTCTGGCATCTTTAGAATGATTATATATCTAGAACTCGTAATGATTTGGAACGCCAACCAAAGGAGTCCGACATGGCCCTGCGCATCAACGACACGATCCCCAATCTGACCGTCGAAACCGATCTGGGCAGCTTCGCGCTGCATGACTATTTCGGCGACAGCTGGGGCATCATCTTCTCGCACCCCAAGGATTTCACGCCGGTCTGCACCACCGAATTCGGTGCCGTGGCCCAGCTGGCCGATGAATGGGACAAGCGCGGCACCAAGGTGCTGGGCATCTCGGTCGATGATGTGGCCGAGCACAAGGAATGGAAGGCCGATATCGAGGGCCACGCAAAGGCCAAAGCCGGTTTCCCGATCGTGGCGGACGTGGACCTCGAGCTGTCCAAGGCCTTCGACATGCTGCCGGCCGAGGCCTATCTGCCCGATGGCCGGACCCCGGCCGATACCGCCTCGGTGCGGTCTGTCTTCATCATCAGCCCGGACAAGAAGGTTCAGCTGATGATGACCTACCCGATGTCCGTGGGTCGCAACTTTGCCGAGGTGCTGCGCGCGCTGGACGGGCTGCAGGCCACCTACAACACGCCCATCGCGACACCCGCCAACTGGGAGAAGGGTCAGGACGTCATCGCCGCCCTGTCGCTGGATGACGCGCAGGCAAAGGAAAAATTCGGCGATATGAAGGTCGAACTGCCCTACTTGCGCTGGGTCAAGGAACCCGCCCAGTAGCGACCCCGGCCGCCCGGGCCTTGCCCCGGGCGGCGACCTTCCCCACAGTCGACCCCATCCGGATTGGAAACGAGAAGGGGAGGAAGTGCATGTTCGCAGTTGTCACCCAAGTCGACTTGAAGCCGGGCGCCGGGCCCCTGGTTGCCGCCCTGTTCGAAGAAACCAATCCGCCCCTGGTACGGGACCAGCCGGGCTGGCTGGGCGCCGAGATGTTGCTGGATCAGGACAGCGACGCCGTCATCGTCATTGCACGCTGGCGCGATCCGGCGGCCTACAAGGCGCTGGCAGACTCGCCCGAGTTTCGCGAAACAATGCAGCGCTTTTCCGAGCATTTCGCCGGCCCGCCCCGCGTCCGCGTCTGCAAGACCGGCGCCACGATGACCCCGCAGAGCGTGAAGCGCTGATGCTGGTGCCTTCTAGACGTTGTCATGCGCCACCACGCGCGTTCCGATATGCACCTGTTGATACAGGTGGGCCACGTGGCTGTTGAACATGCGGATACAGCCCGATGACCCGGCACGGCCGATGCTCCAGGGTTGGGATGTGCCGTGGATGCGATAGAGCGTATCGCTCCCGTTTCGATAGAGATAGAGGGCCCGTGCGCCCAAGGGGTTCTGCGGCCCGCCGGGGACACCGGCGGCATAGGGGCCGTATTTCTCGGGTTCTCGGCGGATCATGTTGCGGGTCGGTTGCCAGTGCGGCCAATGGCGCTTGTCGCCGATATAGGCCGCGCCGCGAAAGCTGAGGCCAGCGGCGCCGACCGCGATGGGATAGCGGATCGCCGCGCCATCATAGAGCGTCAGATACAGCCAGCGCCTGTTGGTGACGACATGGATTTCCCCCGGGTCATGGCCCGGGGTGATCGGCACTATACCCGCCTGCAGTTCCGGCGGAATCTCGTATCCCATGTCTAACCCGCCGGGTAGGTCGCGGTCGCTGAAGGCCCGGGCAGATCCGGCCAGGCCGCCAAGCAGCCCGGCGCCTGCAAGCGACAGCATGGTGCGGCGGCTGATCATGTTCGCACTTCTCCCAGAACGGATCGGGCCGGAAACACCGATTCCCACGGGCGACAAGGCTAGTCGGATCGAAACCGCCCGGCAATCCGTGCGCGAAAAAAGCCCCGATCCTGCGACCGGGGCTTTTCCGTGATCCTGGAAAGGACGCTTATTCGGCGTCTTCCTTTTCCGGCTTGGCCTCTTCGCCGGTCTCCTGGTCGACGACCTTCATCGACAGGCGGACCTTGCCGCGGTCGTCGAAGCCCATCAGCTTGACCCAGACCTCCTGGCCTTCTTTGAGCACATCCGAAGGATGGTTCAGGCGGCGGTTCTCGATCTGGCTGACATGGACCAGCCCGTCGCGCTTGCCGAAGAAGTTCACGAAGGCGCCGAAATCGACGATCTTGACGACGGTGCCCTTGTAGATGTGCCCCTCTTCCGGCTCGGCCACGATCGCGTGGATCATGTCATAGGCCTTCTGGATGGCATCCCCGTTGGGCGAGGCGATCTTGATGATGCCCTCGTCGTTGATGTCGACCTTGGCGCCCGAGACTTCCACGATTTCGCGGATGACCTTGCCGCCCGACCCGATGACTTCGCGGATCTTGTCGGTGGGCACCTGCATGGTTTCGATACGCGGCGCGTGGATCGAAAAATCGCTGGCCTCGGACAGGGCCTTGCCCATTTCGCCAAGGATGTGCATCCGGCCCTGCTTGGCCTGTTCCAGCGCCTTCTTCATGATCTCGGGGGTGATGCCCGCGACCTTGATGTCCATCTGCAGGCTGGTAATGCCGTTCTCGGTGCCCGCGACCTTGAAGTCCATGTCGCCGAGGTGGTCCTCGTCGCCCAGGATATCGGTCAGGATGGCATAGTCGCCATCGTCTTCCAGCACCAGACCCATGGCCACACCGGCGACCGGCGCCTTGAGCGGCACGCCCGCATCCATCATGGACAGCGACCCGCCACAGACGGACGCCATGGAGGACGAGCCGTTCGACTCGGTAATCTCCGAGACCAGCCGGATCGTGTAGGGAAAGTCGGTGACGGCGGGCAGCACGGCCTGAAGCGCGCGCCAGGCCAGCTTGCCATGGCCGACTTCGCGACGACCCGGTGGGCCGACACGACCCGCTTCGCCGACCGAATAGGGCGGGAAGTTGTAGTGCAGCAGGAAGTTGGACTTGTAGGTCCCTTCCAGCGCATCGATCATCTGTTCGTCGTCGCCGGTGCCCAGCGTTGTTACGACCAACCCTTGCGTTTCGCCACGGGTGAACAGGGCCGAGCCGTGCGTGCGGGGCAGCAGACCGGTTTCGCAGACGATGTCGCGCACCTCGTCGAGGGCGCGGCCGTCGATCCGCTTGCCGTCTTTCACGACCGAGCCGCGCAGGACCGTGGATTCCAGCTTTTTCAGGGCGGCGCCGAGGGTCGGATCCTCTTGCTGCTCTTCCGACAGGCCCTCGATGATCTCGGACTTGACGGCGGCTACGGCGCTGGTGCGTTCCTGCTTGTCGAGGATCGCGTAGGCCTCGCGCATCTTGGCTTCGCCGGCGGCGGCCACGATGGCGTAGAGGTCTGCGTAATCCGGCGGTGTGAAGTCGAACGGTTCTTTCGCGGCGTCCTCGGCCAAGTCGATGATGCAGTCGATGACCGGTTGGATCTGCTCATGCGCGAAGGTCACGGCGCCCAGCATCTCTTCCTCGGTCAGCTCATAGGCCTCGGACTCGACCATCATCACGGCGTCCTTGGTGCCCGCGACGACCAAGTCCAGCCGCTGGTCGGGGTTGTCCCGCAGCTTGTGCATGTCGTCGAGTTCCGGGTTCAGGATGTAGTCGCCATCCTCGTAGCCCACGCGGCAGCCGGCGATCGGGCCCATGAAGGGCGCACCGGAAATGGTCAGCGCGGCGCTGGCGGCGATCATCGCCACCATGTCCGGGTCATTGACCAGGTCGTGGGACAGAACGGTGCACATGACTAGAACTTCGTTCTTGAAGCCGGGCACGAAGAGCGGGCGGATCGGGCGGTCGATCAGGCGCGCGGTCAGCGTTTCCTTCTCGGTCGGACGGGCCTCGCGCTTGAAGAAGCCACCCGGCACCTTGCCGGCGGCGTAATATTTTTCCTGGTAGTGAACCGTCAGCGGGAAGAAGTCCTGCCCCGGCTTGGGTTCTTTGGCATAGGTGACGGCCGCCATGACCGAGGTTTCACCATAGGTGGCGATGACGCAGCCATCGGCCTGGCGGGCGATCTTGCCCGTTTCCAGTGTCAGCGTTTCCTCGCCCCACTGGATGGATTTTTTCACTTCTTTGAACATCTATCGTTTCCTGTCTGAGGGCGCTCCCGGCCTTCCGGTTCCCTCGTGTCATTGGCGGCCCCATTGCCGCCGACCCCTCTCATCATCTCATGCGCCGGGGTCTAAGGCGTCACGTTTCAGATATCGGGGTCGATACAGCAAAAACCCCGGCGTGAAAAGCATAGCTTGTCGCGGGCTTGGGGCGGTCAGAATACCGCGTGATCGCCCCTGTCATCGGCGACCTCGCCGGCCAGGAGGGCGGCATAGTGATCCTGCAGACGGCGCGTTCCGAACGACGGGGTTGCCGCGGGATCTGGCTGGCCAGAGGCGGGGTCGAGGACCAGCATCGACTCGGTCGCGTAGTAGTGCCCGATCCTGGCGAATTCGGCACGGTCGGCCATGCGGCGCGAGACCCGGCCCAGAAGGTCGAGGCCGCGGGCGATACCGCGCAGCACGCCCGGCGGAACAGTGCGATACCGGGGTGGCTGCCCGGTCAGTTCGAACAGCATTTCGCCCATTTCGCGGGGCGTCAAGGCTGGCCCTGGCCCGCCGATGGGTAGGATGCGGTTGCGCAGGACCGGATCGGTCACGCAGCGGGCCAGGTAGGCCCCCAGATCATCGTCGTGGATCGGTTTGCAGGCGGTCATCCGACCGTCGCCGAAGATCAAATAGGGCTTGCCGTCGCGGACGCGCGCCACCTGACCCGACAGCGATTTGAAGAACGCGGTCGGCCGGACGATCGAATGCGCGATCGGGGCGTCGATCAGCGCGGTTTCGAAGGCCAGTTTGGCATGCTGGAACTCAAGCTTCGGATTTTGCACGCACAGGGCCGACAACAGGATCATATGTCCGATACCGGCCCTTTGTGCAGCCTCCAGAAGATCCAGATGGGCCCGATGGTCCACTGCCCAGGCGTCGCGGGGGGCGCCAGTCCGCGAGGCGAGGCAGGACAGCACGACGTCGAAGCTGTCCTGCCGAAGGCCGTCCCGCACCAGCGAGGCGGGGTCGGTCGGGTCGCCATGACGCAGCTCGACGCCGGGCAGCAGACGTTGCGCATCGGGCCGGGGCCGGATCAGCGCGGTGACACGATGCCCGGCATCTTGCAGGGCCCGAGCCGTGGCCCGGCCGATTGTGCCGGTGGCCCCGACAAGGAACACTTCGTGCGATGTCGTCATCATGACCTACCCTAGAGCATGTCGACATGACCGGCCAATTCCGGATACGAAAAACCGCGCCCCCGGCTGGAGACGCGGCATCGACTTTCGATTTTTGCCGGTCTTAGCGGCGGATGCCCAGCTTCTTGATGACGTCCTTGTAGCGGGCCTCTTCCTTGCCGCGCAGGTAGTCCAGAAGCTTGCGGCGCTGGGCGACCATCTTGAGAAGGCCACGGCGGCCGTGGTTGTCCTTCTTGTGGGTCTTGAAGTGCTCGGTCAGGGTGTTGATGCGCGAAGTCAGGATCGCGATCTGCACTTCGGGCGAACCGGTATCGCCTTCCTTGGTGGCGAATTCCTTGAAAATCTTGGATTTTTCTTCAGCTGTGATCGACATCGGGGTCTCCTGTTCTAAAGGGTCAAGGCGCAAGCCGGGATGTCGTCCAGACAAGGCCCATGGAGGGTGCCGTCCGCAAGACTGCGGTTCGGCTGCGCGCGTATAGAAAGAATCACGCGCGGTTGCAAAGGGATTCTTCACGGCTGCGCCAGCTGCACCTGGACCGCCGAGAGGTCGAGCGCCGACAGGCCACGCAGCAGGGCCAGCGGTTCGCCGTCGGCCAGGACGATCACGCCGTCTTGCGTGGTCTGGCTGGACAACACGGCGTCGGGGCCGCTGGTATGCAGGATCAGGCTGTCCTCGTCCGGGTTGTAATCCATGATCGTGACATCCGGGCCCATCACCTCGAAGCTATCCGCGCCGCTGCCGCCGTCGAACACGTCACCCGTGCCGCCGAGGATGTGGTCGGACCCGGCCCCGCCATTGAGAAAGTCGCGCGCGGCGACCTCTTCGCCGGTGATCCCGTCGATGCGATCGTCGCCGTCGCCGGCATGCATCACATCCTCGCCGCCGCCGCCGGCCAGCGTATCATTGCCGAACCCGCCCAGCAGGGAATCCGCGCCCGTGCCGCCGGTCAGCGAGTCGTCGCCCGCGCCCCCGACCAATTGATCGTCGCCGTGGCCGCCATCGAGCAGGTCATCGCCCAGGTAGCCATAGAGCGTATCGCCGTCCGCGCCGCCGATCAGCGCATCGTCGCCGTCATGGCCGTGCAGTTCGTCCGCCCCCGCGCCGCCGATCAGCGTGTCGTCGCCTTCGCGCCCGTCGATGTAGTCGTCGCCGCCGTGGCCAAGGATCGTGTCACCTTCGGCGCCACCATAGAGCTCGTCCGGCCCGCCGTCGCCCTCGGATCCGGTGGGCAGGGGGGCAACGATCTCGGTCGTGCCGGCGGGGTCGTCCTGCGGCGGCTCTTCTTCCTCGTCCCCCCAGGACGTGTCGACAAGGGCGGACCCGGCCAGGGCAAGTCCCAGAAGTCCAAGCAGTGGCAACATCACTCATTCCTTTTCTGCATGCCGGTTTTGGCGGGGCGCATGACCCCGATAGGCCATCGCGCCACGATCTAGGAATGCTGGATACCACTTTCGGACGGCTCGGACGGGAACTAAGTGGACAAGTGGTTAATCCCACGCCTCCGGCACCTGTGTGTAGGAAATGTAGAGGGGGTGTTTGGGATGCCCGTGCTTGGTCAGGCCCAGGTGAAACAGGGGCGCGCCGGTGTCGCGCAGCAGTGCCTCGACCGCGGGCCCCCTCTCAAGATGGGCGCCATGGCTGCCCCAAGCGCAGATCACCCGGTCGGCCCATTGTGCGCCCTCGCGGATGGCCGTGTCGTTTTCCGGCCCCACGGGATCGGGCGCGGCGCGCATCTTCCTCGGGTCGGTGTCGCGCCAGGCGAAGATGTTGGTCACGCGGAAGGCTCCGAAACCTAGGGCGCGGGCGCGTCGTTCACAACGTTCCACGGTGGGGTCGTTCTGGACCTCGGTCGCAGTGGAAGGATTGAGCATGATGAACAGCGCCTTGTCGCCTGCCGGGTCCCAGATCCGGGTCAGCGCATAGCGGTAGCGTTCGCAATCGGAATAGATGGCGGTCGAGGGCGCATCGCCCTTGGTATGCGTGCGGGTGATCATGATGCCTTGTCCCGTGCTATGATGTCCGCGTCAACATGGAGGTAGAGAGATGAAACTTGGGGCATTCTCGATCAGTCTTGGGGTCAAGGACCTCGGGGCGTCCAAGGCATTCTACGAAGCGCTGGGCTTCGAATGTTTCGGGGGCAATGAAGAGCACAATTACCTGATCATGAAGAACGGCGACACTTTGGTCGGGCTGTTCCAGGGCATGTTCGAGGGCGCAATGCTGACGTTCAACCCGGGCTGGGACCAGAGCGCGGGCGAGGTCGATCCGTTCACGGATGTGCGCGAGATCAAGGAGCGGGCGAAGGCGGCCGGGCTGGAGGTGACGCAGGAACAGGGTGGCGACAGTGGGCCGGGCAGTTTCGTGGTGGTGGACCCGGACGGGTATCCGGTGTTGATCGACCAACATCGGTGATGGGCCGCCGGGTAGACGCTGTTTGCCGGGGCAAGCCCGGAAAAGACGCCCCACCCGCCGTCCCTTTCACGAGCGCACGAAGACCCGGCTGGGATGCAGTTCGCCGGCCTTGAATATGCCGACCGCGATGGCCTCGGCCCCGTGGGCGGCCCAGCATTCATCGCCGTATTCCACGTCGCCGATCACCATGGCGGGGTTGCCGTTGCGCAGCCGCGCGATGCTGGCTTCCGGGCAATGGACGCGGGGCAACTCGCCAAGCCCGTCTTCCAGCGGGCGCAGGTATTGGTCCAGCTCGGGCGACTTGGCCTTTTCGTCCAACAGGGCGAGCGTGACACCGTCGTCGGCCGTGAACGGCCCTGACCAGATGCGGCGCAGGTCCCGGACATGGCCGTGGCAGCCCAGCGCCTCGCCCAGATCCCGGGCGATGGCGCGGACATAGCCGCCCTTGCCGCAGGTCATTTCCAGCACGGCGTGATCCGCATCGGGCCGGTCCACCAGCAGCAATTCCTCGACCCAGAGCGGTCGCGCCGCGATCTCGAACTCTTCGCCGTCACGGGCGCGCTTGTAGGCGCGTTCGCCGTCGATCTTGACGGCGGAATAGGCCGGCGGCACCTGCATGATCTCGCCGACGAACCGGCCCAGCGCCTGCTTGATCTCGTCATCGGTTGGGCGCGCGTCGCTTGTCGCGATCACCTCGCCTTCGGCATCGTCGGTGTTGGTGGCCTGCCCGAAGCGCACGGTGAAGGTATAGGCCTTGAGCGCATCGGTGATGTAGGGGACGGTCTTGGTGGCCTCGCCCAGCGCCACGGCCAATACGCCGGTCGCCTCCGGATCAAGCGTACCCGCATGGCCCGCTTTTTTCGCATCGAAGGCCCAGCGCACCTTGCCGACCACGGCGGTCGAGGTGATGCCGGCGGGCTTGTCCACCACCAGCCAGCCGGTAATGTCGCGTCCCTTGCGCTTGCGCCCCATGCCTGCCCTCCGTTGCGTCCAGAAAGCGGCGGGTTAGTCGGTGCCGCCGGTTCCGTCAAGCGGCTCGAGAACCCCCACGATCGGTCCCATTCGCCAGCCGAAATCGCTGCGGCCCAGCTCAGGGGCATGCAGGCGGCTGATCTTTCCATCGAGATAGAGCGCGTCGGGCAACCCAAGATGGTCGCGGAACAGGGTGGCGAAATCGTGGAAATTGACCGGGTCGTTGGAAATGGCGAAAACCGCACGGTCGCCGTTGGCGCTGGTGCCGACCCCGTTGCGAAAATGCCGCGAGGTGCCGCCGGGGATCAGGCGCGGATGCAGCGTGCTGTCCAGCACCAGCATCGGGCCGGACTGGGTGGCGTGGCGGCAATCGGGGGCCTCATCGAGATAGGCGAGGGTCTCGATGACCCGGGCGCCGCGATCGGTGATACAGAACACGCCGTTGGGCAGCAGGCCGAAATTGCCCGGCCCGTCGCCTGCGATCACGCGCATTTCTTCGCGACCGTCTTGGACATAGTGGCCGACCGGGCTGCGATCGTCGTGATACATCCCGGCATTCATCGCGAAGGCAAGGGGGCGGCCTGCATGGTCCTCGATGGCGCTGAAACTGCCCAGCACCTCGCCCGCGTCGTCGCGCAGGAAAAGCTGCAAGTCGTCGCGGGCCGGATCGACCTCGCAGACGGTGAAGGACTGGTCCAGGTGGGTCACGTCGGCGCATTCAACCGCCGCGGCGGGCGCCGCGACCAGCACCAGCAGGGCGGCGAGCCCGCGCATCAATCGTCGAGGTCCTGCCGCACTTTGCTATCCGCGAACATCTCGCGGGTCTTGTCCATGCGGTCGAAGGTATCGTCGATGCGGAACCGCAGTTCCGGCACGTTTTTGAGCTTGATTTCCCGGCCCAGGATATGCCGCAGTTCGCCCTGGTGCTGGGCCAGGCGCTGCACGGCCTCTTCCGCGCCCTCGCCGCCCAGGGGCAGGACATAGGCGGTGGCGATGCGCAGATCGGGACTTACGCGAACCTCGCCCACGGTGATGGACATGCGCGACAGGTCGGGGTCGTGCAGTTCGCCGCGCATCAGCACCTCGGACATCGTCCGGCGGATCAATTCACCGACGCGCAACTGGCGTTGCGAGGGGCCGGATTTGCCTTGGAACCTGTTCTTTGCCATGACGCCCATGTAAGGGGTCCGGTTAGGGATGCCAAGCATAGCAGTCCACGCTGGGCGGAAACGTGACGGAAGGGCAAGCAATATGACCGACAAGCCGGGAATCGTGGTCACGGGCGCCTCGGGGCGCATGGGACGGATGCTGACCGAGGCCGTCGCGGCCTCCGAGGCCTGCGAGCTCGTGGGGGCACTGGAACAGTCCGGTCATGACTGGATCGGACAGGATGTCGGCGTCGCGATGGGTGGCCAGCCCCTTGGCGTGACGGTGTCGGATGACCCTGTATCGGCCTTCGCCAGGGCGCAGGCAGTGATCGACTTCACCGCCCCGGCCGCCACGGTCGCCTTCGCGGAACTGGCCGCCCAGGCCCGCGCCGTGCACGTGATCGGCACGACGGGGCTGTCGGACGACGACCTGGCCAAGCTCAGGACCGCCGCGCGCCACGCCGTGATCGTGCGGGCCGGCAACATGTCGTTAGGCTTGAACCTGCTGGTGCAGCTGACCAAGCGGGTGGCGGCCGCCCTTGACGAGGAGTTCGACATCGAGGTGATCGAGGCGCATCACAACCAGAAGGTCGACGCGCCCTCGGGCACCGCGCTGATGTTGGGCGAGGCCGCGGCCGAGGGGCGCGGCGTCGACCTTGCCGATGTGGCGGACCGTGGCCGAGATGGCATCACCGGGGCCCGCAACAACGGCGATATCGGTTTCACCGCGATCCGGGGCGGGGACATCGTGGGCGAACATGATGTCCTGTTCGCCGGGCCCGGCGAACGGATCATCCTGCGCCACGTGGCCAGCGACCGGAAACTCTTTGCCAAAGGCGCGCTGCGGGCGGCGCTCTGGGGGCAGAATCGCAAGCCCGGCGAATACGACATGATCGACGTGCTGGGCCTGTCAGACTGATCCGGTCCCGCCGCGGGCACGTAAGACTCGACAAACCGCAAGAAAGCGAGGCGTCGAAATGAAACGCATTGTCCTAATCGTCCTGGCACTTTCTCTGGTTGCCGGCAGCGCCGCGGCCTTCGAACGGATCGACGAACGCGACCGCTTCGTGTCGCTGGTCGAAGGCAAGGACCTGCGGCTTGGGCTTTTCGGCATTACCTTACGGGTGCGGCCAGACGGTACCATCGATGGGTCCGCGCAGGGCTGGGACGTCACCGGAAACTGGGACTGGCGCGATGGTTATTTCTGCCGGGAAATGGACTGGTCCGGAACCCCCATTGCCTTTGACTGCCAGCTGGTCGAGGAGCGCGGCGGTCAGAAGGTGCGCTTTACCGTGAACCGTGGTGAGGGCATGGGCGCGACCTTCAATCTTCGCTAGAAGTCGATCGCGATTCCCTTCTTTTCCCAGTCGCCGTAGCGCACGGGCTCGGGGCCGTCGCGACCGCCCAGCTCGGTCGGCATCTGCTCGGTCGCGGCGGCATTTCGGCGTTCCTCGGCCTCGGCCAGGGCGCGCCGGGCGGCAGGGGGCAGGTCTTTGGCTGTGTCGCTCATGATGGCTGTCCTTGTGCGGCGATCACGGGTGATATAGGCCGCAGCGATCCAACAGCCAAGAGGACGCCATGTCTCAGCAGGGTTTGCAGCCGCGCCGCGCGGCGCTCCATCTTCTCGACCAGGTCACGGGTGACCGCCGCCTGTTGTCCGAACTGCTGGCCGACGGCGCCCTGACCCACCTTGACCCGGAAGATCGCGCGCGGGCGCAGCGGCTGGCAACGGAAACCCTGCGCGGCCTGCCGCGTGCGGACCGGCTCCTGGCGCGATTCCTGCAGAAGACACCGCCGCTGCATGTCCGCAACATCCTGCGCCTGTCCACCATCGAACTGGCCGGGGGCGAGGCCGCCCACGGCGTGGTGAATGCCGCCGTCGCCATGGTCGGGCTGAACAAGCGCACCGCCAGCATGAAGGGGCTGGTCAACGCCGTCTTGCGCAAGGTGGCCGCCGACCTGCCCGATGGCTGGGACAAGCTAGCCGTGCCGCGCCTGCCGAAATGGCTGCGCGAGCCGCTGAAGGACGCCTACGGCCCGCAGGTCGTGGCCGATATCGAACGGGTGCATTTCGAGGGTGCGCCGCTGGACCTGACCGCCAAGGCTGATCCGCAAGCCGTGGCGCAGGCAGTGGTTGGAACGGTCCTGCCCACGGGCACCGTGCGCCTGCCGGTCGGCCGGCAGGTGTCCGGCCTTCCGGGGTTCGATGCCGGCGACTGGTGGGTGCAGGATGCCGCCGCCGCCATGCCCGCGCTTATGCTGAACGCGCAGCCCGGCGAACGGGTCCTGGACCTGTGCGCTGCGCCGGGCGGCAAGACAATGCAGCTGGCCGCGTCCGGTGCCGACGTGACCGCGCTGGATATCTCCGAGGGCCGCATGGGACGTGTCCGCCAGAACCTGCAACGGGTGGGCCTGGACGCCGAGATCGTCGTGGCCGACGCCCTGGATTATGACGCTGCCCCTTTCGATGCGGTTCTACTGGATGCGCCCTGTTCGGCCACCGGCACGATCCGCCGCCACCCGGACCTGCCCCATGCCAAGGACGGGTCGGATTTCCTGCAATTGTTCCAACTGCAATCGGCCCTGATCGACAAGGCGCTGGCGATGCTGAAACCGGGTGGGCGGCTGGTCTATTGCACCTGCAGCCTGCTGCCGGACGAGGGTGAAGTTCAGGTCGAAGAGGCGGTGGCCCGGCATCCGGGCCTTGCGATCGAGCGTGCCGACCTGCCCGGTATGGACGCCGATTGGCAAAGCCCGGAGGGCGGCCTGCGCCTGCGCCCCGATCATTGGGCCGACCGGGGCGGGATGGACGGATTCTACATCGCCACCGTGCGAAAGCCCGCGTGACTTGAGCGGCGCCAGCCTGTATAAGCGGCCGCAATAACAGGTGCGAAACGCACGGGCTTTCGAGGCGGCAGGTTTGGCGAGCAGAACTCCCAGCGCCCGAACGGGCTATGTCACGTTCATGGACAGGCTTCAGGCCCGTCTGACTGCGCGCGCCCGCCCCGCGACCGGCTTCGTCTCGTCCCCCGAACCCAAGGTCATCGGGCATTACGCCCGCGGCCGGCAGTTGCTGGCCGGCAATTTCCTGATCCGCGGGGAACTGGTCGAGGCCAAGGGCCAGTCGATCTGGGATGCGGCCGAGCGGGTCGAGATGGGCGCCCACCTGGCGCAGGGTTTCACCTGGCTAGACGACCTGGCCGCCGTCGGCGATGCAAAGGCGCGGGCCACGGCCCAGGCCTGGCTGGCCGAGTGGATCGAACGGTTCGGCGATGGCACCGGCCCCGGATGGACACCGGACCTGGCCGGGCGGCGTATGATCCGCTGGATCACCCACGGGCTGTTTCTGCTGCGCGGCCAGGACAAGGACGCCTCCGAGGCCTATTACCGGTCCGCAGCGCGGCAGACGATCTTCCTGTCGCGGCGCTGGAAAAGCGCGCGGCCCGGCCTGCCGCGATTCGAGGCGCTGGCCGGGCTGATCCATGCCGGCCTGTCGCTTCAGGGCATGGAGGGCCGGGTTGCGCCCGCCGTGGCGGCGCTGGCGTATGACTGCAAAGTGCAGGTCGGCCCTGACGGCGGCATCCCGTCGCGCAACCCCGAGGAATTGCTGCATATCCTGTCGCTGCTGACCTGGGTAGAATCGGCCCTTGTCAGTGCCGACAGGACGCCGCCGGAAACAGTTCTGTCCGCCATCGCCCGGATTGCGCCCACCTTGCGCGCGCTGCGCCATGCCGATGGCGGCCTGGCGCGGTTCCACGGAGGCGGGCGCGGCCTTGATGGCTGGCTGGACCAGGCCCTTGCGGCGTCGCGCAACCGCGTCCAGCCCGAGCAGAAGCTCTACATGGGCTATGGGCGTCTTGCCGCCGGACGCACGACGATCGTCATGGACGCCGATACGCCGCCCGCGGGGGCCGCCTCGGTTGATGCCCATGCCTCGACCCTGGCCTTCGAACTGACCTCGGGGCGACGGCCGATCGTCGTCAATTGCGGGTCGGGGCGCAGTTTCGGCCCCGATTGGCGCCGGGCCGGGCGCGCGACGCCCAGCCATTCGACCCTCTTTCTCGAGGGGCTTTCCTCGTCCCGTATCAGCCAGCCCGCCCGCGACGGGGCCGAACCGCTGGACGATATTCCGAAGGATGTGAAGACCGATTTCACCACGCTGGCGGATGGCGAACGGCTGGCCGCGGCCCATGACGGGTATCATCGCAGCCACGGCCTGACCCATGTGCGGACCCTTGACCTGAGCGGCGACGGACGCGGACTGGCGGGCGAGGATTTGCTGACCATACTGGAGGACCGCGACCAGCCGCTTTTCGATGCCGCGCTGGACCGGGGCAGCCTGCAGGGCATCCCCTGGGCGCTGCATTTCCACCTTCACCCCGAGGTAGTGGCCGAGATCGACCTTGGCGGGGCCGCGGTGTCGCTGACGCTCAAGTCGGGGGAGATCTGGGTCTTTCGTCAGGACGGTGCGGAAACGCTCGACCTGAAGCCCTCGGTTTACCTGGAATACGGGCGGTTGCGTCCACGTGCGACACAACAGGTGGTTTTAACCGGGCGCGCAATGTCCTATTCGACGCGCATCCGCTGGTCTCTGGCCAAGGCGCAGGATACGCCGCTGGCCGTGCGGGACCTCGAAGACCGGCTGCCCGGAACCTTCGCCGACGGAACCGAATAGATATCCCCGGGGGACACCTGCATGACCGACCTTCACCCTGTGCGCCGCGCGCTTCTTTCCGTATCCGACAAGACCGGTCTGGTCGATATGGGCCGCGCCCTGGCCGCGCGGGGCGTGGAATTGCTGTCCACCGGCGGGTCGGCCAAGACCCTGCGCGAGGCGGGCCTGGACGTGCGTGACGTGGCCGAGGTGACGGGCTTTCCCGAAATGATGGACGGACGGGTCAAGACCCTGCACCCGATGGTGCATGGCGGGTTGCTGGCCCTGCGGGACAATGACGCCCACGTGGCGGCGATGGAGGAACACGGGGTCGGTGGCATCGACCTGCTGGTCGTCAACCTCTACCCGTTCGAGGCGGCGCTGGCACGCGGCGCGGGCTATGACGAGATGATCGAGAATATCGACATCGGCGGCCCCGCCATGATCCGCGCGGCGGCCAAGAACCATGCCTTCGTCACGACCGTGGTGGATGTTAAGGATTATGCCACCCTGCTGGCCGAACTCGAAACGAATGACGGGCAGACCTCCTACGCCTTCCGCCAGCGGTTCGCGCAGACCGCCTATGCCCGCACCGCCGCTTATGATGCCGCGGTCAGCACCTGGATGGCCGGAGCGATCGGCGAGGACACGCCGCGCCGCCGCGCCTTTGCCGGGCAGCTGGCCCAGACCATGCGCTATGGCGAAAACCCGCACCAGAACGCGGCGTTCTACACCGATGGGTCGGACCGCCCCGGCGTTGCCACCGCCCTTCAGCACCAGGGCAAGGCGCTGTCCTACAACAACATAAACGATACCGACGCGGCCTTTGAACTGGTTGCGGAATTCGACCCCGCCGATGGTCCGGCCTGCGCGATCATCAAACACGCGAATCCCTGCGGCGTGGCGCGGGGTGTGACCCTGCTCGAGGCCTACCAGAAGGCCTTTGATTGCGACCGCACCAGCGCCTTTGGCGGGATCGTGGCGCTGAACATGGATCTGGACGAAGAAACCGCGAAGGCGATCACCGAAATCTTCACCGAGGTCGTGATCGCCCCCGGCGCGACCGAGGCGGCCAAGGCCGTGTTTGCCGCCAAGAAAAACCTGCGCCTGCTGACGACCCAGGGCCTGCCCGATCCGAAATCGGGCGGCGTGGCCTTCAAGCAGGTGGCCGGTGGGGTCCTGGTGCAGGACCGCGACAACGGCCACGTTCCCGAGGCCGATCTTAAGACCGCGACCCGGCGTGCGCCCACGGCCGATGAGATGGCCGACCTGCGCTTTGCCTGGACGGTGGCCAAGCACGTGAAGTCCAACGCGATCGTCTACGTCAAGGACGGCGCTACCGTGGGTGTCGGGGCGGGCCAGATGAGTCGCCTGGACAGCGCCCTGATCGCCGCGAAAAAGGCCGAACGCATGGCCGAGGCGCTGGGCCTGCCCGAGCCGCTCACCAAGGGGTCGGCCGTGGCCTCGGACGCGTTCTTTCCCTTTGCCGACGGGTTGATGGAAGCCGTGGCGGCAGGGGCCACAACCGTCATCCAGCCCGGCGGGTCCATGCGCGATGACGAGGTGATCGCCGCCGCCGACGAGGCCGGCCTGGCGATGGTCTTCACCGGCATGCGCCATTTCCGACACTGAGCCAAAGGACCCGTCATGCGCCTTCTGGGCATCACCGCTCTCGCGACCTTCCTGGTGGACCAGGCGATCAAGGCACTGGTCATTTTCGGCGTCTTCGGGCTGCGCTGGGGGCAGGTCACGACCGACCCGGACCGCCTGCCCTATCCGCCCCGCGTCGACGTGTTCGAACCCTACCTGGTTCTGACGATGGCCTGGAACCGGGGCATCAATTTCGGCCTGTTCGGCGGGGCCGATCTGCGCTGGATTCTGGTGGGCATCGCCGTCGCGGTATCGGCTTTCGTGTTGTGGTGGGTGCGCAAGGAACGGCCCGGCCGCTGGGCGATGATCGGCGCGGGCCTTCTGGTGGGCGGGGCGCTGGGCAACGCGCTGGACCGTGTGCTTTACGGCGCGGTGTCGGATTTCCTGAACATGTCCTGCTGCGGGATCGTCAATCCCTACGCATTCAACGTGGCAGATATCGCCATTTTTGTGGGCGCGGTGGGGCTGGTGCTGTTCAGCCCTGACAACAAGACGGCGTGACGCCGGGCGCGGCCTGCGTTACAACCGCCTCAAAGGGTGATTTGGGAACGACATCATGGCCAGGACGATCATTGCCATTATCGCGCTGAGTGCAGTTGCCGCATGTGGCGGGGACCGGGGCCTGCGCAACCTGCAATCGGGCGGTGACGGGCCGGATGAATTCGCCGTCATGCCGGTCGCGCCGCTGGAAATGCCCGATAGCCTGTCGACCCTGCCCGCGCCGACGCCCGGCGGGGTCAACCGCACCGACCCCAACCCGGTGGGCGAGGCCGTCGCGGTACTTGGCGGTAATCCCGGTGCCGCGGTTGCCGGTGGCGTGCCGGCCCGCGACAGCGCGCTTGTCACCTATGCCAGCCGAAACGGCGTCGATCCCGCCATTCGTGCCGACCTGGCCGCCGCCGATGAACGCTTTCGCAACCGCCGCGCCCGGATGGGTGGGCTGTTCTCGGGGCGTGACCGCTATTTCCGCGCCTATGCAAACCAGGCCTTGGATGCCTATGCCGAGCTGGCCCGCTTTCGCGAGGGCGGCGTCGCCGTGCCCAGCGCCCCGCCGGTCGAGTAGGGGCACCTCACAACCGCGTATGTCCCCTTGAACCGGGCGTCGCTCGGCGTAGCTTTTTCGTGACGACAACAACCTTCGGAGGGAACATGCGGCGATTGGCAGCTCTGGTTCTGGCCCTTGGACTGGCATCGGCCCTGCACGCCGAGGAGGTCACGACTGCCACGCTCGACAACGGGCTGGAGGTGGTGGTGATCGAGGATCACCGCGCGCCTGTCGTCGTCCACATGCTGTGGTATCGCGCCGGGTCGGCGGATGAACCCGTGGGGTCCTCGGGGGTGGCGCATTTCCTCGAACACCTGCTGTTCAAGGCCACCGATACGCTGGAATCGGGTGAGTTCAGCGACATTGTGGCCGCCAATGGGGGCAGCGACAACGCCTTCACAAGCTACGATTACACCGGGTATTTCCAGCGCGTCGCCGCCGACCGTCTGCCGCTTATGATGCGGATGGAGGCGGACCGGATGAACAATCTGCGCCTGACCGAAGAGGACATCGTTACCGAACGTGGCGTGATCCTCGAGGAACGCAACCAGAGGGTCGAGAATTCCCCCAACGCCCTGGCCCGCGAACAGATGCGCGCGGCGCAATACCTCAACCACCGCTACGGGGTTCCCATCATCGGCTGGAAACACGAGATGGAGACGCTGGACATGGACGACGCGCTGGCCTTCTATGACCTGTACTATTCGCCCAACAATGCCGTCCTGGTCGTGGCCGGGGACGTGCAGCCCGACGAGGTCATCGCGTTGGCCCGCGACCATTTCGGACCGATCCCGGCCGAACCCGACCTGCCCGAACGTGTCCGCTCGCAAGAGCCGCCCCAGACCGCCGAACGCCGCATGGTCTTCGAGGATCCGCGCGTCTCGCAACCCTACCTGACGCGCAGCTACATCGCCCCCGAGCGCGACAGTGGCGCGCAGGAAAAGGCCGCGGCGCTGACCTACCTGGCCGAGCTTCTGGGCGGGTCGCCCTTTACCTCGGCCCTGGGGGTGGCGCTGCAATTCGACAGCCAGCTGGCGGTCTATACCTCGGCCTATTATGGCGGCCGGTCGCTGGACGACACGACCTTCGGCCTGACCGTGGTGCCGGCCGAGGGGGTGACCCTGCAAGAGGCCGAGGCGGCGATGGATGTCGCCATCGCGGATTTCCTGGCCGAGGGGATCGACCCGGACCAGTTGGAGCGGTTGCGCACCCAGTTACGGGCCGGTGAAGTCTATGCCCGCGACAACGTGCAGGGTCTGGCGCGGCGCTATGGCGCGGCGCTGACCCAGGGCCTGACGGTCGAGGATGTGCAAGCCTGGCCCGGCATCCTGCAAGCGGTCACCGAAGAGGACATTCTTGCCGCCGCCCGCGAGGTGCTGGACCCCGACCGATCCGTCACCGGATGGGTCGTGCCCAGCCGGGAGGTGCTGCAATGACCCGCCTGATCCTGGCCCTGGCCCTGTTGATCGCCCCTTTCGCGGTGCGCGCCGAGATCGAGATACAGGAAGTGACATCGCCCGGCGGCATCGACGCCTGGCTGGTCCAAGAGCCGTCGATTCCCTTCGTCGCGCTGGAGATCATCATAGACGGGGGCGCGTCGCTGGACGAGCCCGGCAAGCGGGGCGCCACCAACCTGATGGTGGGCCTTCTGGAAGAAGGCGCCGGCGACATGGATGCGCGTGCCTTCCAGACCGCGCGGGAGGGCCTGGCCGCCAGCTATGGGTTCGACGCCTATGATGACAGCGTGGTCATCACCGCCCGTTTCCTGACTGAAAACCGGGATCAGGCGGTGGACCTGCTGCGCAAGGCCCTGACCGAGCCGCGTTTCGACCAGGATGCGCTGGATCGAGTGCGCGCGCAGGTGCAGTCGATCATTCGCAGCGATGCCACCGACCCCAATGCGATCGCGGGGGCGGCCTTCGACGCGGCAGCCTTTGGCGATCATCCCTACGGGTCGGATATCAACGGCACGGCCGAAAGCGTGTCGGCCCTGACCCGCGCGGACATGATCACCGCCCATCGCAACGCGCTGGTGCGGTCGCGTGTCCATGTCGGCGCGGCCGGCGATATCAGCGCGCAAGAACTTGGTACCCTGCTCGATGACCTGCTTGGCGCCCTTCCCCAAGAGGGCCCGGTCTTGCCGGAGGCGGTCGAATTCGGGCTGGATGGCGGCACCACAGTGATCGATTTCGAAACCCCGCAATCGGTTGCGCTGTTCGGCCATGAGGGGCTGGCGCGCGACGACGAGGATTTCTTCGCGGCCTATATCCTGAATGAAATCCTGGGCGG
Source organism: Alphaproteobacteria bacterium (assembly GCA_009908505.1). Taxonomy (GTDB): domain Bacteria; phylum Pseudomonadota; class Alphaproteobacteria; order Rhodobacterales; family Rhodobacteraceae; genus Salibaculum. The sequence continues at coordinate 14,636 of JAAAPD010000038.1, read as the reverse complement.
CGGCTTGCAAAGCCGCCTGATGGAAGAGGTGCGCGAAAAACGCGGCCTGACCTATGGCGTCTATTCCACCCTTGTGCCCAAGGACCACGCGGCGCTCTATCTCGGCAATGTGGCATCGGCAAACCAACGGATCGCCGAGGCTATCGCCGTGATCCGGGATGAATGGGCGCGCATGGCCCAAGACGGCGTCAACGCCGGGGAACTGAATGCCGCAAAGACTTACCTGACCGGCGCCTATCCTCTGCGTTTCGACGGCAATGCGGCGATCGCGGGTATCCTTGCCGGAATGCAGGCCACCGGGCTGGCACCGGACTACGTGGAGAACCGCAATGCCTATGTCGAGGCGGTGACTCTGGACGAGATCAACCGCGTGGCGGGCGAATTGCTCGACCCCGACGGGCTGCATTTCGTGGTGGTGGGCCAGCCGCAAGGGTTGGAATAGTCCGGTTGGACGGGGCCTTTTTGCCCCTGTCAGAATCGCCGCGGCTCATGCTATCCCTAGCGGTATGGCTGCCTTTGACCGCAAGATAAGCGATGATCATCCGGTGATCCGCCAGTTGGACGAGGCCGCGATCAACCGGATCGCGGCCGGCGAGGTCGTGGAACGGCCCGCCTCTGCAGTCAAGGAACTGATCGAGAACGCGTTGGACGCACAGGCCAGCCGGATCGAGGTCGAGATCGCCTATGGCGGCAAGACGCTGATCCGCGTCACCGATGACGGCTGCGGGATGTCGGAAACCGAACTGCCGCTGGCCCTGGCCCGCCACGCCACGTCCAAGATCGACGGGTCGGACCTGTTGAACATCCATTCCTTCGGTTTCCGGGGCGAGGCGCTGCCTTCGCTGGCGGCGGTTGGGCGTCTTACGATACGCAGCCGCGCGGACGGCCATGCCGGGGCCGAAGTGTCGGTGTCCGGCGGCGGCGCCCAGCAGGTCCGTCCCGCAGCCCTGACCAGCGGCACGGTGGTCGAGCTGCGCGACCTGTTTTTCGCCACGCCCGCGCGTCTGAAATTCCTGCGTACCGACCGGGCCGAGATGCAGGCGATCGGCGACGTGGTCAAACGGCTGGCCATGGCCGAACCCTATGTCACCTTCATCCTGCGCGATGTCTCGGCCGGCAAGGATCGCGTGACCTTCCGCGCCGATGCCCAGACGGGTGACCTGTTCGATGCGCTGGCCGGGCGGTTGCGTAGCGTTCTGGGCAAGGAATTCACCGAGAACGCCATCCCGATAGACGCGGAACGCGAGGAGGTGCAACTGACCGGCTATGCCGCCCTGCCGACCTATTCTCGCGGCTCGGCGGTGCAGCAGTTCCTGTTCGTCAATGGGCGCCCGGTGCGCGACAAGCTGCTGATCGGGGCGCTGCGGGGGGCCTATATGGACACGCTCAGCCGCGACCGGCACCCGGCGGCCTGCCTGTTCATCGAGTTGGACCCGACCCGCGTGGACGTGAACGTGCACCCGGCCAAGTCCGAGGTGCGGTTTCGCGACCCGGGCACGGTGCGCGGGCTGATCGTGTCCGGCCTGCGCCACGCGCTGGCCGAGGCCGGGCACCGATCCTCGTCGACGGTGGCGGGGGCGACCCTGGGCGCGTTCCGCCCCGAACCCGCCGAGCCGCGCATCTACCAGATGGATCGCCTGTCCCCGGCCGCGCGCACGGCCGGTTACACGGCCCAAAGCCCCGGTTTCGCCGACATGGCGCAGGACTATTCCGCACGGGTCGAACCGGTCGTTGAAGACGAGACCCGCCCGGAGCCGCAAGACCGCCCCCTTGGCGCGGCCCGGGCGCAGGTGCATGAAAACTACATCATCGCCCAGACCGGCACCGGGATGGTCATCGTCGACCAGCACGCCGCCCATGAACGGTTGGTCTACGAAAGGCTGAAACGTCAGATGGCGGAAAACGGCGTGGCCGCGCAGGCCCTGCTGATCCCCGAAATCGTCGAGATGTGCGAAGGCGACGCCCGGATGCTTCTGGACCATGCCGAGACCTTCGCCCGGTTCGGCCTGACGTTGGAGCCCTTCGGCGGCGGCGCCGTGGCCGTGCGCGAAACCCCCGCGCTTCTGGGCGAGGTGAACTGCAAGGCCATGCTTGAGGACATTCTCGATGAACTGGCCGACCAGGGCAGCAGCGACCTGGTGCAATCCAGGGTCGAGGCAATCCTGTCGCGCGTGGCGTGCCATGGCTCGATCCGGTCCGGTCGCCGGATGCAGGCCGAGGAGATGAACGCGCTGTTGCGCGAAATGGAGGCGACGCCGCTGTCTGGCCAATGCAACCACGGCCGGCCCACCTACGTGGAGCTGAAGCTGGCCGATATCGAGAGGCTCTTCGGACGCTCATGATCCAGATCGGCGAAAACAGCTATGCCTTGAACGATCCGGCGGTGATGCTGGCCATCGCGGGGGCTGTCATCGTGCTGCTGGTGCTTTGGTTGCTGATCGCGGCTGTGCGGCGCACTGGCCAGGCGGCCCGCACCGCGGCCGATCTTGCCACGCAGATGGGCGGGGTGACCCAGCGTGTGCAATCGCTGTCCGACGGACAGCAGCAGCTTTTCGGCGGGCTGAATTCCGTGTCCGAGGCGCAGGCGATGCAACAGCAAAAGACCCTGCACCTGATGGAACAGCGCCTGGCCGCCGTGACCGAGGCGATGAATCAGAACCTGTCCACTTCGGCCCGAAACACGGCGCAATCCCTGGGCGAATTGCAGCAGCGCCTGCAGACCATCGACAAGGCGCAGGAAAACATCACCAAGCTGTCCGGTGACGTGCTGTCCTTGCAGGACATCCTGTCGAACAAGCAGACGCGCGGCGCTTTCGGGGAAATCCAGCTGACCGACATCGTGGGCAAGGCGCTGCCCTCGGACAGCTATGACCTTCAGGCGACGCTTTCGAACGGACGGCGGGCCGATTGCCTGATCCACCTGCCGAACCCGCCCGGACCCATCGCGATCGACAGCAAGTTCCCGCTGGAAGCCTACGAGTCCCTGCGACGCGCCAGCACCGACTGGGAGGCGAATGAGGCGGCCAAGGCCCTGCGCACGGCGGTGAAGAAGCACATCAAGGACATTTCGGACCGCTACATCATTGACGGAGAAACCGCCGATGGCGCCTTGATGTTCCTGCCCTCGGAAGCGGTCTATGCCGAACTGCACGCGAATTTCCCGGACGTGGTGCGCGACGGGTTCGCGGCGCAGGTCTGGATCGTGTCTCCCACCACCTGCATGGCCACCCTGAACACCATGCGCGCGATCCTCAAGGACGCGCGGATGCAAGAACAGGCTGGCGCGATCCGAAAGGAACTGGGGATGCTCTATGCCGATGTGGACCGGCTGGGCACGCGCGTCGGCAACCTTGACCGGCATTTCCAGCAGGCCTCGAAGGATGTCGAGGAGATCAAGATCAGCGCCGACAAGGCGGGCAAGCGCGCGCGCCGCTTGGACAATTTCGATTTCGAGGAACTGGCACCAGAGGCGGGGGACGGCCCTGTTGTGCCGCTCGCCCCGCCGAAAGGATAGGTTCAGATACGCAGGAAAGGCTGCGCCAGCTTCGGGATCATCGAGCTGAACTTGAGCGGCGCATCCGTCGCGGCCAGGCATATGCAATCCTCGCCGTCCTCAGCCACGGGCTGATGGTCCAGATCCTCGTTCGCGACCTCTATGTCACCGGCGCCGAAACGGTCGGTTTCGTCACGGAACGCGCCTTGCAGAACAAGGGTCAGTTCCGTGCCGGCGTGGCCGTGATCGGGCACCGCGCATCCGGCCGGGATGTAAAGCAGCCTCGCCGTGGCATTCTTCGAGGTGGACAGGATCGCCTGGCGCACGCCGCCGCCGATCTTGCGCCATCTCACGGCCTCGACATCGCCGCCCACGTAGTCGCGGATCGGGCATGGCAGGACGGATGGGCCATCGGTGGCGGGCGCGACTTGCTGGTCGTCTTCGGCGGGCCCTTCGGCAATGGCGGCCAGCGTCTGGGCGAGGCTGTCGGCCCCCATCTCGGCGGTTTCTCCCATGGCGACGATCTCCCCGCCCACGGTGTCGAATTCGGCCAGTCGTGCGCGGCACTCGTCACACAGTGACACATGCGATGCGACGACGATGTTGAACGCCTCGGGCAGGGTGCCAGCGGAATAGCCCATAAGAAGGGCGTCGGTCAGGTGGTGTTTGATTTCTTGCGGCATTTTTAAAACCTACTTCATTTGCCGGCGCAGGCGGTCCAGCGCCAACCGTATCCTCGATTTGATCGTCCCCAGTGGCAGCCCAGTCTGCTCGGCGATTTCGCTGTGCGACAGCTCGCCGTAATAGGCCTTGAGGATCAGATCCTTCTGTTTCTCGGGCAGGTCCGCGATGGCCTTGCCCAACTTCTTCGACTCCTGCTGGAGCGCCAAGACATCTTCCTGCTCGGGCTCCGCTTCGGGACCCCATGGTAGGTCTTCCGGCTCGGGCCTGCGTTCCTTTCGCAGGATGTCGATCTTGCGATTACGCGCCACGGTAAAGATCCACGTGGATACGCTGGCTTTCGCCGGATCAAACATGTGCGCCTTGCGCCAGAGCGTGGCCATGACCTCCTGTGTGCATTCCTCGGCAAGATCCGGGCTTGCCCCCGATTTCATCAGGAACGCTTTCACGCGGGGGGCGAAATGTCCGAAAAGCTCGGCAAAGGCTGCCTGGTCCTTTCGGTCCCGTATCGCCTCGACATGGGTGACCCATGCCATGCGGTCTTTCGGTCCTGACTGTGCCACCTTGATCCGTGCCCCGCTCGAATACTTTGCGCTGGCGCCAGCATATAATGCCTCGCGCCGGTCTGCATCCGCATTCGCAAAGGGGATGGTCTCGGTCAACATAAACAGATTACGGAGGTCCGGCGACTATGGATCAAAAAGAAATTCTGCCGCATTTTCATCCGTGTGGGGTGGCGCCGCGTAACAGAAACACCAACAAAAACAGGACGGAGTGATAATGCCCCTCGAAGAAGGCCAGAGCGGCCCCAGAAAGATTGCCGTGATCGGTGCCGGTATCTCCGGTATGGGGGCCGCCCATGAATTGGCCCGAGACAACCAAGTGGTGCTGTTCGAGGCCGAGCCGCGCCTGGGCGGCCACGCCCGCACCCGCATGGCCGGACCACGTGGCGATCAGCCCGTCGATACCGGGTTCATCGTGTTCAACTACGCCAATTACCCGCGGCTTGCGGCCCTGTTCGACGAGTTGGACGTGCCGGTCATCAAGTCCGACATGAGTTTCGGGGCCTCGGTCAATGGCGGCCGGTTCGAATACGGGTTGAAATCGTTCCAAGCGCTTTTTGCACAGCCGTCCAACGCCGTTCGGCCAGCGTTTCTGCGCATGTGCCGCGACGTGATGCGGTTCAATGCGCGGGGACTGGACCTGTCGGTCGACCCGGATCTGACTGTCGGCGGCCTGCTGGACAAGCTGGGCGCCGGCGCCTGGTTCCGTGACTACTACATCCTGCCGTTGTCGGGCGCGATCTGGTCCACGCCGAAGGAAAAGATTCTCGATTTCCCGGCCCATTCAATGATGACCTTCTTCAAGAACCACGCGCTTCTGGGCGTCTACGGCCAGCATCAATGGTACACGGTCGATGGCGGCAGCCAGGAATATGTCAGCCGCCTGGGGCATTCCATGGCCCAGCGCGGCGTCGCGATGCGGCTGGGCTGTCCCGTGGATGCGGTGCGCCGCACGGGCGGGGGCGTGGAGATCAAGGTCGAAGGCGCGGAATGGGAGGCCTTCGACGAGGTGGTCTTTGCCAGCCATTCCGACCAGACCTTCCGTATGCTGGCCGACCCCACCGAGCAAGAGCGCGGCAGCGTCGGCAATTTCCGCTACCAACCGAACAGGGTGGTGCTGCATTCCGATGCGTCGATCATGCCCAGGCGCCGCGCGGTCTGGGCGTCGTGGAACTATACCGAGGCCCCTGACAAGCGGACCGAGAAGATCGACCTGACCTATTGGATGAACTCGCTGCAAAGCTGGCTGGACGAACCACTTTTCGTCACGCTCAATTCCACCCGCCCGATCCGCGAAGACCTGATCTGGGACGAGGTGACACTGCATCACCCGGTCTATGACCTCACCGCGCTGGCGGCACAGCAGACCTGCGCCCGCATAAACGGGGACAATCATACCTGGTTCTGCGGGGCCTGGATGAAGAACGGGTTCCACGAGGACGGGCTGGCCTCGGCCATGCAGGTGGTCGATGGCATCCGCGCCAAGAACGCGGCGCGCCTGGCGGCCGAGTGACCCGCGTCGATCACATATCCGGCGAAACCTGGCATGGTCGCAAGGGCGAGGTGAAGAACGCCTTCACCTATTCCATCGATTACGTGCTGGTCGATGCCGAGGACGAAGCCGCGGCCCATCCGGCGCTGTTTGCGCGCAACGGGCGTGGGGTGATGTCCTTGCTCGATCGCGACCATGGAGGTCCGCCGGGGCAGGGCCGCGGTGCGGCCTGGGTGCGGGACGTGCTGCGCGAACATGGGCTGGACCAGCCGGGGCAGATCGAGCTTCTGGCGCAGCCGCGTATGCTGGGCCATGTCTTCAACCCGGTCAGCTTCTGGCTGTGCCGTGACGGAACGGGCGCGCTGACCTGCGTGATCGCCGAGGTCTCGAACACCTTCGGCGATCGCCATTCCTACCTGTGCCACCATGACGACCAGCGCGAGATCCGGCCCGAGGATACGCTCTCGGCGCGCAAGATATTTCATGTCTCGCCCTTCCAGGACATCGGCGGCGGCTACCGGTTCAATTTCAAGATCGGCGATGAGAGGATCGCGATCCGGATCGACCTCACCGAGGGCGAAAACGGTCTGGTGGCCACGCTGGCGGGGCCACGCGCCCCGTTGACGACGGGCACGGTCCTGCGTGCGCTGCTGCGGCGGCCCCTTGGGTCGCGCCGGGTCTTGGCGTTGATCCACTGGCAGGCGCTGAAGCTGTGGTGGAAGGGCGTCACCTATCGGGTGCGGCCCGAGCCGCCCGCCGACGAGGTCAGCCGATGACCGCCCTGTCCCAGCGCCTGCCCGCCTATGCGGGCTTTGCGGGCGTGCTGTCGGGGGCGGGGCTGCCGATCTATATTTACGCCCCCAAGTTCTATGCCGACAATTATGGCGTCAGCCTTGCCCTTTTGGGGGCCGTCCTGTTCGGGTTGCGACTGCTAGACGTGGTGCAGGACCCGGCCCTGGGATGGGTCAGCGAACGTGTGCGCCGGTTGCGGCCCGCTGCGGCCACGCTGGGGGCGGCGGTTTTGGCAGTGTCCATGCTGGGTCTTTTCGCCGTGGCGCCCCCCATCGCGCCGGTCTGGTGGTTCGGTCTGACGATCACCGGGCTATTCACGGCGTTCAGTTTTTTGACGATCACCTTTTATGCGCAGGGCGTCGGCAAGGCCGCGACGCTGAACGGCGGCCATGTGCACCTGGCGGCCTGGCGTGAAACCGGGGCGCTTCTGGGCGTTTGCCTGGCCGCCGTGGCGCCCACGCTTCTGGCGGGTATCGTTCTGGCGCCCTTCTCGGTCTTTGCCTGGGGGTTCGCGGCGGTCGCGCTGCTGGCGGCGCTGGCCATGCTGCCCGAATGGTCGGCGCAGGGCCATGCCGCACCGCCGGCCCGGATCGGCGCGATCCTCCAGGATCACCTCGCGCGGCGTCTGCTGATCCTTGCGCTGGTCAATGCCGCGCCTTTGGCGGTGTCCTCGACCCTGTTTTTGTTCTTCGTCGAAAGCCGCCTGGCGGCACCGGGTTGGGAAGGCCCGCTTCTGGTACTTTTCTTCCTGGCCGCCGCGGCCTCGGCCCCGGCCTGGGGTGCCCTCGCGCGCCGGTTCGGGGCCCGTCCGGTGCTGCTGGCAGCGATGGTTCTGGCGGTGGTCTCTTTCGGCTTCACCCTGTTGCTGGGGGCGGGCGACACGCTGGCCTTCGCGGTGATCTGCGTCGCGTCGGGGGCCACCATCGGCGCCGACCTGACGCTGCTGCCAGCCATGTTCGCGCGGCGCATGGCCGCCATCGCGCCCAATGCGGGGCAGGGGTTCGGCCTGTGGTCGCTGGTCAGCAAGTTCACGCTGGCCCTGGCCGCGGCCGTGCTTCTGCCCTTGTTGGAATGGACCGGCTTTCAGGCCGGGGCCGCGGCCCAGCCCGAGGCCGCCCTGGCCATGTTGACGGTCCTCTACGCCCTGGTGCCGTCTCTTTTGAAACTCGTGGCGATCGCGCTTCTGGCCGCCACGCAACTGGAGGAAACCCCATGATGTTTTCCTACATTCTGATCGGGATGGCCGTGCTAGCCGTTGTAATGATCCTCAAGACCCGGCTTGCAGATTTCACTGCCCAACGCCCGGAGGATTATGCCGACGGCCCGGTTTTCAATATCCAGACCGTGTTGAACGGACCGCTGGAATGCGAAGGCGTGATCTATGGCCCGACCGGGCGGGTCGCCTCGCGCTTCGTGGCCCGGTTCGAGGGCCATTGGGAGGGCGATATCGGCACCCTGCGGGAGGTTTTCGACTATGACAGCGGCACACGGCAGGAACGCCAATGGTCCCTACGCCTGGGCAATGATGGCCAGATCCAGGCGACCGCGCCCGACGTGATCGGCACCGGCGAGGGGATGCAGCGCGGATCTGCCGTGCGGTTGAAATACCGGATCAAACTGACCGAGGATGCGGGTGGACATGAACTTGACACCGTGGACTGGATGTACCTGATGCCCAATGGAACCATCATCAATCGCAGCCAGTTTCGTAAACTCGGGATAAAGGTGGCCGAGCTTGTCGCCACGATTCGTCCGATCCGGGGCGATGCGGATATGACACCGGGCGAGTGACTGCGCCCTGAAAGGAGTGACCAAGTGAGAGAGTTCGCAGGTAAACGCTATTGGCTGGTCGGTGCCAGCGAGGGGCTGGGCCGCGCCCTGGCCCATCACCTCAGCCGCGCGGGGGCCGAATTGATCCTTTCCGCCAGGTCGCGCGACGAGCTGGAGGCGCTGGCGCAGGACTTGCCGGGCAAGAGCCATGTTCAGACGGTCGATATCGGCGACGATGACAGCGTGAAAGAGGCCGCCGCGGCCGTGGGCGAGGTCGACGGCCTGGTTCTGCTGGCCGGGGTCTATTGGCCCTTCGGCGCAAAGGATTGGGATGCCGATCAGGCCACAGCCATGGCCAATGTCAACTTCTCCGGCTTCGTCCGGGTGCTGGGGCAGGTCGTGCCGGGCATGGTCACGCGGGATGCCGGCCATATCGTCATCACGTCCTCGCTGACCGGCTTCCGAGGACTGCCCGGCTCCATCGGCTACACGGCGTCCAAGGCGGGCACCATGTCGCTGGCCGAATGCATGTATGCTGATCTGCGCAAGACCGGGGTGGACGTGCAGGTGGTCAATCCGGGCTTCATCCGCACCCGCCTGACCGACAAGAACGACTTCCACATGCCGTTCCTGATGGAACCAGAATCTGCCGGCCAGGAAGTGTTCGACCACATGCAGACCGACAGTTTCAAGCGCAGCTTCCCGACGCTCTTTTCCTGGCTGTTCCGGTTGTCGCAATTCCTGCCGGACTGGGCCTATTATCGCGTGTTCGGGCGCTGAGCTTGTTCTGAATCAAGGTATCATGTCATCTTGGGACTCAGGGTAGCCGGGTGAACAGGAAGCTGCTGCGGGAGGATCCCATGCTGAACATAACCACAGACAAGGTCGCCGAGGTCATCATCCTGGCGCGAGAGATGGACCGGGCCGAGGCGGAATTCGATGCCTTTGTGGGTGGCCTGACCGAAGAGGAGCAGGCCAGCCTGGTCGCCATCATGTGGATCGGGCGCGGGTCCTACGAGCCCGAGGAGCTGGCCGAGGCCATCGACTACGCCAGTGCCGAGGCCAGCACGCCGACCGAGACCTACCTCAAGGGATCGCCACATCTGGCCGATCACTTGGAAAACGGCCTCGACGCGCTGGGCATTTCCGCCAGCGCCGAGGAAGACGAGCTGTATCAGGCCCGGTAGGTCCGAAAGGTATCAGCCGCGCGGTGCCAGACGCCTTCGTCGATCCGGTCGAGGGTGAACAGATGCGGCAGCAGCTGGGCCGCGAAATCCTCGGACGATTCCAATGGCAGCAGCGACGGCAGATTGTCGATCGCCATCACCTCCAGTGGTGGGTCGTCGTGGACGCGCAGCGTCGGAGATTGCCACGTCGTCGCCTGGTCATAGACGGGCACCGGGTTGAAATCGCTGTCCGGGTCGCAGGCGATATCGCCGATCACACGCAAGGCGCGGGGCAGGGCACCCGCGTTGCGCGGCACGAAAACCGGCACGCCGGGTGCGGCGAGGATGCAGTTCAGGAAAACCTCATGGTCCAGGATCTCGGGGAAGGGGCCGCCATGGGCGGTCTCGGCCCTGTCCCATTTCGTGACCTTGGCGCCCACGGCATCGCAGATGTCGGCGGCCCCGGTGCCCACGCGCCCCAGCGCCCCGATGATCAGGACGATGGGTCGATGGCCCGCCAGGGCGTCACGCAGTTCTTCGGCCATGTCTTGCACGCTTTGGTAGACATCGACAGGACCGGATCGCCCCGCCAGGGCCCGCAATGACAAGGCCGCCCCCGCGTAGCCGGCCCAATAGCCGAAGGCGGCGACGCGGCGGCCCGTCGCATCCACCAGGTATTCCAGGTCGAGCAAGGTGCCGCCCCCGGCGTGAAACCTGTCCAGCAGCACCTGGCCGGCCAGCTGGCCCTTGAACGCATGGCCGAACATGATGTGACGATGGTGCAGGGGCGTTCCGTCCTCGGGCAGTTCCTTGAGGCCGAGGATGATCGTCTCCGTCGGTGCCTGTGGCCAGGATCCTTGGGAGGCGATGTGGCAGCCGGCCTGGCGGTAGGCTTCGGTCGGGATGATCCGCGTGTCGCTGTCCTCGACGCTGACTTTATGCCCGCGGGCCAGCAATTCGGCCGCGCCTTCGGGCATCAGGCCCGCGCGCCGTTCGTTCGGGCGCGACTCCGCGCGCATCCAGATGTGCATAAGCCCCTCCCGCTGGTCGGGCATGACCTTGCCGTTCCGGCGGCGCGGGTCAAGCAAAAGGCGTGCCCGGCGTGGATCTGCGTGATGCGGCTCGATACCTCGGGCGGTGGCAGCGGCCCCACGCTGACCGGTACAAGCATCAACGGGGCCTATGCGATCACGCCCAGCATCTCGGTCGGGGCCAGCTACACGCATCTCGACTTCGACGGGTCGACCGAAAACACCAGTGAGATATTCGCGACCTTTGATGGCACCCAGATGTCTGGCCCGTTTTTCGGCCGGATCGGTATCGGCGAGGTCTTCTTCGGGGATCGCTATATCGGAGTGACCGGTGGCTACGAATTCGCCCAGGGCACCGAGGCGGCCCTTAGCCTGTACCGGTCGCTAGACAACGGAAGCGACGAAACCCTCTACGTCATGCAGGTCCAGCATTCGGGCCAGATGTTCGACGTGGACGGTCGCTACTTCGGCGTGAGCGACGACGACTTCAACCAGCTGGACATCGACTTCGCCTATGCCGTGACCCCGCAGATCGACATTCTGGCGGATTTTTCGTCCTTCGACAGCGGGGACGTGAAGGTGTTCGGCCTCGGCGGAGGCTATGAATTCATGGACGGGATCTCGGCCTACGCAAAGGTCAATCGCCTGTCCACGCCGAGTGAATCCATCGACGGCTTCGGCGTGACCTTCGATATGGGGGAAGGGTCGCTAAAGGATCAGAACTCTTACGAGCGTGTCATTCGGCCGCTTTATTTCAACGGCGATTTTCCGTTCCTTCTCTGATCGGGACGAAAGCAGAAAAACCGGGGCCGCCCGCTTGGGCGGCCTTTCGCGTTCCGGCCGTTTCCCGCTGGCCAGCCAATTAAATGAACGGTTGTTCAAAAAAATAGTTTGACCTCTGACCTGACCCCGACGCAGTATTCTTTCGCACGGGGTCGAACCCCGTCACGGGAGGAAAATCGGAGGACATCCGTTGTCGGACGCATCCGCACGACAGCCGGTCAACATGCCGGACCTGTTGGATCGCAATGTCGCGCTTCACGGGGGCAAGGCGGCCTATCGCGAAAAGGAGTTCGGGATCTGGCAAAGCTGGACCTGGGCCGAGGCCGCCGAGGAAGTAAATGCCTTGGCCATGGGGCTGGTGGCGCTGGGCCTGGAGGAGGGTGACAGCGTCGCCATCATCGGCCGCAATCGCCCGGCGCTATACTGGTCCATGGTCGCCGCCCAGCTTTGCGGCGCGATTCCCGTGCCGCTCTACCAGGACGCGGTGGCCGAAGAGATGGCCTACGTGCTGGAACATTGCGGCGCGCGATTCGTGGTCTGCGGCGACCAGGAACAGGTCGACAAGGTGGTCGAGGTTCAGGAGACCGTTCAGGGCATCGACCAGATCGTCTATGTCGACAAGCGGGGCTTGCGCAAATACGATCACACCCACATGAACGCGCTGGAGGACGTCCAGGCCGAGGGGCGCGCCGCGCACTACCGGCTGGAGCCCATCATCGCCGAGCGCCGGGCCAAGGTCACCTATGACAGCACCTGTGTCATGCTGTATACCAGCGGTACGACGGGGCGGCCCAAGGGCGTGGTCCTGTCAAATCGCAATATCATCGAGACCTCCAAGAACTCGTCGGAATTCGACCACCTGCGTGCCGGTGACGAGGTGCTGGCCTATCTTCCCATGGCCTGGGTGGGCGATTTCATCTTTTCCATCGGGCAGGCGATGTGGACGGGGTTCTGCGTGAATTGCCCCGAAAGCGCCGACACGATGATGACCGACCTGCGCGAAATCGGTCCGACCTATTTCTTTGCCCCGCCCCGGGTCTTCGAAAGCCAGCTGACCAATGTGATGATTCGAATGGAGGATGCCGGGCGGATCAAGAAATGGCTGTTCGATCACTATATGAAGGTCGCGCGCGACGTGGGGCCGAAGATCCTAGATGGTGAGCCGGTGAGCGCCGGGGAGCGGTTCAGCTACTGGCTGGGCAACCTCTTTGTCTACGGCCCGCTCAAGAACACGCTGGGCCTGAGCCGCATCCGCGTGGGCTATACCGCGGGCGAGGCGATCGGGCCGGAAATCTTCGATTTCTACCGCGGGCTGGGGATCAACCTGAAACAGCTTTACGGCCAGACCGAGGCCAGCGTGTACATCACGCAGCAGCCCGATGGCGAGGTGCGCAACGACACGGTCGGCGTGCCCAGCCCGGGGGTCGAACTGCGCATCGACGACAGCGGCGAAGTCTACTATCGCAGCCCCGGCACCTTCGTGGAGTACTTCAAGAACCCCGACAGCACCGCCGGCACCAAGGACCCGGAAGGTTGGGTCGCCACGGGCGATGCCGGCTTCATCGAGGACGGCACCGGCCACCTGCGCATCATCGACCGCGCCAAGGACGTGGGCAAGATGGCCGATGGTGGCCTTTTCGCCCCGAAATACGTGGAAAACAAGCTAAAGTTCTATCCCAATATCCTCGAGTCCGTGGTTTTCGGCGCGGGCAGGGACCGCTGCGTCGCCTTCATCAACATCGACCTGACGGCGGTGGGCAACTGGGCCGAGCGCAACAACATCGCCTATGCCAGCTACCAGGAATTGTCGCAGCACCCGCAGGTTCTGGAGACGATCAACGCCCATGTGAACGAGGTGAATGCCAGCGTCGCACAGGACGACATGCTGTCGGGTTGCCAGGTGCACCGCTTTCTTGTGCTGCACAAGGAGCTGGACGCCGATGACGGCGAAATGACCCGCACCCGCAAGGTGCGCCGTGCCGTGATCGCCGAGAAATTCGCCGACCTGGTCGAGGCGCTCTATGCCGGCAAGGACGAGATCTACACCGAAACCGAAGTGACCTACGAAGATGGCCGCAAAGGGTCGATCAAGGCCACGCTGAAGCTGATGGACACTGAGGTCGTGCCGGTGTCGAGCGGAAAGGTGGCCGCGGAATGACCAGCATCCTAAACCTGAACCTAGTGGTCTTAGCGGTCGTCTGTATTTGCTACGTGCTCATTCAAGGCGTCGACTACGGAGGTCCATCAATTTATTTGGCAGCTGGAGTGCTCGCCGCCGGAATCGGTATGAGTATCAGGCCGCGAGAAATCGACCCAATGGGAATTGACGGCGTCGGTCGATACTTCCTGATTCCGGTGATCGCCGTGATCGTATATCTGAGCGCGCTCGTGACGGTTGGCCTTCCGGTAGCGTTGATATCCGAGATTACCGGGATAGGGGCTTGATGCCATGAGTATTCCTCCAGATCTTTCCTACAACACCGAGGATGGCCGCCAGATCGGCGGGGTTCTCATGGAGATGAAGAACATCACCCTGCGCTTCGGCGGGGTGGTGGCGATCAAGGATATTTCTTTCGACATCCGCGAAGGCGAGGTCCGCGCCATCATTGGCCCCAACGGGGCGGGAAAATCCTCGATGCTCAACGTCATCAGCGGGTTCTACAACCCGCAGGAAGGCGAGGTGTTCTACAAGGGCGAAAAGCGCCCGCCGATGCGGCCCTACCAGGTGGCTCGCCTTGGCATCGCCCGGACGTTCCAGAACATTGCGCTGTTCGACGGGATGAGCGTGCTCGACAACATCATGACAGGCCGGCTGAACCACATGAAGGCCGGTATGTGGAAGCAGGCGATCTGGAAGGGCGCGGC
>JAAAPD010000062.1 GCA_009908505.1 Alphaproteobacteria bacterium | reverse complement strand
CGGTTTCGAGGACTGGGTCGGCGGGCGCTATTCCATGTGGGGGCCGATCGGCCTGTCCCTGATGATCGCCATCGGGCCCGAGGCCTTCCGCGCCTTTCTGCGGGGCGGCCAGGCCATGGACCGACATTTCCAGCACGCGGCCTGGCACGAGAACATGCCGGCCATGCTGGCGTTGGTCGGGCTTTGGCACAACCAGGTTCTGGGCCATGCGACCCGCGCTGTTCTGCCCTATGACAACCACCTGGCGCGGCTGCCCGCCTATCTTCAACAGCTGGAGATGGAGAGCAACGGCAAAGGCGTCAGCATGGACGGCACCGACCTGGCCTTTGACAGCGGCCCCGTCGTCTGGGGCGAGCCGGGCACCAACGGCCAGCACGCCTTCTACCAGCTGATTCACCAGGGCACGCGGGTGATCCCCTGCGAATTCATGGTGGCCGCGCGGGGCCATGAGGACGATCTGCACCACCAGCACCAATTGCTGGTCGCCAATTGCCTGGCCCAGTCCGAGGCGCTGATGCATGGCCGCGACCTGGACGCGGCGCGTAGCAAGGTGGCAGACCGGTTCGAGGGGGCCGAGCTGGAACGCCAGGCCAAACACCGCGTGTTCCCGGGCAACCGGTCATCCACCACGCTGGCCTACCCGCAACTGACGCCCGAGATGCTGGGCCGGATCATCGCGCTTTACGAACACCGGGTCTTCGTCGAGGGCGTGGTGCTGGGCATCAATTCCTATGACCAATGGGGAGTTGAACTGGGCAAGGAACTGGCCACCGCCCTGCAGCCTATCGTTGAAGGCGGCGATGCGTCGGCAAAGGACGGCTCGACCGCCGGGCTTGTCGGGTTCCTTCGCGGCAACGGGCTGTAACCCGATCGCAGCCTTCTTGGCACACCTTCCGACCGGCGCGATCCGGCCGACCAGCCGATGATCCATCGTTGTCCGATCAGGCCCGGACGGGCCGTTGCCCGGGCCGGTTTTCACCTTATGGGAGAATAGTGGTTTTCCATACCTTGCATGGAATCACGTTTGGTGGCGCCATGGGTGCATTCGGTTCTGCCGCCTGACGCGGCCCCAATTTAGAGTTCGGGGCGTTTCATTCTGCCCCAAGTCTTTTTCGGCACGTCCCATGCGGGGCGGGCACAGGAGATTGGCATGCCTAGTTTCTCGGGCCTTAATGACATAGCCAAAGAGCTTCAGTCCCAGACGATTTCGGCGCTTGTCTCGGCCGCGGATATTGATTTCACGATCAGCACCGAGACCCTTGTCCTGGCCTCACCGTCCAGCGATCTGGACGACGGAGTTCGGGCCTGCCTCTACCTGTACCACGTCGATATCGACCCCCATTTACGCAACCGCAGGTGGATGGCCGATCCGGTCGATCCAACGCTGATGATCAAGCCGCCATTGCCTTTGCAGCTGCGGTTCCTGTTCGTGCCCGTGGATGTGGAAGAGGACAACAACCAGCTGATGCTGGGCCGGGTCCTGCAGCATTTCCACGACAGCCCGACATTTCGTCCGGCGCCCGGCTCGCCGCTGGCGATCAGCCGCGGCGGGGCGCCCGAGGACATCCGCGTGCGCCCGGACCTGGCGTCGCATCAGGACCTTGCCACGCTCTGGTCCGGCTTCGCCCAGCCCTTCCGCCTTTGTGCCGGGCTTCTGGCCGAGATCGTCACGCTGGACAGTGCGACGGCGGCGATGCAGGTGCCGCGGGTCGGCGAGATGCTGGGCGCCGCCGATGGCAAGAACCTGGAGGAGGACGCATGAGCGAGGTCTTCTCAGGTGCCCAGGTCCTTGTCCGTGTCCAGGTGACCGATGCGGTCAGCGGGCGGCCATTGCCGGACGCGCAGGTCGTCCCCTCGATCAAGACGGCCGGGGCCGCCTACCGACCCAGCCCCTTCGGCCTGCGCAACCGGCGCGACGGCTGGTTCGTCATGGGGCCCAGCCATCTGGCCCTGACGGCAGGCACCCGGATCGGTGTCACCACGCGCTTTCGTTTCGACACCAGCTTGCCGGGCTTTGCGCCCGCCCAGGCAGAGGTGTTGATCTCCCCGGCCTCGTTCGCGGAGGTCGAGGAAGAGGTCGTTGTGGCCGGGGTGGCGACACGGCGTCGCCGCATCGCCGATGCGCCGTTTGAGCTGCGTATCGCGTTGGACCCGTTGCCGGTGCGCCTGGCCGGGCAGTTGGTGCAGGACAACGACCTGAGCGACCCGGTTTCGGGGGCGACCGTCACGGTCGATGGCAATGCCGCGAGGGCCGTGACCACCGATGCCGACGGCCGGTTCCTGATTGGCGCGCTGCCGCTGGCCCAATCGGTCGAGGTCACCGCCAACAAGGGTGCCGACAGCGTGACGGTGACCCACGTGATCGATTTCAAGACCCCGACGAACCAGCTGACACTGAGCTTTCTGACTGAACCAACCGTTTGAAATCCAAGGATTTGAAAGGAGGCGATCATGCCCGAATATCTTGCACCAGGGGTTTACGTCCACGAGGTGCCCTCGGCCAACAAGGCCATCCAGGGGGCGTCGACGTCCACCGCCGGGATGGTCGGCGTGACCGAGCGCGGACCGGTGGGGGTGCCGACACTCATCACAAGCGCCGGGGCGTACAAGCGCGTGTTTGGCGGCTTGCTCAACCACGCGGACTACGCCAATGGCCAGGACGCCCTGCCACATGCGATCAACGGCTTTTTCGCCAATGGTGGCAGCCGGGTCTATGTCGTGCGGGTGCTGGGCACCGCGCCCGCCTCCAGCCGTGCCATGCTTCAGGATGCGACGCCGGCGGACGCGGTGCAGATCTGTGCCAGCTCACCCGGCAACTGGGGCGACAGCCTGGCCGTGACGGTAACGCACAGCGCCAAGGTCTCGACCACGCTCGACGGCGATGTCGCCGCCGCTGAAACGGTGATCACGGTCGGGTCGACCTTCGGCATCCTGGCGGGCACCGTTCTGACCATCGGCGGGGACACCATCGGCGTCGTCCGCGTCATGGAGGGCAACCAGGTGGAACTGGCCTCGCCGCTGACCGCATCGGCCAGCGATGGCGATGCCGTTGTCAGCGAGGAATTCGACCTGCTGATCGAGAAGATCCAAAACGGCGTCGCCTTCGAGACCGAGATCTTCACCGGACTGAACCTGAACCCGGATTCGGCCAGCTATGCGCCGAGTGTTCTGGGGGGCTGTGACCTGAACGGGGCGAACCCGTCCAAGGTGGGCGACTCGGTCCTGGTCCGCGCCCATGTGCCGGCAGCCGTGGCGACGGCAAAGACGCGGCGGCCCGGGGCCGGCTACCAGACCCTGTCCAGCGGCAATGACAAGACCATCAACGACGCCGCCATCACCGGAACGGTCAGCGACGACCCCGACAAGCGCACCGGTATCCAGGCCCTGAACAACGAGCCGGGCATCAGCCTGGTCGCGGCGCCGGGCTGGACCTCGGCCACCGTGCAGAAGGCGCTGCTGAGCCATTGCGAAAAACAGGTCTACCGCTTTGCCGTCCTGGACATGCAGCAAGGTGCGGATGTCGGCGCGGCGCGCGACCATCGCAGCGAATTCGACAGCACCCGCGGCGCGATCTACTACCCCTGGCTGACCATCGCCGACCCGTTCGGCGCCAAGGGCGTGACCCACAGCATTCCGCCCGCGGGCCATGTTCTGGGGATCTATGCGCGCACCGACAACACGCGCGGCGTCTGGAAGGCCCCGGCCAACGAGGTCGTGCGCAACGTGCTGGGTTTCGAGAAGGCCGTGAACAAGGGCGAACAGGACATCCTGAACCCCGTCCACGTGAACTGCTTGCGCGATCTTCGGTCCGAGCAGCGCGGCCTGCGGGTCTGGGGCGCGCGGACCCTGTCCTCCAACCCCGAGTGGAAATACGTTCCGGTGCGCAGGACCTTCCTGTTCATCGAGCAGAGCCTCGATGCCGGGCTGCAATGGGCGGTGTTCGAACCCAATGCAAAGCCGCTGTGGGACACGGTCAAGCAATCCATCACCGGGTTCCTGGACAGCATCTGGCGGCAGGGTGGCCTGGCCGGTGTCACCCAGGACCAGGCGTTCTTCGTCAATGTGGGCTACGGCATCACGATGGAACAGGCCGATCTCGATAACGGGCGGCTGATCGTCGAGGTGGGCATCGCGCCGGTGAACCCCGCCGAATTCGTCATCATCCGCATCAGCCAGAAGACGCTGGAGGCCGAGGGCTGACGCGTCCCCCCCCCTGAGGAGTACCTGACATGGCTTATCCCTATACCCAATTCAACTTCCTGCTGGAGATCGACGGCATCGTCGCGGCGGGCTTCACCGAGGTGTCCGGCGTGACAATGGAAAGCGACGTGATCGAATACCGTGAAGGCAGCGACGTGACCCATGTACGCAAGCTGCCGGGCCTGTCGAAATTCGGGAACATCACGCTCAAGCGTGGCTTCACCGACAGCGCCGAACTGTCCGACTGGCGCAAGACGGTCACCGATGGCCAGACCCAGCGCAAGGACGGCGCGATAATCCTGATGAACGAGGCCGGAGAACCGGCCCTGCGCTGGGAGTTCACCAATGCCTTCCCGTCCAAGCTGGAGGGGGCCACGCTGAACGCCACGGCGAACGAGGTGGCGATGGAAACGGTCGAACTGGCCGTCGAATCCGTGGCGGTGGCCTGATCCCATGACCCTGCTCACCCGCCCAGGCATCTACCAGCGCCCGGTCCGGCCGACCCGCCGGATCGGGGGGATTGCACGGCGCGATATCCCGGTCTTTGTCGGGTTCACCACGCGGGGACCCGCGATGGAGCCGATCCGGATCGAGAGCCAGCGCCAGTTCGCCGGTGTCTTCGGAGCACCCTATCCCACGTCGCTCCTCCCGGACGCGGTGAAGGGGTTCTTCGAGACCGGCGGCACAACGGCCTATGTGGTGCGGCTTGTGGGCGGTGGCGCGGTGCCAGCCGCGGCTGGCGTGACGACTGCCGGGTTGTCCTGGGCCTTTTCCGCACGCACCCGCGTCGCCGACCTGGCGAACCTGCGGGCGGGCGAGGTGCCGATGCAGTGGCAGGATCACCTGATCCGCACCTATGGCCAATCCATCCCCGACCCGGGTGCCTGGGGGAACGGGCTGACCTTGCGGGTCAGTCATGATCCAGCCCGTGCGCGGGCCGCCGAGACCGATGCGGACAATCGCAGAGTGCTCTTTCCCGTCGAAATGGCCGGGTTCGAGACCGGGGCGCTGGTGCAGGTCGTGCAAGGGGCCGAAGCATTGCGCGCGGTGATCGAAAGGGCCGATCCCCTGCGCCGCGAGGTTGTCCTGGACCGCGACCTGCCCGCGGGCATGACCCTTGGCCCCGATCATGACGTGACCATGTCCGTGCAGGCGATAAGCGCCGAGGTGCTTCTGAACGGCCAGCGGGTGGAACTGTTCGAGGCGCTGTCGCCGTCGCCCTTCCATGCGGATTTCATCGCTGCGGCCGTGAACCGCGAAAGCCGTTTCCTGTCGGTCGAGGTGCCGGACGGGGTCGATCCGGCGCATGAGGTCGAGGTCGAGGGTGACATTGAATTCGCCTATCCCGCGGCGGGTGACTACACCTTGTCCGGCGGGGTGGACGGGTTGAAAGCGCAGGGCGAGGCCGATTGGCTGGCCGCGCTTCAAGCCCAGAAGATCATCGACGAGATCGCGTTGGTCGCTGCGCCCGATCTGGTCCGGCAGAAACCGGTCGAGACCGAGGAGCACGACGCGCCATTGCCCGCGCCGAACCTGTGCCATCTGCCCATCGCGCAGCCCAAGGGGGCCATCGCCGCCCGGGTCGAGGATGCCGAAACCGGCGCCGGGATCGAAGAGGTCCGGATCGAGGCGGCGGGCGAGGGCCAAAGCGTCGAGAGTGGCGACGCCGGTCTGTTCCTGCTGGAGAACATCAGCATCGGCCTGGTCGAATTGCGGCTGTCGGCCGAGGGCTACCTGCCTGCGAACGTGATGGTGCAGGCCAGTGCGGACCAGGATGCGGCCAGCTTGTCGCACTCGGGCGAGGACATCCCGGCCCTGCGGCTGATCCCGCGCGATGACATTCCCGCCCTTGACACCATTAGTATCGAGGCGGTGCAGCGGGCCATGGTCGACCCGTTTCACGTGGGCGACTTCCGCATCGCCGTGCTGGACCCGCCCACACCCGCGGCCACCCCCGAAGACCTGTTGAACTGGGTGGCCTCGCTGGGCCGCACCGCGCGGGGATTTGCCGCCGGGCCGTGGATCGGGCTGGGGGATGCCGGCGACGATGCGCTGCGCATGCAGCCACCTTCAGGCCATGTCTGTGGGGCGTTCGCCGTGGCCGAACTGGGTCAGGGCGTGCATCGCGCGCCGGGCAACGTCCCTTTGCGACACGTGAAATCCGTGCCGCTAACCGTCGGTGACGCGATCGCGGGCGAGTTTCACCGCGCGAGCCTGAACCTGATCACGCCGACGCCGGGCCGCGGCATTCGCCTGATGGGCGGACGGACCCTGTCCAGCGATCTGAACTGGCAACATGCAAATGTCCGGCGCCTGTTCGACGCGCTGGAACGGACGCTTTTGTCGCGGCTGAATTGGGCGGTGTTCGAGACCAACAGCGTAGCCACGCGGCAGATCCTGAAATTCTCGATCGAGCAATTGCTGGAGCGGATGCGCCGTCGCGGCATGTTCGCGGGCTCCACGGCCGAGGCCGCCTATTCGGTGATCTGTGACGCGCAGGTCAACCCGCCGGCGGGACAGGCCCGCGGCGAACTTGTGGCCGAAATCGCCATCGCGCCGACGCAACCCTATGAATTCATCAGTTTCAGCCTGTCCGCGCAGGCCGACGCCATCGAAGTGACGGAGCAGAAATGAGCCGTGTTCTCGATACCGTCCTGCCGGCCTTCAATTTCTACGTTGGCTTTCTGGAAGAGGGCGAAGAGCTGTCGCTGTTCGACATCGCCGGTCTGTTCCTCGGGGGCTTTTCCGAGGTGCAGGGCCTGGACAACACGATGTCCATCGAAACCTACCTGGAAGGCGGTCTGAACGACCGTGTGCATCGCCTGCCGGGCCGGTTCGACGTGACCAACATCACGCTGACAAAGGGCGTCGGGTTCACCGACGACCTGTGGAACTGGGCCGAGGCCTGGCAAAGGGGCGAGGCGCTGCGCAAGTCGGTGTTCATCATGCTGGCCAACTCGATGAAGCTGCCGCTGAAGATCTGGGCGGCAGAGCGGTGCCTGCCCGTCAAATACACCGGGCCCAGCCTGAACGCCGGCACCTCGGCGCTGGCCATCGAGAAACTGGAACTCGCGCCCGAGAAACTCACGCTGCTGCTGTCCACCGGCGATGCCGTCGAGGGCGTCACCGACGCGGTCGGCTCGGTCTTCTGAGGGGAAAAGAGATGGCGGAAATCAGGATCGGAGAACTGCGCAGCCAGGTCGAGGTGACTGACACCGACACGCTGTTGTCCCCCCGGGTTCTGGCGCGGATCGTCGCCGCCGTCGAGGCCGAGCTCGACAAGAAGGCGCGCGAGGCCGAGGCCCGGCAATCGCAGACCAGGATCGGGGAGGGCCGCGAATGAACCCGCTCTCCGACCTGACCAATGCGCTGACGCCCGAGCAGCAGGAAATCGGCAAGCTGACATTCCAGCGGATCGACGCCAACGCCACGCCCTATGGCGACGCGATCTCGGTCAAGTTCAACCCCGCCGAGCTGGCCTTTTCCAAGTCCGCGCAGTTTGCCGATGTCGCCATTCCCGGCCTGCCCATGGCCGTCAGCCAGTTCGTGCGGGGCGATGCCGAAACGCTGAGCCTGGAATTGCTGTTCGATGCCACGGATGCGGGCATGGGCGAGGGCAAGGAGGGCGTGACCGCCGAGGTCGCCGCCTTTCACCGTTTCGTGCAGGTCAGCGGCGAGAAACATGCGCCGCCCCTGGTGCGCCTTAGCTGGGGCGCGCATTTTCCGGGCAACGCCTATGCCGACGGGATGGAACCCGAAGGCCATTTCGATGCGTTGGTCCTGTCGGTCGCGCGCAAGTTCACGCTGTTCGCGCCAGATGGGGCGCCGCTCCGGGCCATCGTGACGCTGTCGCTCAAGGAATATGTCTCGCTCGCCCGGCAGATCGCGCAGGTCAATTACCAGTCGCCCGACCACACCCGAACCCACGTGGTGCAAGAGGGTGAAACCCTGCCGCTGATCGCCCACGATGCCTATGGCGACGGGCGCAAGTGGCGCGTCATTGCCGACCACAACGGCATATCCGATGTCCGGTCGGTGCCGCCCGGCACCTTGCTGTCGCTGCCGCCGACGAATGGCCGGGGGGCGTTCGGATGACCGAGTTCACCCCCATCGAAAGCTTCTCGACCTTCCAGGTCCCGGAGTTCGACATCGCCATCGAGGGTGGCGCGCCGGACAGCCGGTTGCGTTTCGACGTGATCGACGTGACCTATTCCGACGCCCCGGATGCCTTCGACAGTTTCGAGTTCTCTTTGCTGGACTGGGACCCGGTGCGGCTGGAGCCGGTCTATTCCTCGCCCTGGGACGAGGACGGCAACGTCAAGACCTATACCACCTCGACCGGCGATGCGCCGATCCCGGTGCTGGAACCGGGCACGGTGGTCAGTCTGTGGATGTATTACCGCGACGACAATGTCGGTGACTTCGCCAAGATGGACCCGCAGCTTATGCTGCGCGGGCGGGTGGCGTCGCTGTCCACGTCCTTCCCGGCGACGGGCGTGCCCGTGGCCAAGGTGCGCGTGCTGTCGCCGCTGGCCTGGCTGGGCCGCAAAAAACTGACCGACAAGGCGACGGGTGGGCTGATCGACCTGATCGAAGAGGTTTGCGGCCAGATCGAGCTGGATCTCGACCTCTCGGGCGTTCCGGCGGAACTGCTGATCGCCGAGCAGGGGCAGGACACCCCCGAGCACGACCTGGACAAGAAGGATGCAAACACCGTCCTGAAGGACGCGATCGGCAAGCTGGGGCTGGGCAGCCATGTCGCCTATGACGAGGCGACGGGCACCGAAACCCTGGTGCTGGCCGCGCCGCCGGAGTTCAAGCTGTCGCTGAACTGGGGCCGCACGCTGGTCAGTTTCAACCCGGCGGTGACGACCACGGGTCTTGCGAAATCCGTCAAGATCACGGTCGAGGACCCGGCCGGGACCTCCGAGGAGGAACAGCGCTTCGACGTGCAGAAGGGCTGGGACGATCTGCCGGGGCTGAACATGGACGTGATCGGGCCGGGTGTCCTGCAGGGCATCATCGACGATTTGCCCGACGAGCCGGAGCCGATCTCGGATCCGACGAAATACCAGGTCGCCAATCCCGAACAGGCGGTGCTGAACCGATTGCGGGAAATGGCCATGGGGATCGTTACCGGCTCTGGCCAGACACTCGGCCTGCCGCAGATGAGAAAGGGCGCGCGGGTCGAATTGCTGGGCCTCGGGGCGAAATTTTCCGGAATTTACGAGGTGACCAAGTCGACCCATACGATCGGTGCCTCCGGCTACACGACCTCCTTCGATGCGCGCAAGGAGATCTTCGATGCTTAAGCTCGCCTATGTTCGCGACAACGCGGATCCCGACGGCATGGCGCGGATCCTGGTCGAATACCTTGGTC
>JAAAPD010000058.1 GCA_009908505.1 Alphaproteobacteria bacterium | reverse complement strand
CACAATCGGCGCCTCCGGCTACACGACCTCCTTCGATGCGCGCAAGGAGATCTTCGATGCTTAAGCTCGCCTATGTTCGCGACAACGCGGATCCCGACGGCATGGCGCGGATCCTGGTCGAATACCTTGGCCACGACGCCGAGGCGCGCAGCGACTGGATGCCGGTGGCCACACCGCTGGCGGGCGACGAGGCCGGGCTGTTCGTGCTGCCCGAGGTCGGCGACATGGTCGCGGTCGGTTTCGTCAATGGCGACATCAACCGCCCGATCATGCTGGGCGCGATCTGGAACGGGGCGCAGACCCCGCCCGCCGAGGCGCATACCGAGCGCCGCTTCGTCAGCCGCACGGGCCATTCGATCACTCTGTCGGACGGCGACGATGACGGCATCACCCTGGCCGACACCCACGACAACATCATCACGATGAACGCCGACGGCATCACCATCGAGACCGCCGGAGACCTGACCATCACCGTCGGTGGCGACACGACATTCGAAACCGGCGGCGAGGCGACACATACCGCCTCGACCATCAAGCTGAACCCGTGAAGGAGGCGACATGGACCTGACCCTGCCAGACAGCCCCGGATGGTCCGGGATGCACCTGGTCAACAAGGACTGGGGCAGCATCGCCGTGATCGTGAAGCGGGAATGGGTGATCGAAGGGGGCAGCACGACGCCGGCGGATACGGTGGCCGGAATCGTGGTGGCCGACGTGGTGTCGATGCATGACATCGACGGAGAGGACACGCTGGTCATCGAGCGAGAGGCGGAAACGGCCCTGTTCAAGACCCGAAAAGATGTCCTCTACCTGTCCAGCAGCACCGAGACGCCGGACGCACAGGGCAAGCAGATCATCACCGCGTCGCTTTTCGTGAATGACACCGAGCGGCGACGTTTCACCCGTGGCGGGGCGACGTCTACGGATCCGGTGAACCTGTTCGGCTACGAGCCCAGAACGACCCGGATCGCCGGTGGCTACGATGCCGAAACCTTCGACTTCCCGACCGAGGGGGCCGCCCTGTTCTGGTCTGCCCGTCGCAGCGACGGGTTCTCCGTGTTCGGAACCGACTGGGACCTGAGCGGGTCGATCACCTTGCGTGTGGAGTCCCGGAACGCCGACATGGACCCGGCGGACGACCCGCTGGCCCTGCCCGAGGTCACGGTCGACCTTCCCGACATCACCGCCACGCCCTTCATCTGGGAGGGCGGATCGAACACGCCCGCCCATTGGTGCAAGCGGCCGGCGCTGGCGCTGGTGGCGGACACGCTCACGCTGGATGGCGACAGGGTCTCGGCGATCTGGCGCGGCGCGCTGCCGCTGGCCAGCCATCCCGCCGCCGATCTGCGCCGCATCGATATTAAGGAGGCCGCCTAATGGCTCAGCCGATTGCAGTTCAAGACGGGCAGGCCTTAGCCTTTCCCAACGTCTGTCTGACCCCCGTGCCGGGCGCGTCGCCGGTGCCGATCCCCTATCCGTCCATCGCCGATCTGGGCGGGGCCGAAGACGTGTCCGAAAACGTCACCGTGGGGGGCAAGGGCGTGATCCTGCAGCAGACCAGTTCCGTCGGGTCCACAAGCGGCGACGAAGCGGGCACCGATGGTGGCGTCACGTCGATGACCAATGGCGGCAAATGCGAATTTCCCGTCGGCTCCGGCAGCGTCCTCATCAACGGCAAGGGCGTCGTGCGCATGGGGGACCAGACCCACCAGAACGTGGGCGATCCCGGGCCGAACGCCTTCGGCACAGTGCTGTCGGGCAACACATCCGTCTTGGTGGGGGGCTAGAAAATGTCGGAAATCATCGGACAGGGCATGGGCTATCCGATCCGCGTGAATGGGCGCGGCGGGCTGAGTTGGTCCAGCGGGGCGGAAAGCATTCGCCAGGCGATCTGGATTATCCTGACGACGCCGTTGCGTTCGCGGATCATGCAGCCGGCATTCGGTTGCGCCATTCATGACTATGTTTTCGCACCCAATTCGGCCGCGACCCGGGCCGCCGTGCAAGAAGCCGTGCGCGACGCGCTGGTCCGGTGGGAGCCGCGCGTCGATGTCGTGTCGATCCGCGCCGCCACCTCCGAGGAAAGCCCGACCGTTCTGCTGGTCGATATCGAGACGCGCATCCGGTCGAACAATGCCGCGCTCAACCTCGTCTACCCGTTCTACCTGACCGAGGGGATGTCCCAATGACCCTGCCTGTCCCGAAGCTTGACAGCCGCACCTATGACGACCTGCTGGCCGAGGCGCTGCGCCGCCTGCCGCTGCACACCCCGGAATATACCAACCACAACGAAAGCGACCCGGGCCGCGCGATCCTTGAGGCGAACGCGTTCCTGACCGAAACGCTGCTCTACCAGATCAACCGGGTCCCCGAGCAGACCTACGTCGCCTTTCTCAACCTGATCGGCATCGCGCCGCGCCCGGCGCGGGCCGCCCGGGCCGAACTGAGCTTCACGCTCAAGGACCTCAAGAAGGCGGGCGATCCGCTGGTCGTTGACATCCCGCTGGGCAGCCAAGTGGCCGTCGATGACCCGGACCTGGATCAGGACGTCGTTTTCGAAACCGACACGGCCCTGCGGGCGGTGAATGCCGATTTCGGGCTGGCGCTGGTGCCGCAAAGCGCCGGCAGCGGGGCGTGGCAGGCCGTGACCAGCTTCGACAGCGCGGGTGAAAAGGCGGTCAGCTGGTTGCACGCTTTCCATCCGTTCACGGCCGAGGAAAGCGCGGGCAAGCAGTTCCTTTTCGCGGTGGTCCTGCGGCCCAAGGCGGACGAAAAACGCCCTGAGGACCGGATGCCGTCCGGTCCGCTGAGCCTGTTCGTCGAGGCGAGCGAGGTCCTCGAACGCGACCCGTCCGGCGCCGTGATCGACGGCCCGGTGATCGACAGCGCGGGCCCGCTGGCGCCGCCGCCCGATGCCCCGGCACCCGTCACCTGGGAGGTCTTTGCCGGGGCCGAGAGTGCCAGTTTCACCCCGGGCGGCAGCGCCGGGTGGGAGCCGCTGAACCTCTCGCTCGACCAGACCGAGGGGCTGACACGCTCGGGCCATGTCATGCTGGAACTGCCGGCGAGCATGGTCGGGGTGCGACTGGGAGATGCCTCTGCCGGCGCCTGGGACGCGATGGACCGCAAGCGCGCGCCGCGACAGCTCTCGGACCTGACCGATTATCTGGACAGCGGTGACGCGTTCGCCGAGGACCTGAAGGCGGCGATTGACGAAGACACGCTCGCGGCCATCGGTGTCGCGGACCCGGCGGGGATGCTGGCCGCCTGCGCAGATGCGGCGGCGCTGGCCGATGCGCTGGCCGGTTCGGACGATACGATCGCCCCTTCGGCCCTGAGCCAGGAGGAATGGGCCGTGCTGCACCCGGATTTCGCGGCGCCCGACGTGCCGACGATCATCGGCGATGACGACGTGCCGTCCTACCTGCCGCTCTATTTCTTTCGCGTCACGCTGAACACGCCGCGGGCCAAGCCGCGCCTGCTGAACAGGTTGCGGCTGAACACCGTGTCCGCCACGGCGGCCTCGACGCGCAAGGATGAACGGCTGGGCGTGTCAAACGGGCGACCCGGACAGGTGATGCGGCTGGCCCGCACACCGGTCTATTTCGACCCGCTGACCGGCGCGCCCGATATCGAGCTGACCGTGACCCATGGCGGCGAGGTGCAGACCTGGACCCAGGTCGCGGATTTCCATGGCCATGGTCCGGCGGACCGTGTTTTCCTGCTCGACCCCGCGTCGGGCGAGGTGCAGTTCGGTGATGGCCGCCCGAGCGGGATCGGCGGGGCTATCCCGCCCACGGGCGCCGTGATCCGGGCTGCGCGCTACCGCTTTGGCGGTGGCACCCTTGCCAATGTCGCGCAGGGCACGATCACCAAGATCAAGGGGGCGCTGACCGGTGTCAAAGAGGTCACGAATCCGCGGGCCGCCGCGGGCGGGGCCGATGGCGAAACCCTTGAGCAGGTCATGCGCCGGGCGCCCTCGACCCTGCGGCGCCGTGAACGGGCGGTCTCGGCGGCGGATTTCGCCGACCTGGCCCGCGAAACCCCCGGTGCGGTCATTCACAAGGCCTATGCGGTCGCCGCCAGGGAACCCCATGGCAGCGAGTTCCGGGACAAGGCCGGGGCGGTCTCGGTCGTCGTGTTGCCTGATATCGATCATCCCACGCCGCAGCCGGACGAGGATATCCTGTCGGCGGTGCGCGAATGGCTGAACCCGCGCCGCTTGATCACCACGGAACTGCATGTTCTGGGGCCGCGCTACTTCCACATCACCGCGCTGACCGCGAAGCTGAAGGTCGACCCGAACACGGATTTCGCCACCGTGACCGAGGCCGCGAAGACCGCGCTGACCGAATGGCTGCATCCGATCCGTGGCGGCGAGGATGGCGCCGGCTGGCCCTTCGGCACGGATATTTTCCATGCCGATATCTACGACCGGCTCCTGGCCGTGCCGGGGGTGCGGCGGGTCCAGGGGCTTCATGTCGCCCATGATCCGGTCAGCGAGGTCATCGCCCCGGATGTGATCCCCCTGCCAGAGGGATACCTGCCCGCGCTTGCGCCGGGCGCCATCGGGTTCGAGGTGGGCTATGTCTGACTTCGGCCGCACCCTTCCACGCGAACGCATGGACGCGCTCAACGGGTGGAAGCCGTTGGTGGACCCGGCCGCCGAGGACGGGCTGCTGCCCGAGGGTGACGTGCTGCACCTGGCCAGTGCCGTGCAGGGTGCCGACGGCCTCGTCTTCGCGCAGCCGATCCCGGACACGGACCCGGCCGGAAGTTGGGGCGGGCGCAGCCTGCCGCGCGGTGTCGCGGTGTCGGGGCAGGGCGATCTCTACCTGGCCGACCGGGCCGGGTCACGCGTTCTTTATACCCGCGCCTCGCTGCCGCCTGTGCTCGAACCGGGCAGCGATGTCGCGCCATTCGTGCCCCTGTGGCACTTCGCGGATGATCCGGGGGGCGAGCATCCCTTGAACCTGGTCGCGCCCGTCGACCTGACGTTGGTTCCCCCTGCAGCGCAGCCGGGCGCCTTTGCCGATACGCTGGTGATCGCCGATGCGGGCCGGGATCTGCTGGTCTGGGTCGATCGCCGCCAGATCGTGACGCGGC
Source organism: Alphaproteobacteria bacterium (assembly GCA_009908505.1). GTDB lineage: Bacteria > Pseudomonadota > Alphaproteobacteria > Rhodobacterales > Rhodobacteraceae > Salibaculum. The sequence goes on along the minus strand of JAAAPD010000058.1, from coordinate 4,884 downwards.
ACACCCTGGGGCTGCCCTGGACGCCGCGCGCGGTGGCGGCCTTGCCCTGCGGACGTGTCGCGGTGCTTGGCCCCGGCCAGGTGGTCATTTGCGAGCGCGGGGCGCCGGCGTTCTGGGTCGAGGTCGCCGAGGACGCCCATTCGATTGTCGCCTTGACGGATGGCCGCGCGCTGTTCGTCGGCCCGGCGGGGGTGGTGCAGATCGGGCGCAAGGGCCGGGTCGGGCCACTGGACGCCGCCGCCGGGGCCACGCCCGTCAGCCCCGCCATGACGGTCAGCGGCGAAGTGCTGCACCTGCCGGGGCATTGCGCCGACATGGACGCGCTGGCCTTTGCGGATATCCCGCTCAACCGGCTCGGGCGTCTGGACGGCACGCAGCTGATGCTGGCCACCCGACCGCGCCGCCTGCCGCGGCCGCGCTCGGGCACCTGGATCAGCCAACGCTTCGACGGCGGGGCGAAGGGATTTGCCTGGGATCGCGTCGCGCTCGAGGCGGTGCTGCCCGCGCAATGCCGGTTGCTGCTGTCGACCTTCGTGAGCGATATCGACTATGACCCGGACGAGGTCGGCACCCTCGCCGTCTGGTCCGGCCCGACGGTGCTGGACCCGGGCACGCCGACCGAATTCCTCGTCCAGCGCAACAAGGGGCGCTACCTGTGGCTGAAGATCGAGGCCTTCGGCGACGGCACCGCCACCCCGGCGATCAGCGGTATCGACCTGTTCGGCCCGCGCGACAGCCAGCTCAATCTTCTGCCCGCCCCGTTCCACCAGGACCCGCTGTCGGCGGACTTCCTGGACCGGTTCCTCAGTCTACAGGATGCTTTCCTGGGCGAGGCGCTGCTGATCTTCAACCGCGTCGGCGCGATCCTGACGCCGGACGCCACGCCAGACGATTTCATCGACTGGCTGGGCAGCTGGTTCGACTGGCGGTTCCTGTCCGGTTGGGACACCGCCACCCGGCGCGAGATGATCGCGCAATCGCTGACGTTCTTTGCCGAACGGGGCACGCTGTGCGGGCTCGAGCGGCTGTTGCGCTGGCATACCGGGCTGGTCGCCACGCCCTTCTTTCTCGAGGATTTCCGATTGGCCGAGGGTGAGCATGCGACGGTCTGGGTCGGGGGGCAGGAGGTGCCGCTCACGGATGCCGGCGCGCACCGTTTTACGATCGTCTTGCCGCAGAGCGCGGTGCCGAACGCCGCCGCCCGCGATGCCATTGCGCGGCTGATCGCCGCCCAGAAACCCGCCCATACCCAGTTCCGCCTGATCGTGTCCGAACCGGGCGTGGTGCCCGGCCAGCGGGCGCGGCTGGGCGTGGACGCGGTTTTACCCGACAGCCGGCCGCCGCCGCTTGGGGAAGGTCGACTCGACACCGGGTTGCAGACCGTCGCCAGCTGCTGACCGGCCCGGCCAGGTATTTGACGAAACGCCATTTTGAAGGAGACCGAAGATGCCGAAAGATTGCGATCCGACCAAGCCGGACCTTGGTGGCGCCTGCGCCCCCTGCGGTCTGCATGAACCCCAGCGCAACGCCTATTACGACGGCAAGATGCTGACCGCCCGCGACTTGACCGCGGAGCAGACCTACATGAACGGCATGCGGCATTTGGGAAACATGCTGCTGGAGGGCGAAGGCACTGTTTGCGGGCTGAAGCTGGAACAGCATCCCAATGACGGATGCCGCGACACCCATGTCGTGTTGCGCAAGGGCATGGCGCTGACCTGCTGCGGGCAAGAGGTGATCGTGCCCGAGGACAAGACCATTCCCATCGCCAGCATGATCGAGGCCGATCCCGATCTTCAGGACGCCTTTGCCGAGGCCGGGCAGGACCTGGTGGTCAAGTTGTGTCACCAGGACCGCCCGGCGGAAATGGCACCGGTGTTGATCTCGGATTGCTGCGCGGACGGGTCCGGGCAATTGCCCGCCCGGATCGCCGAGACCTACGGCTTCGCGCTAGAGGCGGCCACGCCGGGCAGCCTTAAGCAAGAGCGGCAGGTGATCCAGCCGGAACTCGACTGGGTGCATTCCATCAACACCGAAGATGAGACGCCCACGGCCGTGGCCATCGACGAAGAGGCGGACCTGGTCTATGTCGGCTCGGCCCTGGATGGGGCGGCGGTGGTGCGGGCCTATGACATGGCGACCCATGCCCACAAGCTGACGCTTACCGGGTTCACCGCCGTCCACGACATCCTTGCACCGGCATCGAGCAAATGGCTCTTCGTGGCGGGTGTCGTCGGCTCCAGGATGGAAATCCACCTTTACGAACGCACGCCGGGGCACCTGTCGGACCCCGCCAAGTCCGTGGCCCTCAATGGGGGTGCGGCGGGCTTCACGCAGATCGCGGTTTCACCCAAGACCGGGTCGCTCCTGGCACTGAGCGTGGACCGCAACGACCGGCCGGCGCTGCGCGCCTGGACCGACGAGCAACTGAACGAGGCGACGCTGCCGGACGCCATCCATACCGTCACGGGCACCGGCGGGATCAGCGGCGGTGACGCGTTCCGCGCGCGGTGCCGGATGCTGGCGATCTCGCCGAACGGGCAGAGCGCGGCCTTCCTGTTGCCCGGTATCGGGGATGGCAGCCTGCATGTCATCCAGACCCACGAGATGACGAACCAAACCCTGGGCTCCTTCGACCAGTCGATGGCCGAGATCACGACCGAGGGGGGCGAAGCGGTGACCGCGGCCTATGCCGACGCGACCTCTCTGCAGTTTTCCTTCGACAGCAAGGTCCTGCATATCGTCGGGCGAGATTCCGAGACCGCCGAGCGCGGCATGTACATGCGCGTCAGCATCGGCGAGGACAGCCGTGTCCAGACCGGGCGCGGTGCCACCTTCGGCCTGCCGGGCGACCCGCTGGTGATGCCAGATATCAAGATCGCCCCGGACGAACGCTGGATATACGTCGCCGGCGCCGTGCGCCCCGATGGCGAGTCCGAGCTGGACGGTGTCGTGCAGGTCTTCCCGACCGAGGGGGCCAAGCAGCCTGGCGACGCGCCCGTGGCGACCGACCCGATCAAGTCTGTCGGCCTGCGTGCGCGTATCTCGGGCGGTGCTATGAAGCTGCTGGGCGATCGGATCTACCAGCCGGGGACCGAGATGGACGGCGAGGTCCTGCGCGGCCGGGTCATGCTGATCGACATCGCCGAGGCAGACATCAAGGGCATGTTCGAACAGGCTGTCGATGGCTGCCGGAGCTGTGGCGATGACTGCTCTTGCGTCACGCTGGGCACGATCACGGGCTACCGATGGGATTCCGAGGCGCGTGTGCCGATCCTCGATGCCGGGCAGGGCGGCGAGGGCGATGCCGAGATCGACAACCTCAGCCACCGTCCGCTGGTGCCCTCGAACACGAAGCTGATGGACGCGATCCTGGAAATCGCCGCGCGCGGGGTCGAGACCGGCCCGCCCGGACCTCGCGGAGAGGACGGGGCGGCCGGGCCGCAAGGGCCCGCCGGAACCCAAGGCCCGGCAGGCCCAAGGGGACCGGAAGGCCCCGAAGGCCCCCAGGGGCCGCGGGGCGCGCGGGGACCGCGCGGGGTTCCCGGCCAGGACGGCGCGGCGGTCGATCCCGAGAAATTTCACTTCGTCGCGGAACGCAGCTGGCAGACGGGCGACGTATGGGTGCTGCCCAGGCTCTTGGGCGACGAGTCGCGGCAAACGCTTTCCCTGACCCTGAACATGCCGTTCGCCAACCGCGAAGACCTGACAGTGCCGATTCCGGAAAACGGCAGCATGGGGTTCTACTTCAGCGGCCTTCTCGAAATGCGCGTGCATTACTTCCGCGATAGCTGGCGGGGCGGCCAGGATGTCTGGCGCCCCGCCTTCGAGCAGGCGAACACGGCGCAATACAGTCCGCGCTTCGCCGATCCCGAGGAGGTGGTGAAAGAGCAGCAGCTGATCCTGCCCATGCTGTCCCTGTGGGAGGCGTTGAACAGCCTCGAGATATCGCGGGCGCGGCTGGATATCCTGCTGCACGGGTCCTTTCTGAAGAACGAGGAGGGCCTGCCATTCTGCGGCCGTGATGACCTCGACCCCGGCTCGCCCTCGGGCAGCCACGTGGGCGGGACATGGCGCAGCCATATCGAAATCCAGAACGGGTGATAGCCATGACAGAGATCATCACGAGCCTGCCGAAGCGACCCAACTGGACCGACCGCCAGCGGATCGCCGCGGCGGACCTGCAGGCGGAACAGGCCTGGCAGGATGCGCAGCTGACGCGGTTGCGTCGCTTCGCTTTGGGCTGGGGCGTGGTCGCGGGGCTGGAGGTCGAGGCCTTCGGCAACCAGCTGCGCATCAATCCCGGCTACGGCGTCACCGCGGCCGGGTCGGAAATCTACCTGGCCGCCACGGCGGATCTGAATGAGGTGTTCGAAAAGGTCTGCACGGCCTGCGGCGGCACGGACGGGTCCTGTGCCGATCCTGAGCCGCGCGGCGAGGGCGAGCCGATCACCGGCTGGCTGGTCCTGACGCCCACCGCACTGGACAGCTGTCCGCGCCCCACGGTTCCCGAGGGCTGTGCCCATCCGGGTGCCGATTTCGCCTATTCACGGCGCAGCGCCGGTGTCGAGGTCGGGTTCCTCTGCGACCTGCCGGACGGGCTGTGGCGGCGCGAGCCCGATTGCGCATGGTTAAGGGGCTTTCTGGGCACCGTCCCGGTGCCCATGCCGGGGATCGAGGACGATATCCTGCCCATTGCGCAGGTCACGGTCGTGCCGGGCCTGGTCGGCGGTATCGACATGACCGGTCGGCAGCGGCTGCTGCCGCTCTGGGCTCTCGAGGGCCTTATCGCGTGTTGCGACTGCCTGGATGACACCGAGGACGAGCCCGACGAGCCGCCGGTCGAGATCGAAACCCCGTGGGACAAGCCGCACGACGAACCAA
>JAAAPD010000083.1 GCA_009908505.1 Alphaproteobacteria bacterium | reverse complement strand
TCCCACCAGCGCCGCCGCAATCGCAACTTTCAGCGACGCGAACAGATAGGGCATTGCCGAGGGCCAGCGCAGCTTCGCAAAGACCTGCCCACTGCTGGCGCTATAGGTGCGCATCAGGTCCAATTGCATCTGGTCCGGCGCGCGCAGGCCCTTGACCATGCCGACAACGACCGGAAAGAAAGACAGGTAGGTCGAGATGATCGCCTTCGGAATCAGCCCGGTGATGCCGATGGCATTCAGAACCACGATAATCATGGGCGCGATGGCAAGGATCGGGATGGTCTGGCTGGCGATGGCCCAGGGCATGACCGACGCATCCATCGCGCGGTTATGCACGATCCCGACCGCAAGGGCGATGCCAAGGGCAGAGCCGATGGCAAAGCCCAGCAGCGTGGCCGAGAGCGTGATCCAGCCATGATAGACCAAGCTTCGGTTCGACAGGCTGCCCGTGTTCCACAACCCGCGGCGACCGGTCGCTTCCTCGACCACGGTGGACTCCCACAGCTCTGCCACGACCTGGTGCGGCGCGGGCAGGCGTGGGCGGTCCTGCGCCATGGTGTCGGCGATCAGCGCGGGCAGGGTCAGGTCAACCCCCGCGCGGCGGGCCTGGTCCTGCGCCCATTGCGCGTTCATGGGCACCACGGCGGCATACCACAGCGCGATCAGCGCGGCGGTGACGGTCAGAACGGGGATCATGCTGCGCATGACGGCCACCAGAGTTCGGGGGGCGCTGCCCCCCTCGCGCCCCCGGGATATTCTTGCAACGATGACGCCAGGTCAGTCATCGAGGTGCCCCGCCCGCAGCCCTTCGCGCACGCGGTGGGCAATTTCTATGAATTCGGGGCTGTCGCGGATGTCGAGCGGGCGCGCACGGGGCAGGGGGCTGTCGATGACATCGGTGATGCGCCCCGGACGCGGCGACATGACCACGATCTTGGTCGACAGGTAGACCGCCTCGGGGATGGAATGGGTGACGAAAGCGATGCTCTTTTCGGTGCGCGCCCAAAGGTCCAGAAGCTGCTCGTTCAGGCGGTCGCGCACGATTTCGTCAAGCGCGCCGAAGGGTTCGTCCATCAGCAGGATATCGGCGTCGAAAGCCAGCGCGCGGGCAATCGAGGCGCGCTGCTGCATCCCCCCGGAAAGCTGCCACGGGAATTTGCGCGCAAAGCCGGACAGTTCCACAAGCTCCAGCACTTTTTCGACACGCGCGTTCTGATCGGCCTTGGAGTAGCCCATGATTTCGAGCGGAAGTTTCACATTTCCCGCAATCGTGCGCCAGGGATACAGCCCGGCCGCCTGGAACACATAGCCATAGGCCCGCGCCTTGCGCGCGGCATCCGGTGTCATGCCATTGACCGTGATCCGGCCCGAACTTGGCTGTTCCAGGTCGGCGATCGCGCGCAGGAAGGTGGTCTTGCCGCATCCCGACGGGCCGATGAAGCTGACGAAATCGCCCTTCGCGATGGTCAGGGTGACATCCTTCAGGGCATGGACCGGGCCGTCCCCTGTCTGGAACGTAAGGTTCAGGTTCTGCGCAGAGATCGCGGTCGCGGTTTCCGTGTCGCGCATTACACACCCGTCGCCGGAATGCCCGATCTTTCCACGGGCCGCGGGGCGGTGAGCTCTTTCCATGTCGACAGCGCCTGGTTGACCGGGCCGTTCGCGCTGCGCTCGACGAATTGGCCATGCCCTTCCTGCCCGTCGAAAACCCCGTCCGACACCATGATCCGCCCGCGCGACAGCACGTGGCGGGGCAGGCCGGTCACGGTCTGGCCCTCGAATACGTTATAGTCGATATTCGACGCCTGCGCGCTGGCGGTGATGGTTTTCGTGGCCTCCGGGTCCCAGACCACGATATCGGCGTCCGATCCCACGGCAACGATCCCCTTGCGCGGATACACACCGAAAATCTTGGCGACATTGGCAGAGGTCACGGCCACGAATTCGTTCATGGTGATGCGCCCGGTGCGCACGCCATGGGTCCAGAGCATGGGAAGTCGGTCTTCCAGCCCGCCCGTGCCATTCGGGATTTTCGTGAAATCCCCGACCCCGTAGCGTTTCTGTTCGGTGCTAAAGGCGCAGTGATCGGTTGCCACCACCGACAACGACCCGGATGCCAGCCCCGCCCACAAGCTGTCCTGGTGCGCCTTGTCGCGGAACGGGGGCGACATGACGCGGCGCGCGGCATGGTCCCAGTCGGGGTTGAAATACTCGGACTCGTCCAGCGTCAGGTGCTGGATCAGCGGCTCCCCCCAGACGCGTTTTCCGGCCTGCTTGGCGCGGCGGATCGCTTCATGCGCCTCCTCGCAGCTGGTATGCACCACGTACAGCGGCACGCCCGCCATGTCGGCGATCATGATCGCGCGGTTTGTCGCCTCGCCCTCCACCTGAGAGGGGCGGGAATAGGCATGGGCTTCGGGGCCGGTATTGCCGGCGGCCAGCAGTTTCGAGGACAGCTCGGCCACCACATCGCCGTTCTCGGCATGGACCATGGCCACCGCGCCCAATTCGCGCAACCGGTTGAAGGACGCGAACAATTCGTCGTCATTGACCATCAGCGCGCCCTTGTAGGCAAGGAAGTGCTTGAAACTGGTGATGCCGCGGGCGACCACGTCCGGCATTTCGTCGAACACCTGCTGTGACCACCATGTGACCGCCATGTGATAGCTGTAATCGCAATGCGCGCGGCCCGATTTGTTATCCCACATTTTCAGGGCATCCAGCAGCCCCTGGCCGGGCGCGGGCAGGGCGAAATCGATCACCATCGTGGTGCCGCCCGACAGCGCCGCGCGGGTGCCGGATTCGAAATCATCGCTGGAATAGGTGCCCATGAAGGGCATTTCCAGATGCGTATGCGGGTCGATCCCGCCGGGCATGACATAGCAGCCGGTGGCGTCGATCACGGTGTCGCCCGACAGGTTTGGGCCGATCTCGGTGATCTTGTCGCTTTCGACCCGGACATCCGCCTTGTAGGTCAGGTCATGGGTGACGATGGTGCCGTTCTTGATGATGGTGGACATGGTTCAACTCTCCAGTGTTTCGGTCAGCCTTGACGCAAGTTGCTTGCGTAGGGTGCGTGCTAGGCACGCACCACCTCTGCCGTTTCCAGCACCGCATGCATCAGCACATTCGCGCCCGCTTCGGCCCATTCGGGGAAGATCTCTTCGGCTTCATTATGGCTTAGCCCATCGACACAGGGGCACATGACCATGGTGGTGGGAAACAGCCGGTTGATCCAGCACGCGTCATGCCCCGCGCCAGAGATCACATCCATATGGTCGTAGCCCAACCGCTCGGCGGCGTCGCGCACCCGGCCCACGAGGGTTTCGTCAAAGGCGGGCGGGTCGAAAAACCCGACAAGGTCGGATGCGAATTTCACCCCGATATCGGCGCAAAGCCCCGGCGCGCGGGCGTTCAATTCCGCCACCATGGCATCCAGCACCTCTTGCACGTGACTGCGGAAATCGATGGTGAAAACGACCTTTTCGGGGATGATGTTGCGCGAGTTCGGATAGACGTCGATATGCCCGATCGCGCCCACGGCGTTGGGTTGGTGCTGCATCGCGATCTCGTGCACCAGTTCGGTGACACGCGCCAGCGCCCGGCCCGCGTTGCGCCGCAGATACATCGGCGTAGACCCTGTGTGCTGCCCCTTGCCCGTCACGGTGCATTCGATCCAGCGCAGCCCCTGGCCATGCGTGACGACGCCGACCCGTTTGCCCTCGGCCTCCAGGATCGGGCCTTGTTCTATGTGTAGCTCAAAAAAGGCATGCATCTTGCGGCTGCCGGTCGGCTCATCACCTTTCCAGCCGATCCGCTGCAACTCGTCGCCGAAGCGCAGCCCCTTGGCATCGGTGCGGGCATAGGCCCAGTCGCGGTCCAGCACCCCGGCAAAGACCCCAGAGGCCAGCATCGCGGGCGCAAAGCGCGTGCCTTCCTCGTTGGTCCAGTTGGTCACGACAATGGGGCGGCGCGTCTTGAGCCCCAGATCGCGCATGGTGCGAATTATTTCCAGCCCCGCCAGCACGCCCAGCACGCCGTCATATTTGCCGCCCGTGGGTTGTGTATCCAGGTGGCTGCCGACATAGACCGGCAGGGCGTCGGGGTCCGTACCCTCGAACCGCGCGAACATGGTGCCCATGTCATCGACACCCATGGTGCCGCCGGCCTCTGTGCACCAAGTCTGGAACAGGTGGCGGCCTTCGCTGTCCGCGTCGGTGAGGGCCTGGCGGTTGTTGCCACCGGCCACGCCGGGCCCGATCTTGGCCATCTCCATGATGCTGCCCCATAGGCGTTCGCTGTCGATTTTCAGATTCGATCCGGGTGCCGACATGTTCCATCCCTAACGTTTGGCGGCCTTGCTGGCTGCTCTGGTGTCCGCAGGGCGTTCTCGCCAAAAACCGGCTTGCATCCCCTGTCATGTGACGCTACCCATTTTGACCATTCAGTCAATAAGCAACTCCGCCCATGTCCCTGCCGCAAATCTCCGATGCTGAAAAACCAAGCGGCCCAAGGCGGACGCGAATCCAGCAACGCAACCGCCAGATTATCCTCGATGCGGCGCTCGAAGTGTTCTCGACCCACGGGTTTCGCGGGGCCACGCTGGACCAGATCGCCGCCGGGTCGGGCCTGTCCAAGCCCAATTTGCTGTATTATTTCGACAGCAAGGACGCGATCCATCGCGAGTTGCTGACGCGGCTTCTGGGCACATGGCTGGAGCCTTTGCGCAAGCTTGACCCGGCGGGCGACCCGCAGGCAGAGATCATCGCCTATATGCGCCGCAAGCTGCATTTGGCACGCGATTTTCCGCGCGAAAGCCGCTTGTTCGCGAATGAAATCCTGCAAGGCGCCCCCCGGATCGAAGATTTCATCCGCAACGATCTGCGCGATCTGGTCGATGACACGGCGCAGGTTCTGGCAGCCTGGGCGCAGGCCGGGCGCATTGCGCCGGTGGACCCGTATCACCTGATTTTTTCCATCTGGGCGCTGACCCAGCATTACGCCGATTTTGCCGCGCAAATCGGCATGATCCGTGGCGCGGACCATGACCCGACCGATGGGGCAGAGGCGTTTCTGGAACAGCTTTACACCCGTCTTCTGGCGCCCTGATTATTCCGCGGCCTTGGCCATCGGGTTGTTCGGGTGCATGGTCCAATTGGCATAGTCACGCACCGGCTCGCCCGTGCGCGGGTCAACGGCCCCTTTGGGCATGGCTTCCATCGTGATGCAATCCTGCACCGGGCAGACATTGACGCACAGGTTGCAAGCGACGCACTCTTCGTCGATCACCTCGAACTTGCGGTCCGGGGACATGGAAATCGCCTGGTGCGAGGTGTCTTCGCAGGCCGCAAAGCACCGTCCGCAGGAAATGCACAGATCCTGGTTGATCTTTGCTTTCGCGACATAATTCAGGTTCAGATATTGCCAGTCGGTCACATTGGGCACCGCGCGGCCCACAAGCTGGTCGATCGACGAAAAGCCCTTTTCGTCCATGTATTGCGACAGGCCCGCCGTCAGTTCCTTGATTATCCCGAACCCGTAGGTCATGGCCGCCGTGCAGACCTGCACATTGCCTGCCCCCAGCGTGAGGAATTCCGCCGCGTCGCGCCAGGTCGTGACCCCGCCGATCCCGCTGATCGGCAATCCTTGCGTGTCCGGGCTGCGGGCGATTTCCGACACCATGTTCAGCGCGATGGGTTTCACGGCCGGGCCGCAATAACCGCCATGCGCGCCTTTGCCGTCGATCATCGGCTCCGGGCTGAACGTGTCCAGGTTGACGCTGGTGATGGAATTGATCGTGTTGATAAGGCTGACCGCATCCGCCCCGCCGCGCATGGCGGCTTCGGCGGGTTTGCGGATATCGGCAATGTTCGGTGTCAGCTTCACGATGCAGGGCATCCGTGAATGCTGTTTCACCCAGCGCGTGACCATTTCGATATATTCGGGAACCTGACCCACGGCACTGCCCATGCCGCGCTCGCTCATGCCGTGGGGGCAGCCGAAATTCAGTTCGACCCCGTCGGCCTCGGTTTCTTCCACGCGGGCAAGGATCGCTTTCCAGCTTTCCTCGTCGCAAGGCACCATCAGACTGACCACCATCGCCCGGTCCGGCCAGTCGCGCTTGACCTGCTTTATTTCACGCAGGTTCACTTCCAGCGGGCGGTCGGTGATCAACTCGATATTGTTCAAACCCAACAGCCGCCGGTCCGCGCCCCAGATCGCGCCGTAGCGCGGGCCGTTCACGTTCACGACGGGCGGGCCCTCGGCGCCCAGCGTTTTCCAGACAACGCCGCCCCAGCCCGCCTTGAAGGCGCGTTCGACGTTATACGCCTTGTCGGTCGGCGGGGCAGAGGCCAGCCAATAGGGGTTCGGGGATTTTATGCCGATGAAATTGCTGGTCAGATTTGCCATCGTGGTTCCTCCGTAGGGTGCGTGCTTGTCACGCACCTGCCCCCATCAGGGCTGCATGAATGCTCTCGGCCGCGTCGCGCCCCTGCGCGACCGCCGTCACGGTCAGGTCTTCGCCGTCGCCGGTGCAGTCGCCCCCGGCCCAGATGCCGGGCAGCGATGTGCGCCCCTCGGCATCGGCCGCCAGTTTGCGCCCGGCCAGGGTCAGGGCGTCCGGTGCCCCGTCCAGTGTTTGCCCGATCGCCTTGAACAGTTGATCGGCTTGCAGGCGAAAGGTCTCCCCCGTCGGTTCCAGCCCGGTTTCGCCGGGATGGGTATAGGCGAATTCCACCTCGCGCAGGCTGCCATTGGCATGGATCGCCACCGGCATGGCATGGGTGATGATCTTGACGCCCTCATTGGCGGCATGGCTCAACTCATGGTCGCTGGCCCCCATGGCATCACGCCCGCGTCGGTAGACCATCGTCACATGTTCCGCCCCCAGCAGTCGCGATTGCACGGCGGCGTCTACGGCGGTCATGCCGCCGCCGATGACCACCACATGCCGCCCGATGGGCAGGGTCGAAAGGTCCGGAGCCTGGCGCAACTCGGCAATGAACTCGACCGCGTCGCGCGCGCCGGGGGCGGTGTCGTCGGCCAGCCCCAAGGCGTTCACGCCTGCCAGCCCGATCCCAAGGAACACCGCGTCATGGTCGGCCTGCAAATCGGCCAGGCTGCCGTCGCGGCCCAAGGCCCAGCCCTGCCGCAAGGTGACCCCGCCGATCTGCAACAACCAGTCGACCTCTGCCTGTGCAAAGCCATGCGCGGCCTTGTAGGCGGCGATGCCGTATTCGTTCAGCCCGCCCGGTTTGGTTCGGGCGTCGAACACGGTCACGTCATGGCCATGCAGCGCCAGCCGATGCGCGCAGGCCAGCCCGGCGGGGCCGGCCCCCACCACCGCCACGCGTTTGCCGGTGGGCGCGGCGCGGGTGTAGGGATGCGCGTTGCGCGCGATCAGCGTGTCGGTGGCGTAGCGTTGCAGGCGTCCGATCTCGACCGGCTTGCCCTCTGCGGCTTCGCGCACGCAGGCCCCTTCGCACAGCGTTTCGGTAGGGCAGACCCGCGCGCACATCCCGCCCAGAATGTTCTGGTCAAAGATGGTCTTGCCCGCCGCATCCGGCTGTCCCGCCTGGATCTGGCGGATGAAAAGCGGGATGTCGATGTCGGTGGGGCATGCGGTGATGCAGGGCGCATCATGGCAGAAATAACACCGGTCGGCGGCGACCATGGCTTCGTGCGCGGCGTAATCGGGATACAGATCGTCGAAATGTCGGGTGTAGTCCTCGGGATGCAAGCGACCCGCGACGATACCGGGGGTGGTGAGGCTGTTCGACATGGGCTCGCCCTTCGTGGCTGGCATGGCAACTCTCTGCGTGATGTCCAGCAAAGCACGAGATGAAAAACTTATCAATTGGTAAAATTTTTTCGCGACGCTGAAATTTTCAGCAACGCCCGCGCCCTGTGCGGTGTTGTGGACGGCATTTGGGAAAGGGCGGGTGGAAGACGCGGCCCTACCGGTCTGGCGGGGTCTGGACCATCGCGTTTTCCCACTCTGCCAGAAACGCCCGTCGGTTCAGCCGATCCAGATAGGCCAGAAGCGCGGGGCCAAGCCGGATCGGGCCGAAGCCAAGCGAGGGCTCTTCCACTTCCTGGTTCAGCGGCGGCAAGGGCCAGTCGCCCGGCGTATCGCGCAGCGCCACGCGGCTGAGCAGGTCCAGCATTGCACCTGCGGCCCCGATATTGTCGGCTGTTTCGGGAATGAACATGGTACGCAGCATGACATTGCTGAAATCCTGCATCCGGATCACCTTTACCCGACCGCCGGACCCGCGGGCCAGTTCCTCTGCGGCATAGCTGCCCAACACGTTATAGGCCAGGGCAAGCCGACCGGACGCGACATCGTCGATCATCTGCGACGAGCAACAATAGAGGTGGGTGCCAAGCCGCCCCATGACTTCTTTCAGTCGCCAGAACGCATCTGTCGAGCGGTCTTCCTGGGTGGCGAACAGGTATCCCAGCCCGCTTTCGCGGACATCATAGGTGCCAAGGCTGCCTGCAAACCGGTCCGGATTGTCGCGCAGGGTGGCGATCAGGTCTTGCCGGGTGGTGGGCAGCTCCAGCCCCGAAAATCGCGCGCTGTTGATGACCACGACCGCCGGTTCCGTGGTGAAGGCAAAGATCAGGTCGCGCCATCGCGCCCAATCGGGCAACCGGTCGGTCTGTTCGGACGTATAGGCGCGGGCGAACCCGTCATTCACCAGTTGAAATTGCAGGTCCATCGCGGAAGAGATGACAAGGTCCGCCCGCGCGCCGGTGCGAATGGCGCGGTGCAGCAGGCTGGAGGACATGACCGTGTAGTCCACCCCGATCGCGGGCCGGACGTCCTGAAAGGCGCGGATATAGGGCGCGAACACGTCCAGATCCGTGGTCGAAAGCACATGCAGCACGCGCTCGCTCGTGCCCGGAAAAAAGCGATGTTCCTCGATCTCTTGCGCGGCAAGAGGGGCGATGAGCGCAAGGATCAGGCCAATGGCAAGACAAGCGTGACGCATGAACCGCTCCCATTTGGGTTGTTCTTCAAGTCGATATGCCCACCATGGGCCTGCAAAACCTCCGAGGCGATGGTCAGCCCAAGCCCGGACCCGACGACACCCGTGACATTGTTGCCGCGCCGGAAGCGTTCGGTCAAAGGCTCTGTCGGGCCATGGCCAAAGCCCGGACCTTCATCTTCGACACTCAGCCGGGCCGCCGTTCCCGTTTCGACGATCCGCAGGGTAATGGTCGTATCTTCGGGGGAATACTTGATCGCGTTGTCAAGCACGTTGCGGAGCGCGCTGGTCAGAAGCACGGCATCGCCGGAAACGGCGGCGGGGCTCAGGTCCAGATGCAGGCGAATGTCGCGCATGGCCGCCGTCGGTTCGATGCCGTCTGCCGTTTGCCGCGCCAGATCGGCGAGGTCCAGGCGGTCGCGGGCGAGGTCCTCGATTCGGTAGGCCACGGTCGCGTGGTCCAGCAACTGCCCGGCAGAGCGCGCGCTTTCATCAACCGCGCGAATGATCCGGCGCAGGCGTTCCTTCTCGGTCTCGTCGGTGACGGTGCGCAGCGCGATTTCGGCCTGCGCGCGCACCGTGGCCAGCGGTGTGCGCACGCGATGCGCGGCTTCGGCAATGAAGTCCTCCGACCGCCGGATGGATTGGCGCAAGCGCTCCATCAGACGATTGAGCGCATCCAGCAGCGGCGCCAGATCGGCTGGTGCCGGGCGCAAGAGGGGGCGCAGATCGGCCGGACCGCGCCGCGACACCGACACCGCGATCTGGGTCAACGGGCGCAGCGACATGCGCACGGCAATCGCCGACAGCGTTACCGCCACGAAGAAGAACGCGATCGACAGCAAGCCCGCCAGTCGCGAGATATCAGATGTGACGGCCTCTATCCCGTCACGGGTTTGCGCCACCGTCACGCTCACTGGCACTTGTTGGGTTCCGGCCAGCACCAACCGGGTGACAGAAGCCATGCGGATATTTGCATCGCGGTAGGTTCCGGTATCGAACACGACCTGTCCCATCGCGCCATCCGAAGCCTGCGGCAAATCCTCGTAGCCTGTCAGAACCTCGGACCCGGCCAACACGCGATAGAACACCCGGTCCTGGCTGATCGCGCCGAGCATGGCAAAAGCAGCATAGGGCAATTCCAGGCGCACTTCGCCCTGTTCGCTGCGCAACGTCTCTGC
>JAAAPD010000048.1 GCA_009908505.1 Alphaproteobacteria bacterium | reverse complement strand
CGAATGGAGGCGAGTACCGGAATCGAACCGGTGTACACGGATTTGCAATCCGCTGCGTCACCACTCCGCCAACTCGCCGCCGGTGTTCCCAATTCGGAGCAGGGCATCGGATATACCAGCGGCAGGGGTCTTGCAAGGGTCATCAGGCGTTGCCGTTCGGTTGGTGATATGGCAAGACAGTGGGGACTTACTGAACGAAAGAGTTTAGCTCGTGGCCGACTACGAAACCCTTCGCACCATGATGGTGGACACCCAGGTCCGCCCCGCCGATGTCACCAAATTTCCGGTGATCGACGCGATGCTCTCCGTTCCGCGCGAGGACTACGTTCCGGAGGACAAGCGCGATGCGGCCTATGTGGACGACAACGTCGATCTCGGCGATGGTCGTGTGATGCTCGAGCCGCGCACCATGGGCAAGCTGCTCGACGCGCTTGATATCCAACCCAACGAGGTGGTTCTGGACCTGGGTTGCGGTCTGGGCTATTCCACGGCGCTTCTGTCACGCTTGGCCGAATTCGTGGTTGCCGTGGAAGAGGACGAGGGTCGCGTTGCCGAGGCCCAGGCGAACCTGTCGGCTCATGACGTCGACAATGCCGCCGTGGTGCAGGGCACCCTGGCTGGCGGCGCCGCCAAGCAGGGGCCCTATGACGTGATCGTGCTGCAAGGGGCGGCCGAACATGTGCCGCAGGCGCTGATCGATCAGATCAAGGATGGTGGACGCATGGCGGTGCTCTTCAGCGACGGAGCCCTTGGTACCATGCGTATCGGCTACAAGCTTGATGGCGGAATGACGTGGCGCATGGCCTTCAATGCCGGTGCGCCGGTAATGTCTGGATTCGAGAGACACCAGGCGTTTACATTGTAACCCTCGGCGCGATCGGCACCGTCCGGCGGCCAGTATCGGGAGATTTGCCAGATGATCCTACGCCGATTGGTCAGCAGCGTAGTCGTGGTTCTTGCCTTGGCAGGGGCGGGACAGGCCGAATCCATGGCCGATGTCCTGGCCGACAGCTATGAAAATTCCGGGCTTCTCGATCAGAACCGCGCCTTGTTGCGGGCCGCGGACGAGGACGTGGCCCAATCACTTGCGGCCTTGCGACCGATCGTGCAGTGGTCCGCGAACTACACCTGGAGCGAGTCGGACCTGGCCCCGCCGGGCAGCGATCCGACCTCCGGCAATTTCGAAATCTCCGCCAGCCTGCTTCTTTACGACGGCGGCGCCAGCATGCATCGGACCGAGGCCGCCAAGGCACTTGTCCTGCAAACCCGGCAGGATCTTGTCGGGATCGAGCAGGACGTGCTGCTGCGTGCCGCAACCGCCTACATGAACGTGCGCCGGAATTCCGAATTCGTGGCCCTGCGCAACAGCAATGTGCGGCTGATCCAGGAAGAGCTGCGGGCCGCGCGTGACCGGTTCGAGGTGGGCGAGGTGACGCGCACCGACGTATCGCTGGCCGAGGCGCGGCTTGCCGCGGCCCGAAGCTCGCTTGCCGCCGCGGAAGGATCGCTGGCCCAGTCGATCGAGGAATTCCGCGCTGCCGTTGGCCGTAGGCCGGGCAACCTGGCGGTTGTGTCGGCCGCGCCGTTGGATCGCGGCCCCGAAGCGGCGCGCGCCTTTGCCCTGCGCAATCATCCTTCGATCAGGGCGGCCCAACAGGCGGTCACCTCGGCGGAGCTGTCGATCCGCGCCGCCGAGGCGGCACTCGGCCCCTCCGTCAACCTGCGCGGTTCGGCCTCGGTCGATGACGAGGGGAACCGGGCCGAGAGCCTGGGTGTGACGGTGGGGGGCCCCATTTATTCGGGCGGCCAGCTTGAAAGCGCGATTCGGCAGGCCGTGGCCCGCCGCGACGCCGCGCGCGCCGGGCTGCATCTGGCCGGACAGTCAGTGGCGCAATCGGTGGGCAACGCCTTCGCCCAGTTGCGCGTTGCCCGGGCCAGCAGCGAGGCATCGCAGCTCCAGATTCGCGCCGCGCGCACGGCGTTCCGCGGTGTCCGCGAAGAGGCGACGCTGGGTGCGCGCACGACGCTGGATGTGCTCAATGCCGAACAGGAACTGCTCGACGCTCGTGCCAACGGGATCTCGGCCCAGGCCGATGAGGTCATCGCCAGCTACCAGGTGTTGGCCGCGATGGGCTTGCTGACCGCCGAGCATCTGGGTCTTGCCGTGCAGACCTACGATCCGGCGGCCTATTATAACCTGGTCAAGGATGCGCCGGCGAGCCTGTCACAACAGGGCCGTGCACTGGATCGGGTTCTTCAATCCATTGGGGAATGACTCAAATCCTCGCTATCTGTTGTTTGGTTTCTCGGTTAAGAGTAAACTCTTAGCCGAGGCAAAAGCAGAGTGATCCATGTCCGACCCCGTCACGAATGTGGAAATCGAGGATGTCCTGTCCTCAATTCGCAAACTCGTCAGCCAAGGCGATGAGCCGCGGGCGCGCGATTCCGCGCCCCGGGATGATGCGGCGCCCGATCCTGCCCAGACCGAGGAGCCCGCGGCCGCGTCCGACGCCAAACCGGCGAAACTGCTTCTGACGCCCGCGCAGCTGGTCGAGACGGGTGCGACGGAAATCTCCGAGGCGACCCCGCAACGACCTGAGGCCGCCGCGCCGCATGTCCTCGAACACCCGATCGCGGCGGCGCAAGAGACGGAGACCCACGAGGTAGACAATGCGCCCCAGTCGCAGACCGCGGCGGATGATCCCGACACCGATCTTGGTGCGCCGGCGGCGGACGATGGCGAAGATGCGGCACTGGTCGATACGTCGCTCGCCAACCTCGATACAATGACGCAAGACAATCGTCGGACCACTCTTGAAGCGACGATCGCCGAGCTCGAAGCCTCGGTCGGGGGCAGCGACTTCGAACCCGATGGCAGCGAAGTGGCGGACCACGTCGAGACGCTGACCTGGCCCGGCCACCATCCCCGCATCAACGAGGTGGAACAGGCGGTGTCCGCGCCGTCCGACTCATCGGACCCGACTGCCGACGCCCCCTCGAACGAAGAGACCACGGCCGATGACCTGGCCGCGCCCTACGACGAGGATATCCCGAACCTGTCCGCCCTCGACGAAGAGTCGTTGCGAGACCTCGTGGCCGAGATCGTGCGCGAGGAATTGCAAGGCGCGCTGGGCGAGCGGATCACACGGAATGTCCGCAAACTGGTGCGCCGGGAAATCTACCGAATCCTGTCGAGCCAGGACTTCGACTAGGACAGGGCGACCGACCGAACACCGGGTGGCCCATGCCAATCACGCGAGGGCATTCAGCCGAGTGAGGCAAATGGAAAACGCGGCCCGAGCAGAGGGCCGCGTTTTTCCGTTTTCCCGAAGGTGGCGGGGCCGATCTCAGGCCGCGCGCGCCGCCTCTTCCGCGGCTTCCGCAGCATGACGGCGCTCGCTCTCTTCGCGCGATAGCGCGACCGAGGTGCGCACGCCCTTGGCCACGAAGTCCATCAGTCCGGTCACGACACGTTCATTGGGGTCGATCCCGGCGCAGGACAGCACCTCGCGCCCATCGCGCGAGCGGGCCCAGCGGGCGATCTGTTCGGGACCGTTGCCATATTTCTTGTCATCGGCGATGGCGTCATCCAGCGCAGCCAGAACCACCGCCGCAAATAGCTTGCGGGCGCGGTTGCCTTGCTCGTTATTGAACGCGGTGCCGTCGACGAAATCTCGCATATCGGGTCCTTAGTTGTTTTTGGTCTTGTGTCTGGCGTGAGGGGCAATATGCCTGTTTGCAGACGATTCGGGTGGGCTCATTTGGAATGGCAGCCATGCATTTTGTGCATGTCTAAGACGTTTCTTGCCCCGTATCTGTTGGCTTGCTCCCAGGCATTCCGCCAGATATAGGCTCGCTTAACGAGCGATCAACCTTCAGACATTTTTTGGACACAATTCGACATGCCCAAGATCAACGGTAACGAGATCCGCCCCGGCAACGTGCTGGAACACAATGATGGCCTTTGGGTCGCGGTGAAAGTCGACCACGTCAAGCCCGGCAAGGGTGGCGCCTTTGCCCAGGTCGAGATGAAGAATCTGCGCAACAATTCCAAGCTGAACGAACGCTTCCGCTCGGCAGACAAGGTGGAGCGGGTACGACTGGAACAGAAGGATCAGCAGTTTCTTTATGAAAACGATGGCATGCTGGTCTTCATGGATGCCGAAACCTTCGACCAGATCGAATTGCCCGCCGACCTTCTGGGCGAGCGCCGCCCCTTTTTGCAGGACGGCATGACCGTGATGATCGAGTATTACGACACCGAGGCGCTGAACGTGACCCTGCCACAGAAAGTCACCTGCAAGGTTGTCGAGACCGAGCCGGTCGTAAAGGGCCAAACCGCGGCCAACAGTTTCAAGCCCGCCGTGCTGGACAACGGTGTGCGGGTCATGGTGCCGCCCTTCGTGGGCCAGGACGAGGATATCATCGTCAACACCGAAACGATGGACTACGCCGAACGCGCCTAGGCGCCCAGCCGCGCCATCCGGTCCTCGACCATGCCCCTGTAGCCTGTCCCGAACAGGCGCAGATGCACGAGAGCGGGCCACAGTTGATAAACCGCGCGGCGGCTGTCCCATTCCCCCTCCGGACGGCCATAGGCCTCGTAAAAGGCGTCATGCGGACGCCCGAACAGCTCCAGCATGGCCAGATCCACCTCGGCGTCGCCATGATAACAGGCTGGGTCTATCAGGTAGGCTCCGGCCGCGGTGAACAGCGCGTTGCCGGTCCAGAGATCGCCATGCAGCAACGACGGGGTCGGCGCAGCGGGGATCAGGTCGGGCAAGCGGCGGGCCAGGGCGTCCAACCTGTGTGCCAGCCCTGCAGGCAGCGCATCGCGCCCCGCCAAAAGCCGGTTATCCGTCCAGAACGCCACCCAGTCGGCCCCGCGTGTATTCGGGATTGCAATCTCGCCGAACGCATAGTCCACGGACCAGCCATAGCGCGCGGCAGTGGTCGCGTGCAGCAGCGCCAGGCCCGCACCCAAGGCGCGCCAGCTTTCCGGGCCGGGGCGTGCCTCGGGCAGGTATTCCATCACCATCATGGTTTTCTCGCTGGCCAGCACGCGCGGCACCGGCGCCCCGGCCTCGGCCATGGCGTCCAGCATCCTGGCCTCGCGGATCACCAGTAGGCCGGCCTTGGCCACCACGTCGCGCCCGTCGGCCAGGCGCACCTTCCAGACCTCGGACAGGTCGCCGCCCTGCAAACGATGCAACCCCGCCGGGGCGGCCCCGAATAGCCGGGCGATGGCGGCGCTTACGGGGTCCATGTCACGGTGGCGTCGCTGGCCTGCATCGGCCCCTTGGCCCTGTCGAAGCGCAGATAGGCCAGTGCCTTGCCGCCCGACTGGGTATACAAGGTGCCGGCCGGTTTCTCGCCCGCCATGATGGGGGTGCCCACGGGCGCGCTTCCGTCGATCTGCACCTGCACCAACCCCTTGCGCAGCTCGGTCTTGTGTTTCATCCGGGCGGTGACTTCCTGGCCGACATAGCAGCCCTTCTTGAAATCCACGCCGGACAGGCGATCGAACCCGACCTCAAGCAGGAAACTGTCCGGGGTCAGCTCGATCCCGGTTTCGGGGATCACATGTTCGACGCGCAAAGCGTCCCAATCCACGGCCTCCGACAGGTCGTCGGGTCCGATCAGCCGCCAGCCCAGGGCCGGGTGGCGCGGGTCGGGCAGGGCCCCTTCGGGCGCCGGGCCAATCCCGAGCGACACGACAAGGTCGTCCTCGGCGATCTCGACCTCGGAGCGCAGCTTGTACATGGACAGGCGCTGGAACAGCGCCGGGGCCTGATCGGCGGCCACGTCCAGAAGGATGGAATCGCCGTCGTCCTGCAGAAAGAAATCGACGATCAGCTTGCCCTGCGGGGTGAGCAGCGCGGTATAAACCAGCCCGTCAGACAGGCGGTCGATATTGTTAGTTATAAGGCCTTGCAGGAACTCGGTCCTGTCCTTGCCGGTGATGCGGAGCACGGTGCGTTGGGTCATGACATTTATCTAGGATTGATCACGCCGGCCGAAAAGGCGGGCAAAGGCCCCGCGTGCCGCCCGAACCGGGGCCTTGTCGCGGATCGGACGCCGGGCCGGGGTGGCGGGGTCGACGACCTGCCGGCCCTGCTTGAATTGCAGCCGGTATAGATCGGCGTAATGGCCGCCACGGGCCAGCAATTCATCATGCGTGCCGGCATCGACGACCTCGCCCTTGTCCATGACCAGGATCTTGTGGGCATTTCTCACGGTGGACAGCCGGTGCGCGATGACCAGTGTCGTGCGGCCCTCGGCCAGCCGGTCGAGCGCGGTCTGAACGATGGCCTCGGACTTGGTGTCCAGCGCCGAGGTCGCCTCGTCCAGCAGCAGGATCGGCGTGTCGCGCAATAGGGCCCGGGCGATCGCAACGCGCTGACGCTGCCCGCCCGACAGGTTCGACCCGCGCGGTCCAACGGGCGTGTCCAGCCCGTTCGACAGCTTTGGCAGGAAATCCGAAACATGGGCCGCCTGCAGCACCTCTTGCAGATGCGCCTCATCCAGGTTCTCGCGCCCCAGCAGAATATTGTCGCGCAGGCTTTCGTCGAACAGCGCCGCATCTTGGGCCACGGTCGAAACCAGGTTGCGCAGATCCTCCACGTTCAGGGTTTCGATCGGCGTGCCATCGAGCAGGACGCGCCCGCCCGAGGGATCGACCAGCCGCGTCAGGACATTGAACACGGTGCTTTTGCCCGCCCCCGACGCCCCGACAAGCGCGGTGGTCTGGCCCGCTTCGGCCTCGAAAGACGCGCCGCGAAGGACCGGAAGATCGCCGTAGTTGAGATGCACGTCTACGAACCGGATTTTCGGCGCGGATCGGGGGGCGGTCTGGGGCCGGGCCGGTGACAGGAGCGTCGGACGGATATCGAACAACTCGCGGACCCGTTCCACAGCTGCCGCTGCCGCCTGCCAGAGCCCGGACAGGTTGCCCAGCCGTCTGAGCGGGTCGAAGGCCAGGGCCATGGCGGTGAAGAAAGCCATGAAATCGCCCACGGTCTTTTCCCCAGCCACGATCTCGGACCCGGCGAAGAACAGCACGCACAGGAACCCGATGCCGGTCATGATGTCGATCAAGCCGGGGATCAGAGCCTGCCCCAACGCCGCCTGTGTCTCGGTCATCACGCGGGTTTCGTTGAGCCGGTCATAGCGGCCCTGCTGGTAGTCTTCGAGGCTGTTCAACTTGATGGGCATGATGCCGTGGAACACCTCGTCCAGCCGGGTGGACATCAGGGCGGACACCTCGCGCGCTTCGCGCGCCCTGCGGCGGACATAACCCTGCACCATAAGCGAGGGCGCCACCAGCAGCGGAATGCCCACCAGAGCGACCAGGGTCCACATCCAGTCGATATACATGGCCACGCCGAACAGCCAGAACACCGCGATCACGTCCCGGCCCAGCCCGGTGATGATCCCGGTCCAGACCCGCCCCAGCGCCTGCACATCCCCCTGGACCCGTTCGATCAGGGTGCCCGGTGAATAGGATTGGTGAAACGCCATGTCGAGCGTCATCAGGTGGCCCATCAACCGGGTGCGCAGCTTGGCCGAGCTTTTCTCGGCGATGCGCTTGAGAATGACCCGGTGCGTCACCGAGGTGAAGGCGCGCATCACGAAAACGCCCAGGATGATGAGGCCCACGGTCCACATCGCCTCCATGTCGCCGCCGATGAAGACCTGGTCGAACATCGGTTTGGTCATGTAGCTCATGACGCCGAGGGTCGATCCCTCGATCACCATGATCACTGTGGCCACCAGGATCATGGGCAGGTGTTCGCGCAGGTATCCCGACCAGAGCCACAGCGCCATGTGTTGCCGGCGCTTGCTCATGCCCTGGCCTTTCGTGCGGCGAATTCTGCGGTCAGGGCCGCCGGGTCATATTCGGTCTCGACCCAGTCACGGAAGCCGATCGGGCCTTCGGACTGTCGGGCGTCGAAGGCGTCCAGAAGATGATCTAGGATCCCGGTCGCGGAGTGCCGAAGATGCACGTAGCGCAGCGACAGCATGCGCTTGGCCGTGGCGATATCCGCGCCCTCCTGGGTCAGCAGATAGATGGCGCTGGCCAGTCCGGCACGGTCGGCCCCGGACTTGCAATGCACAAGCAATGGCTTCTCAAGCGTCGCGAACAGGTCGATGAGCGTCAGAAGCGTGTCGCGCTTGGGGGCCTTGCGGGCCTCCATCTTGAGGTCGACCAGGATCAGGCCAAGGGCGTCGCAGGCCTCTTTCTCGAAGAGGTAGGGGGAATGGTCCGAGATGCCCCGCAGGTTCAGTACGGTCTTGATACCGTGCGACGCATGGCGCCGCAGGCGCTTGGCATCGGGCTGGTTGGACCGGTAGACCCCCGGCGCGATCTCGTCAAGGTTGGTCCACAATTGCCGCAGGATCGCGTGGTCGAGCAGCTGGAAATGCCACCACGCCTCGCGCCGGGCACGCGGTGTGGAAATATCCTTTCCCATGCGCTTGTGCAGGCCCCGCTCCCAGCGGTGGATCCTGTCGAACACTCTCAAAATCATCGGCGGTTGTGGCCTTTCGATGCACATAGCTTGCCGGGGTTTACGCGGATTTCGGGCGCACGAAAAGGGGCGGCCGGCGCCTGTCCCCGATTGACGCCAGGCGGGCGCGGCGTAATCTCGCCCGGTATAGTGTTCAGATAAGGGGAAATCCGATGTTTGCAAATGGTTTGCCTTATCTGGCGATCCCGGGGCCATCTGTCATGCCCGACCGGGTGCTGCGGGCGATGCAGCGCCCTGCGCCGAATATCTATACCGGCGCGTTGCATGACCTGACCCATTCGTTGATCCCGGACCTCAAGTTCATTGCCGGAACGACCGGCCATGCTGCGATCTACATCGCCAACGGCCATGGCACATGGGAGGCGGCGCTTGCCAATGTCGTGGCCGAGGG
This sequence comes from Alphaproteobacteria bacterium, assembly GCA_009908505.1. GTDB lineage: Bacteria > Pseudomonadota > Alphaproteobacteria > Rhodobacterales > Rhodobacteraceae > Salibaculum. Next base: position 28,440 of record JAAAPD010000048.1, on the reverse strand, counting down.
CGACGGGGTGCTGGTCCTGGCCACCGGGGTCTTCTGCAAGGGCTGGGGCGAAATGGCCGAGGGCCTCGGCGTCGCGGTCGAGGTTCTGGATTTCGGCGAAAGCGCCGCAGTCGATCCCGACCGGGTCGAGGCCGCGTTGCGGGCCGATGAAAAGGGCCGGATCAAGGCGGTGCTGATGGTGCTGGTCGACACCTCGACCGGGGTTCTGAATGACGTCGGCGCCGTGCGCGCGGCGATGGACGCGGCGGGGCATGATGCGCTGCTGATGGTGGATGGCATCGCGTCACTGGGCTGCGATCGCTACGCCATGGATGCCAGTGGGGCCGATGTCACGATCGCGGCCAGTCAGAAGGGGTTGATGACGCCGCCGGGACTGGGATTCGTCTGGTTCAACGACAAGGCCGACGCGCGGCGTGGCAGGCTGGCCCGGGTCAGCCGCTATTGGGATTGGCGCCCGCGCGTGGACCCCGATGCCTATTGGAAATATTTCGACGGCACCGCCCCCACCCATCACCTGTTCGCCCTGCGCGAGGCGCTCGACATGATCCTTGAAGAGGGGCTGGAGGCCGTCTGGGCCCGTCATGATGGCCTGGCCAGTGCAATTTGGGCGGCCTGCGAGACCTGGGGACAGGACGGTCCGCTTCGGGTGAACGTGCCGGACCCGGCGGCGCGGTCGCGGGCGATCACCTCGGTGGTGTTGGAGCCGGGGCAGGCCGATGCCCTGCGCGACTGGGTCGAACACAAGGCCGGTGTGACGCTGGGCATCGGGCTGGGCCGGGACCCGGCCAGCGCCTATTTCCGTATCGGCCATATGGGGCATGTGAACGCGCATATGGTCCTTGGAGTGTTGGCCACGATCGAGGCGGCGATGGCCGCGCTGGACATCCCCCACGCATCGGGCGGGGTGGCCGCTGCCGCGGGTCTACTGGCGGACCTGTCGGTCCGCTAGGTTTCTGCCGCCTCAGTCGGAACTTACCCGGCGGCGCGCCATCAGCCACGCCCTGAGCAGCCGCAGGCCCAGGTCGCATGCGGCGGCGGTCAGCATCACCCAGAAGAACCCGAGCAGCGAGGCGATGGTCCAGAAGGACATGAAAAGGATCACACCAACCATCCACAGGAACGGCACGGTGTAGTTTTCGACCCGGCGGGGATAGTGATACATGGCGATCTCCGACGCTAGCCTTTCAGGATGTCTAGCGCGGTTTCCTGAAAAATCACCTAAAGCTTTTTCGCATCCGCCAGCGCGCCGGGCAGCGCCTCGGCCAGCAGGTCCAGGTCTTCGGGCCGCCCGGCGCTGATGCGGATGCAGCGATCCTGGGGGGCGACGAAGGGCATGCGCACGAAAACATCCCGCTCCAGCAGGCCGTCAAGGACCGCCTTGGCGAAGGTTCCGTCGGCGCCGCAATCGACGGCCACGAAACTGGCCGCCGAGGGCAGCGAAGTCAGGTCGTTGTCGGTTGCGATGGCATGGATGCGGTCGCGGGCGGTGGCGACCTGGGCCTGGACATGAGTCAGCCAGTCGGCATCCTGCAAGGCGGCCAAGGCCCCCGCCTGGCTAATCCGGCTCATGCCGAAATGGTTGCGCACCAGGTTGAAGGCCGAGATCAGCGCAGCATCGCCGATGGCGTAGCCGACCCGCGCCCCTGCCATGCCATGGGCCTTGGAAAAGGTCCGCATGCGGATCACCCGGGGGTCCAGCGGATCGATCGGCGGGGCCGTGCCCATGGGAGCGAATTCCAGATAGGCTTCGTCCAGCACCAGCAGGCAGCCCTCTGGCACGGCCTCGATCATCCGCTGCAGGGTGGCCGCGTCATGCCAGGTGCCCATCGGGTTGTCGGGATTGGACAAGTAGATCAGCCGCGCCCCGACCTCGCCCGCCCTGGCGATCAGGTGTTCGGGGTCTTCGTGGTCGGCGGTATAGGCGACCTTGTGCAGTACCCCGCCATAACCGTTCACATGGTAGTTGAAGGTCGGATAGGCGCCGTCGGACGTGACGACCGGCGCGCCCCGCGGCACGCACAGCCGCACCAGCGAGCCCAGAAGACCGTCGATCCCCGCGCCGACGACGATGTTTTCCATCGCAATGTCATGCAGTGCGGCCAGTTCGCGGCGCAGATCGAAGCTCTCGGAATCGCCGTATTTCCAGACCTCCTGCGCGGCCTCCTGCATGGCCGTCACCGCCTGTGGCGACGGGCCGAAAACGCTCTCATTGGCGCCCAGCCGTGCCCTGAACGGACGGCCGCGATCGCGTTCATGCGCCTCGGGGCCGACGAAAGGCACGCTGCGGGGTAGGCTTTGGACGAACGGGGTCAGGCGCGGATCGTGTGACATGGCCCCAGAGTGGCCCGCATTCCGACGTTTGTCCATCACGCCCGTCGCGGCAGCCGATCCTGCATCCCGGTCAAGGCGACCCGGGTCAGTCGATTTCTTCCAGCCGCGCCATGGCGGCGTGAAGCTGGGCCATCTCCTCTTGCCGCAGGGCCAGATTCTCGCGGGCTTCCTCGACGACCTCTTCGGGCGCGCTTTCGACGAATTTGGGGTTGTTCAGGCGCCCCAACAGGCCCCCGATTTCCTTTTCCAGCTTGCCCATGACCTTGGCGATGCGGGCCTTTTCGGCCTCGACGTCGATGATATCGGCCAGCGGCAGCGCGAAATTCGCGCCATGGGCGGTGACGGACAGGGAGCCTTTGGGCGCTTCGGTGGCATCCTCCAGGCTTTCGATCCGGGCCATGCGCTTGATCAGGGTCTCGTTGTTGGCCCAGGCCCTGCGGGCGGCGTCGTCCGCCTCGAGCGCCAGCACGGGGACGTATAGGCCCACCGGGACGTTCATCTGGGCCCGCGCCGAACGCACGCCCTCGATAAAGGAAATCACCCAGCGCATTTCGCGTTCGGCCTCTTCGTCCACCAGATCGGTGCCGTATTCCGGCCAATCGGCATGGACCAGCATCTTGTCCCGGTCGCCAAGCGTGCCCCAGAGCTCTTCGGTGATGAAGGGCATGATCGGGTGCAGCAGGATCAGGCATTGGTCCATCACCCAGGCCATCGTGGCCTGGGTTTCGGATTTCTGCGCCGCAGTCCCGTCCAGCAGGAGCGGCTTGGAGAATTCCACATACCAGTCACAGACCACGTTCCACACGAAGTGATAGAGCGCCGAGGCGGCCTCGTTGAAGCGGTAGGCGCCAAAGGCCGCGTCCACCTCTTCGCGCACCCGCGCGGTTTCACCGATGATCCATGTGTTCACCGTCGCGCTGGGCTGCGGGATCGTACCGTCGCTGCCGGTCGCGCCGTTCATCTCGGCGAAGCGGCAGGCATTCCACAGCTTGGTGCCGAAATTGCGATAGCCCTTGATGCGCTCTTCGGACAGTTTCAGCACGCCGCCGATGGCCGCTATGGCCGTGTTGGTGAAGCGCAACGCATCGGCACCGTATTCGTCGATGATTTCCAGAGGGTCGATGACGTTGCCGGTGGTCTTGGACATCTTCTTGCCCTTGGCGTCGCGCACCAGCCCGTGCAGGTAGACCGTGTGGAACGGGTCCTGCCCGACCACGGCCTGTTGCATCATCATCATACGCGCGACCCAGAAGAACAGGATGTCCTGGCCCGTGATCAACACGTCGGTGGGGAAATACTTGGCATATTCCTCGGTCTTTTCAGGCCAGCCCAGCGTGCCGATGGGCCAGAGACCGGAGGAGAACCAGGTATCCAGCACGTCCGGGTCGCGCCAGACCGGGTAGACCAGTTTCGTCAGGTCCTGGGTCACGTTGTATTCGGCCAGCGCGGCGGCAAAGCTGTGCATCGCCTCGTGCTTGTCGGCGACCTCGATCACGCGGGCATGGCTGATCGGGTTGGGAACGTCGATATTGTCCTTCTCGAACAGGGGGATGACTTCGTCGAAGCTGAAGGCGCAATGGCTGACCTCCTGACGGTGCAGCATACCGCCCTCGGTCAGAAGCTCAAGCAATTGCACCTCGTCCAGCTCGCCGCTGGCATTCAGGTCGTCATCGACGCCCAGGTTCAGCCCATACCAGACCGGGATCTGGTGACCCCACCACAGCTGGCGGGAAATGCACCACGGTTCGATATTCTCGAGCCAGTGGAAATAGGTCTTCTTGCCGCTGTCGGGCATGATCTCGGTGCGGCCTTCGCGGACGGCCTCCAGCGCCGGGCCGACGACCTTTTCGGCATCCACGAACCACTGGTCGGTCAGCATCGGTTCGATCACGACCTTCGAGCGGTCCCCGAAGGGCTGCATGATCTTCTTGTCCTCGACCTCGATCATAAGGCCCTCGGCGTCGATATCGGCGACGACACGCTTGCGGGCCTCGAACCGGTCCAGCCCGCGGTAATCCTCGGGCACGAGGTTGATCGCGTCGACCTGTTGCAGCGTGAACGCCGCGCCGCCGGCGAAGTCCTGCGCCTTGGAAGCCTCGTCGGCATAGGCCGCTCCGTCGTTGCGCATGTGGCCCTTGGTATCCATCAGGCGATACATCGGGATGCCGCCGCGCTTGGCGACCTCGTAGTCGTTGAAATCATGCGCGCCGGTGATCTTGACCGCGCCGGACCCGAAATCGGGGTCCGGGTAGTCGTCGGTGATGATCGGGATCAGGCGGCGGTGTTCTTTCGGACCAACCGGGATCTCGCACAGCTTGCCCACGATGGGAGCGTAACGGTCATCGGACGGATGGACGGCAACCGCGCCGTCGCCCAGCATGGTTTCGGGGCGCGTCGTCGCGATCGAGATGTAGTCGCGGGTTTCGCGCAGGGTGACGGTGCCGTCCGCGTCGCGCTCGATGTATTCATAGATCTCGCCCCCTGCCAGCGGGTATTTGAAATGCCACATATGGCCGTCGACCTCGATATTCTCGACCTCGAGGTCGGAGATGGCCGTTTCGAAATGCGGGTCCCAGTTGACCAACCGCTTGCCGCGATAGATCAGGCCCTTCTGGTGCATGTCCACGAAGACCTTGATGACGGCGTCGTGGAAATTGCCCTCGTTGCCCGCGGGCGCGCCGGGGGCGCCGGACATGGTGAAGGCATTGCGCGACCAGTCGCAGGAGGCGCCCAGCCGCTTGAGCTGGTCGATGATCTGGCCGCCGTACTGGTCCTTCCACTCCCAGACCTTGGCCAGGAACTCCTCGCGGCTCAGGTCGGTGCGGCGCAGGTTGCTTTCGGTCTTGAGCTTTTTCTCGACCTGCAACTGCGTGGCGATGCCGGCATGGTCCTGTCCGGGCTGCCACAGCGTGTCGAAGCCACGCATTCGGTGCCAGCGGATCAGGATATCCTGCAACGTGTTGTTGAACGCATGGCCCAGGTGCAGCGCGCCGGTCACGTTGGGTGGCGGAATCATGATGGAAAAGGTTTCGTCGCGCCTTGCATTGGCACCGGCCCTGAAGGCGCCGCTGTCTTCCCAAGCCTTGTAGATGCGCGGTTCCGCCTCTTGGGCGTTGAAGGTCTTTTCCATGGCCATGACATGCGTTCCTTGAATTTCGCCGCCCCCCTCTAACCCGACCGGGAGGCGGCGAAAAGAGGGTGGGCAAATATGGCAAGGCCAGATCAACGGTTCGGTGCGGCAAGTGTGCCCAATCGCGGTGCGCGCACAGGGCCCGAGCGGGGGCCTGTTCCCCTGATGCGCGCGCTGGGGCCGGGGTGGACAACGCCCGCCGAGCCGCTAGGGTCGCACCGGCAATCAATCGAGGCGATCATGGAAAAATTCGGCAAATCTCAACCGGTCAAGCGGGTCGAGGATCAGCGGTTCCTGACCGGCCATGGCCGCTACGTGGATGACATCCCCGCAAAGGGCGCGCTGCGGGCCTTTTTCCTGCGCTCGCCCGTGGCCCATGCCCGGATCACCGAACTGGACGTGGCCGAGGCGCAGCAGGCCGAGGGCGTGCACATGGTGCTGACCCTGGCCGATCTGGAGGCGGCGGGCATGACCGTCGCCATGAAGTCCACCGCTGTGCGCAACGCCGATGGCAGCAGGGGCGCGCGCCCCGAACGCCCCCTGCTTGCGCGCGACCGCGTGCGCCATGTGGGTGAGCCGATTGCCATGGTCGTCGCCGACACCCTGCAACAGGCCAAGGACGCCGCCGAGATGATCGCGCTGGATTTCGAGGATCTGGACGTGCACCTGGGCCTGCGAACCGGCGGGCCGGACCTGCATGAAGAAGCGCCGGACAACCTGGCCTTCGACTTCACGCTGGGCGACGCCGACGCGGTCGAGGCCGCGCTGGACAAGGCCGCCCGTGTCCTGACCTACGAGATCGGCGACAACCGGGTCATCGTCAATTCCATGGAACCCCGAGGCACCTATGCCGAACCAGAAGGCAATGGCCGGCTGCATGTCGCGGTGAACGGGCAGGGGGTCTGGGGGCCCAAGGAAAGCCTGGCGCGGCACCTGGACATGGCGCCCGAAGATCTCCGCGTGACCAACCCTGATACCGGCGGCGGGTTCGGCATGAAGGGGATGGACTATCCCGAAACCTTCGTCGTCGCCCATGCGGCACGGGCACTGAACCGTCCCGTGCGCTGGATGTCCGAGCGGACCGAGGCGATGCTAACCGACAATGCGGGCCGCGACCTGACCACCACGGCAACGCTGGCCTTCGACGCCGATCACCGGTTGATCGGCTACAAGCTGGACACCCTGGCCAATCTCGGGGCCTACAATTCCCAGTTCGCCCAGCCCATCCAGACCGAGCTGTTTTCCAAGGTCGCGCCCGGTGTCTACGATTTCCAAGCGTTCCACATGCGGTGCCGCGGCCTCTATACCAATACCGCGCCCGTGGATGCCTATCGCGGGGCCGGCCGCCCCGAGGCGATCTATGTGCTGGAGCGCGCGATGGATTACGCCGCCCGCGATTTGGGGGTTGACCCTTGGGAGCTGCATCGCCGCAATTTCATTACCGCCGACAGCTTTCCCTATACCTCGGCCACCGGTCAGCCCTATGACGTGGGCGATTTCGCCCGCGTGCTGGCCCGGGTCGAGCAGGAGGCCGACCGTGCGGGCTTCGCCGCCCGGCGTGACGCCTCCGAGGCGGCGGGCAAGCTGCGCGGCATCGGGCTGTGTTATTACATCGAAAGCATCCTCGGCGATCCCGAGGAAACCACGCGGGTCGATTTCAACGCGGATGGCACGGTGTCGATTTTCGTGGGCACGCAGTCGAACGGGCAGGGGCACGAAACCGTCTTTGCCCAGTTCCTGGCCGACCAGACCGGCATCCCTGCCGACCGGATCACCGTGGTCCAGGGCGACAGCGACCTGATCGCCAAGGGTGGCGGCACCGGCGGATCGCGGTCGGTGACCGTTCAGAACACCGCGACACTGGCCGCGGTAGAAACCATCACCGAGACCTTCGCCGCTTACCTGGCCGACAAGGAAGGCGCCGAGGCCGGGGAGATCACCTTTGACGACGAACGGTTCCGCATCCCTGGCTCGAACCTGACGCCGACCCTTCTTGACGTGGCCGAAATGGCCCGTGCCGACGGTCGCGAGGACCTGCTTAGCCATTCACGAACGACCAAGCTGGAAAACCGGTCCTTCCCGAACGGCGCCCATGTCGCAGAGGTCGAGATCGACCCGGACACCGGCAAGGTCACGCTGGACCGCTACACCGTCGTTGACGATTTCGGCAACCTGATCAACCCGATGCTGGCCGAGGGCCAGGTCCATGGCGGCGTGGTGCAGGGGGTCGGCCAGGCCCTGACTGAACACACCCATTACGACGAGACCGGCCAGCTGATCACGGCGACGTTCATGGACTACGCCATGCCGCGCGCCGATGATGTGCCCATGTTCGCCTTCGAGACCGAATCCACGCCCTCGCTCTACAATCCCATGGGGATGAAGGGCTGCGGCGAGGCGGGCACGGTCGGGTCCATGGCGGCCACCGCCAACGCGGTGCTCGATGCGCTGGCCACCCGCGGAGTTGCCCGCGCCGACATGCCCTTTACCCCGCACCGGGTCTGGCAGATGCTGCACGAGGCGAGGAATGCGGCTGCGTGACCGCCTTCTGGCGTTCTTCGGCCGTGGCCCTCGGGCCGAGGCCGGGGCCAGCCGCCGCCGTGGTCCCGCGACCCATGTCATCATCATCGACGGCACCATGTCCTCGCTGGCCGAGGGCGAGGAGAGCCACGCCGGCCAGCTCTACAAGCTGATCCTCGAGGCGGGACGCCGCACCAACCTGACCGTCTATTACGAGGCGGGCATTCAATGGCGCGATTGGTCGCGCACGATGGACGTAATGGTGGGCCGGGGCATAAACCGTCAGATTCAGCGCGCTTACGGCGTGCTGGCCACGCGCTATCGGCCCGGCGACCGGATCATCCTCGCCGGGTTTTCGCGTGGGGCCTACGCGGTACGGTCGCTGGCGGGAATCGTGGATCTGGTGGGGCTTGTGCGCGCCGATTGCGCGACCGAACGCATGATTCGCCAAGCCTATCGCCACTACCGGGCCGGGGCGCGGGGCCCGGTGGCCGAGGCCTTTTGCCGCGACTACTGCCAGCAGGACGTCCAGATCGAGGCGGTCGCTGTCTGGGACACGGTCAAGGCCCTCGGCCTGCGCCTGCCCCTTCTGTGGCAGGTCGCAGAGGAAAAGCACCGCTTCCACAACCACGAGCTGGGGCCCTGCATCCAGCACGGCTTTCACGCTTTGGCGCATGACGAAACGCGCGAGGCCTATGCGCCGGTGCTATGGGCATGTCCGCCCGAACGCACGGCGCGGGTCGAGCAGGTCTGGTTTCGTGGCACCCATGGCGACGTGGGCGGTCAGCTTGGCGGGTTTCACCCGGCCCGTCCGCTGGCCAATATCTCGCTGGTCTGGATGCTGGAACGGCTGGCAAGCTGCGGCCTGCCCCTGCCCGAGGACTGGCGCGACCGGTTTCCTTGCGATCCGGATGCGCCCTCGGTCAGCACCTGGCGGGGCTGGGGCAAGCTGTTCGTGATGCGCAAGCCGCGCGTCGTGGGGCGTGACCGGTCCGAACGTCTGCACGCGACACTGGCCGCGCGCCAATCCGACACCGTTCAGGATATGGCCAGGGAAGGCTAGTGCAGCACGGGGCGCGCGGGGCAGGCGCGGTCCTGTGCCGTGGCACTCTGAACTTTCGCGCCCCGTCGCCGCAGGTGAAGCGCCGCCATCTGGGCGATATCGGTCAGGATCGGCGCCGCATCGGCCCGCACCAGAAGGCAGGCGATCATCATCGTGTCCTCGCGGTCGCCGTCGCTGGCGCCGCCGATCAGCTGCGCGAAACAGGCCTCGTCCGCGCCAAGGCAGCTGCACCCCGCATGGTGGCGCATCAAGGGACGACGACCAAAGCGATGCAGCATCTCGAATATCTGGGCCAAGTAGTAGTCGGCCTCTTGCCCAGCCGTCCGCTCGACCTGTTCTGTGCCGGTCCATCGGCGCAGGAACAGCACAGCGGCGGCTTCATGGGCGGGAAGGTCGGCGATCTGGCCGACCGGCGCCGCGCCTCGGCAGGGAATGGTGTCGGTCATGTCAGGCTCTTGCTTGCAACGGACAACCAATTCCTGACAAAAAGACTTTGGAAAGTCAATCCCCGAGGAAATGCCCTCGACCCGGCCCCGTTCGGGCCCGTATGTGAACAAGGCCCGGCAGCCTGTTGGGGCCGGGCGTTCTCTTTTGCGTTACCGTCCGGTTTCCCGTGGGGCTCAGCCCCGGATCACCGTGGCGAATTTCTCGAAGATCGGTTCGGCGGCGCAGATGATCTCGCCATCGGCCATGATGTCGCCCGCAGGATCGAGCGGCTCGACGATACCGCCGGCTTCCTTGACGAGGATCATCCCGGCGGCCATGTCCCATGCGTGCAGGCGGCGTTCCCAGAACCCGTCGTAGCGGCCCGCGGCAACATAGGCCAGGTCCAGCGACGCCGCGCCCCAGCGCCGCACCCCGGCACAGGCGGGCAGTAGGCGGCCAAGGTCACGCAGTGTGGCGGGCAGGTCGGACCGGCCGCCGAATGGCAGACCGGTGGCGAAACAGCATTCGATCATCCGCGTGCGGCCCGACACGCGCAGGCGGCGGTTGTTCATCCAGGCGCCTTCGCCCTTTTCGGCGAAGAAGCATTCGTCCTTCACCGGGTCATGGACCACGCCCGCGACGATCTTGCCCTTGTGTTCCAGCGCGATGGAAATCGCCCAGTGCGGCATGCCGTGCAGAAAATTGGTGGTGCCATCCAGCGGATCAACGATCCAGCGGCGTGTCGGGTCCTCGCCCTCGATCTCGGCGCCTTCCTCGCCCAGGAACCCGTAGGTGGGCCGCGCCTCCATCAGGGCGGTGCGGATCATTTCCTCGGCGTTGCGGTCGGCGCGGCTGACGAAATCGCCCGGCCCCTTGGTCGAGACCTGGAGGTTCTCGACCTCGCCGAAATCCTTCAGCAGGGCCCGGCCGACGCGGCGGGCGGTGCTGGTCATGACGTTGAGGTTGGCGCTGCCGGTCATCGCGGGCTCCTTTGGGCGGGATCAAGCCGCGCGTATAGGCAATCGCGACGGGTGGAACAAGGGGCTAGGCGCTGCGTTGCAGGCGCACGGCCTCCTGCCGGGCAAGCCGGGCCAGGTGCGCCATGAACGGCAGGTCGGAATCGACGCTGCGCACAGCGGCGAACAGGCGCCGCGTGATGCCCTTTTCGGTCAGCGGGCGGGTGATGTAGTCCGATCCGAAACGGGTTTGCCGCAGCACCCAGTCGGGCAGGACGGTCACACCGCGCCCCGACGCGACCAGAAGCAGAATCACCGCCGTCAGTTCGACCGGCCGGATCGCCGCCGGCTCCACCTTTGCCGGGGTCAGAAATTGCGAGAAGATGTCCAGCTTGGACCTGTCGACGGGATAGGTGATCAGGGTCTCGCCGCGAAAGTCCTCGGGGTCGACAAAGGGCTTCGCGGCCAGCGGGTGATTTGCGGCGGCCACGAAGACGGGTTCGTAATCGAACAACGGCAGGTAGGTGACGCCGGGTGTCTCCTCGGGGTCCGAGGTGATGACGAGGTCCACGTCTTCCTTGATCAGCGCGGGCATCGCGTCGAAGGCCAGCCCGGCGCGAATGTCCACGTCCACCTCGGGCCACGCCTTGCGGAACTGTTCCAGCACCGGGAACAGCCATTCGAAACAGGCATGGCATTCGATGGCGATATGCAAACGGCCAGCGCGGCCCTGCACCAGCCCCTCGAATTCTGCCTGGAGCGCCTCGACCTCGGGCAGGATCCGGTCGGCGGCGGCCAGCAGGCGTTTCCCGGCGGGCGACAGCTTCAGCGGCTTGGACCGGCGCACGAACAGCTCGACCCCGGCCTGGTCCTCGATCCCCTTGATCTGGTGGCTCAGCGCCGACTGGGTGATGCCCAAAATGTCGGCGGCGCGGGCCAACCCGCCGGTTTCGTGTATGGCCTTGATGGTGCGCAGGTGACGAAATTCAATATGCATGGTTCTCATGATGGTGTTCGAAGTTATGAATTTGTCTCACAAGTCGTGTCGTGGGACAAGGCGAGGAAACCAACGGAGTGCCCCATGTCCCGCCCATCGCTGTCTTTCGAATTCTTTCCGCCCAAATCGCTGCCGCAATCCTTTCGGCTGTGGGATTGCGTGACGGCCCTGGCGCCGCTGGCGCCGGACTTCGTGTCGGTGACCTATGGCGCCGGCGGCACGACGCGCCGGTTGACCCATGAGGCGGTCGAGGCTATCGGCGCGCAGACCGGCCTGGACGTGGCCGCTCACCTGACCTGTGTCGAGGCGAGCAAGCAGGAAACCCTGGCCATCGCCGACCAGTATCGCGCGGCGGGCGTGTCCCGCATCGTCGCCCTTCGGGGCGATCCGCCCAGGGGCGCGGGCCGGTTCCGGGCACAGCCGGACGGGTTTTCCGGCTCGGTCGATCTTGTCGCGGCTCTGGCCGATCGCGGCTTTGATGTGACCGTGGGGGCCTATCCCGAACGCCATCCCGATTCCGCCGATCATGCGGCCGATATCGAGCACCTGAAACGCAAGATCGACGCCGGGGCCGATACCGCGATCACCCAGTTCTTCTTCGAGGCCGAAACCTTCTTCCGGTTCCGCGATGCCTGTGAAAAGGCCGGAATCGACGCGACGCTGATCCCCGGTATCCTGCCGGTGGAAAACTGGCCCGGGACACGGCGCTTCGCGCAGGCCTGCGGCACGACGATCCCGCCTGTCGTTGCCGATGGGTTCGAGAACGCCGAACGCGACGGCGGCGGCGACCTTCTGGCCACGGCGCTGGCAACCGAGTTGTGCGACGATCTGCTGTCGGGCGGGGTCGAGCACCTGCATTTCTACACGCTCAACAAGCCCGAGTTGACGCGCGATGTCTGCCATGCGCTGGGCATTCAGCCCGAGGTCAAGCTTCAGAACGTCGCCTGAGCGGCGCGCCGGTCATTTGCGCCGGCGCACCCGCGGCACCGAGCTGTCCATGAAGTCGTAATGCGCCTCGGGGTGGGGCGGATGCCCCTCGGTGCGTACCCAGTAGCGCCGTGCGCCGCGCCGCAGCCAGACCGGCAAGGTCATGGCGAACCCGGCCACGAACCCCCCGACATGGGCCCAGTAGGCGACGCCGCCGCCCGACAGGTCGGCGCTGATCCCGTTGAAGAATTGCAGGCCGAACCACAGCCCCAAAACGATCCAGGCGGGAAAGGGGATGATGCGGATGATGATGATCAGGAAGATGAACACGTCCACCCGCGCCCGCGGGAACATCAGAAGGTAGCCGCCCATCACGCCTGCGATGGCGCCCGAAGCGCCCACCATGGGCACCCGGCTTTCGGGATCGGGCAGGTATTGCAGCCAGGCCGCGGCCAGCCCGGCCAAAACGTAGAAGATCACGAAACCGAAATGGCCCAGTTCCTCTTCCATGTTGTCGCCATAGATCCACAGGAACAGCATGTTGCCGCCCAGGTGCATCCAGCCGCCATGCAGGAACATGTGGGTCAGGATGCCGGTATAGCCCTGTCCTTCGCTGACCAGCAGCGGGAAGAAGGCGAAGTCGACATAGAACTCCCATTGCTGGGCCTGCGTCTGAACGATCGCCGCGTCAAAAAGAAAGACCGCGATGTTGATCGCGATCAGCGCGAAGGTGACGTAGGGCACCTTTTCCGACGGGTTGTGGTCGCGGATGGGCAGCATGGGCATAGTCCGTTCCTAGGGTTGCGAGGACCCTAGATCGCCTTGCGCAGGTCGTCCAGAAAGGCCGGCAACTCGCGTGCGTCGATCAACGCTTCGCGGACCAGCAGGTCGAAATGCCGGGTCATAAATTGCACGCGGTCGGTGTCGCGGAATGCCAGGTAATTCTGCCCGATATAGAGCACCGCCATCAGTGGTCCGAAGACCGTGAGCGGGGACGCGAAGAGTTGTCGCGCGTCGAAGAGATGCAGCCGCAGGGTGGGGTAGAAGTGTTCGTGCAACTCGCCCAGCCGGTCCAGCTGGGCCCGGCGCACCGGTGCGGGCAGCCCTTCGTAATAGCCGGTCCCCTTGGCGAAACTGGTTAACTCGTAGAGCGGCACGGCGATCTCGTAGTCGGACCGGGCCTGCCGCATCCAGCTCAGCCGGTCCTGCGAGGCGCCGAGCGCCTGTTCGGTGCTGCGCCCCAGCGAGGGTTCGTATTCCCATTTCAGCACCTCGGGCGTCTTGAACATGTCCGGAAGGCCGGCGGGAACGTGGCGCACCTTGTAGCCTGCCGCCTGCTGGTGCCAGGCGAAGATCTGTTCGTCCACCAGCGCGCGCGGGGCCCGGGTGATCTCCATCGCGGCGGCGACCAGGTCGGCGGCGGTCTCGGGTCGGTCGGTGCGGCCCAGCAGCCAATCGGCCGAGACCCCCAATGCCCCGGCGCATTCGGCAACGACCTGGGCATTTGGAAGGCGCGCGCCGCCGCCGGTCAGCAATTGCGACACCGTGGACCGATCCACCCCGATCCGTCTTGCCAGCCCGGCCTGGGTCTCGCCGCGGTCTGACATGGCCTCGGTCAGGCGGTCCCGGAACAGGGTGGCGCGACTGCGCTTGTCCAATTTTTGCATCATAGCGTGACAATTATCATCAAAAGAGGCTTTTGTTAACACAAAACCGAATGGTCGAACCGGGGGCAAAAGCGGCAAATGGGGCATCTCATCGACACCCACCAACCAGAGAGGAGCCCCATGGAAACCCCCCGTCGCAGCCTGTTGAAAGCCGTGATCTGGAACGTGATTGGCCTGCTTTGCATGAGCCTTGTCGGCCTGGTGATGACCGGGTCCGTGGCACTGGGCGGGGCCATGGCCGTTGTCAACACCGCGCTGGGGTTCTGCCTATACCTGCTCTACGAACGCGTCTGGGCGCGCATTCGCTGGGGGCGCTTCTTTGTCTGAGCGCGACGCGCTCAAGACCGTCGTGGCGCCGACGCGGGTCGACTGGCTGACCCTCGGACTGATCCTTGGGTGCTATGCGGCCTGGGCCGCCGGTTTGTTTGTCGTCGCGGCTTGGTCGCTTCCCGTGGCGGTTGTTGTCCTCGGGTTCGCCATCGCCTTTCACTCGTCGCTCAGCCACGAAGCGATCCACGGGCACCCCTTCGCATCGGACCGGTTGAACGCGGTCCTGATGGCCCCGGCGCTGGCCTTGATCGTGCCCTATGCGCGGTTTCGAGACACGCACCTTGCCCATCACCGCGACGAACACCTGACCGATCCGTATGACGATCCCGAATCGAACTATCTCGATCCCGCACGCTGGACCCTGTTGGCGGGCCCCGTTCAGGCGCTTCTGCGGGTCAACAACACGCTCATGGGTCGCCTGCTGCTGGGGCCGGTGATCGGCACTGTCTTCTGGCTTCGGGGGGACCTGCAGGCGCTTCGGTCCGGGGAGCGGGCGGTGCTCATGGGGTGGTTGGCGCATATTCCGGCGGTGGCCCTGGTGATCTGGCTGGTCGCGCTGGCGCCCATGCCGGTCTGGGCCTACGTCGTTTCCGCCTATATGGGCCTGTCGCTGCTGAAAATCCGCACCTTCCTGGAACACCGCGCCCATGAAAAGGCCCGCGCCCGCACCGTGATCATCGAGGATCGCGGCCCCCTGGCGCTGCTGTTTCTCAACAACAACCTGCACGTGGTACACCACATGCACCCGAAAGTGCCGTGGCATCGCCTGCCCGCGCTCTACCGTGCCAATCGCGACCACTACCTGCGCCGCAACGAGGGCTATCGCTATCGCTCCTACGCGCAGGTCTTCCGACGGCATTTCCTGCGCGCGAAGGACCCGGTGCCGCATCCGCTCTGGCCGCAGGACTGATTTTGGGGCCTATAGGGGCCCATGGAATCCTGGGTCTGGACCACCTTCGGCGCCGCGCTGGCGCAGACCGTGCGCTTCATGCTGCAAAAGCACCTGTCCACGGGGCGCTTGTCGGCGGCGGGGGCGACCTTTGCGCGCTTCGTCTATGCCGCGCCGCTGGCCGCCTTGATCGCGTTCGGCTACGGGCAGGTCTCGTCCCAACACCTCCCGATGGTCCCCGCGTCCTTCTGGGCCTATGCGCTGACCGGCGGGATCAGCCAGATCCTGGCGACGATCTGCGTGGTCCTGCTGCTCCGGCACCGAAATTTCGCCGTCGGTATCACCTTCAAGAAGACCGAGGTGATCCTCTCGGTCCTGATGGGTCTGCTAATCCTTGGCGAAGGGGTCAGTTGGCTGGGGTTCGGCGCCATCCTACTGGGGCTTGTCGGCGTCCTGCTGCTGTCGGACCCGCCGGGCGGCCAGGGGCGCTGGCTGCGCCGGATCGGCAACCGGGCCGCCGGGCTGGGGCTGGCCTCGGGGGTGTTCTTCGGCATCTCCGGTGTGGGGTATCGCGGCGCATCCCTTTCACTGGAAAGCGGTGATGCCTTCCTGCGGGCCGTGGTGACACTGACCTGCGTGACCGCGTTGCAAACCGTGTTGCTGGGCGCCTGGCTGATCTGGCACGAACGCGGGCAGGTGCGGGCGGTCTTCGCCGCGTGGCGGGTTGCCGGGCTGGTCGGTCTCACGTCGCTTGTCGGGTCGATCTGCTGGTTCACCGCCTTCACCTTGCAGACGGTGGGCTACGTGAACGCGGTGGGCCAGGTCGAACTGGTCTTTTCGCTTGCCGCCAGCGCGCTGGTCTTTCACGAAAAGATCACCGCGCGGGAATTGGCCGGCGTCGCGATCCTGACCATCTCAGTCGTGGCGCTGGTGCTTGTCGCCTAGATCCCGTCCAGCGGTGAGCGCCCGGCCAGGCGGGTGATCAGGTGGCGCTCATCCTCGTGGCGAAAGAACGGCACCTGGCTGAGCGGACCATTCCGATCCAGCCCGGCAGCGATCTCGGCCAACACCACCTCGGTGATGAAGGGCAGGTCGAGCGCCCGGGCCTCGGAGAGAGGCACCCAGTGCAGGCGGCTCAACTCGTCCTCGGCGCGCGAGAAATCGTCGGGGTCCGTGGTCAGGGCGTCGGCCTCGACCAGGAAGAACCGCGCATCGAAACGGCGGGGCCGGCCCGGCGGGGTGATGGCGCGGAACACGAACTCTAGCGGGTCGGCATCCGGCAAATGCCCGCTGGCGGAAAATCCGCGCCAGCCGCGCGGCGCGCCGGACCAGTCGCCGGGCACGCCGATCTGCTGGCCGGTTTCCTCCCACAACTCCCGGATCGCCGCAGCGGCCAGCCCGTGCGGGCTGCATCCGCTGTCCTCGGCCAGCCGGTTCGCGCAGGGCTGGCGCAACGACCGGCCGAAGGGCACGGTTTCATCGACCGCGTCGATCGCACCGCCCGGAAACACGAATTTGGACGGCATGAAGGCCGCCCCGGCGCCACGCTGGCCCATCAGGACTTTCGGGGCCACGCCCCGGTCACGCAGCACGATGACGGTGGCCGCGTCGCGGATCTGGTTATTGTCCATCTTCATCGTCCCTCGCTGTCCGGCAGGGACCAGACCGTGCTAGCCCCCGAAGCCGTGCATACGCCGGGACCACTGGATATTGACCACCAGCCCCTTCATGCGCGGCAGAAGGTATAGCGACAGCGCCACGCAGCCAATGGTAAAGGCGGTGGCCATGACCAGCGGTTCGGGCCGGAACTGGGTAAACACCACGTGGATGATCGGCGCCATCAGGTGGCCGACGATCAGGATCGTCAGGTAGGCGGGTCCGTCATCGGCCCGGTGATGGCTGAGCGTTTCCTGGCAGGCGGGGCAGTGATCGGCCACCTTGAGATAGCCGTCGAACATGATCCCGTCGCCGCAATTCGGACAGCGGCGGCGCAGCCCGCGCCACATTGACCGCTTCATGGGGCGGTCGTCTTCCACGGCAGGGTTCTTGGTCTGGTCTGTCATCGCGGGCCTCTTTGCAGGCCCTACAGGTGGCGTGGACGGGTCGCGGATGGAAGGGGCGAAAATGTCGCCGCGTCGGGATGTCGCGTGAAAAGAAGTTGCACCGGACAGCGACGGAAGCCCCGGCCAGCGACGTTGAACGGGAAGACGCCGCTGCAAGTCCCGGTGTCGTCACTCCGCAAACGAAAGGAATTTCTTGATGACACGCAACACACCCCTGCTGATCGCCGCCATTGCCGCGGGTTTCGCCCTGACCATCGGCGCCGAGGCGCGCGGGGTCGGCAATGGCCACGGCCCCATGGCGCAAATGCCCGGCTTCGAGGAGATGGACCGCGATGGCGATGGTGCCCTCACACCAGAGGAGATGCGCGCGGCCATGCAAGACCGCATGCAGGCCCGGTTCGAGGCCGCCGACAGTGATGGCGACGGCGGGCTCAGCGCCGAGGAAATGACCGCGATGGTTCAGGCCCGGATGGCGGACCGGATCGAGTCCCGCCTCGACAAGGCGGATGAAAATGGTGACGGCCTGCTGCAGATCGAGGAATTGCAAGCGATGGGCCGGAACGGCCCGCGCGATGGCCGCATGTTCGATCGCCTGGACCGCAACGGTGACGGGGCGCTCGATGCCGAGGAATTCGCCGCCCTGCAGGACCGCATGGGTGGGCGGATGCGCCGAAACTGATCGGCGGACATCGGGGCGCGCGTGATCGTTCCCACAATCCCTGCGACGCGCGCGTCCCGGCTTGCCGGAGGCGAAAGATGTGGCTACGCCCCTGACACATGAGTGCGGATCCCTTGCAGGACAGCCAAAGCGACGAGGCCCTCCTGGCGGCCTATGCCCGCGGCGAGCGGGACGCTGCGCGTGCGCTCAGCCGGCGGCTTCTGCCGCGTGTGCTGGGACAGGCGCAGCGAATGCTGGGCGATCGGGCCGAGGCCGAGGACGTGGCGCAAGAGGCCATGTTGCGCCTGTGGCGCATTGCCCCCGACTGGGAGGCGGACCGCGCCAAGGTGACGACCTGGCTCTACCGGGTGGTGGCGAACCTGTGCACCGACCGGTTGCGCAAATCGGGGCGCGGTGTGGCGCTGGACGCCGTGCCCGAGCCCGCCGATACGGGGCCGAGCGTTGCCGCCGGTATGCAGGACCGGGACCGGCACATGGCGCTGCGCGCGGCCTTGGCCGACCTGCCCGAACGCCAGGCGAGGGCCGTCGCCCTGCGCCATCTCGAGGACCTGCCCAATCCCGAAGTGGCGCGGATCATGGGCGAAAGCGTGCGCACCGTCGAAAGCCTGGTCGCACGGGGCAAGAAAGGACTGATTGCGCGCCTGCGGGGGCGCAAGGCAGAATTGGGGTATGATGATGACCGATGAACGCAACGAAGAGCTGTTCCGGGCGATGATCGAAAGCGCCCGGCGCCAGGCGCCCGCACCCGGTGATGACCTGTTTGATCGGGTCATGGCCGATGCCGACCGCGAAATCGCATCACGCGCCCGCGCGGTTGTTCGATGCCGGCCGCGCCGGTCGGCCGCCTCGGTTCTTCTGGCGGTCCTTGGCGGCTGGGGCGCCGTGGGCTCGATGACGGTGGCGGCGCTTGTGGGGCTTTGGGTCGGTGTATTCCCGCCCGACGGGCTTGCGGCGCTGTCGCCCGCGCTTCTGGGCGGTGAAACCGTCGCCGTGCCCCTGACGGGGGCCGATGCGCTGACCGGGTTGGAGGACATGCTATGAACGAGGAACGGACCCCGGCCAATGGCCGCGAAGGGCGCTGGCGGCGCTGGCTTCTGGTCGTGTCGCTGGGCCTTAACCTTCTGGTTGTGGGGCTGGTGATCGGCGCGGTTTTGCGCGGCGGCCCGCATGGCGGCCCGGCCGGGCGTATCGACCTGACGGTCGGCCCCCTTTTGCGGGCGCTCGAGGCCGAGGATCGCCGCAGCATTCGGGCCGGCCTGCGCGAGGCGCAGCCGTTCGACCGGGGCGCCCGGGCCGCGATGCGCCGGGACATGGGGGATATGCTTGCCGTTCTGCGGGCCGAACGGTTCGACGCGGATCGGATGCGCGGCATCATGCAGCGGCAATACGATCGCTTGCAATCGGTGCAGGGTGCCGTGGCGGACCAGTTCGTCGTCCATGTGGCGGCCATGCCCCGGGCCGATCGCCTGGCCCTCGCCGCCCGCTTCGAAGAGGAACTGGGCCGCAGCTTCAAACCGGGCGCGCGCGACCGGGAGTGATGGATCAGGCCGCGGACAGGCTGACCGTATTGCGACCCGACCCTTTCGCGGCATAGAGCGCAAGGTCGGCCGCGCGCACCAGGTGGTCGGTGCCTTCGGTGATCACCGGGTCGGGGTCCGGGCCGGACAGGCTCACGCCGATGGACATGGTCACATTGATCAATTGGCCGTTGTCCAGGCGGAATGGTGCCCCCGAGATCGTCTGGCACAGGCGCTGTGCCGCGTTGCGGGCATGGTCGGTATCGCTTTCGGGAATGGCGACAAGAAATTCCTCGCCGCCGATCCGCGCCAGTAGGTCGACGGCGCGCACGTTCTCACGAAGCCTGCCCGCCACCTGTTGCAGGATTTCGTCTCCGGCGGCATGACCATAGGTGTCGTTGATCGTCTTGAAATGGTCGATGTCCAGTACCATCACGGCGATTTGCCGTCCGCTTTCGAAGGCCCGATCCACCATCTTTTCAAGATGCGGCAAGGCGTAGCGACGGTTGAACAGTCCCGTCAGGGGGTCCGTCACCGCCGCCTGAAGGCCGGTTTGCACCGTGTCGCGCAGCTGATCGGCGCGCTGCTTGTCGGCGATGAGGTTCTTGGCGCGCAAGACGACCTCTTGTGCACTGGCGTCCGCCATCACGAGGTCGTTCGCGCCCAGGTCCAGCGCCATTGCCTGGACATTGGTCATGTCGGCGGGAAGCACGACAAGGACCGCCGCATGGCGGGTATCCGTTCGGCTGCGCAATTCGGACAGAAGGCGATACAACTCGGCCTCGCGCATGGCGAAATCCCGGCCGTCGATCAGCAGCAGGTCGCCCGCCATCCTGTCCGGCAGCCCCGACCCCGTGGCAAAGCGTTCGCCTTGCAGCCGGATGTTGGGGCACCCCGCGAACTTCTTTTCGGCACAGCGAAGGAATCGGGCGCTGGGCGAAAGCGCCACCACCGTCGCGCTGTGCCCGAAGCCGGCCTGCGCCTCGGCAAAGCCCAGGGCGCGGCGGGTATCCTCGCGCAGGCGCAATTCGCGATGGGCATCGCGCGCCCGCAACAGCGAGCGGATGCGCGCCTGGAGGATCTGGTCGTTCAGGGGGCGGCCAAGGACGTCGTCCGCCCCTGCGCGAAGGGCACGCACGCGGTCCTCGGGGTCCAGGAAGCCGCCCGTCGCGATGACCGGGATCAGCGCGGTGTCGGGATCGTCCTTCAGGCCCTGGCAGAATTCCAGCGCCGCGGCGGTGTCCGAGGTCACATCCAGAATGACGAGGTCGGGCGGCGCCTGGCGGATCTCGGCCCGGGCCGTTTCGATCGACTCGCATGGCCGCACGCGGTGCTGCGCGGCCAGAAGTTTGACCTTGAGAACAATGCGGTTGGTGGCCACATTGTCGACAATCAGGATGTCGCCGGGCATTCTGCTTTCCTCATTCAAGGCGTTCGCCTTCCCTGGGACAAATTGCCGGCCAAATCGTTAAGAAACAGTTTCCGCGGGGGTAAACAGGGCAAATGAAACGTGAACAGGCCGAAAAAATTGCGATCCAGGCCCTTGGCTGGCTGGCCGGAAACGATGACCTTTGCCCTGTTTTTCTTGGGTCTTCGGGGGCGGCGCCCGAAGATCTGCGTCGCCTTGCGCAAGATCCCGCCTTCCTGGTCTCCGTTTTGGAATTCATCACCATGGATGACGCTTGGGTTGTGGCATTTTGTGACGCAAACAACCTGAAGTATGAAGACCCGTTAAGGGCACGCTATGCCTTGCCCGGTGCCGAACAGGTGCACTGGACCTGACATGCGCATCGCAGGCCTATTGTTCGACAAGGATGGCACGCTGTTCGATTTCCAGGCGACTTGGGGTGCCTGGACACGCCGCCTTTTGCAGCAGGAAGCGGGCAATGATCCCACCTTGCTGGCAGCGCTGGCCGACGTTCTGGGATATGACCTGCAGACGGGCCGGTTCCGCGCCGACAGCCTGGTCATCGCCCGCACGGCAGACGAGGTTGCCGAGGCGATCCTGCCGCTTCTGCCTTCACAACGCAAACCGGCCCTTGTTGCGCGCATGAATGCGGCCGCCGCGGCCGCCCCGCAGGTCGAGGCGGCGCCGCTTGCGCCGCTTTTGTCGTCGATGGTCGCCGATGGCTATCGCCTTGGCGTCATGACCAACGATGCCGAGGCACCGGCGCGCGCGCATTTGGGGGCGGCAGGGGTCGAGGGGCTGTTCGACTTCATCGCCGGTTTCGACAGCGGCCACGGGCACAAGCCCGATTCCGGCCCATTGCTGGCCTTTGCCGAAAGTGTCGGGCTGGACCCCGCCGCCTGCGCCATGATCGGGGACAGCACCCACGACCTCGTGGCGGGGCGGGCGGCGGGGATGACCTGTATCGGCGTGCTGACGGGGCCTGCCGACCACGCCGCGCTTGCCCGGTATGCCGACGTCGTGCTGCCGTCCATCGCGCAGCTTCCGGTCTGGCTGGGGCGCTGATCCTTCTGTCCGCGACGCAAAATGTCGCAAAACGCATCGCAAGCGTCGCCCCGCCTGTCAGATTTGCGGGACAGGACAGGAGGATTCATGCCCGACGCACCGACCCGCCGCCGTCGATCCGGTGGCCGTGCCGCCAACACCGCCCGCCGGGGCGGCCTTCAGATCAACCAGATGCCGTGGCGCCTGCCGCGCAATACCGATGCCCCGACCGAACCGCTGGGGCCGGATGGCGTCGCGGCGATCCATGACGGTGCCATGCGCATCCTCGAAGAGATCGGGATCGAGTTCCTGAACGAAGAGGCGCTGGAGCTATTCAAGCAGGCGGGCTGCACGGTCGACGGCACCAATGTGAAGATCGGCCGCGACTGGGTCATGGAGATGATCGCCAAGGCCCCGGCAAGTTTCGATATTGCCGCGCGCAACCCCGCCCACGACATCACGCTGGGGGACGGTCATATCCTGTTCGGCAACGTGTCCTCGCCGCCCAACTATTACGACCTGGAGATCGGTCGGAAAGTCTCGGGCAACCGGGAACAATGTGCCAACCTGCTGCGCCTCACGCAGTTTTTCAACTGTATCCACTTCGCTGGTGGCTACCCCGTGGAACCGGTGGATACCCATGCCAGCGTAAGGCACCTTGACGTGCTGTTCGACAAGCTGACTCTGACCGACAAGGTCATGCATGCCTATTCACTGGGCCGCGAACGCGTCGAGGACGTGATGGAGATGGTGAAGATCGCCAACGGCCTCTCCGAGGAGGATTTCCGCCGCAAACCCTACATGTACACCAACATCAACTCCACCTCGCCGCTCAAGCACGACATCCCGATGATCGACGGCTGCCTGCGCTGCGTGCGCCGGGGGCAGGCTGTTGTGGTGTCACCCTTCACCCTGGCCGGGGCCATGGCGCCGGTCACCATGTCGGGGGCCGTGGCGCTGTCGCTGGCCGAGTCGCTGTCGGCCATCGCGCTGTTCCAGTATGTCGCGCCCGGTGCGGCCTGTGTCATCGGCACATTCACCTCGAACGTGGACATGAAATCGGGCGCGCCGGCCTTCGGCACGCCGGAATACATGCGTGCCACCCAGATGACCGGCCAGATGGCGCGGTTCTACGGGTTGCCGATGCGGGCCTCGGGGGTCTGCGCGGCCAACATCCCCGACGGGCAGGCCATGTGGGAAAGCTCCAATTCGCTTTGGTCGGCGGTGCAATCGGGCACCAACATGGTCTACCACGCGGCCGGCTGGCTGGAGGGCGGGCTGATCGCCAGCCCCGAGAAATTCATCATGGATTGCGAAGTGATCCAGATGATCCAGCGCTATTTCGAACCGGCCATCGTGGATACGGGCCCCGACAGTATCGCGGTCGAAACTATCGCCGAGGTCGGCCCCAACGGGCACTATTTCGGCGTCCAGCACACGCAGGACCGCTATGAACAGGCGTTCTATTCGCCCTTCCTGTCGGATTGGCGCAATTTCGAGGCCTGGGAACTGGCCGGGGGAGTCTGGACCGCCGAGCGGGCGCATTCGATGTTCAAGGAGATCATTGCGAATTTCGAGGAGCCACCGATGGATATCGCGGTGCGCGAGGAATTGTCGGCCTTTGTCGAACGGCGCAAGTCTGAAGGCGGCGCACCAACCGATTTCTGAGGCTGGGACGGATGGAAATTCCAGAATTTCCATCCCCGCCGAATGTCCTGAAATTCGGTCCACGCTGGTCAGGGCGGCACCGGGCGGTTAGGCTTACCGATGTGACAGCAATGGTATGCGAGTTCGCCCATGAGTGTGACCTTGAAGACGGGCGATTTCGACGCCTTTTTCGACGCTCCCTTTCAGGCCTACGGGCCGGACTCACCCTATGTCTCGCCGCTTCGCGCCGACCTGGAACGGTTTCTCGATGCCCGGCGCAACCCCTTGATGTGCGGCGCGGGCGAGGGGGCGTTGGCGTTTTTCACCGCCCACCGGGATGGCAGGGTTCTGGGCCGGATCACGGCGCATGAACATGGCGCCTCCAACCGGCTTTTCTCGGAACGGCGGGGCTATTTCGGTTATTTCGACTGCGCCGACGACCCCGAGGCTGCCGCGGCCCTTCTCGGCGCCGCCGAGGATTGGTGCCGGTCGCGGAGCCTGACCGAGATCGCGGGGAATTTCAACCTGACAGCCATGCAACAGATCGGGGTCGTCACCAGGGGCTTCGACCACGCCCCCTATCTCGACCAGGTCTGGTCGCCGCCGCACCTGCCTGGTCTGCTTGCGGCCAATGGCTATGCGCCGCTATTTCCGATGACGACCTTCGAGGTCGATGTGCAAAACAGCCCGCCGCCGCGCCTGGGGCCCAAGCAAAAGGCCCTGCTGGACGATCCCGACTTCACCTTTGCCCCGATCAAACGGCGGACCATCCCCCGGCGCATGGAAGAGGCCCGTCAGGTCCTGAATGCCAGTTTCGCGGAAAACCCCATGTTCGTCCCCGTCTCGGCCGAGGAATTCCAATTCCAGGCCAAGGATATGAAATGGGTGATGGACCCGCGCATCTCGGCGATCCTGCACCGGCGGGGCGCGCCCGTGGGCTGCATCATATGCGTGCCGGACCTCAATCCGTTCCTGCGGCGGGTGCGCTCGCGTCTGGGGATGGCCGCGCCCTGGCATTTCCTGCGCCATCGCTGGACAAATCGCCGCGCGGTGCTGATCTTTGCCGGTGTCGTGCCCGACCTGCAGGGGCAGGGGGTCAATCCGCTGTTGTTGCACCATGTCTTCACGCGGGCTCAGGCGGCCGGCTATAGCATGATCGGCAATACCTGGATCGCGGATGAAAACGGCGCCTCCCTGGCCCAGCGGGAAAAGGCGGGGGCACAGGCGATGCACCGCCTGCATCTTTTTCGCAAGGCGTTGTGACGCCCGCCCCGATGCGACGGGGCAGGCGCATTCGCCTCAAAGGTCAGGGTAAAGCGGGAAGTTCTCGCACAGGGCCTCGACCTCGGCCTTCACCTTGGCTTCGACCGCGCCGTTGCCGTCTTCGCCATGGGCGGCCAGCCCGTCGACCACCTCGGTGATCCAGTCGGCGATCTGGCGGAACTCGGCCTCGCCGAAACCGCGCGTGGTGCCGGCGGGGGAGCCGAGGCGAATGCCGCTGGTCACCATGGGTTTCTCGGGATCGAACGGGATGCCGTTCTTGTTGCAGGTGATGCTGGCCCGTTCCAGCGCCTTTTCGGTGACGTTGCCCTTAACGCCCTTGGGGCGCAAGTCCACCAGCATCACGTGGCTGTCCGTGCCGCCGGTGACGATGTCCAGTCCGCCCTGCATCAGCTGGTCGGCCAGGGCCTGGGCGTTCTTGACCACCTGCTCCTGGTAGGACTTGAACTCGGGGCGCAGCGCCTCTCCGAAGGCCACGGCCTTGCCGGCGATAACATGCATGAGCGGCCCGCCCTGGATGCCGGGGAAGATGGCCGAGTTGCACTTCTTGGCGATGTCCTCGTCATTGGTGACGATCAGGCCACCGCGCGGGCCGCGCAGGGTCTTGTGGGTGGTCGAGGTCGCCACATGCGCATGCGGGAAGGGCGAGGGGTAGAGGCCCGCCGCCACGAGGCCCGCGAAGTGCGCCATGTCCACCAGAAGGTAGGCGCCCACGCTGTCGGCGATCTCGCGCATGCGGGCAAAGTCGATGATCCGCGGAATGGCCGAGCCGCCGGCTATGATCATCTTGGGCTGGTGTTCGGTTGCCAGCTGCTGGATCTGGTCATAGTCGATCTGGCTGTCCTGCTGGCGCACGCCGTATTGAACGGCGTTGAACCACTTGCCCGACTGGTTCGGCTTGGCACCGTGGGTCAGGTGGCCGCCGGCATCGAGACTCATCCCCAGGATCGTGTCGCCGGGCTTGAGCAGCGCAGTGTACACGCCCTGGTTCGCCTGGCTACCGGAATTGGGTTGCACGTTGGCGAACTGGCAGTCGAACAGCTCGCAGGCGCGTTCGATGGCCAGGTTCTCGGCGATGTCAACGTATTGGCAACCGCCATAGTAGCGGCGCCCGGGATAGCCCTCGGCATACTTGTTGGTCATGACCGACCCCTGCGCCTGCATCACGGCCGCCGAGACGATGTTCTCGGAGGCGATCAGCTCAATCTCGTGGCGCTGGCGGCCCAGCTCCTTCTGGATGGCGCCCCAGATTTCGGGATCGCGCGAGGAAAGCGGTTCGGTGAAAAACCCGTCGGTCTTGGTTGAATTGGTCATGTTTGTCCTCCTTGGCGGATGCCGGTTCGGTTCCGGCCGGCAGTCATTGTGGGGTTTGATATGGGGCAAATCGGCGACGTGAAAGGCCCAAAGCGACGCAGGGACACCGATTGGCGTCCGATAGCGGTATCCCCGGGGGGATTGCGTTTCCTTTCGGCGCATCGGACAAGTATCGGGAAACAACGGATGGACCCATGGCCCCGAACCCCGCCCCTGATCTTGCTTTCGTCGCCAGTGATGCGCCCATCGCCAAACAGGCCGCCACGGCGCTGGCCAACCGTTACGGCGCCGTGCCCGAGGACCGAGCCGAAATCATTGTTGCCCTTGGCGGCGACGGCTTCATGCTGGACACGTTGCACCGGACCCAGCACCTTCAGGCGCCCGTCTACGGCATGAACCGGGGGACGGTCGGCTTTCTGATGAATGAATATGCCGAGAACGGTCTGCGCGAGCGGCTGGCACGCGCCGAGGAAGCGGTGATCAATCCGTTGCGCATGAAGGCCACCTGTGTCGATGGCAGTACCCATGACGCGCTGGCCATCAACGAGGTATCGCTGCTGCGCGCCGGGCCGCAGGCGGCCAAGCTGCGCATCCACGTGGACGGCAAGCTGCGCATGGCCGACCTGGTCTGTGACGGGGCGCTTGTCGCCACGCCCGCCGGATCGACGGCCTACAACTATTCGGCCCACGGCCCGATCCTGCCCATCGGGTCGGATGTACTGGCCCTGACGGCGGTGGCCGCGTTCCGGCCCCGCCGCTGGCGCGGGGCGCTTCTGCCCAAGGCGGCGGAGGTGCTGTTCGAAGTGACCAACCCCGAACGTCGCCCGGTGATGGCGGATGCGGATGGCAAGTCGGTGCCCAACGTGGCCCAGGTGCGCGTGCAATCGGCCGAGGACGTGTCGCACCGTTTGCTGTTCGATCCCGGCCACGGGCTGGAGGAGCGGTTGATCCGCGAACAATTCGCCTGAAACCGCAAGCCGCCGTGCCCGGCAGGCGCGGCTCTGGCCGTCCGACCCGGTCTCAGTCTGCACCGATACGCGACACCGCCAGGTCGGCCATGTGGTCGCGGCCATAGGCCACAAGGGCGATCGACCGAATATCGGACGCCTCGAGCGGCGGCAAACGACCGCCCGAGGCTGTGAAGGCGGTCAGCGGCACGGTGATATCGGCCCAGTAGTCGCGCGGCGCGGTAAAACTGGCCTGGTAGAACTGCCAGGGCAGGCGAGTCGCCGTGCCGCGCAGGTGGACATAGTAGGTTTGACCGTCCCCGCGGGTCGTAACAGTCAGCGCGGTCGTGTCCGGGGGCAGGCCATCCAGTCGCTGCCGCGCCTGTATGAAGCCCCCGTTATTGGCCGTGCTGACCGTGCCTGTCAGGTGCAGATGGGGCGGGGTGCCGCCGATCACGGCCCGCCCCTCCGACCGGCCGCCCATGACCCTGTCGGTAAAGAACGACCAACGCGCGGCGGCCTCGCCGGTAAAATCCTCGATCAGCATATCCGCTCGTCCCGGGGACCCGGCAAGCACAGCGAGCAGCAAGACGACAATCCCTCTCATGAACACAGAGATAGAGCGTCGTCCGGCGCTGTCACCCCTTTGGATATCCGACCTTTCCCAGGGCCTCGGCGATCTCGTCCAGGATGGCCGGATCGTCGATCGTGGCGGGCATCTTGAAGTCCTTGCCGTCGGCGATGGAAACCATCGTGCCACGCAGGATCTTGCCCGACCGGGTCTTTGGCAGGCGATCCACCACAACGGCCAGCTTGAAGGCGGCGACGGGGCCGATCCTGTCCCGCACCAGCTTGACGCATTCGGCCACGATCTCGTCATGCGGGCGCTCCACACCCTTGGACAGGCACAGGAACCCAAACGGCATCTGGCCCTTCAACGCGTCGGCCACACCGATCACGGCACATTCGGCAACGTCCGGGTGGCTGGCCAGAACTTCCTCCATGCCGCCTGTGGACAGGCGGTGGCCGGCCACGTTGATGACATCGTCGGTCCGGGCCATGATCCAGACATAGCCGTCTTCGTCGATCATCCCCGCATCGCCGGTTTCGTAGTAGCCGGGAAAGGTGTCGAGATAGGATTTGCGGAACCGGTCCTCGGCGTTCCACAGCGTGGGCAGGGTGCCCGGTGGCAGCGGCAGCTTGACCGCGATGGCGCCAAGCTCGCCAGCGGGCAGGGGGGTGCCGTCCTCGCCCAGGATCTGGATGTCATATCCCGGCATGGGCACCGTGGGACTGCCCAGCTT
>JAAAPD010000021.1 GCA_009908505.1 Alphaproteobacteria bacterium | reverse complement strand
CCTCGGTGTCCTTGGCCACCCGTGTCGCCGAGGCGTCGCGCACGCCGGTCATCGCCCGCGGCACGATCCGCACGCTCGACGATATCAGCACGCTCAAATACGTCCCGCAGGTGGCGGGCACGATCATCGGGCGGGCCCTGTTCGACAAGAGCATCGACCTGGACGAGGCCGTCGCCCTGGCCCAGCCCGAGCCCGAAAGCGCCGTCGCCCCCTTCGTCTGAGCCGGGCCAATCGGCAGATGGACGCCGCGCGCCGGGCGCAATAGGCTCTGGTCATGACCAGTGACCAGACCCTTCTTTTCGCGCTCTTCGCCCTTATCTTCGCCCTGCTTCTTTGGGGGCGCATCCGCTATGATCTCGTGGCCTTCGGGGCGCTCATGGTGGCCGTGCTGCTGGGCCTGGTGAAGGTGGACGACGCCTTTTCCGGCTTCGGCCACCCGGCCACGATCATCGTGGCCTTGGTGCTGATCGTCTCGGCCGGGCTGGTGCGCTCGGGCGCGGTCTACCTGATCACCCGGACCATGATCGACAGCACCCGCAGCCTGGGCGCGCATATCACCATCATGGGCGGGATCGGCGGCGTGCTCTCGGCCTTCATGAACAATGTGGCCGCGCTGGCCCTGCTGATGCCGGTGGACATCCAGACCGCGCGCAAGGCCGGGCGCGCGCCGGGCCTGTCGCTGATGCCGCTGAGTTTCGCGACGATCCTGGGCGGCATGGCCACGCTGATCGGCACGCCCCCCAACATCATCATCGCCTCGATCCGCGAAGACAGCCTTGGTGCGCCTTTCGCGATGTTCGATTTCGCGCCGGTGGGCGCGGTGACGGCGCTGGCGGGACTGGCCTTCGTCGCCCTTGTCGGCTGGCGGCTGATCCCCGCCCAGGACGGGGCCACCGCCGGCGCCATGGCCGAAAGCTATGCCGACTACCTGGCCGAGCTGATCGTTCCCACCGACAGCAAGCTGATCGGCCGGCGCCTGGGCGAGCTCTACGAGACCGCCGAGAAGAACGACGTGGCCATCCTGGGCCTGATCCGCGACGGCAAGCGGCGCTACGGCGCTGCCGCGAACGCGGTGCTACAGGGCGACGATATCCTTGTGCTGGAGGCCGCGCCGGGCGCGCTGGACGAATTCCGCACCGCGCTGTCGCTGAAATTCACCACCAAGGAAAACGCCGACAAGCTGGAGGCCGAGGGCGACGGGCTGACCGTGATCGAAGTGGTGGTGCCCGAGGGCGCACGCATCGCCGGAAAGACGGCGCAGGCGGTCGGGTTGCTCTGGCGCCATCAGACCGTTCTGCTGGGCGTGTCGCGCAAGGGCAAGGCGATCCGCACCCAGATGCGCAAGACCAAGGTGCAGCCGGGCGACATCCTGCTGTTGCTGGCCCCCTCGGCCCGGGCGGCGGACGTGGCCGACTGGCTGGGCTGCCTGCCGCTGGCCGACCGCGGGCTGTCGGTGACCGCCGACAGCAAGATGTGGCTGGCCATCGGAACCTTTGGCGGGGCGGTGGCGGCGGCCTCTTTCGGGTTGGTCTACCTGCCCGTGGCGCTGGGGATCGTCGTGTCGATCTATGCCCTCACCCGTATCGTGCCCCTGTCAGAGCTTTACGATCACGTGGAGTGGCCCGTCGTGGTTCTGCTGGGTTCGATGATCCCGCTGGGCGCCGCGCTGGAGGACGCAGGCGGCACCCAGCTGATCGCCAACGCCCTGACCGGTCTGACAGGCGATTTGCCGGCCTGGGCGATCCTGACGGTCCTGATGGTCGTCACCATGACCCTGTCGGACGTGCTCAATAACACCGCGACCACCATCGTCGCCGCCCCGGTGGGGATCGAGATGGCGCGCACGCTCGATGTCTCGCCCGACCCGTTCCTGATGGCGGTGGCCGTGGCGGCCTCCTCGGCCTTCCTCACACCGATCGGGCACAAGAACAACACGCTGATCCTGGGCCCCGGCGGCTACGGGTTCGGGGATTACTGGCGCATGGGCCTGCCCCTTGAAATCCTGATCGTGGCGGTGTCTATCCCGGCCATCCTGACCTTCTGGCCGCTGTGAAGTGATGACCAAGCCCTTCCTGATCCTGCAACTGCGCCCCGAAACCGAGGCGAGCGATGACGAGTTCGCCGCGATCCTGCGCAAGGGCGGGCTGACACCGGACCGGGCGCACCGCGTCCGGCTGGACCAGGACGATCTGCCCGATGCGCTGGACCTTTCCGACTATGCCGGCGTCATCGTGGGCGGCGGGCCGGGCTGCGTCAGCGACGCGCCCGAGGACAAGACGCCGGTCGAGGCCCATATCGAGGCCGCCTGCCTGTCGCTGATGCCCGAGATCACGGCGCGCGACTTTCCCTTCATGGGCTGCTGCTACGGGATCGGCATCCTGGCCCATCACCTGGGGGCGGAGGTCTCGAAGGACAAATACGGGGAACCCGTGGGCGCGGTGACTTGCCGTGTCGTCGCAGAGGACCCCTTGCTCGATGGTCTGCCTGGTGAATTCGATGCCTTCGTCGGCCACAAGGAGGCGGTGCAGCACCTGCCCGACGGCGCCGTGCACGTGCTGGAAAGCGGCCCCTGCCCGTTCCAGATGATCCGGCATGGCCAGAACGTCTATGCCACCCAGTTCCACCCCGAGGCCGATGCGGCCGGGTTCGAAACCCGCATCCGCATCTACAAGGATCGCGGCTACTTCCCGCCGGAAACCGCCAATGACCTGATCACCATGTGCCGCGCGGCGGATGTGACCGTGCCCGAACGTATCCTGCGGAATTTCGTTGAGCGATATGGCTAAGTATTCGCGGGCTGGCCGCGTCGCCGTCGTCCCCGCACCAAGAGCCACAGGTTGCTGACCACCATCGCGCCCAGCACGATGGCCCCGCCCAACAGGGTGCGCGGGCCGGGGTCTTCGCCCAGCACCCACCAGACCAGCAGCGGGCCGAACACCGCCTCCAGCAGCATCAGAAGGCCGACATCGGCGGCCGGCAGGTAGCGCGGGCCGGTGGTCAGGCAGGCAAAGGCCACGGGCACCACCCATAGCCCCATCAGGCCCATCCAGATCCGGTCGCCTTCGGGGATCATCACGGTGGGGGCCAGCGCCCCGGCGGTCAGCCCCGCCAGGATCGCCCCCGCCCCCATCGCCGGCACCATGGACCGGCCCATTTGCCGGCGCGCGATGGAAAAGGTCACCGCCAGCGCCACCGCGGCCCAGAGCGCGGCCAGGTCGCCCTCGATCGTGCCCCCGCCCCCGCCCAGCGACCCGCTGGCGATCACCGCGATGCCCACGATGGTGGCCGCGATTGTCAGGACCGTGCGCAGGCCGACCGTCTCTTTCAGGACGAACCGCGCGATCAGGGCCGCGAAGACCGGCGAGGTGGACAGCAGGAACAGCGTATTGGCAACCAGCGTATGGGTCGCCGAATAGACGAAGGCGATATTGCCCGAGCCGTAAACAACCGCCATCAGCAGGTCGGCCCGCGTCGGGCGCAGCAGCGGCCGCAAACCACGCCCGCGCGTGACCAGGGCAATGCCGACCAGAACCGCCAGCCCGCTGAGCGTGCCGCGCCAGAAAAGCTGCGCCCAGTGGTCGGCCTCGATCAGGCGGATCAGCAGCGTATCGGGCGAAATGACCAGCACGCCGAACAGCGTGATCAGGAAGCCGCGCAAATAAGGGGACATGCCTTCGGACATCACAGCGGCCAGACCCAGGGGATCAGCGCCGAGGCCAGCAGGCCAACGGTCAGGTTCAGAGGGATGCCCACGCGCAGGAAATCGGTGAACCTGTAGCCGCCCGGCCCGTAGACCAGCGTGTTGGTCTGGTAGCCGATGGGTGTGGCGAAACTGGCCGAGGCCGCGATCATCACCGCCACGACCAGCCCGCGGGGGTCGATCCCCATGGCCTGGCCCAGCCCGATGGCGATGGGGGTGACGACCACGGCGACGGCGTTGTTGGACACCAATTCCGTCAGGATGCTGGTCAGCAGGTAGATGGCCCAGACGATCAGGAAGGGCGGCAGGTTCTGCAGCCCCGGTGCCACGGCGCTGACGATCAGCTCGACCGCGCCCGAAGCCTGCAGGGCCGCGCCGATGGCCAGCATCGCGAAGATCAGCGCCAGCAGGCGTCCCTCGATGAAGGAAAACGCCTCTTCGGCGTCGATGCAGCCCGTGACCAGGACGACGGCCACGGCCACGACGGCCAGGAACAGGATCGGCGCCACGCCCAGCGCGGCCAGGGTGACGATGGCCAGCAGCGCCCCGATGGCGATGGGCGCGTGGCTGCGGCGGAATTCCTTGGCCGAGGGGGTCGAGACGTCGACAAGGTTCTGGTCGTCTGCAAGGCGCCTGATATCCTCGGGCGCGCCTTCCAGAAGCAGCGTGTCGCCCACCCGCACGGTCAGGTCATCCAACTGCCGGCCGATATTCTGGCTGCGCCGGTGCACTGCCAGCACGTAGACGCCATAGCGACGCCGCAGGCGCAACGCGCCAAGGCGGCGGCCCACCATCTTGCAGCCCGGCGTGATCAGCACCTCGACCGTCTGGGTTTCCACCGCGCTGACCTGGTCCACCCGGCGCAGCGACTTGTTGCGTTGCAGGCTGAGAAGTTCGGTCATCGCCGTGCGCAGCACCACCCGGTCGCCGACCTGCAATTCGACGCCTTGCAGGTCGCGGCGAAGCGAGGTGTCGCCGCGGATCACGTCGATGAGACGCACGCCTTCGCGCTTGAACAGTTGCACGCCCAGCACCTCTCGCCCGATCAGGTTGCTGTCGGGGGGGATCACCGCCTCGGTGAAGAAACGCATCTTCGAGCGGTCGGACAAGAGGTTCGCCATGCTGTCCCGTTCGGGCAGCAGGCGCGGCGCGACCAGGGTCAGGTAGATCAACCCCCAGCCGACCACCACCAGCGCCACCGGCGTGACCTCGAAAATCGTGAAGGGGGCCAGGCCCTGGGTCCGGGCCACACCATCGACCAGCAGGTTGGTAGAGGTGCCGATCAGCGTTAGCGTGCCGCCCATGATCGCCGCGTAGGACAGCGGGATCAGCAGCTTGGAGGCCGACAGGCCAAGCGTGCGGGCAAGTTGCACGAAGACGGGAATCATCACCACCACCACGGGCGTGTTGTTCATGATCGCGCTGGCCACGATGACGAAGCCGAACACCATCACCATGGTCTGGCGCGGATTGGTGCGCACCCGGCGGTCGGCCAGCGTGGTCAGCGCATCGAGCGATCCGGTCCGCACCAGCCCGCCCATGACAAGGAACATCGCCGCGATGGTCCAGGGGGCGGGGTTGGACAGGACCGTCAGCGCCTGCTCGTAGGGCAGCACACCGGCCACCAGCATCAGCGCGACCCCGGCAATGGCCACCACCTCGGTCGGGAAGGTTTCGCGCAGGAACAGCAGGAACATGACCACGACGATGGTCAGGGTCACAATGGCATCGGCATTCCGGCCAAGGTCAAAAAGCTCGATCATGTCTGTCCCGCGCCCGGTGCCGGACCAGTGTCGGTCCCGGGCGGCAGCGCATCAACCGGTTTTTCCACCCGGCGCGGGCGCACCAGCGTCAGACCCACGAGCATCGCCGCCAGCGCGGCCCAGACCCAGCCCGAATAGCTTTCGTCCAGCAGCACCATCGCCCAGAGCACGCCGAACCCCGTGACAAGATAGGCCACCTGCCCGGCGAACACCGCCCCGGCCCGGCCCACCAGCCAGATATAGCCCGAATAGACCGCCACATGGACAACGCCGCTGGCCATGAGCGCCTGTCCCTCGCGGGTCAGCAGGCCGACGGGGACAATCCAGTGCCCGCTGGCCAGCGCCAGGGGCAGCGCGACCAAGGCGCCCAGGATCGAGGCAAGGCAGAGCAGCCCCACCGCCGAAAGGCCGGCCGTGCCCAACTTGTTGACCGCGTTGCCTTCCAGCGCGTAGCAGAGCGGCGCCACCAGGGCGACCGGGATCCAGGCCAGCATGGCCGGGTCCGGCAGGCTGCCGCGCGGCAGGGCGATCAGGGCCACCCCTGCAAGCCCGATGGCCAGCCCTGCCAGGCGGCGCATGGAAAACCGGTCGATCCCCAGCATCAGCGCCACGGGAAAGGCGAACATCGGCACGGTGGCGATGATGATCGACATCACCCCCGAGGGCAGGTGAAAGGCGGCCTGGTAACTGGTCGTGTTGGGCAAAAGCGTGCCCAGCGCGGCCACCACCATGACGATGGGCAGGCGCGCAAGGGTCATCCGCGGCAGGCTGCCACGCGCGGCCAACACCCCGCCCGTCAGCACTGCGCCAAGCGTCATCTGCCAGAAGATCAGCCCGAAATGGCCATAGCCCGAAGAGACGGCGATCTTGGTCAGCGGTTGGGTCAGCCCCCAGCCCGCCCCCATGATCACCAGCGCCAGGCTGAGACCCAGGCGCCCGGTCATGCGGGCCCGGTTGGCGTCAGCCGCCCGCCCTCTCGGACCGGCTCCACCCGCGTGGCCTTGCCGGTGCGATCATCTGTCTCAACGTAAAGGCCCGACAGCGTGGCCGCGCCGTTCGCGGGCTCGAACCGTGCCTTTGGCATACCGGTGATGAACCGGCGCATCGGTTCTTCCTTCTGCATGCCGATGACGGAGTCGTAATCGCCGCTCATGCCCGCGTCTGTCTGGTAGGCGGTGCCCCGCGGCAGGATCGTCGCATCGGCGGTGGGAACATGGGTATGGGTGCCCACCACGACGCTGGCCCGACCATCGCAGAAATGGCCCATGGCCATCTTTTCCGAGGTCGCCTCGCAATGCATATCGATGAGCGAGGCATTGACCATGCCGCCCAGGGGATGGGTCTTGAGCACCGTGTCCACCGCCGAGAAAGGGTCGGCGAAGGCGCGTTTCATGAAGACCTGGCCCAGGACCTGCGCGACCAGGATCCTGCGCCCGCCCGGCACGTCGAAGACCCGCGCGCCGCGGCCCGGCGCGGCCTTGGCATAGTTCAGCGGGCGGAGGATGCGCGGCTCGGCCTCGCAGGCTTGCAGCATGTCTTTCTGGTCGAAGGCATGATCGCCAAGGGTGATCACGTCGGCCCCGGCCTCGAGAAGCAGCTTGGCATGGGCGGCGGTCAGCCCCATGCCGTTCGACGCGTTCTCGCCATTGACCACGACGAAATCGAGGCGCAGCCGGTCGCGCAGACCGGGCAGGGTCTCGGTGATCGCCCGGCGCCCGGACCGGCCCATGACATCGCCAAGGAAAAGAAGTCTCATGGCTGCCTTAAGACCAAGCCGGCGCGCAAGAGGCAAGCCTTTTCAAAACGGCGTGGCTTGCGCCACACAGGTCTGCCTTGGCGTCGCCTTCGGCGCCGCCTGCGGACCAGGGGCGCTGCCCCTCTTGGCCTGCGGCCAATTCACCCCGGGATATTTACCGGTCCAAAGAAAGTCAGGGGTCGATCACGCCCTGTTCGGTGACGATCAGGTCGAGCGGTTGGTCGGTGAGTTCCAGCGGCAGGTCGGGCAATTCCTGGGCGGCATAGGCGAAGCCAATCGCGAGGGTCGGTCGATTCGCCCGCAAGCCTTCGAGGGTGCGGTCGTAGAAGCCGCCACCATAGCCCAGCCGGCCGCCCTGGCGCGAGAAGGCGACGAGGGGCACGACCAGGATTTCCGGGTCGATCCAGGCGCCTGTTTCGGGGATCCGGGCGCCGAATTCACCGGGGATCATCCGGCACCCGGGCGCCCATTCGCGGAACTTCAGCGGCTGGCCCTTGCCGAGAATCACCGGCACGCAGACGGGCCCGTGGGCGGCGGCCTCTTCCATGGCGGGGGTCGGGTCGATCTCGGTGCGCATGGCCATGTAGCCGGCCAGCGGAACGCCGCGATATCCCGCCAGCACCTGGCTGAGATGGCCGGCATGGCCGGTGCCGCTGTCATGGGCCGTTTTGCGGGCGGCGAAGGCGGCCTTGCGCGCCGCGGCTTTCTGATCCTCGAGCGGCATCACAGGAGCATCACCGCGGCCAGCCCGAGGAAGGCGAAGAAGCCCACCACGTCCGTTACCGTCGTCACGAAGGCGCCCGAGGCCAGGGCCGGGTCGATCCCGAGTTTTTCCAGAAGGATGGGGATCACCGTGCCCGCCAGTCCGGCGATCACCAGGTTGATGATCATTGCGATGGCAATCACCGCCCCCAGCATGGGTTGGCCAAACCAGGCCCAGCCGATCAGCCCCATCGCCACGGCGAAGATCAGCCCGTTGACCAGGCCCACCAGCACCTCGCGCCGGATGACGCGCCAGACATTGGCACCGGTCAGGTCCTTGGTGGCGATCGCGCGCACCGCCACGGTCAGCGACTGGGTGCCCGCATTGCCGCCCATGGAGGCGACGATGGGCATCAGCACCGCAAGCGCAACCAGCCCGGCGATCACGTCCTCGAACAGCGCGATGACCAGCGAGGCCAGGATGGCCGTGACCAGGTTGACCGCCAGCCAGGGCAGGCGCCGGCGGGTCGTCGCGATCACCCGGTCGGCCAGGCTGCCCTCGCCGACACCGGCCAGGCGCAGGATGTCTTCTTCGTGTTCCTCGTCCAGCACGGCCATGGCGTCGTCGATGGTGATCACGCCGACCAGGCGGTCGTCTTCGTCCACCACCGGGGCTGAAATCAGGTGATACTGGTTGAAGGCATAGGCCACATCGCCCTCATCCTGGTCGACACGGAAGGTGCGAAAACTGTCCTCGGTCAGGTCGGTCAGTTTGGTGGCGCGCGGCGACCCCAGCAGGCGGCCCAGCGTCACGTAACCTTCGGGTTTCATGCGCGGATCGACCAGCACCACGTGGTAGAACTGTTCGGGCAGGTCGTCATGGCTGCGCAGGTAGTCGATGGTTTCGCCCACGGTCCAGTGGACGGGCGCGCGCACCACCTCGACCTGCATCAGGCGGCCGGCGGATTCCTCGGGGTAGCTGAGCGCGATTTCGACGGCGACCCGGTCGGGGGCTTCCAGCGCATCGAGCACCGCCTCCTGCTGGTCGCTGTCCATGTCCTCGACCAGGTCGACCACGTCGTCCGATTCCAGGTCGCGCACGGCGACGGCCAGGGCGTCGGCGGGCAGCGCGCCGATGACCTCGTCGCGGAGCGTCTCGTCCAGTTCCGAGAGCACGTCGCCGTCGATGCCATGCGCCCACAGACCGATCAGGTCCGTGCGGTAGCGGTCGTCGATCTGTTCTAGAAGGTCGGCGATATCGGCCGGGTGCAGCGGGGCCAGGACCTCGTCCAGGGCCACGGAATCACGCGCTTCCACCGCATCGAGGATGATGGCCACAATGCGGTCGGTCAGCTGGTCGCGCTCGCCCTCGATGATATCGATCGTGTCGGACATCTCACCCCCTTGATCTGCGCTGCAGCATAGAGAATGCGATGCCACCCTCAAGGCCGGAAGACTCCCAATTTCGCGCAAAGCCGAAAGCTGTCTAAGGCGGGAAAGCGATAGACCGGCCCCCGGCCCGGCCTTAGGTTGGCGCACATGAACGAACAGCTTCTTTTGGGCCAGACCCTCGGTTTCGGCGCCGACCCTTTCGCAGGGGGCTGGCAGGCCGCGACGCGCCACAGCGCGCATGGCGCCGTCCTGGTGCGGGACGGACGCATCGCCGCCACGGGCGAGGCCAGCGACCTGCGCCGGGCCCATCCGCGGGCCACCGTCACCGATTACGGCGACGCGCTGATCCTGCCGGGGTTCGTCGATGCCCATATGCACTATGCCCAGACGGGCATGATCGCCAGCTGGGGCAAGCGGCTGATCGACTGGCTGAACAGCTATACCTTCCCCGAGGAAATGCGCTTCGGCGATCCGGCCTATGCGCGCGGCCAGGCCGACCTGACGCTGGACATCGCCCTGGCCAATGGCACCACGACGCTTGCCAGTTTCTGCACCATCCACCCCGAAAGCGTCACCGCCTTTTTCGAGGCCGCCGAGGCGCGGGGCATGGGCGTGGTCGCGGGCAAGACCTGCATGGACCGCAACGCACCCGAGGGGCTGCGTGACACGGCCCGAACCGCCCATGACGACAGCAAGGCCCTGCTGGAGGCATGGCATGGCAGGGGCCGGGCGACCTATGCGATCACGCCGCGATTCTCGCCCACCTCGACGCCAGAACAACTGGAGGCCATGGGCGCGCTTTGGGCCGCGCATCCCGACTGCCTTATGCAGACCCACCTGAGCGAACAGACCGACGAGATCGCCTGGGTGCGCGACCTGTTCCCGACAGCACGCGATTACCTGGACACATATGAAAAGCACGGGCTGCTGGGCGAACGCGGGCTATACGGCCATGCCATCCACCTTGAGCCGCGCGAGATCGACCGGCTGGCCGAGACCGGCGCGGCAGTGATCCATTGCCCGACATCGAACACCTTCATCGGATCGGGGTTGTTCGACATGGCCGGCCTCAAGGCGCGCGGGATTCCGGTTGGCCTGGCCACGGACACCGGCGGCGGGTCCAGTTTCTCGATGCTGCGGACCATGGCCGCGGCCTACGAGATCGGCCAGCTGCGCGGCACCCCGCTGCACCCGGCACAATTGCTCTGGCTGGCGACCGAGGGCTCGGCCCGCGCGCTGCACATGGGCGGACAGATCGGCACGCTGACCCCCGGCGCACATGCGGATCTGTGCATCCTCGACCTGGCCTCGACCCCGGCCATCGCCCAGCGCAGCACCCGGGCAGAGGACATCTGGGAAGCGGTGTTCCCGACGATCATGATGGGCGACGATCGTGCGGTCCGGGCGGTGTGGGTGTCCGGCCGGCCGGTCTAACAGCCCGACCCCAGCACCAGGACCATCTTGTCGCCGGCGCGGCCATAGCCGAACTCGCGCGCATCACGCAGCAGGATATTGCGGCGGTGTCCGGGCGAGGCCATCCAGCTGGAGATGACCTGGGCGTCGGTCATGGGCCCGTAGGCAAGGTTCTCGGCGCGCACACAGGGATAACCCGCCGCGCGGGCGCGATCGGACAAGCTGCTGCCATCGGGACCGGTATGCGAAAAATGCCCGGTGCGTGCCATGACCCCCGCATAATTCCGTGCGGCCGCGGTGAGGCGCGGATCTTCGGCCAGGGTGGACAGACCCCGCGCGACCCGCAGTTGATCGAGCAACGCGGCCACGCGGCCCGGATCGGCACCCGGCGGGGCCGAGGCGGTCGAGATGCTGGTCGGTTGGGTCGGGGCGGCGGTCATGCAGCCCGCAAGAAGCGCAGCGACGACGACGGCAAGAATGGATTTCACGGGCGTTTTCCGGGTTGCGAGCCTATTGGGTCAAGTCATGCACCACCCTGTTCTGGTGGGCAATAGCGGCATCGAGATCGATGCTGACCAAGCGGCCATCCGCCACGATCCGCCGCCCCTCGACCAGCAGGTCGCGCACCCGCGTCGGGCCTGCCAGCAGCAGCGCCGCCTTGTCCCAGCTGCCGGCCGCCTCGATCCCCGAAACATCCCATATGGCGATATCCGCGCGTTTGCCCGGGGCGATCCGGCCGCAATCTGGGCGGCCCAGCACATCGGCGCCGCCGCGGGTGGCGATTTCCAGCGCCTCGCGGGCGCTCATGGCGCCGGCGCCGTTGGCCACCCGCTGCAGCAGCATGGCCTGGCGCGCCTCGGCCACGAGGTTGCCCGCATCGTTGCTGGCCGATCCGTCGACGCCCAGCCCCAGGTGCACGCCCGCATCGCGCAGGGCCCGCACCGGCGCGATGCCGGACCCGAGCCGGCAATTGGAACACGGGCAATGGGCCACGCCGGTCCGCGACCGGGCGAAAAGGTCGATCTCCTGCCCGTCCAGTTTCACGCAATGGGCATGCCAGACATCCGGCCCGGTCCAGCCCAGATCCTCGGCATACTGGCCGGGACGGCAGCCGAAATTGGCCTGGCTGTAGGCGATGTCCTCGTCGTTCTCGGCCAGGTGGGTATGCAGCATCACCCCCTTGTCGCGGGCCAGCATGGCGGCCTCGCGCATCAGGTCGCGGCTGACGGAAAACGGCGAACAGGGCGCGACGCCGACGCGGCACATGGACCCCTCGGCGGCATCGTGATGGGCGTCGATGACGCGGATGCAATCCTCCAGGATCGCGTTTTCCTTCTCGACCAGCGCATCGGGCGGCAGGCCGCCCCCGCTTTCGCCGATGCTCATGGCGCCGCGGGTGGGGTGGAACCTCAGCCCGACCTCGGCGGCGGCGGCGATGGTGTCGTCCAGCCGGGCGCCGTTTGGGAAAAGATACAGGTGGTCCGAGGTGAGCGTACAGCCCGACAAGGCCAGTTCCGCCAGCCCGACCTGGGCCGAGATGAACATCTCTTCGGGGCCGAACCGTGCCCAGATCGGGTAAAGCGTCTTCAGCCAGCCGAAAAGCAACGCATCCTGCCCGCCCGGCACCGCGCGGGTCAGCGTCTGGTAGAGGTGGTGATGGGTATTCACCAGGCCGGGCGTGACGACGCAGCCCACTGCCTCGATCACCTGCGCGCCCGGCGCGGCAATCGCATGTCCAAGCTCGGCGATCATTCCGCCCCGCACGAGGATATCCGCCCCGACCAGTTCGCGGCCGTCATCATCCATGGTCAGGATGGTCTGGGCATTGCGGATCAGGATATCGGCCATGGCGCGTCCTTTCGTCATCATTCAGCCACCCCCTTCGGTGGATGAGATGAGCGCCGCCAGAAGGGGGAAGGACGCGGGCGCGGTGTGGGTATACCCGGCATTCCGGCAAGCGCCAAGCGCGACGTGGCAACCGGGGCGTCGACAGGTGCCGCTTCAATCAAGACCACCTGGGCCACCTGCCGACCGTTGGATGTGGACGCTGATCGACGGGGATGAGCCAGTGACAGCCAATCGCTGTCCATGGATGAGCCGCGCATCGACGGGCCGCGGCGCGGCGATCCTGTTTGTCGACCCTCATGATTGGACCTTCGCCATATCCGAAGACGACCCACACGATGCGCCGGCCCCTAGACGTCCGACAGAATTTCCAGCGCGGCGGCGTGCAGTTCGGGCGTCGCCGCGGCCAGCGCGTTGCCGCCCTCGTGCACCTTGCCACCCTGCCAGTCGGTGACCATGCCGCCGGCCGCTTCTATGACAGCGATGGGCGCGGAGATATCGTAAGAGGACAGCGCCGCCTCGATCACCAGATCCACCTGACCAGCGGCCAGCAACGCATAGGCATAGCAATCCATCCCGTATCGGGTCAGCCTGCAGCGTCGCGAAACCGCGTGAAAGGCGTCGCCTTCGGCCTTGCTGCCGACCTCGGGGAACGTGGTGAAAATCGTGGCCTCGGCCAGGTCTTTCGTTGCCTTGACCCTGAGCGGCGCGGTCCCCAACGGGCCCGTCATGACCGCCAATCCGGCGCCGCCCTCGAACCGTTCGCCGATATAGGGCTGGTCGATCACGCCCATGATGGGGCCATCCGGCCCGTTGACCGAGATCAGCACCCCCCAGGTCGGCGTGCCCGAGATGTAGGCGCGGGTCCCGTCGATCGGGTCCAGCACCCAGGTCAGTCCGGTGGTGCCGTCCTTGGCGCCGTATTCCTCGCCCAGGATCGCGTCATCCGGGCGCCGCTCGGCCAGCACGGCGCGCATGGCGCGCTCGGCGGCACGGTCGCCCTCGGTCACCGGATCGAACCCGTCCTTGAGCTTGTTTTCGCTGGCCACACCGACACGGAAATGGCGCAGGGTCTCGACCCGCGCGGCGTCGGCCATGGCCCGCGCACAGGCCCAAAGGTCATCGATTTCCGAGGTCTGGAGTTGCATGCGATCCCCGCCAGGCTGCGTTGCAAGCGGCCTAGCGGGGTCACACCGGCCCGGTCAAGTCAAACCGGGCCTCTTCCCCGAACGCGGCCGTTCAGGCCGCGTCGCTGAGCACCCGCGCCAAGTCGAACAGACGGCGGCGCTGGTTTTCCGGTATTGCGTAGTAGGAGCGCAGAAGGTCGAGCGCCTCCTTGTCGGCCAGGATGTCCCCGGGCAGCCCCGCGGCATCCGCCATTCCGTCCATATCCCCGTCATAGCCTTCGAAGAAAAAGGCGATATCGACGCCCAGCGCAAGGGCGATATCCCACAGGCGAGATGCGCTGACCCGGTTCATGCCGGTTTCGTATTTCTGGATCTGCTGGAACTTGATCCCGACCTTTTCGGCCAGTTGCTGCTGAGTGGTGCCGGTCATCCAGCGGCGGTGCCTGATGCGTTTGCCCACATGCACGTCGACAGGGTGCTTCATTTCGTCATCCTTGTTACCATTTGGCGGGTCAAATTCACCTATGCCGCCCGTTTCCATCTTTGGGCGGCGTCGTCCCTGGAACCCGATTTCCGCATATAATGAGCAACAGGAAGCGCGGAGCGCGCTGAACACGCAAGGGTTGCATGGCCAAACCTGCCCTTTAAGACAGGGTCAGCCCTCAGCCGACCTGCACTAAAGTATAGGCTCCTGTTTTCACGAGGGCATTTGTCGCCCCGACATTGGCCCAGCCGACCCGGCGGGCTAGGCTGCGCGCATCACGATTCTAGGCAGAGAGTATCCACCATGCACGCATTCCGAGTGACCGGATTCGACAGCCCGCCCGGCCTGCAACGTCTCGATGCGCCGAAACCGGGGCCCGGCGAGGTGCTGTTGGACATCACCGCCTGCGGGATCAACTTCGCGGACATGCTGATGGCGGACGGCAAGTATCAGGATACGCCAGAGCCGCCCTTCACACTGGGAATGGAGGTTTGCGGCATCGTGCGGGGCCAGGGGGACGGCGTGCAAACGCCCGCTGTCGGCACCCGCGTCGTCGTCTTCGGCGGCCAGGGCGGGTTGGCCGAACAGGGCGTCTTTGCCGCCGCGCTCTGCCGGCCCGTGCCCGACGACATGCCCGCCGAACAGGCCGCCGGGTTCCAGGTGGCCTATGGCACCTCGCACCTGGCCCTGACCCGCCGGGCGCGATTGCAGGCCGGCGAAACGCTGCTGGTCCTGGGCGCGGCCGGGGGCGTGGGACTGACCGCGGTCGAGATCGGCAAGGCCATGGGGGCGCATGTCATCGCCGTGGCGCGTGGGCCCGAGAAGCTGGAGGTCGCGCGCGCAGCCGGGGCGGACCACCTGATCGATGCGGGCGACGACATCACCGCGCGCCTCATGGCCCTGGGCGGGGCCGACGTGGTCTATGACCCGGTGGGAGGGGACGCATTCACCGCTGCGCTACGGGCCACCAACCGCGAGGGACGCATCGTCACCATCGGCTTTGCCAGTGGCGACGTGCCGCAGATTCCGGCCAATCACCTGTTGGTCAAGAATATCGACGTGATCGGCTTTTACTGGGGCGGCTATCTCAAATTCGCCCCCGAGGCGCTCACCGACAGCCTGGCCGACCTCATGGCCTGGTATGCCGCCGGGCGCCTGCACCCGCATGTCAGCCATGTGCTGCCGCTGGACCGCGCGGACGAGGCGCTGGCGCTTATCCGGTCGCGGCGATCGACCGGGAAGGTCGTGGTTGCGCCGGGGCCTGCATGAGCGCGCCATAGGCCTCGCGCAGGTAGCCGGCCAAGGCCTCTTCCACCTCGCCCAGCCCGGTCGGACCTCGGTAGAGATTGATGCAGTAGGTCTTGAGGTCGGGCAGCGCGCCGCCATGGTCCACCGGTTCGGTGCCCTGCACCCAGAACCCCGACAACATGGCGTGTATGGCCAGGTCGGCGCTTACCGTGGCCTCGACCGTGCGGGTCGAGCCGGTCTCGACCCGCATGGTCCAGGCAATCCCCGCCGCGTCCAGCCGCCGCTGCACGCTGGGCCGAAAGATGCACTGTGTCTCGAAGGCGATGGGCAGCGGGCGGTCCTTCCACGCGCGCCCCGCGGGCGCTCCGACCCAGACCAACGGCACCTCGGCCAGGGTCTCGCCGGCTGCGCCGACCCCCTCTTCGGTGGTGACGATCATGTCCACCTCGCCCCGGTCGAACTGCCCCAGCAGCGCCCGGGTATTGGAGGACAGGAAATTCACCCGCATACGCGGGAAGTCCGCCGCGAAGCGCTTGAGCACCTGCGGCACATAGCCCGGCACGATGTCATGCGGCACGCCAAGCGTGATCTCGCCCTCGTAGTCCGAGGCCGTCAGGCGCCCCACCGCCTCGTCATTTATGGCCAGCATGCGGCGGGCATAGCTGAGCAGTTGTTCTCCCTCGCCGGTCAGTGCGATCTGGCGCGCGGAACGGTCCAGCAGGCGTAGGCCAAGCCCCTCTTCCAGCCGCTTGAGCTGCATTGAAACGGCCGATTGCGTCAGGTGCAGCAACCCGGCGGCCCGGGTCACGCCGCCGGCATCGGCCACGGTCACGAAAGAGCGCAGGGCAGTCAGGTCCAAGTTTCGGGGCATATCACGGTCCGTTATACATTACCCATCAATCATTCATTTTCATAATGTCGCAACTCGCGCCATATATCAAGCATCCTGATTCATTATCGCCAATCCAT
This sequence comes from Alphaproteobacteria bacterium, assembly GCA_009908505.1. Lineage (GTDB taxonomy): Bacteria > Pseudomonadota > Alphaproteobacteria > Rhodobacterales > Rhodobacteraceae > Salibaculum. The sequence continues at coordinate 21,064 of JAAAPD010000021.1, read as the reverse complement.
CACGAAAGGACGCGTCATGGCGACCCTTATTGCCACCTCTTCCCGCCCCGTCAGCGCCCCGCGCGGCCCGGGCCTGTCCCTTGCCGATATGCTCGCCGTCTGGCGTCAACGCCGCGAACTGGCAACACTCGACCGCACCCGGCTGTCCGATCTTGGCCTGACCAAGGCGCAGGCATTGCGCGAATCCGCACGCCCCGCTTGGGATTTGCCCCGCTGATACGACGCGCGCACGAAACCGACCCCGCGTCCCGGAAACAGAGCGTTGCGGCACCGGTTTCTCTTGAAAAGCCATCTGTCAGCGACAATATTTCTACCGAAGGCCCGCGCCATCATGGCGACCGGGCTCTCGGCTTGAACCGTTGGAGGAAACGAATGGCTGACTATCAGACTGTCCGCGCCGGTGTCTCGGGTGCCCGGACGGCAGAGATTGACCAGGGCCTGCGCGCCCACATGAACAAGGTCTACGGCACCATGTCCGTGGGCATGCTCATCACGTTCGCCGCTGCCTGGGCGCTGTCGGGCCTGGCGGTCACGACCGAACCGACGCAATACCAGATCGGACAAGGTGAATACCTGACTGGGCTGGGCTATGCGCTCTATGCTTCGCCGCTGAAATGGCTGGTGATGTTCGCGCCGCTGATCTTCGTCTTCGGCTTTTCGGCGATGATCAATCGCATGTCGGCGGCCACCGCGCAGGTGGTGTTCTATGCCTTCGCGCTGACAATGGGTATCTCGATCAGTTCGATCTTCCTGGTCTTCACCGGCTACTCGATCGCTCAGGTCTTCCTGATCACCTCGATCGCCTTTGCGGGCCTCAGCCTTTGGGGCTATACCACCGAGAAGGATATCTCGGGCTGGGGGTCGTTCCTGATCATGGGCGTGATCGGCCTGATCGTGGCGATGATCGTCAACATCTTCCTGCAATCGCCCATGATGATGTATGCGATCTCGATGATCGGTGTGCTGATCTTCGCCGGCCTGACCGCCTATGACACGCAGAACATCAAGAACACCTATATCGCCCATGCCGCGCATGGCGATCAGGAATGGCTGGGCAAGGCCGCCATCATGGGCGCGCTGAACCTCTACCTGGACTTCATCAACATGTTCATGTTCCTGCTGCAATTGCTGGGCGGGCGGGAATAGCGCCAGTCATGACGCAACGTATCGGGGCCGCCCTTCGGGGCGGCCCCTTTTCTTTTGGGGCTGCGGCGACATAGCCTGATCCCATGACCGACCTGCCCATCACCTCTGTCGCCGCCCTGCTGAACGGGGCGCTGTTACTGGCCCTGACCGCACGGGTCATCTTCTATCGCCGCCGCGACAGGGTCGTGTTGGGCGACAATGGCGACAAGGTTCTGGCCAAGGCAATCCGGGGACAAGCCAATGCCGCCGAACAAATCCCCATCGCCCTGATCCTGTGCGCCCTGGCAGAGCTACAAGGCGCCCCCGGCGGCGCACTGGCGCCCACGGTGGTGCTGTTCACGCTGGGCCGCTACATGCACGGCGCCTATTTCGCGGTGCATGGGTTGCATTGGCGGCTGCGGTTCTGGGGCATGCTGGCCACGCTGGTGGCACAGGGCCTGTTCCTGCTGTGGCTGTTGGCCGCGGCCCTCTAGCCCGCAAGCGTCAGGCGAAACGCGACGCGGCTTTCCCGCGCCTGCCCGGACCAGAGCCCTTCCGGCGGCCGGTCACCATCATCGTGGGGCCCTCTGCCCGCGACAACACCCCGCGCCGGGTCGCGCGCAATCCAGCCCTGGTTTGCATCCCAGAAGATCGTCACCTCGCGCGCATCGGTGAAGCGGTAGATCGGGCGCCCGTTACAGGTGCCGGCCGGGCGGAAATGGTATTGCAGCCCGTCATCGAGCCGCTCCAGCGTCAGGTGGGTCATAATGCCCTCCTTAAGAAATAAGGGTTTGAAACGAAAAAGGCCGCGCTCTTGCGGCGCGGCCCCTGTCGGTTCGGATATGGGAAGATCGCTTACTTGATCTTGCCTTCCTTGTATTCGACATGCTTGCGCGCAACCGGGTCGTATTTCCGCACGACCATCTTTTCGGTCATGGTGCGGGCGTTCTTCTTGGTCACGTAGAAATGCCCGGTCCCCGCGGTGGAGTTCAGGCGGATCTTGATGGTGGTCGGCTTCGCCATTGTCACATCTCCTGGTCCGCGGGCGCAAAGGGCCGCGCGTGAATTCGTATGAAGCCCGCCTTCTACCCGCTTTGTCCCCCGAGTCAACAGGCAAAGGCCGCCGAATTCGCGCCCGTCCCGCCCATGACCTGGATCAAGGCGCGGGTCCCCATCGCCCTTCAAGGTCAGGCCACAACGCGACAGGAGGGCGACATGGCCGAGAACGTGATTTGGTTCGAACATCTGCGCCGCGGCGACGTGGCGAAAGTGGGGGGCAAGAATTCCTCGCTTGGGGAAATGGTACAGGAACTGGGCGGCCGCGGCATCGCCGTGCCGGGCGGGTTCGCCACCACCTCGGACGCCTATCGCGCCTATATCGACCACAACGACCTGCATGATCGCATCGCGGCCGAAATGCAGGCCCTGACCGATCACAAGATCACCTTGGCCGAGGCCGGCACCCGCATCCGCGCCATGATCGTTGGCGGCGATTGGCCGGCGGACGTTTTAGCGGACATCCGCGCTGCTTATGTCGAGATGTCAGAGCGCACCGGGCAGGACAACCCTTCGGTCGCCGTGCGCTCTTCGGCCACGGCCGAGGACCTGCCCGATGCCTCTTTCGCCGGACAGCAGGAAACCTTTTTGAACGTCGAGGGCGAGGCCGCACTGCTGGCGGCCTGCAAGCGCTGCTATGCGTCGCTCTTTACCGACCGGGCGATCACCTATCGCAATGTGCAGGGTTTCGACCACATGCAGGTGGCGCTGTCGATCGGGGTCCAGCAGATGGTACGCGCGGATACCGGCGGTTCTGGCGTGATGTTCTCGCTCGATACCGAAAGCGGCTTCGACAAGGTCGTTCTGATCAACGCGGCCTGGGGCCTGGGCGAAAACGTGGTGCAGGGCGCGGTCACGCCCGACGAATACATGGTCTACAAGCCACACCTCGACAATCCCGACCTGGTGCCCATCGTCGAACGCAGTCTCGGCGCGAAAGAGATCAAGATGATCTATGCCGAGGGCGGCCAGGCGGTGAAGAACGTCAAGACCTCCAAGGCCGAACGCGGCCAGTTCGTCCTGTCCGAGGCCGAGACCGTGGCGCTGGCCCGCATGGCCACCACGATCGAGGATCACTACGAATGCCCGATGGACATGGAATGGGCCCGCGACGGTGATACCGGCGAGCTGTTCATCGTCCAGGCCCGCCCCGAAACGGTGCAAAGCCGCGCCGGCGCGGGCGCGCTCAAATCCTACGAGATCGACAAGAAGGGCCCGGTCCTGACCATCGGCCTGTCCGTGGGCGGGGCCATTGCCAGCGGGCCGGCCTGCCTGATCGAAAGCGCCGCGGATATCGACAATTTCATCGACGGCGGCATCCTCGTCACCGGCACCACCGATCCCGACTGGGTACCGATCATGAAGCGCGCCAGCGCCATCATCACCGACCATGGCGGGCGCACGTCGCATGCCGCCATTGTCAGCCGCGAACTGGGCCTGCCGGCCATCGTCGGCACCGGGGATGCGACCCACGTGCTGCACGACGAACAGGTGGTCACGGTGTCCTGCGCCGAGGGCGAGGAAGGCTATGTCTATGACGGCCGCGCAGAATTCCATGTCGAGGAAATCGACCTTGGCGAATTGCCCGACACGAAGACCAAGGTCATGTTCAACATGGCCAACCCGTCTGCCGGGTCGCGCTGGTGGCGCCTGCCCGCCGATGGGGTGGGGTTGGCCCGGATGGAGTTCGTGGTCAACAACGCGATCAAGGTGCATCCGCTGGCGCTGACCCGCTTCGACCAGGTGACGGACGAGGCCGCCCGCGACCGGATCGAGGCGCTGACCGCCGCCTACCCGACCAAGCCGGACTACTTCATCGACCAGTTGGCGACGGGCCTGAGCCGCATCGCCGCCGTCCACTACCCCAACCCGGTCATTGTGCGGATGTCGGATTTCAAGACCAACGAATATGCCGCGTTGCTGGGCGGCGCGGGCTTCGAGCCGGACGAGGAAAACCCGATGATCGGCTGGCGCGGCGCCTCGCGCTATTATTCCGAGGGCTACAAGGACGGTTTCGCGCTGGAATGCCAGGCCATCGCCCAGGCGCGCGGGGTCAAGGGCTTTGACAATATCATCATGATGATCCCCTTCTGTCGGTCCCCCGAAGAGGCCGACCGCGTGCTGGAGGTCATGGCCGAGAACGGGCTGGAGCGTGGCAAGGACGGGTTGCAGGTCTACGTCATGTGCGAGATCCCTGCCAACGTGATCCTGGCCGAGGAATTCGCGAAACGCTTCGACGGGTTCTCGATCGGGTCCAACGACCTGACCCAGCTGACCCTGGGCGTGGACCGCGACAACGAAAACCTCGCCCATGTTTTCCGCGAACGCGACCCGGCGGTGCAATGGATGATCGAACAGGTCATCACCCGTGCCCATGCGGTCGGCGCCAAGGTGGGCTTTTGCGGGCAGGCCCCGTCGAATGACCCCGAATTCGCGGAATTGCTGGTGGACTACGGGATCGACTCGATTTCCGTAACGCCCGACGCGTTCCGGGCGGTCAAGGCGAACGTGGCGAAGGCGGAGGGCTAGGCGCTGAACAGAACGGCCGCTGTGCGGGACGAAACGGACCTTGCCCGAGTTTACCCAAAGAACCGCCGTGCCGCCTATTGCCGCCGGTTTGCCCCCTGACCGCGCGCGACGGCACCACGGATCGACGATAACATCCCGCAGGGCTAGCCGATCTGCGCAGGCAAAGGGCGCATCATGGCGCTGTTTGATGGTCGCTCGAGCATGGCGGAGCGCCATCGCGTTAGATGCTCCAGATCGGGGCGATCAATCCACGGAGCGAGTGGTTGCATCGCGCTGTAGAACCCGGTCAACAACACATCCGCCATCGAAATCCTGTTTCCGCAGAGAAACGCACGTCCGTCCGACAAATCGTTGTTAAACTGCGACAGACCCCGATCCGCCTGTGCCCGCATCCAGCCCTGGGTCTCTGCCGCGTGGAGACGATGCCCTTTATAGTAGCCCCTGGCATGGTCAGTTCCCCTGTACCAGGTGACCACCGGTGAGCAGATTTCCAGATACGCCCGCCGCGTCCACATGTTTGTGACGGCTCGTTCTTCCGGAGTGGCACCGAACAGCGAAGGGCCGTCAGCAATCTCGTCAAGATAGGCACAGATCGCCGTGATCTCAGTAATGATAGACCCATCGTTCAGGCGCAACGCGGGGAGCTCGCCCCTGGCGTTGACGTTCTCGACGTAATCGGCCTCCCGATTGGCCAAATTCGCCAGATCGATATGCTCGACGTCCAGATGCAGACCTCCACGTTCCAGAACAAAACACCGGACCGTCACCGGGTTTGGTCCGGGTACATTTCCGTCATAAAGGATTATTAAGAAGCACCTCGAAACCCGTTATTGCCCCATCAAGACCGTTCAGAATTCACGCAGGATTACAAGCTGTAAGCCATGACGTTATGGCATCGTTCATACGCGAAAGGGATTTGGCGCTTCCGCCGAGCGGGCTCATGGACGCAGGTCCTATTCTACGTAGGTGCACATGAGCCAGTATGGGCTCAAACCGACCCTTCGCTACCCCGGCCAATACCCGAAGCGGCTGAACCGGGCCTCGGTCGCCAGGCCCGACGTATCCATCGCGAACATCCCCACGAAGGCCCCGGTGAAACTCGCGTGTTCCCCGCGCCCGCCCTCGTCGGAGATGATCGAGGCATCCAGCGCCCCGCCGATGGGCTGCCAATCGCCGCCCTGCCGCCAGAGGAACCGTTGCGCGGCATGGTCCACCTCGACCCGCAGATCCACCGGCCCCTCGGCCAGCGGGGCCGGATCTCCGGACCAGGTCAGCGCAAGGTCCGTGTAGTCTCCGAGGCAGGAAACCACCCGCAGGCAGCGGCCGATCCCCGGTTCCTGCGTTGCGACGACCATGTGGAATTTGTGCCGGTTGTAATAGGTCGTGAGGCCGGCGGCCTGCTGGTAGCTGTCGGGGCTGAATTCGGCCAGCGTGGTTTCGGCGGCGTAGGTGTGATGGTCCTGCCGCCGGGCGACCAGCGCCTGTTCGAACCAGCTGCCCATGCTTTCGCGCCCGATCAGGGTCAGCCCGCCGCCGACCCGGAAGATCCGGTCGCGCTCGGGCGTGCGCAGCCACTGGAATTCCATCGGCAGGTCCGGCCCGGCGAAATCATGCACCGAGGGCGAGGCCGGGCGCGGGGCGACCTCGGCCAGGCCCGGCAACGCCTCCCGCGGCACTTGCCCGCCCTGCTCCAGGAACAACCAGTCGTCGCGCCAGACCACGCGCTCGATCCCGGTTTCACGGCCCAACGGGCAGTACCGCCCCTGCCCGCCCGGACCGGGAATCGGCCGCCCCATCAGGAAGGTGTGGTAATGCTGCCCGTCATGGGTTTCCACGTATTGCCCGTGGCCCGTGCGCTGGATCGGGCTGTCGGTGCCGGCGGTGCATAGCAGGTGCTGGTCGGGATGCACCTCGTAGGGGCCGGCGAGGTCGCGCGCCCGCGCCATGGACACCGCATGGTCATAGCCGGTGCCGCCCTCGGCCACGGTCAGGTAGTAATATCCGTTCCGCTTGAAAAGATGCGGCGCCTCGGTCAGCCCCCTGTCGGTGCCATGCCAGAGTTCCATGACAGGCCCGGTCAGCCCGCCCGCCTCGGACCATTCCTGTGCCACGATCCCGTCGAACCTGTCATGTGCCGGGTTGCCGCCCGTGCCGGGGCCGCGATGGTTCCAGACCAGGTTGATGAAATACTTCCGCCCGTCATCATCATGGAAAAGCGACGCGTCGAACCCCTTGGAATTCACGTAGACGGGGTCCGACCAGTTGCCCCCCACCCTTTCGCAAGTCGTGACGTAGTTATGCGCGTCCTTGAAGGCACCATCGAGCCGTTTCACATCCGTGTAGACCAGCCAGAACCGACCATCCGCATGCGACAGGCAGGGCGCCCAGATGCCGCCCGAATCCGGGTTGCCGCGCATATCCAGCAGCGCGGCGCGGTTCAGCGGCCGCGCCACCAGATCCCAGTTCACCAGGTCGCGCGAATGGAAAATCTGCACGCCCGGATACCATTCGAAGGTCGAGGTCGCGATATAGTAGTCCTGTCCCACGCGCACGATACTCGGGTCGGGGTTGAAGCCCGGCAGGATCGGGTTGCGGATCATGGCCTCGTCTCCTTCAAGCCCTGGCTTCTTCGGGTCGAAAATACCCCGGCGGAGTCGCCCCCGGGGCCGGCGGGGGCAGCGCGCCCTAGTCCAGCTCGGCCGATTGCGCCCACAGGTTGATCTGTTCCTCGTCGGCATATTTGTCGATCTCGGCCAGTTCGGCATCGGTGAAGTCGAGCCTGTCGACCGCGCCCACGCAATCCACCACTTGTTCCGGCTTCGAAGCCCCGATCAGCGCGCTGGTGATCCCGTCGCCGCGTAGCACCCAGGCAATCGCCATCTGCGCCAGGGTCTGGCCCCGTCCCTGGGCGATCTCGTCCAGCTTGCGCAGGTTGCCGATGGCCCGCTCGGACAGCATGGCGGGATCGAGGCTCTTGTCCTGGGTTGCGCGGCTGCCCTCGGGGATGCCACCAAGGTATTTCTTGGTCAGCATGCCCTGGGCCAACGGTGTGAACGCGATGGAACCGACGCCCAGCTCGTCCAGGGTCTCTTTCAGCCCGTCCCGCTCGACCCAGCGGTTGAGCATGTTATAGGCGGGCTGGTGAATCACGCAGGGCGTGCCGAGATCGTTCAGGATCGCCACCGCCTCGCAGGTGCGTTCGCTGTTATAGCTGGAAATCCCCGCATAGAGCGCCCGGCCCGACCGCACGATATGATCAAGCGCGCCCATGGTTTCCTCCAACGGCGTGTCCGGGTCGAAGCGGTGGGAATAGAAGATGTCGACGTAATCCAGCCCCATCCGTTTCAACGACTGGTCGCAGGACGAGATCAGGTATTTGCGGCTGCCCCATTCGCCATAGGGGCCGTCCCACATCAGGTAACCCGCCTTGGACGAGATGATCAGCTCATCGCGATAGGGCGCCAGATCCTCGGCCAGGATCGACCCGAAGGCGTGCTCGGCACTGCCCGGCGGCGGGCCATAGTTGTTAGCCAGGTCGAAATGGGTGATCCCGAGATCGAAGGCGGTATGCACGATATCCCGCTTGGTCTGATGCGGCGTGTCATGGCCGAAATTGTGCCACAGGCCGAGCGATATGGCTGGAAGTTTCAACCCGGAGCGCCCACAGCGGCGATAGGACATGCGGTCATAGCGGGTATCTGCGGCGGTATAGGTCATTGGCGGCCTCCTTTAGCGGTAACAGAAAACGCCGCCGCGCGGCTGTCAACGAAAATGGCCGAAACTTTCGACCGGCTGCGCGCCCAGCCGGGCCACCGGGTGGCATTGCGCCGACCGCCCCTGCGCCATTGTTCGTTTCTCCGCCCGAGAAATGAACATGCGCGAAGGACCTGTAAGCCGGATTCTGTTCCCCGGGTCGCCCCGGTTCGATGGCCATTCCTCTGGGGGCACCGTTGCCGATGCCCTCTAGCTGCCAACCCGGATCCCGGGGCCAAGGCGGCCCCTGCGGCGGTATGCCTTGCGGCACCTGTCCCGCGGCGGGATCCCTATTCGGCATTGCTCCCGGTGGGGCTTGCCATGCGGGCCCTGTTGCCAGGCCCCCGGTGGGCTCTTACCCCACCTTTTCACCCTTGCCGCGCATGCGCGGCGGTCTGTTCTCTGTGGCGCTTTCCGTCGGGACCGGCGGCATGCCGACCCCGCCCGGGCGTTACCCGGCACCGTGCCTTGATGGAGTCCGGACTTTCCTGGAACGGGCCGAAACCCGCCCCCGGCCATCCGGCCCCTCGCGCTCGACGGACTTAGGGACTGGGCGCGCCCGGGTCAACGCCAAAGCGTTGGGCAAGGTCGGCCGCGAGGGCGCAATCGGCGGACCGAAGCGGCCCCGTGGCCCCTTGCCGGTGCCGCAGACGAAAAGCCGCCAGCAGGGTTTCACCGGGCACCCCCGCGCTGTAGCCGATGCGATGCAGATCCCTCAGGAAGGCCGCCGCATCGTTGCGCGTGCCCGGCACCGGGGCGGCCTGCACGGCAAGCCCCGACCGAGCCAGCCGCGCCCAGTCGAAGCGCGGGCCGGGGTCGATCTTGCGGCCGGGCGCGCAATCGGAATGGCCGATGACCCGTTGGGGTGGAATGGACCAGCGCGCCATGATCCCGGACAGAAGCGCCTCCAGCGCATTCATCTGGGCCGCCGCGAAGGGCGCAGAGCCGGTATTGGACAGCTCGATCCCGATGGAATGGGAATTCACATCGGTGATCGCGCCCCAGGCCCCCGCCCCGGCATGCCAGGCGCGTTTTTCTTCGGGAACCAGGGCGTCGACCTTGCCCGCCTCGGAAACCAGGTAATGCGCCGAGACCTCGGCCTTCGGATTGCACAGCCAAGCGCGGGCGGCATCGCAATCGGCCATGGCCGTGTAATGGATCACCACCAGCGAGGGGCATGCGCCGCCCCGCCGGTCACCGAAATTGGGGCAGACGGCCAACGAGCCGCTCAGTTGCCGCCCGACAGTTGCCGGAACGGGGTCGGATCCCAGCCGCAGGCGAAGCCGTCCCCGTCGGGGTCGATCCCCAGCCGGTCGCGTTCCGGCCCGCCGCGCGACAGGAAATCGCGTTGCGCCTCGTCGGGCGTGTTGTACTTGGCGCAATTGCGCTGGAACCGCGCGTCGCCCGACAGACCGCTACGGCTGTAGATCGCCTGGCCCCGGTCATTGGGGGCGTTGAGCGCGTATTGCACGATATTGGGCCCGGTCGCGCCGGGGCGCTGCGGCAGCGCGGTGGGTTCGACCACCGTGTAGGCCGCGGCCTGGCGTTCCAGCCGCTGGGCATCGCTCTCGATGGTTTCGCGGGCGGCGACGGCGTCGAAATCCTGTTCGTCGGAGATACCAGGATTGGCCGCCAAGGCCCCCGCATCCGCCTGGGCCGGCTGTTGCGGCGTGGCCGCATCCCCTTGTGCGCCGATACCCACCGCCGCCAGGTCGGTTTCGGTGATGCCCGGGTCTGTGCCGCCGGGCATGGCCGCCTCGGCCCGCGCCTCGCCGCGCAGGGCGGCCTCGCGCCGGGCGCGGTCCAGCTCATACTGGGTGTAGTCGGAAAACCCGACACCCGCGCCGCTATCGGGCACCTGCGTCGCGCAAGCCGACAGCGCGATCAGCGCAGCCCCGACCGGAATAAACCTGTTCACTATCATGTCACGCCCCGCCTTTCCCTACGGCCCGGCCTTTTACCACCACTTTTCCGGCTTGGCCACGAATCCCGTCGCCTGTTCAAGCGCATAGGCGGTATTCAGCAAATCGCCCTCTTCCCAGGGGCGGCCGATCAGTTGCAGCCCCAGCGGCAGGCCCTGATTGTCCAGCCCCGCCGGAACGTTGATCCCGGGCAGCCCGGCCAGGTTCACGGTGACCGTGAAAACGTCGTTGAGATACATGGCCACCGGGTCCGCGTCCGTCATCTCGCCCAGCCCGAAGGCGGCGGACGGGGTCGCCGGGGTCAGGATCGCATCGACTCCTTGCGCAAAGACATCCTCGAAGTCCTTCTTGATCAGGGCGCGCACCTTGCGGGCGCGGTTGTAATAGGCGTCGTAGAAGCCCGCCGACAGCACGTAGGTGCCGACCATGACGCGGCGCTTGACCTCTTGGCCGAACCCCTCGGCGCGGGTTTTTTCGTACATTTCGGTGATGCCGTCGCCCTGCCCCAGCCTTGCGCGGTGGCCGAAGCGCACGCCGTCATAGCGGGCCAGGTTGCTGGAGGCCTCGGCGGGCGCGATCACGTAATAGGTGGGTAGGGCGTATTTCGTGTGCGGCAGGCTGATATCGACCAGCTTGGCGCCCGCGTCCTGCAGCATCTTGCGGCCCTCGGCCCACAGCGCATCGATCTCGCCCGGCATGCCGTCCATGTGGTATTCGCGGGGGATGCCGATGGTCTTGCCCTTGATGTCGCCGGTCAGCATGGCCTCGAAATCGGGCACGGGCAGATCGGCGCTGGTGCTGTCCTTGGGGTCGTGCCCGCACATGGCCTGCAACATGATCGCCGCGTCGCGCACATCCTTGGTCATCGGCCCTGCCTGGTCCAGCGAGGATGCGAAGGCCACGATTCCCCAGCGTGAGCAGCGCCCATAGGTCGGCTTGATGCCGGTGATGCCGGTGAAGGCGGCGGGCTGGCGGATCGAGCCGCCGGTATCGGTGCCGGTCGCGCCAAGGCACAGGTCAGCGGCCACTGCGGCGGCGGACCCGCCCGAAGAGCCGCCCGGCGTCAGCGTGCGATCGTCCACCTTCCACGGGTTCACCGCATCGCCATAGACGGATGTTTCGTTGGACGATCCCATGGCGAATTCGTCCATGTTGAGCTTGCCCAGCATGACCGCGCCGGCGTCCAGCAGGTTCTGGCTGACGGTGCTTTCGTATTCGGGGCGGAACCCGTCGAGGATTTTTGACGCCGCCTGGCTGGCGACGCCCCTGGTGCAGAACAGGTCCTTGATGCCCAGCGGAATGCCGTTCAAGCTGCCGTCACCCTTGAGCGCATCGGCGGCCTTGGCCTGTTCCATCGCCAGATCGGGCGTGTCGTGGACAAAGGCGTTCAGCGCACCTGCCCCCGCGATCTCAGCCAGGCAGGCCTCGGTCAGTTCAACGCTGGTCACCTCGCCCTTTTTCAAGGCATCGCGGGCCTCGGCGATTTTCAGTTTGCTCAGCTCGCTCATCACTCGACCACCTTCGGCACGGCAAAGAAGCCCTCTCGGGCATCGGGGGCATTGGCCAGCACCTTGTCCTGCTGGTGGCCATCGGTCACGACATCCTCGCGCCGCTTGAGGCGCTGCGGGGTGACGGATGTCATCGGCTCCACGCCCTCGACATCGACTTCTTGCAGCTGCTCGATGAAACCGAGGATGGCGTTGAATTCCCCGGCCAGCGCAGGCAACTCGTCTTCCTCGACCTTGATGCGGGCCAGGTGGGCCACCTTGCGGGCGGTGTCCGTGTCGATCGACATGGGGCGCGCTCTCCGTTGTTCGTGTTCCGGCCCGCTTTAGCGCCCCGCCGCGCCGCCTTCAAGCATGTGGCGGCGGTATATCTCGATCATCCAGCCCAGCATCACGGCATTGAGAAGGTGCCAGAACAGGTGGGTGCCCACGGGGAAGGTGGCGCACAGGGTTTCGTCCAGGCTGCGCGCGGTGATCGAAACCGACAGAATCGCCGCCCCGATCGCGAATCCGCGCACCAGCGCCGGGAAGCGCCGCCACAGCACCGCGCCGTAGAGCACCAGCAGGATCGGCACCGTCCAGTAGAAGGACGACACGCCGAAGAACGGCACGTCCCGCAACAGGATGGTGACCCCGGCGGCATAGGGCAGGAACCCCGCGCTGGCCAATCCCGCCGCCCAGGCGGGCCAGGCCAGAACGTCGCGATGCACGGCAAAGAGATACAGCAGGATGAAGCCAAGGATCGGCAGCGTATCGGCCATGGCCGCCCAGACCGTGGCCAGCGTGTGGAACAGGAAACTGCCGATGCCGATGGCAAACAGCACCGCCGCCAGCGCGCGGGCCAGGGGCACACCCGCGCTGCGCCGCCACATGATCACTGCGGCCACGAGGAACGCCAGGTTGGTCACCGCGTTCACCGGTTCGGCCCAGAAACTGAAGTCGAGCCGTTCGCAATAGCCGTCGATCTGTTCGGTCAGGTTCATTCGCTGCGCCCCGTCTGGTCTGTCTGCCGATCCGTGTTATCGTCGCCCCCGAAACAAACCAAGAGAGAGCGTCATGAAGATCACCTGGCTCGGCCATAGCGGCTTTCGCATCGAGATCGGCGGCAAGGTTCTTCTGGTCGATCCCTGGCTGGCGGGCAACCCCGCCTTTCCCGAGGACCGCGCCGCCGAAGCGACCGAAGGCGCGACCCATATTTGCCTGACCCATGGCCATGGCGATCATGCCGGCAATGCGCTGTCCATCGCCCGCGAGACCGGCGCGCCGATCCTTTGCATCCACGAGATCGCCGAGATCTGGGACGGCGAGGACGGGGTCGAGGTGATGGGATTCGGCAAGGGCGGCACCATCGACCTGGACGGGGTCAGCGTGACCATGACCCATGCGATCCACTCCTCATCGCTCGATTTCACCGGCGCGGGGCTGCAATATGCGGGCGATCCGGCGGGCTTCGTCATTCAGGGGGAAGGGCATTCCATCTATGTCAGCGGCGACACCGACGTAATGGCCGACATGGAGGTGATCGGCGATCGCTACAAGCCGGATATCGGCATTCTCTGCGCGGGCGGTCATTTCACCATGAACATGGAGGGCGCGGCCTATGCCGCCAACCGCTATTTCGACTTCAAGATGGTGATCCCCTGCCACTACAAGACCTTCCCGCTGCTGGCCCAGGATGTCGAGCCGCTGCGCGCCCGGCTGCCGGTGGGCACCCGCCTGATCGAGCCCGAAGTGCTGGAGCCGGTCACCATCTAGCGAAAGGGCGGCCCGCGGGCTCTAAACCTCGCGCCGACCCGCGAAGAACGCCTTGAGCAGCCGTTCCGCAGCCTCCGCCGCGATCCCGTCATAGACCTCGGGGGCGTGATGGCATTGGGGGTGCTCGAAGACCCGCGCGCCATGCGACACGCCACCGGATTTGGGGTCCGCCGCACCATAATATAGCCGGCCGATCCGCGCGAAGGAGATCGCCGCCGCGCACATCGGGCAGGGCTCCAGCGTCACGTAGAGATCGCAGCCCGGCAGCCGTTCCTGCCCCAGCGCGGCACAGGCGGCACGGATCGCCAGCACCTCGGCATGGGCGGTCGGATCATTGAGTTCCCGGGTCCGGTTGCCCGCACGGGCCAGCACCCTGCCCCCCTGCACCACCACCGCGCCCACCGGTACCTCGCCGCGCACGGCGGCGGCGCAGGCTTCCTCAAGGGCGGTTTCCATGTAGCTGCGAAAGGTCATGCCCCTAGAAACCCGGTCGGGCACGGCTTGGCAAGGGGGCGGGCAGCGGCTAAGGCTCGGGCCATGACCCAAAGCCCCAAAGACGGCGACCGTATCGCCAAGGTCCTGTCGCGCGCCGGCATCGCCTCGCGCCGCGAGGCCGAACGCATGATCGAGGCCGGGCGCGTTGCCGTGAACGGCAAGCGCATCGACAGCCCCGCCCTGAACGTGACCGGCGCCGACAAGATCACGGTGGACGGCAAACCCGTGTCCGAGCCCGAGCCGCCGCGCGTCTGGCTCTATCACAAGCCGCCGGGGCTGGTGACGACCGCACGGGATGAAAAGGGACGCGAAACGGTGTTCGACGCCCTGCCCGAGGACATGCCCCGCGTCATGAGCGTGGGCCGGCTGGACCTCAATTCCGAAGGCCTGCTGCTGCTGACCAATGACGGCGAGATCAAGCGCCGGATGGAACTGCCCAGCACCGGCTGGCAACGCCGCTACCGGGTGCGCGTCAATGGCAACCCGGACGAGGCGGCGCTGGACAAGCTGCGGGCGGGCATCACCGTGGACGACGTGCACTACCAGCCGATGACCATCACGCTGGATCGCGCCCAGGGCGCCAATGCCTGGCTGACGGTGTCGATCCGCGAGGGCAAGAACCGCGAAATTCGCCGCGCGATGGAGGCGATCGGCCTTGCCGTGAACCGGCTGATCCGGCTCAGCTATGGCCCCTTTCAACTGGGCAATCTAAAGCCGGGCGAGGTGGACGAACTCCGCCCGAGGGTGGTGCGCGACCAGCTGGGGCTGGACACCGACAAGAAACCGCAACGCCGCCGAAAGCCCCAGGCGAAACGGCCAGGCGCGGGGAAATCCCGCCGCGATTGACCCTTGCCCACCCGGCGCGGGTGTGCATCCTTTCCCGCGCAAACGGTTTTTTTGGGGCATCCGGCAAGGCCAGGACCGTCCAGGGGCGCGGCGCCCCCTCGTAACCTGGCTGTCATTCGACTATCTTAACAAGGGTTCGACACGTGGAGCATGATGGCACGACTGATCCTCATCCTGGCCCTTGTGGCGGCGGCCCTGCTGGCTGCGGGGATCGTGGCGCGGCTTCTGGCCCCGCTGGAAGAGGTTGCGCCACGACCGATCGCGCGCAGAGGGGGAAATCGCTTGCCTGACTCTATCAAGAACGTGGCCTATGGGCTGTTGATCGTCCTGATGTTCGGGGTCGTGACCGGCTGGCTAGGGGGTCTGTGACAATGGCCCGGCGCTATGGCGGAAAAAACAGCCCCGGCGGGGCAGCGGACCGACCCCGCGACGAGATCCTGCAGGAAGACCGCAAGGTCGATGCCGCCGGGGCGCGGGCGAACGTGCTGTTCGTGCCGGGCGTGGTGCTGGCGTTCACCTCGCTCAACGAAGGGGCGACCGGGCTGGTCCTGGGGCTGGCCGGTGCCGCCGTTCTGACCCTGGCCGCCTGGCTGACCCGCGACGGGCTGCGCGCCCATGCGGCCTACGACGCGCGCAAGGTGGCGCGCCGCCCCGCCCTGCCGCGCAAGATCTTCGGCGCCGTCCTGACCGGCGCCGGGATCGGGATCGCCGCCTATGCCAATGGCGACGGCCTTGTGGCCTGCGGCCTGTTCGCCCTTGCCGCCGGCGGCCTGCATATCGCCGCCTTCGGCCCCGACCCGCTGCGCGACAAGCGCATGGAAGGGATCGACAGCTTTCAGCAGGATCGCGTGGCCCGCGTGGTCGATGAGGCCGAAGCCTATCTGACCACCATGCGCGACCATATCGCCACGCTGAAGGACCGGCGCCTCGAGGGCCGCGTGATGCAATTCCAGGCCACCGCCCGCCAGATGATCCGCACGGTCGAGGAAGACCCCCGCGACCTGACCGGCGCGCGCAAGTTCCTGGGCGTCTATCTGATGGGCGCTCGCGATGCCTCTGCGAAATTCGCCGACCATTACAGGCGGACCGGCGATGCCGATGCCCGCGCCCATTACGAGGCCCTGCTGAGCGACCTGGAGCAGAATTTCGCCGCCAGGACCGAAAAGATGTTGCTCGATGACCGCAGCGACATGGATGTTGAAATCAAGGTGCTGCGCGATCGTTTGCAGCGCGAAGGGCTATAAGGCCCGTTTCCAAGGGGGACAGTTTACATGTCAGAAAGAACAGCCGAGAACATGCAGAAAGCACAAGCCGCCCTGGCCGAGGTCGAAAAGGTCTCTGCCGTGGTCCTACCCGAGCCCAGCACCGAGATCGTACCGGTCGAAAAGGCCGACAAACCCACCGCCGCCGAGATCAACAAGCGCATGGCCGAACTGGACATGGGCGATACCAACTCGATCATCTCCTTCGGGTCGGCCAGCCAGGCGGAATTGCAGGAAATCAGCCAATCCATGCTGCAAGGCGTGCGCAACAAGGATGTCGGTCCCGCCGGTGACAGCCTGCGCGATATCGTCACCACAATTCGCGGCTTCAATGTCAGCGAACTGGACGTGCGCCGCAAACGGTCCTGGTGGGAAAAACTGCTGGGACGGGCCGCGCCCGCCGCCAAGTTCGCCGCCCGGTTCGAAAGCGTCCAGGGCCAAATCGACCAGATCACCGACGACCTTCTCAAGCATGAACATATCCTGCTCAAGGATATCGAGAGCCTGGACGTTCTTTATGAAAAGACGCTGGCCTTCTATGACGAGCTGGCGCTCTATATCGCCGCCGGCGAGGCCAAGCTGAAAGAGCTGGACGAGACCACCATTCCCGCCAAGGAAAAAGAGGTCGAGGCCGCGCCCGAGGAAGACGGCGTGATGAAGGCGCAGGAGCTGCGTGACCTGCGCGCGGCGCGCGACGACCTGGAACGCCGGGTCCATGACCTGAAGCTGACGCGCCAGGTGACGATGCAATCGCTGCCCTCGATCCGGCTGGTGCAGGAAAACGACAAGTCGCTGGTCACCAAGATCAACTCGACCCTGATCAACACCGTGCCGCTGTGGGAAACCCAGCTGGCCCAGGCCGTGACCATCCAGCGCAGTTCCGAGGCCGCCGCCGCGGTGCGCGAGGCCAACGACCTGACCAACGAATTGCTGACCGCCAATGCCGAAAACCTGCGCAGCGCCAACAAGATGATCCGCGAGGAGATGGAGCGCGGCGTTTTCGACATCGAGGCGGTCAAGAAGGCCAATGCCGACCTGATCGGCACCATCGAGGAAAGCCTGCAGATCGCCGACGAGGGCAAACGTCGCCGCGCCGAAGCCGAGAAAGAGCTGCAGCACATGGAGTCCGAGCTGAAATCGACCCTTGCCGCGGCCAAGGCGAAAAAGACGGGGCTGGGCGACACCGTGGCCACCGCTGCCGGCGCCGAGTGAAAATGGTGGCAGGGCGCGCGGCCTTTCCGGCACTGGCAGCGGGCCTTCTGGGCCTGCTGCTGGCCGCCTGCGAGCCGGTCGGCGCCCCGCTGTCCGACGATGCGCCCGCCCCGCCGCCGCCGGTCGCGCCGCCGCAACGTCCCGACACCCCCCGCCCGTCGGCCGAGAGCGACGCGTTGCGCGTTCATTACCAGCGGGTCCAGAACGATCTCGTGGCACAGGGCCTGCTGCGCACCGATGGCGGCGGGCCGGACACGCAGTTCACCGACACGATGCTGGCGCGCAACTTCGTGCGGATCGCCATGTTCAACGAATACATCGACACCGGCCGCGAATTGCGGGCTCAGGTCAATGTCAGCCGCCTGCGCCGCTGGGACGACCCGGTCCGCATGGAGGTCGAATTCGGCGACACGATCGCGCCCGCCCAGCGCGGCGAAGACCGGGCCGCGATCCGCGACTATGTCGCGCGCCTGTCGCGGGTGACCGGGCTGGACATGTCGCTGACCAGTGCGAACCCGAACTTCCACGTGTTTGTGCTGAACGAGGATGATCGCGCCGGATTCGCGCCGCGCCTGCGTCAACTCTTGCCCGGCATCACCGACAGCACGCTGCGCGCCGTCATCGACCTGCCGCGCGACACGTTCTGCCTTGTGCTGGCCAATTCCGCGCCGGGCCGGCCGGGCTATGGCCGCGCCGTGGCCCTGATCCGCGGCGAGCATCCCGACCTGATGCGCATGGCCTGCATCCACGAAGAGATCGCTCAGGGGCTGGGCCTGGCCAATGACAGCCCCCGGGCCCGCCCGTCGATCTTCAACGATGACGAGGAATTCGGCCTATTGACCTATCATGACGAGCTGCTGCTCAAGATTTTGTACGATGACCGGCTGGAAACCGGCATGACCGCCGCCGAGGCCGCCCCAGTCGTGCGCGAGATCGCGCGCGACGTGATGGGTGGGCCTGCCTGACATGAAAGGACCTGCATAAATGGGCATTCTCGATTTTCTCACCGGTGAATTCATCGATGTCATCCACTGGACGGATGACACGCGCGACACCATGGTCTGGCGGTTCGAGCGCGAGGGCCACGAGATCAAGTACGGCGCCAAGCTGACAGTGCGCGAAGGACAAGCGGCTGTCTTCGTCCACGAGGGGCAGCTGGCCGACGTCTTCACCCCCGGTCTCTACATGCTCGAGACCAACAACATGCCGATCATGACCACCCTTCAGCACTGGGATCACGGCTTCAAGTCGCCCTTCAAATCGGAGATCTACTTCGTCAACACGACCCGGTTCACCGATCTGAAATGGGGCACCAAGAACCCGATCATGCTGCGCGACCCGGAATTCGGCCCGACACGGATCCGCGCCTTCGGCACCTACACGGTGAAGGTCAGCGAGCCGGCCAGGTTCATGTCCGAGATCGTCGGCACGGATGGCGAATTCACCATGGACGAAATCGGGTTCCAGCTGCGCAACATCATCGTGCAGGAATTTTCCCGGGTGATCGCGGCCAGCGGAATTCCGGTGCTGGACATGGCCGCCAACACTGCCGACCTTGGCAAGCTGGTGGCCGGGGCCATCGCCGAAACCGTCGCGCAATACGGTATCGTCATCCCGGAATTCTACATCGAAAATATCAGCCTGCCGCCCGCCGTGGAAAAGGCGCTGGACACGCGCACCAGCCGCGGCCTGACCGGCGACCTGGACGCGCATATGAAATACGCCGCCGCCGAGGCCCTGCGCCAGGGCGGCGAGGCCTCGGGCGCCATGGGCGCGGGCATGGGCGCCGGCATGGGCATGGCCATGGCCCAGCAGATGGTCAACCCCTTGACCAAGCAGGCCGCCAGCGCGCCTGTCGCCCCGCCACCGCCGCCGGTCGAGCATGTCTGGCACATTGCCGAAAAGGGCCAGACCAAGGGTCCGTTTTCCAAGGCCGACATGGGCAAGATGGCCCAATCGGGCGAGTTGTCCCGCGACACGCATGTCTGGACCCCGGGCCAGGACGGCTGGATGCGGGCCGAGGACGTGGCCGAACTGGCCCAGCTCTTCACCATCCTGCCACCTCCCCCGCCGCCGGGCGCATGACCGGTCTTCCGGGGTTGATCCAACAGCAGGGTAAGGCGATGAAAAGCGGCAATCCCCGGAAACGCCCGGGCACAAGGGGCCCAACTCAATGACCGATACCGCCGATCCGCTATCCGCCGACGCCACCGCGGAACACCGCTTTCCCTGCGACCAATGCGGCGCCGACATGCGCTTCGATCCCGGGGACAAGCGGCTGATCTGCGACCATTGCGGCGCGACCGAGGCCCTGGCCGAGGATTTCGACGGCCCGGTGATCCGCGAACTGGATTTCCGAAGCGCGGTCTCGGGCGACCTGGACGCCGAAGAGATCGAGGAAACCCGCGTCATCGCCTGCCCCAATTGCGGCGCCCAGACGGAATTCGACAGCGACATCCATTCCGCCGAATGCCCGTTCTGCGCCACCCCGGTCGTCACCGACACGGGCACGCACCGGCATATCAAGCCCAAGGGCCTGCTGCCCTTCGCGCTAGAGGAACGCGCCGCCCACGAGGCCATGACCAACTGGCTGGGGCGGCTCTGGTTCGCGCCGAACGGGCTGAAGGACTATGCGCGCAAGGGCCGCAGGATGCAGGGCATCTACGTGCCCTACTGGACCTTCGATGCCGAGACACAGTCTGGCTATCGCGGCCAGCGCGGCACCCATTACTACGAAACCCGCACGGTGATGCGCGATGGCAAGCGCAAGACAGTGCGCGTGCGCAAGACCCGCTGGCGAAACGTGTCGGGCCGGGTCGCGCGGTTCTTCGACGACGTGCTGGTGCTGGCCTCGAATTCCCTGCCCCGCAAGTATACGGACGCGCTGGAACCCTGGGACCTGTCCGAGATGGAACCCTACCGCCCCGATTTCCTGGCCGGGTTCCGGGCCGAGGGCTACCAGGTCGAGTTGCAAGACGCCTTTACCGAGGCGCGGACCAAGATGGACCGGGTGATCCGCCGCGACGTGAAGTTCGATATCGGCGGCGATGCCCAACGCATCAGCCATGTCGACACGCAGATCGGCACCCTGACCTTCAAGCACGTGCTGCTGCCGGTCTGGCTGGCCGCCTACAAGTATCGCGGCAAGACCTACCGTTTCGTCGTCAACGGCCGTACCGGGCGGGTTCAGGGCGAACGGCCCTGGTCGGCAATAAAGATCGCCATCGCGGTCGTTCTGGGCCTGCTGGTGGCCGGCGCCGTCGGCTATGCAGTGGCGCTGAGCGAGGGGCGCGTCTAGCGCCGCGCCCCACGCCGGTTGGGCGGGCTCTAACCCTTCCTGATAGTGACCACGCGCTCGTCAACGGTGAGTTCGATGTCATCCTCCGATACGCCGGGCAGTTCCATCGTGATCCGATAGCCCGCGTCGTCAGTGGATGCATCCGAGGCGGGAGATACCCATTCCGCCAAGCGCGATCCGAAATTTCGGAAAGTTTCGTAGAGCGACGGCCAGAGGGCGCCCGTCTGCGGTGAATCAATCATGACTATCCGCCTCTTGCCTGGTGGTCGACCACGCGGTGGTTCTATGGTGCAGGGAGCGACATGA
>JAAAPD010000025.1 GCA_009908505.1 Alphaproteobacteria bacterium | reverse complement strand
ACGCCGCGCGTGAGACCGGGCGGCGTTTTTGGGTTTGGTGGGGATCAGGAGCAGTGTTTTGAGCAGTGGAGGGCATTGGCCTTTGTCAGCCCGGAGCGGACGGTTGCCTCGGACATGGTGTCAACTAGCCTTCATCAAAGAAGAGCACATCCTCTACGCCAAACCGCGTTGAGTTGTCGGTTAGCTTCTGGAGCGCATCTTGGAGAACACAACCGTCGCCCTCATACCTCCTCAAGCACAGGTTTTTTCGGCCCAAAGCCATAATCTCTTCGCGTGCCATTCCCCGCATCAGGAATTCAAGATCAAAAGGCTTGTCTCCTGAATTCTCTAGATGACCAAGCGAAAACAGAGCGCAATAGAAGAAGTGTTTTTCGTAAGTGTGTTTGGCGTTCAGATGTTGTGAGCAAATCATTGCATGAACGATCGTATCCTCGTTGTTGATTAAAGCTTCATCATGTAAGTCATTTTCATCGCGATCAGCATGCTTCAGATAATTGTATGAACGACGTTTGTCCGCCCAAAACGCTCTAGCAAAGTCAGGTGGAGCCGAAGATGCCACGGTATCGATATCGAGCTTTGGATCTTTGGCAAACATATCCGCATATTGCCGAATAGTTTTTAGTGCGTCTTCACCCCATGCGCGGACTTCATCTTCGGTTAGTTCGCCTTCGTGCAAATCCTTGGCAGCGCGCAACAGCCCATAAATGAAACCATGGATTGAAGCATCTTTGCCCCTGTGTGCAAGCAAGTCGCTGAGGACATTATGTGCCGCAGATGCTACCGTGTGGATGGCAAGAGGATCCTCTTCTAAGAAATACATCCTGATCGCTGCGGACAACTGGCGCTCTCCAGCAGACAACTTGTTGATGAACAACTTGCCTCTTTCGCCGGTGTTCCTCACGATTTCCATAATCTGTCCTTGGGTAGTGTCCTTGGAAGTGGTGTGGGAACTGGAGTCCACCTGTTTCTTCATAGGCGGTGTTGCTCGTTCACTGAGCGGCGATCATCGCCGTCTCATTTTGATCATTGCACATGGCAGCCAGCTTTTCCACCGGCATGTAGCGGCGGGATAACGCCCGGTCGAGGTTCCTGACGAAAGCCATCAGATGCCAGCAGTCAGCCCTGAGCGGACTCACAGTCCTTGGTTCGAACTTGCAATTGCTGCCCTTCACCGGCAGTGGGGTCCTTGTCGGTTGGCGGACGAAGCGGACCTTAACTCTACGACAGCTAAGGATGCCGACAGCAAAGTTTGTTCCACAGCGCAACTTCACTTACCTCGAAGTTTGCAGTCCTATACAATATCCAAAATGAGTAGGAATGATAGCTTCAGATTTGCGATAGCGGATACCACAGTCCGATCCGAGTGTTGGACATTGTTCTTCAATGGAAATGACGTCTACCTCACCGGAAGCGCTTTCAAGAAAGAACTGAAGATTAGCCTCCACCAAAGCGGTGTATGCCAAGCCGCACTATTAGAAAACTTCCACTCTGATGTTGCCAAGAAGGACAACGCACCACCTACGCGCGACATCATTCGGTGGAAACGGGAGCCCACTCCACATGAAGGCGGGAAGGTGGCAGTGTATATTCAGTTTGCGTCTTATAAAGATTGGCCTGAAGCAGAAGCTATTCCACCGTCCAAGCCTTACAAACGTCTTTTGCCACCACCGTTTATGTCATGTCGAACTGTCACTTTGTCATTTAGCCGTGAAGATCCACGGGCAGTATCGGTTTTGGGCAATTGGGGCGATGCATATTTGTATTCGAAACTGCTCCCGAATGGAGAGTTCGTCTGCCTGATGAACTATGAAGATCGGCTCCCTTGGGGTTTCTTCGATTTCAAGCCTGTCGGTGACCGCAGATTGCTTTTGAAAGGAATTGATGAAGTTGAAGCCGACGATGCTCGAGGCATAAGTTGTTTAGACTTTGCACTAACCCATGAAGGTTGCGTTCGCGTGCACTCCCTACACAACATGCGGCTCAAGAGTGTTCGGCGTTCAATTCTTCCGACGTCAAAGTAGGTTTTCTTGATTGATGACACTTCAATTGCATCCTTGTTACGCAGCTAGAGAAGAAAGCTGACCTTCGCTGCGCTCCGACGAATGAGCACCTTGGGCTCTCACCCGGCATTCGCCGCGTGTTACACGAAAGGCCGCTATCGGGAAATCGCCCAAATTTTGCAAACTCCGCTATCTGCGCAAAGCCGACCTTGATCCACCATGCAAAATCGCTCAGGGCCTGTCCCCCTAGCCGCCCTTCCAGATCCAGCCGCCGCCTAGGATGCGGGTGCTGCCCGTGTCATAGAAGACGCAGGCCTGGCCCGGGCTGACGCCCTGTTCCGGGGTCAGCAATTCGACCTCGGCCTCGGTGTCTGACAGGGGGCGCAGGATCGCCGGGGCAGGCGGGCGGGTGGAGCGGACCTTGACTGCGATCTCGCGCTTGGCCAGGTCGGTGAAGCCGCCATCGCCCAGCCAGTTGATCTCGCGCACCGGCACGGTGCGGGTCGCCAGCATGTCTTTGGGGCCGACGATGACGCGGCGATTGTCGACGTCCAGCTTTACCACGTAAAGCGGGTCGGCCAGCCCGCCGATGCCAAGGCCCCGGCGCTGGCCGATCGTGTAATGGATGACCCCCTTGTGGGTGCCCAGCACGTTGCCATCGGGGTCGACGATCTCGCCCGGTTCCGCCGCGCCGGGGCGCAGCTTTTCGATGACGCTGGCATAATCGCCGTTGGGCACGAAGCAGATGTCCTGGCTGTCGGGCTTGTCGGCCACGCCCAGCCCGTATTTGGCCGCCAGCTTGCGGGTTTCGTCCTTGCTGACCAGGTGGCCCAGCGGAAAGCGCAGGTAATCCAGCTGCTCCTGTGTCGTTGAGAACAGGAAATAGGACTGGTCGCGGTTCGCATCGGCAGCACAATGCAGCTCGGCCCCGTCTGATCCCATCTTGCGCTGGATGTAGTGACCCGTGGCCATGCAATCGGCTTCGAGGTCGCGGGCGGTTTCCAGAAGGTCCTTGAATTTCACCCGTTCATTGCAGCGGATGCAGGGCACCGGGGTCGCGCCGCCCAGGTAGCTGTCGGCGAATTCGTCGATCACCGCCTCCTGGAAAATGTTCTCGTAGTCCAGCACGTAATGGGGAAAGCCCATTTCCTCGGCCACGCGGCGGGCATCGTGGATGTCGCGGCCGGCGCAGCAGGCGCCCTTCTTGGCCAGCGCCGCGCCGTGATCGTAGAGCTGAAGGGTCACGCCGACCACGTCATACCCCTCTTCGGCCAGCATCGCGGCCACGACCGAAGAATCGACGCCGCCGGACATGGCGACGACGACACGGGTGTCGGCCGGGGCCTTGGGCAGGCCAAGCGAATTGAGCGCGGTGTCGAGGGACATGGATCAAACCTTTGCAGCGGTCCGGCGCAATATAGGAAAATGCAAGATACTCTCAAGGGGCCGCTTTACCTGTCCTTAGCCGAAAACACCGCAATCAGAAACATGTTCAATCACGAGAAGGGGTGAGGACATGTATTTGCGAAAGATCGACGGGCCGCGCTCGGTCACCTTGCCCGATGGCACGGTGATGACCCGCGCGGACCTCCCCGACGCGAACACGCGGCGCTGGGTGGCGTCGCGCAAGGCGGCGGTGGTGCGTGCGGTGGCTGGCGGTCTGATCTCGCGGGAGACTGCGAAAACGACCTATGGCCTGTCCGAAGAAGAATTGACCGAGTGGGAATCGGCCGTGCTCAGACATGGGGAAGCGGCTCTGAAAGCCACCGCACTTCAAAAGTATAGACAACCTTAAGTAGATTCGTAAACTGACAACCGTGCGGTAACGTGTAGTTAACCTTCTTCATCCTAGGGTTGGTTAACGCCTGAACGAACGGAGAACAGCCATGCGTGTCTTGCTTGTCGAGGATGACCCGACCACCGCCAAGAGCATCGAGTTGATGCTGGGCCATGCCAACCTCAATGTCTATACGACCGACCTAGGCGAAGAGGGCATCGACCTGGCCAAGCTCTATGATTACGACCTGATCGTCCTCGATATCGGGTTGCCGGACATGTCGGGCCACGACGTGCTGCGCCAGCTGCGCCTGGCCCGGGTGGAAACGCCGATCCTGATCCTGTCGGGCGATGACGGGACCGAGGCCAAGCTAAAGGGCTTCGGCTTCGGCGCCGACGACTACCTGACCAAGCCCTTTCAGCGCGAGGAACTGATCGCGCGCATCCACGCGATCATCCGCCGTTCCAAGGGCCATGCCCAGTCGATCATCCGCACCGGCAATGTCTCGGTGAACCTGGATGCCAAGACGGTCGAGGTCGCCGGCCAGCCCGTTCACCTGACCGGCAAGGAATACCAGATGCTGGAGCTTCTGTCCCTGCGCAAGGGCACGACGCTGACCAAGGAAATGTTCCTCAACCATCTCTATGGCGGCATGGACGAACCGGAGCTCAAGATCATCGACGTTTTCATCTGCAAGTTGCGCAAGAAGCTGTCCGAGGCGACAGGCGGCGACAGCTATATCGAAACGGTCTGGGGCCGCGGCTATGTGCTGCGCGACCCCGAACAGAACCAGGATGCCGAACGGCTCGCCGTCGGCGCCTGATCCGACCCCGGGGCCCCATTCACGGATACCCTCCTTCCTCGCGGTCTCTCTCGCGGCCCGGTCACCTCCCTGGGGTGGCCGGGCCGCACGCTTGTTGGGCTGGACGACCCGCGGGCAGCCGCATAACACTGGCTGGGCACAGAAACAGGGGGCGACAGGGTGAACGAGCGCGTGGCGGTAGAGGCCTTGACCGAGGATCAGGCGCGGGACGAGCTTGGCCGGCTGGCCGATATCCTGGCCCGGGCCAACACCGCCTATCACGGCGACGACGCCCCCGAGATGAGCGACGCGGACTACGATGCGTTCAAGCAGCGCAACGCCGCGATCGAGGCGCGCTTTCCCCATCTCAAGCGCGCCGACAGCCCGTCGGACCAGGTCGGCGCCGACCCGGTCGAGGCCTTCGGCAAGATCCGCCACGCCGTACGCATGCTGTCGCTGTCCAATGCCTTCGAGGCCGAGGATGTCGTGGATTTCGACCGGTCGATTCGCAGCTACCTGAACCTGAAGGCCGATGCGCCGCTGGCCTACACCGCCGAACCCAAGATCGACGGGCTCAGCCTGTCGCTGCGCTACGAGGCTGGCCGACTTGTCCATGCCGCGACCCGGGGCGATGGCGTAACCGGCGAGAACGTCACCGCCAATGCCCGCACCATCGATGAGATCCCGACGCGGCTGACCGACGCGCCCGAGGTGCTGGAGGTGCGCGGCGAGGTCTACATGTCCCACGCGGATTTCGAGGCGCTGAATGCACGGCAGACGGACAGGGGGCAAAAGACCTTCGCCAATCCGCGCAATGCCGCGGCGGGGTCGCTCCGGCAACTGGACGCGGCCATCACCAAGGCCCGGCCGTTACGCTTTTTCGCCTATGCGTGGGGCGAGGTATCGGCGCCGCTGGCCGACACCCAGATGCAGGCCATCGACCGCCTTGGCGCACTTGGCTTCGCCGTCAATCCGCTGACCCGGCTGTGTCGATCCGTGGACGAGATGATCGCCCATTACCGCCGGATCGAGGACCAGCGCGCCACCCTGGGCTATGATATCGACGGGGTGGTCTACAAGGTCGACGACCTGGCCCTGCAACAGCGCCTTGGCTTCCGCTCGACCACGCCGCGTTGGGCCATCGCGCACAAGTTTCCCGCCGAACTGGCCTGGACCCGGCTGGACGGGATCGACATCCAGGTCGGTCGCACGGGGGCGCTGTCGCCGGTGGCGCGGCTTCACCCGGTGACGGTGGGCGGGGTCGTCGTGTCGAACGCAACGCTGCACAACGAGGATTACATCGCCGGGCGGGGCGCCAAGGGCGAGGAAATCCGGGGCGGCAAGGATATCCGCGTGGGCGATTGGGTGCAGGTCTACCGCGCCGGGGACGTGATCCCGAAAGTGGCGGATGTGGACCTGTCGAAGCGGCCAGAGGAGGCCGAGCCCTACCGGTTCCCCGACACGTGCCCCGAATGCGGCTCGCCCGCGATCCGCGAAGAGGGCGACGCGGTGCGGCGCTGCACCGGGGGCCTCATCTGCCCGGCGCAGGCCGTTGAAAAGCTGAAACATTTCGTCTCGCGCGGGGCGATGGACATCGAAGGGCTGGGCGCCAAGCAGGTCGAGGCGTTCTACCATGACGACCACCTTCCGGTGACCGAACCGGCGGATATCTTCACGCTCAGGGCGCGCGACGCGGAGAACCTGAGCAAGCTGGCCAACCGCGATGGCTGGGGCGAGACAAGCGCGAAGAACCTCTTTCAGGCCATTGATGAAAAAAGAATAATTCCGATGGCGCGGCTCATGTTCGGGCTGGGTATCCGGCATGTGGGCGAGGTGGCGGCCGAGGACCTGGCGCGCCATTACGGGGGCTGGGCGGCGATAACGACGGCCCTGGACGCCGCGCGGCCCGCCGCGCTGGCCCACCGCGCTGCCGATGAAGCGGCCGAGGCCGAGCGCCAGGTGGCGCAGGACGAAGGCCGGCGGGCCCGTGTCTCGGACGCGCGCAACGCCGCGCTGGCCGAGGCCGACATTCCGCCCCGGGCGGCCGAGGCCTGGGCGGACCTGATCAACGCCGACGGCATCGGCCCGGTCATGGCGCTGTCCCTGTCCGATGCCTTCGCCAATGACCATGAACGAGCCGCCATTGACCGGCTGGTGGCGGAACTGACCGAGATCGAGCCGCCCGAATCCCGCGCCACGGACAGCCCCGTTGCCGGCAAGACGGTGGTCTTCACCGGCAGCCTGGAAAAGATGACCCGGGCCGAGGCCAAGGCCCGCGCCGAGGCGCTGGGGGCCAAGGTGGCGGGGTCGGTCAGTGCCAAGACCGATCTTCTTGTGGCGGGCCCCGGGGCCGGGTCCAAGGCGAAGAAAGCCGCCGAACTGGACATCGAGACCATCGACGAGGATGGCTGGTTGACCCTTATCGGGGACGCATGACCGGGCGGCCGGAAATCCTGTTTCCGCTTTTCGCGGACCTGACCACGCTGGACGGCGTCGGCCCGAAATCCGCGCAGCAATTGGACGCCGGCGGCATTGAGAAGCCCCGCGACATGCTGTTCACGCTTCCCTATAGCGGCGTCGACCGCTCGCGCCGGGCCAGCGTGCGCGACTTGGTCCCGCCGGCGCATTGCACCGTCGAGGTGGTGGTGGGCGAGCATCGCCCACCCAGCCAGCGCGGCCGGCCCTACCGTGTGACGGTCAGCGACGCCCAGACCAGTTTCCAGCTTGTCTTCTTCCATGCGCGCGGCGATTACCTGCGGCGCATCCTGCCCAGCGGCCAGCGGCGGGTGATTTCCGGTAAGGTGGAACATTTCGACGGGATCGCCCAGATGGTGCATCCCGATCATATCCTGCGCCCGGACGAGGCCGAGCAGATTCCGCCCTTTGAACCGGTCTATCCGCTGACCGGGTCGGTGACGCAAAAGGTGATGTTCAAGGCGACCCGGTCGGCGCTGGCCCTGGCCCCGGACCTGCCCGAATGGATCGACCCGGCGCTTCGCGCCCGCGAGGGCTGGCCTGACTGGAACGCGGCGCTCGAAACCGCCCATGCGCCGCTGTCTTCGGCGGAACTGGCGCCCAAGTCGCCCGCCCGTCAGCGCCTGGCCTATGATGAGCTCTTGGCCCATCAGCTGACCCTGGCGCTGGCCCGGGCGAAACAGCGGCGCGGCAAGGGACAGGTGACACAGGGCGACGGCCGCCTGCGAAAGAAGGTGCTGGCCGATCTGCCCTACAGGCCGACCGGCGCCCAGACCCGCGCGGTGGAGGAGATCCTTGCCGACATGGCCGCGTCCAAGCGCATGAACCGGCTGTTGCAGGGCGATGTGGGCGCCGGCAAGACATTGGTGGCGCTCTTGGCCCTGCTCAACGCGGTCGAGGCCGGCGGACAGGGGGTCATGATGGCGCCCACGGAAATCCTTGCGCGGCAGCACATGGACGGGCTCGCGCCGCTGGCCGCCGCCGCGGGCGTGCGGCTTGACCTGCTGACCGGCCGCGACAAGGGCGCCGAGCGGCGGGCGAAACTGGCCGCGTTGGCCGACGGTGACATCGGCATATTGGTGGGCACTCACGCGGTGTTCCAGCAGGATGTGGCATTTCACGACCTGCGGCTGGCCATCGTCGATGAACAGCACCGGTTCGGCGTATCTCAGCGCATGCAGCTGGGCGCCAAGGGCCGGGCGGTGGACGTGCTGGTGATGACGGCAACGCCGATTCCCCGCAGCCTGGCGCTGGCGCAATATGGCGACATGGATGTGTCGGTGCTGGATGAAAAGCCGCCGGGCCGGTCCCCGGTGACGACCAGCGTGGTCAGTACCGGCCGCATGGACGAGGTGGTGGACCATCTGCGCAAGGCCGTGGCCGAGGGGCGGCAGGCCTACTGGGTCTGTCCGCTGGTCGAGGAATCCGAGGTCAGCGAGTTGACCGCCGCCGAGGACCGGTTCAAGCGCCTGCGCGCCGCGCTTGGCGATGACGTGGTCGGGCTGGTGCATGGCCGGATGGAACCCAGGGACAAGGACGCGGCCATGGCCCGCTTCGTGGCCGGGGATACCAGCGTGCTGGTCGCCACCACGGTGATCGAGGTCGGCGTGAACGTGCCCAATGCCTCGATCATGGTGATCGAGCGGGCCGAGAGTTTCGGGCTGGCGCAACTGCACCAGCTGCGCGGCCGGGTGGGGCGGGGATCGGCGCAATCGACCTGCCTGCTGATGTATCAGCCGCCCCTGTCTGAAACCGGCCGCCGCCGGCTGGAGATCCTGCGCGAAACCGAGGACGGGTTCCGCATTTCCGAGGAGGACCTGGCCATGCGCGGGGCGGGCGACGTGATCGGCACCGCGCAATCGGGCCTGCCACGGTTCCGCATCGCCGATATCGAACGACAATCGGCACTGATGGCGCTGGCCCAGCAGGATGCCCGCAAACTGCTGGCCGATGACCCGGACCTGACGGGCGGGCGGGGGAAGGCCGCGCGGGTCCTGCTTTGGCTGATGGAGCAGGATCGCGCGATCCGTTTAATTTCAGTGGGTTAGGCGCGACGCGTTCACTTTGTTCACGAATGTTCTTAAAAAGTTCTTGCATTAAGCTTTGGTTAATGAGAACAAAGAGGCAACAAGAGAACAGCAAGACAGAGGAGCAGGACAATGGCCAAGGACATCAAGCAAGCGATTACCCGGTCGCGCGATACCCTGGTCGCCGATGCCTTTGGGGCGGCGGCGCTGATGGTCATTCTTGTCGGTTCCCTGCACCTGCCGTCCTTCTTGTGATCTACCTCGCGCCCCGGTCCGGACGTTCTGCATCGCCTGTCCCACCTTCGATGCACTGACGACCAAGACACTGCCTGTCCAAGGCGGATCTGCCATCCGCCGCCAAACCGTCCGGGACCTGCCTCTCCCGATCGCGGCCGGACCAGGGGGCGCATATCTGCCGCCGCTCTTCACCTGTCCCGAAGAGCGGCGGCTTTTTCTTTGGCCGTGAATGGTTGGAAAAGTGCGCGGCGGGTCAGGCGCAATCGGCCTTGCGGGCCTGTTTGAAGGCCTCGAGCGTGGCATCCAGCGCCAGCAGGATCGAGGCGTGGCGGTTCTTGTAATCCCGCGCCGGCTGCAGCACCTCCAGCCCGTCGAAGGGGGCGTCGGGCACCGGGCCGTCCTGCTTGAGCATCGCGTGCAACTGGTCGCGGGCGGTCTGCACCTGCGGCTCGGTGCAACCAATGATATTGCCGCCCACCACGGCGGCCGAGGCCTGGCCCAGGGCGCAGGCCTTCACATCCTGCGCGTAATCGGTGATCCGGCCCTCCTCGACGGCCAGGTCCACGGTCACGGTCGACCCGCATAGCGGCGAACGCACCTTGCCCGATCCGTCGGGGTGATCGAGGCGGCCCAGCCGGGGCATATCCGCCGCCAGCCCGAGAATCCGGGTTGAGTAGAGCTTGATCAGGTCGGTTTCGTCGCTCATGGGTTTCGCCTTCGGCTGTCTTGGCCCATAGATAGGCCCCGTGTCCCATGATGCCAAAGGAAAAATGCCATGGCCTTCGATCCCGCGACATTGACCTATACCTCTGACGGGTTAATCCCCTGCATCGCGCAGGATGTCGATGACGGCGCGGTGTTGATGATGGCCTGGATGAATGCCGAGGCGGTGGCGCGAACCCTTGAAACCGGCCGCGTCACCTATTGGTCGCGCTCGCGCCAGGCCCTCTGGGTCAAGGGTGAAAGCAGCGGCCATGTGCAGGACCTGGTGGACCTGCGTGTCGATTGTGACCGCGATTGCCTTCTGGCGGTGGTCCGCCAAACCGGACCGGCCTGCCATACCAACCGGCGGTCCTGTTTCTATACCTCGGTGATCAATGGCGACGAAGTGGAATTGATGCAGCCGGTGGCGGACTAAAGCCCGACCATGGCGCGGATGTCGGACGGGGTTGCGCCCTCGGCCCGGTAGACGGCCAGGGCTTTGGACGCGTCGATCTTGGCGAGGCGCCTGCCATCGCCGTCCAGGACGAGATCGTGATGGTGATAGACGGGTACCGGCCAACCCATCAAGCTTTGCAATACCACGTGCAGAAAGGTGGAATGCCACAGGTCCGCACCGCGCACCACGTGGGTGATCCCCTGGGCCGCGTCGTCTAACGGGCAGGCCAGGTGATAGGCCGGATCGCCGCTTGCCTTGCGGCGCAGGACAGGGTCGCCGATCAACCCGATCAACTGGTCCGGGTCGGGCCGGTGCGTGCCCGCGTGCAGCGGGCCTGTTTCGGTAAAGTCGGGCAGGGGGGCGGCCCGGTCCAGCGCCCCGGCCAAGTCCAGGCGCAGCGCATCGCCGGGACGTGCATCCGCCAAGGGCCTGTGGCGGCAGGTGCCGGGATAGACCAGCCCGTCCCAGCCGGGCCGCGCCCCGGCGGCCTTGATCGCCGAGCGGCTGCAGGAACAGGGATAGAGCAGGCCATCCTTCGCTAGCTGGTCGAGCGCACGGGCATAGTTGGCCAGATGGTCAGATTGCCGCCGCACCGGTTCGGGCCAGTCCAGCCCCAGCCAGTGCAGGTCCTCGTAGATCGCCGTCTCGAACTCGGCGCGGCAGCGAGTGCTGTCGGTATCCTCGATCCGCAACAGGGCGGTGCCGTCCAGGTCACACGCAACCTGCCATACTTTCAGCGCCGAATAGGCATGGCCCAGGTGCAGCCGCCCGGTGGGCGAGGGCGCGAAGCGGGTGATCATGCGCGGCGCAGAACGATCACATCCGATCCCATGCCCACATCGTCCAGATGCGGGCCATGATCGCGGGACAGAAGCGCCACCTCGCCCCGGTCCAGGTGGCGGTCCAGAACCGCGTCATAGCTGCCATCCTCGAGGGTCGGGTCGTTGAAAGATAGCGCCAGGATCCCGCCGGGGGAAAGCCCGTCGACCAGAAGCGACAGGGTTTCAGGCGGTGCGGCGCCAAGGCTGACGACGCCCACGGCCACCATGGCGTCATAGGCGCGCGGCATCGGCGCGCCGGGCTCGCTGACCCAAAGCTCTTCGTAGATTACCTTGGCGCGGGCCAGTTCGACCATTTCGGGCGTCACGTCGGTGCCGTGCAGGTGGGTGAAGCCCCGTCGCAGAAGCGCCGTCCCGGACAACCCCGTGCCGCAGCCGAAATCCAGGACCGTGGTTTCAGGGGCTACATGGGCGGCCAATCCCTCGACCAGGCGAGCGGGCGTGTGATAACCGCGCGTGGCCAGGTCGGCATCGTAATCGCCGGCCCAGTCGCGGTAGACAGCGATGGTTTCCGAGACCGGACGCGGGGTCCAGAGCTGTGGCTTGATCGGTGTTTTCCTGGTCATGCCCCGCAGGCTAGCGGTGGGGTCAGGCGGCGTCCAGTGCGCCGGCGGCCAGCCAGGCGGTCCAATCGGCCTTGGCCCGGTCGGTATAGGCCTTGTAACGGTCCTTGCGGCCCCGGCGCCCGCCCTTGAGCCCCTCGACCGGGGGGAACAGGCCGAAATTGACATTCATCGGTTGGAACGTCTTGGCCTCGGCCCCGCCGGTGATATGCGTGACAAGCGCGCCCATGGCGGTGGTATGGGGCACCGGCGGCAGGGCGGTGCCGGTCATCCCGGCCACAGCCAGGCGCCCGGCCAAAAGGCCCATCGCCGCGCTTTCGACATAGCCCTCGACCCCGGTGATCTGCCCGGCGAACCGGATATTCGGCCGGGATCTCAGGCGCATCTGCTCATCCAGAAGCGTCGGCGAATTCAGGAAGGTGTTACGGTGAATGCCGCCAAGCCGGGCGAATTTCGCATCCTGCAAGCCGGGGATCATGCGGAACACCTCCGTTTGTGCTCCGTATTTCATCTTGGTCTGGAAGCCGACGATATTATATAGCGTTCCCAGAGCGTTATCACGCCTTAGCTGAACCACTGCATGAGGTTTTTGCGACGGGTCATGCGGGTTGGTCAGGCCGATGGGCTTCATCGGGCCATGGCGCAGTGTCTCGCGGCCGCGTTCCGCCATGACCTCGATGGGCAGGCAGCCGTCGAAATACCCGGCGGTTTCACCTTCCTTGAACTCGGCCTTGTCGGCGGCCAGAAGCGCGTCGATGAAGGCATCGTACTGGGCCTTGGTCATCGGGCAGTTGATATAGGCCTTCTGTTCTTGCTCGGTTTCGCCCTTGTCATAGCGCGACTGTTCCCAGGCCTGCCCCATGTCGATTGTCTCGGAATAGACGATGGGGGCGATGGCGTCGAAAAAGGCCAATGCCTCGGCACCGGTCTCGGCCCGGATCGCCTCGGCCAGCTTGCCCGAGGTCAGCGGCCCGGTCGCGATGATCCAGTGGCCATCATCGGGCAGGCTGTCGATCTCCTCGTACGAGACGCTGATATTGGGATGTGCGGTCAGCTTGGCGGTGACGGCCTCGGCAAAGGGGTCGCGGTCCACGGCCAGCGCGCCGCCGGCGGGCAGCTTGTGCGCATCCGCCGTGGCCATGATGATCCCGCCAGCCTGGCGCATTTCCCAGTGCAGCAGGCCAACTGCGTTCTGATCGTCATCATCCGACCGGAACGAGTTGGAACAGACCATCTCGGCCAGGTTACCGGTGCGATGGGCGAAGGTTTCGACCTTGGGGCGCATTTCGTGTATCACGACACGGGCGCCGGCATTGGCGGCCTGCCAGGCGGCCTCGGACCCGGCCATGCCGCCGCCGACGATATGAAGTGTCTGTGTCATGACGGACCAGATAATGCGCTTGGTGCCCCGAGGAAACCCCGAGGTGTGGTTATTCCTCGGACTCGTCTTCGCCCTGGTCGGCAATCCAGGCCACGCTGACGACTTCCTCGCCCTTGCCGGTGTTGAAGACCTTGACGCCCCCGGCGCCGCGCGACCGGAAGGAAATCCCATCGACCGGCACGCGGATCGACTGCCCCTTGGAGGTAGCCAGCATGATCTGGTCATCCATCTCAACAGGGAAAGAGGCGACGATCTCGCCGCCGCGCATTGCCCTGTCCATGGCCGCGACGCCCATGCCGCCGCGCCCGCGTACCGGGTAGTCATGCGACGAGGACAGCTTGCCCAATCCGCCGGCGGTAATGGTCAGGATCAGGTTCTCGGCGGCCGACATCTCGGCATAGCGGTCAGGGCGGAGCTCACCGGCCGGTGCCGCATCGTCCTCGGTCTCGGGCTCGTCGGTCAGCCCGGCCATGGCGCGGCGCATCTTGAGATAGGCCGCCCGTTCCTCGGCCTCGGCCTCGAAATGGCGGATCACGGACATGGAAACCACGCGGTCGGATCCCGACAGCTTGATGCCGCGCACGCCGGTGGAATTGCGGCCCGCGAAGACCCGCACAGCGGTGGTCGGGAAGCGGATCGCCCGGCCCGCATTCGTGGTCAGCATCACGTCGTCATCCTCGGAACAAATCCTTGCATTCACGAGGCTTACCGACCCGTCTTCAGGCAATTTCATGGCGATCTTGCCGTTTGATTTCACATTGGTGAAGTCCGACAGCCGGTTGCGACGCACGTCGCCTGCGCTGGTGGCGAATACGATCTGCAGGTCGTCCCAGTCCTTTTCATCCCGGTCTACCGGCATGATCGCGGCGATCGAGACCCCGGACGGAATCGGCAGGATGTTGACGATGGCCTTGCCCTTGGAGGTGCGGCTACCCTGCGGCAGGCGCCAGGTCTTGAGCTTGTAGACCATCCCATCGGTGGTGAAAAACAGCAATTGCGTGTGGGTATTGGCCACGAAAAGCGTTGTGACGACGTCATCCTCTTTCAGCCCGCCGCCCGACAGGCCCTTGCCGCCGCGTTTCTGGGCCCGGAAATCGGCCAGGGCGGTGCGCTTGATATAGCCGCCCTCGGTGACGGTCACGACCATGTCCTCGCGCTCGATCAGGTCCTCGTCGTCCATGTCGCCCGACCAGTCGACGATATGTGTGCGGCGCGGCACGGCGAACTGGTCCTTCACCTCGCGCAGCTCGTCGGCGATGATCCCCATGATCCGTTCGCGGCTGCCCAGGATTTCCAGGTATTCCTTGATCTTGCCGGCCAGATCTTCAAGCTCGTCGGTGACTTCCTTGACGCCGATCTGCGTCAGGCGCTGCAGGCGCAGGTCAAGGATCGCGCGGGCCTGCGTTTCGGACAGGTTGTAGGTGCCGTCCTCGTTCACGGGGTGCAGCGGGTCGTCGATCAGGCGCAGGTATTCGACGATGTCCCCGGCCGGCCAGCGGCGTTCCATCAGGCGGCGGCGTGCCTCTGGCGCGTCGGCCGAAGATCGGATCGTGGCGACCACCTCGTCCACATTGCTGACGGCGACGGCCAGGCCGCACAGCACATGGCTGCGTTCGCGCGCCTTGCGCAAAAGGTAGGCCGTGCGGCGCGCGACAACGTCCTCTCGGAAGTCAATGAAATAGCTCAGGAAATTTCGCAGCGTCAGCGTTTCGGGCCGACCGCCGTTCAGCGCCAGCATGTTGCACCCGAACGAGGTCTGCATCGGCGTGAAGCGGTAAAGCTGGTTCAGCACGACCTCGGCCGTGGCGTCGCGTTTCAACTCGACCACCACACGCACGCCCGACCGGTCGCTTTCGTCCTGCACATGGGCGATACCGTCGATCTTCTTGTCGCGGGCGGCCTCGGCGATGCGGTCGATCATCGTCGCCTTGTTCACCTGGTAGGGGATTTCGGTGATGACGATGGCCCAGCGATCCTTGCGCAGTTCCTCGACCTCGGTCTTGGCCCGCACCACGACCGAGCCGCGGCTTTCCAGGTAGGCCTTTCTCGCGCCGGACCGGCCCAACATGATGCCGCCGGTGGGGAAATCGGGGCCGGGCACGTACTCGATCAGGTCTTCGCTGGACAGGTCCGGGTTGTCGATCAGCGCCAGCGTGGCATCGCACACCTCGCCAAGATTGTGCGGCGGGATATTGGTGGCCATACCAACGGCGATGCCGCCCGCGCCGTTGACCAGCATGTTGGGGAAGCGCGCGGGCAGGACCGTTGGTTCGCGGTCGCGGCCGTCATAGTTGTCCTGGAAATCCACCGTGTCCTTGTCGATATCCGACAGAAGCGCCGCGGCGGGCTTGTCCATGCGCACCTCGGTATAGCGCATGGCGGCCGGGTTGTCCCCGTCCATCGAGCCGAAATTGCCCTGGCCATCCAAAAGCGGTAGCGACATCGAGAACGGCTGTGCCATGCGCACCAACGCGTCGTAGATCGCGCTGTCGCCATGGGGGTGATAGGTCCCCATCACGTCACCCACGGCGCGGGCGGATTTGCGATAGGGCTTGTCATGGGTATTGCCGGCCTCGTGCATCGCGTACAGGATGCGCCGATGCACCGGCTTGAGTCCGTCGCGCAGGTCCGGGATCGCGCGGGAGACGATCACGCTCATGGCGTAGTCGAG
Organism: Alphaproteobacteria bacterium; assembly: GCA_009908505.1. Classification (GTDB taxonomy): domain Bacteria; phylum Pseudomonadota; class Alphaproteobacteria; order Rhodobacterales; family Rhodobacteraceae; genus Salibaculum. The sequence continues at coordinate 22,296 of JAAAPD010000025.1, read as the reverse complement.
ATATGAGGTCTTCATCTCGTCAGAGATCGAGATGGAGGGCCCATCGTAGACCGGCCGTTCGGGGCGATTTTCGTCTTCGTTGTCAGGGGTTTCCGGGGTGTCGCTCATGCTGTCCGCCTGTTGGTGCCGACGCGGGACTCGGCACGTCTAGATATTGTTGACACGTGTATATCACCCCCGAGGGATGGGGTGCAATGGGGCCGCGGCAGATGTCCTGTCAGCCATGGTGTATGCCTGCCAACAGGTTGTTTTCATTGACAGGTCAATCGGTTTCGCCGTCAGATTGTCGGCATGACAGGATCGGAGCAGAAGATGACACGGGAAACGGACCTGCTGTTGCGCGGCTACGGGCTGACCACGGCTGAATTCTTCTATCGCATGCCGGACTATCCCAGCGTGCTCAATACCTTCATCTGGCAGGAGTATGACCAGGCGCCGGACCATGACCGGCTGATGGGGTTCATCGACTTCTGGCGCGACGAGATCGAGGGGCAGTTGCATTCGGTCCGCTTTACCCATCGCAAGCTGATCTCGTCCGGTGAATGGCGCAACGTTATGGGCGAGCTGACCTATCACTAGGGCCTTTTGGCCCGGTTCAGCATGCCGTAGAGGTCACGCGGGTCGTCCGGGTCGGCCAGCAGGTCGAGCAGTTGGTAATGGTCGCTGTCGCGGATCACCTCGCGGATGACCTTGAGTGCCGAGAAATCCTCGATCGCGAAGCCGACACTGTCGAACAGCGTGATCTGCGCAGCCTCCGTCCGGCCCGCCGTCTTGCCCGCGAAGACCTGCCACAGCTCGGTCACGGGATGGTCCTCGGGCATCTGCTGGATCTCGCCCTCGACACGGGTCTGGGGCGGGTATTCCACAAAGATCGACGAGCGGTTGAGGATGCCGGCCGCCAGTTCCGTCTTGCCCGGGCAGTCGCCGCCGATCGCGTTGATATGCACGCCCGGGCCGACCATGTTGTCGGACAGGATCGTGGCATATTGCTTGTCGGCGGTGCAGGTGGTCAGGATCTGCGCGCCCTCGATCGCCTCTTCGGCGCTGGCGCAGGGCACGATGGTCAGGCCGCTGCCGGCAAGGTTGCGGACGCATTTCTCGGTCGCGGCCGGGTCCTTGTCCCAGAGACGCACGGTGTCGATGCCGCAGATCGCCTGGAAGGCGCGACACTGGAATTCCGATTGCGCGCCGTTGCCGATCATCGCCATCGTCGTCGCCCCCTTTGGGGCCAGGTGCCTTGCAGCCAGGGCCGACATGGCCGCCGTGCGCAGCGCCGTCAGCAGGGTCATTTCCGTCAGAAGCACCGGGTAGCCGGTCTCGACCGAGGCCAATAGGCCGAAGGCGGTGACGGTCTGAAGCCCCTCGCGCGTGTTCTTGGGGTGGCCGTTGACGTATTTGAACCCGTAAAGCTCGCCATCCGAGGTGGGCATCAGCTCGATCACGCCCACGGGGCTGTGGGACGCCACGCGCGGCGTTTTGTCGAAGTTTTCCCAGCGCAAGAAATCCACTTCGATCGCGTCGGCCAGACGGCGCAGCATCTCGTCGAGGCCGGTCTCGTGGACAAGCCGCATCATGTTCTCGACGGAGACGAAAGGGACAAGGGCCTTGTCAGAGGGCTGGGTCATGCGAAGCTCCGTGTCGGGCGGTCGAAGATGCGGCGCCCCATCAGGGACGCGGTGAGGTCCACCATGACGCTGGCCGTGCGGCCGCGCTCATCGAGGAACGGGTTGAGTTCCACCAGGTCGAGAGAGGCCAGGCAGCCGCTGTCATGGAGCATCTCCATGACAAGATGCGCCTCGCGATAGGTGGCGCCGCCGGGCACAGTGGTGCCCACGGCCGGCGCGATGCCGGGGTCGAGGAAATCCACGTCCAGCGAGACATGCAACAGGCCATCGGCGGCGCGCACCTTGTCGAGGAAGGCTGCCAGCGGCCGCGCGATGCCGTGTTCGTCGATGGCGCGCATATCGGTCAGCGCGATGTCGGTTTCGGCCAGCACCGCCCGTTCCGCCGGATCGACCGAGCGCAGCCCGATCATGGCGACCCGCTCGGTGGGGATGGGCGCGGCCAGCGGCGGAAAGGCGTCGAAGCCCGGCTGCCCGGTCACATAGGCCATGGGCGTGCCGTGCAGGTTGCCGGTCTCGGTCGATTGCGGCGTGTTGAAATCGGAATGGGCATCCAGCCACAGCACGAAGAGGGGATGGCCTTGCGCGGCGGCATGTTCGGCCATGCCCGCGACCGATCCCAGCGACAGCGCATGATCGCCGCCCAGGAAGATCGGCAGGCCCCAGGGCGCGGCCTCTTTCGCGGCGCGCGCGAGGGTGCGGGTCCAGCCGACATTGGTGGCCAGGTCGTGGATATGCGGGTGCTCGGGCAGGGCCGGTGTGTCGGGGGCGAGGTTGCCCCTGTCCGCGACACTGTGGCCAAGGGCGGTCAACTGCTCTGCCAGGCCCGCCACGCGATAGGCGTCCGGACCCATCAGGCAGCCGTCGCGGCGTTTGCCACTGTCCACGGGGGCGCCGACAAGAATACAATGCGTCTGTTCCATACCCGCGTGATCGCCCGAATTGGTGCGGGTTGGAACTCGCCATTTTGCACGAACCGGGTTATCATTGTTTAAAACGGATATGCCGAATGGACGAACTGGACAAATCGTTGATCGTCGCCCTGCAACGCGACGGCCGGGCCAGCCTGTCGGAGCTGGCCCATGACCTTAAGATCACGCGCGCAACGGTGCGGGCGCGGCTGGACAAGCTGCGCGACAGCGGTGAAATCGCCGGGTTCACGGTGCTGACCCGGGCCGATGTATCGCCGCACCCCGTGCGCGGCCTGATGATGCTGGGGATCGAGGGACGCGGCACGGAACGGGTGATGCGCGCCCTGGCCGCCATGCCCGAGGTTCAGGCTGTGCATTCCACGAACGGCACCTGGGACCTTATCGCCGAAATCGGGACGCCCACGCTGGTGGAACTCGACAACACCCTGTTCCGCATCCGCCGGATGGAGGGCGTGACACGGTCGGAAACCAATCTGCTTCTGTCGACCCGCCGCGGCTAGCGCCGTGCGGCCATGACCCAGAGCGCCGCGAGGCCGAACGAGATCACCGCGTTGTAGCTGGCCATGGACAGGCCGAACAGCGACCAGACCACCTCGTCGCACATCACCACCGGCGTGATGTCGGTGGACAGCAAATCGCCGCCCAGCCCGCCGCCGGACCCCGAACAACTGGCCGGTCCCTCCCACCAGCCGCGTTCGACGCCGGTATGAAAGATGCCGATGCCGCCCGTTGTGGCCGCCGCCAGTGCGCCCAGCAGCAGAAGCGGCGTCGCCGGGCGCCAGATCATCAGCGCGATGGCCCCGATCACGATCGCCGCCGCGTGGGGCCAGCGTTGCCAAAGGCAAAGGGCGCAGGGCGGATAGCCCATCGCCTGGAACAGGAAGGCCCCGGCCAGAAGCACGAAGGAGCCGCCCGCTGCCAGTAGCGTCAGTCTGGATCTGGTCATAGGTATCTCACAACGTAGAAGCCGCCGATAAGCAAGAGGCAGAACAGGATGAACATGAGCCCTAGACGACGTTCGATGAAGTCACGGATCGGCGCGCCGAATTTCCACAGCAGCGCGGCGACGATGAAGAACCGCAGGCCGCGCGCGAGAATCGAGGTGACCACGAAGGTGCCCAGCGGCATGGCGGTCCAGCCCGACATGATCGTAATAACCTTGTAGGGGAAGGGGGTCAGCCCCGCGATCAGCACCGCCCAGAACCCCACGTCGTTGAACCGTTGGTTGAAGGCCGCCATGCTGTCGGACTTGCCCAGCGCCTCGAGGATCGGCTGGCCGACGGATTCGTAGGCGAAGGCGCCGATCGCATAGCCCAGCATTCCGCCGGTCACCGAGGACACCAGGCATACGGTGGCGATCAGCCAGGCCCGGCGCGGCGCGGCCAGGATCATCGGGATCATCAGCACGTCCGGCGGGATCGGGAAGACCGAGCTTTCGATGAAGGCAACGGCGGCCAAGACCCACAGGGCGCGCGGGTGGTCGGCCATGGACATCGTCCAGTCGTATAGGCGGCGGATCATGGGCGGGTCCGGGCTGCTCGGGTCGGGTTGCGGCCTTAGGGCACGAAAACCGGGCGGGGGTCAATGCCGGGCGCGGCGTTTGGCCGTTGACCTTGCCGGGTCAGGGGGCTATCGAACGGCCTGCTGGCCGGTGTGGCGGAATGGTAGACGCAGGGGATTCAAAATCCCCCGATGGCAACATCGTGAGAGTTCGAATCTCTCCACCGGCACCATTTCCCGAACGCTCTTTTTCAAGTTCTGGCAGCATCTCCGACGCCGCCATATTGTCGCCATGAATGCCCTGCACCGAATCGAAGTGTTCACTGTCCGAGGCAAAACGCCGCCGATTTCATCAATTGATCCAATTTCGTAGGCGATCTGTTAACTGGTTCGCCCCGACGTCGTGAGAGTTGGGGGGAATATTGCGCCGGTATTTTCCCTTCGGGCGGCTTTAACGAATTGAGCCAAGAAGTCGCCCCTAGGTTGCATTTCTTGGAGTTTTCCGCGATTTTGCCTGCCCTTTTGTCCAGGTCATGTTGCCAATCCAGAAACAATACGCTGCGGATTGCCATCATTCCCTCAGATTGCGTTAACCAAATGCGCCGAAAATCAGGCGGTTGTGGACAACTCTCAGAAATTTTCTCTTTTTTGGCGCGCCGCCGAAGGGTAGACAGAAGGGGCTCTTCAGGGGGGCATCCGGCGCGCTGGGGGCGTCGGGCCGAAGGCAAATTCGGCGAAATTGAATGTCTGCACGTGGGGAAACCCATTGTCATGACACAGGTACAGTGACGTGCCGGTCCCCCGGGATCCGGCCCGGTCGGTAGATATCGATCGGCGGTTGTGAAATTACAGGGCGCCGCGCGCGTGATGCGGCCAAGGGGAGCAAGGTGGGATGACGAATGTGAAGCTGACTTTCGACGAGCTGGCCGCCGGGACGGTCGTGGACAACGAATACCAGGCGGATGGCGTGACCATCTCCTCGATCGTGGGCGGCGTGGTCAACGGGGATCACAGCCCGGCCATGGTTTTCGATACCAACAATCCTACCGGTGGCGACCACGATCTGGCGACTTCGAACCTGGATAACGTGCTGATCATCTCGGAGGATGGCGATAGTCATGACCCCGATGATGAGGCCCACGGCGGCATCCTGCGGTTCGATTTCGACGCGCCGTCGACGATGAACGCCATCACGCTCCTCGATATCGAGGAATGCGCCCGCATCAAGCTTTACGATGACCATGGAAATGTCATCTACAATTGCATCTACCAGACCGCGAACAACGGCCAGAAGGTCGTGGATTTCGACGGCGTGGACGGTGTCGCGCGGATGGATGTCATTTTCTATGGTTCGGGGGCGCTTGACAATGTCGATTTTGACACGCCGGCCTCGCCAGATGGCACCGTCGAGGGTACTGCGGGCGATGACGTGATCGACGTGGCCTATACCGGTGATCCGGATGGCGACATGGTGGATGCCGGTGACGCAATCCTGCCCGGCGCCGCCCCTGATGACGACCTGATCGAGGCCTATGGCGGCAATGACACCGTTCTGGCCGGCAAGGGCGACGACGAGGTCTACGGCGGCACGGGCGACGACAACATCACCAGCGGCTCGGGGAGCGATACCGTTTTCGGCGAGGCCGGCGACGACACGATCATCGGCGGCGACGGGAACGACATCGCCGATGGCGGCGAGGGCAACGACACGATCGACACCTCCGGTCACGATCAGCCGCTGCCCGATGTGGGCTATCCGGGCGTCTACCCGGCCGACTCCGACCCGTTAAACGACATGGACACGGTGTTCGGCGGTGCCGGCAATGACACGATCACCACCGGTGACGACGATGACGAGATCTATGGCGGATCGGGGCATGACACGATCGACGCGGGGATCGACGACGACTATGTCGAAGGCGGCACCGGTGATGACACGATCATCGGCTCCGAAGGCAATGACGAAATCCGCGGCCAGGACGGCAACGACACCATCTATGGCGGCCTCGTCACCCCCGGCCCGGCCGATGCGCTGAACCTGCCCGACGACCTGGATGGCGACGGGGACAGCAACGATATCGGCGAAGACCTTGTCACCTTCAACAACAACGACACGCTGTTTGGCGGTGCCGGCGATGACGCGATCTTCGGGGCCGACGACGATGACACCCTTTTCGGCGGCACCGGCGATGACACGCTGGACGGCGGCGTCGACGATGACGAGCTCTATGGCGATGACGGCGCCGACACCCTGACCGGCGGCCAGGGCGAGGACTCGCTTTACGGCGGCCTCGGCGACGACCTGTTCCTGGGCGGCAATGGCGGCGACAACGCGGTCGGCGGCGAAGACCCGGACCTTGATGGCGATGGCCAGTCCGACGATTGGGACGTGCTGGACCTGACCGGGTCGAACGTGGACTACATCGACTACATGCCCGGAGACCCCGAGGCGGGGACGGTGCATTTCCTGGACGGGTCCACAATGACCTTCTCGGAAATCGAGGACGTGATCCCCTGTTTCACGCCGGGCACCACGATCGCGACCCCCAAGGGCGAGCGCCTGGTCGAAGAGCTGCGCGAGGGCGACCGGATCATCACCCGCGACAACGGCATCCAGGAAATCCGCTGGGTCGGGCGCAAGGACATGGCTGGAACCCAGCTGGTCAAGAACCCCCATTTCAAGCCGATCCTGATCAAGGCCGGCGCGCTGGGCAACGGCCTGCCGGAACGCGATATGGTCGTGTCGCCCAATCACCGCGTGCTGGTGGCCAGCGACCTGACCCAGCTCTATTTCGAAGAGCGTGAAGTGCTGGCCGCGGCCAAGCACCTGGTGGGCAGCGACGGCGTGCATGAACTTGACGTGATGCAGACCAGCTATATCCACTTCATGTTCGACCGCCACGAGGTCGTTCTGTCCAATGGCTGCTGGACCGAGAGCTTTCAGCCGGGCGATTACAGCCTCAAGGGGATCGGCAACAGCCAGCGCAACGAGATCTTCGAACTGTTCCCGGAACTGGCAACCAAGCCGGGCCTCGAAGGCTACCGGGCCGCGCGCCGCGCGCTGAAAAAGCACGAGGCCAAGCTCCTCGTGAAATAGCTGATATGCAGCTGCCTCGCCCCGCGGGTGGGGAGGTGGAAACGGCGCGCCGGCGGTGCGCCGTTTCCCGTTGACGGGGACCGCGCTGCACAACCTTGCGCTGACGGCCGCTGGCAAAAAGTGGCCCAACGGGGGGGTGCCGCCCGGTTTTCCCCGTTCTTTCGCAGGCCGCATCGGCTATTCGCCCCGCATTGCACCGATTCCATCTGCCGGGGGGCATCATGCCGACATCCTTCGAAGTCCTGTACCTGGGCAATCTGCCGCTGATCGACAATGCCGAGGGCGACCAGTTCGTCGGCCAGGCCGCCGTCAACAGCTGGCTGGGCACCTATGGCTCGGCCTCGGACCCGCTGGCTTCGACCGAGAACGTCAAGAACTGGACGGCGGACAGTTTCGAAGGCGGGCTGCTGAACAATGCCTATGACCTGGACAATAGCCGATCTGACGACACCTTCGAGGTCGACGGCGTGCAGCAGACCCATGATGCCTCCATGGCCTTCCAAGCCACGATCACCTATTTCGACGGCACCTCCGCGTCGATATCGGCCGTGGTCAGCCAGGCCGAGAACGGCGACACCTACCTGATGCCCGAATTTTCGGACAATGCCGACCAGGCCAAGATCGAAGCCGGGCCGATCCAGTCGATCACGCTCGAGGCGCCGATCTGGGCCTCTGGTGATCCGGGCCGGGCCTACAACCTTGTTGCGGATCGCGTTGCGGCCGATCTGGTCCCCTGTTTCACGCCGGGCACCATGATCGCGACGCCGCGGGGCGAGCGCCCGGTCGAGGCGTTGGCCGAGGGCGACCTGGTCTGCACCCGCGACAACGGCCTGCAAGAGGTCCGCTGGGCCGGCCGCGTGGACCTGGACCGCGCGGCCCTGGCGGCGCGGCCGGAATGGCGTCCGGTTCGCCTGCGGGCCGGGGCGCTGGGGCCGGACACGCCGAGTCGTGATCTTCTGCTGTCGCCCAACCACCGGATGCTGATCACCGGCGATCGCGCCGCGCTTCATTTCGGCGAGACCGAGGTGCTGGCCGCCGCCAAGCACCTGACGGGGTATGCCGGTGTCGACCGGGTCGGGACGGCCGGTATCAGCTATATCCACCTCCTGTTCGATCGCCACGAGGTGATCCTGTCCAATGGCGGCTGGAGTGAGAGCTTTCAGCCAGGTGATTATTCCCTGAACGGCATCGGCGCGGCCCAGCGAGATGAGATCGTGGCGCTTTTCCCGGAACTGGAACTGCTGACCGCCGAGACCGGCTGGACCGCGGCGCGCAAGGTTCTCAAGCGGCACGAGGCCGGGTTGCTCAGCCTCTAGATCGCCAGGCTGCCCAGTCCTCGGGCGTGTCCAGGTCGATCCGAGCGCGCTGGCCGGGCAGGGGAACAAGGTGTCGGCGGCCGCGATGGGCCGTGACAATGGCGCGCGCGCCCTCGTCGCCACTCAGTGCCGCGAAAGAGCCGCGCAGGGACTTGTCGAACAGGACCGGATGGCCGGGCGTGCCGTCGTCGCCCGTGGCTTGCCAGATCAGGGCCTCGGGCGCGCCTGCCCGCGCCGCTATCATTCGGGCGATGTCGTCGCCGGTGATCTCGGGCATGTCGGCGGGCAGGACCATGATGTCAAGATCGGGGGGCAGGGCGGCGGCCCCGGCACGCAGGCTGGCGGACATGCCGGCGCGCCAATCGGGCACCGTGACGATCCGCGCCGCGTCCGGCAGGATGGCGGCCCGTGGATGGTCCGGCGCGGGCAGGGTGACATGCACCGACCCATGTGGCAGGCACAGGTCGACGAGCCGCCGCAACACTGGCACGCCGCCGACCTCTTCCAGCAGTTTGTCGCGCCCGCCCATGCGCGAGGAGGCCCCCGCCGCCGGTATCAGGATCGCGATATTCACCCGCGCATCCGGTCGCCCGATTCATCGAAGATCGGATCGGTGATCAGGCGGGCCTTGCGCAGGCTGCCCAGGATCTCGATTTCGACCTGCAGGCCTGGCTCGGCCCGGTCGCGCGGGATCAGTCCGAAGGCGATGGACCTGTCCGTCCAGTGCGAATAGCCGCCCGAAGTGCAGAAGCCGCGCACCGCGCCGTCGATGAAGATCGGCTCGTAGGCGACCACGTCCGCATCCTCGGCGTCGACCTCGAAGACGGCAAGGGTCCGCTCCGGCGGGGTGGCGCGTTCGGCCTCGGCCAGGGGTTTGCCGATGAAGTCTTTGTCCCACTTGATGAACCGATCCATGCCGGTTTCCGCGGCGGTGTAATCGGGCGAGAATTCCCGCATCCAGGACCCGAAGAACCGATCCAGCCGCAGCGACATCATCGCCCGCATGCCGAAGGGGGTCAGGCCCATGGGCACGCCCGCTTCCCACAGATTTGTCCACAGGGCCCGCTGATCCATCGGGTCGCAATAGATCTCGAAGCCCAGGTCGCCGGTAAAGCTGACCCGCTGCACCAGGCAATCCGCCTGACCGATGGTCATGCGCCGCAGGTCGAGAAAGCGCAGGTCGGTGGCGTCGCGGGTGCACGCCGCCAGCAGGTCGCGCGCCCGGGGACCGGCGATCTGAAAGCCATTGACCTTATCGCTGATATTCTCAACCGTTACGCCGCTTTCTTCATGTGCCTTGAACCAGCGCCAATGCTGCGCCTGCGCCCCGTAGGACGCGGTCAGGTGAAAGCGGTCATCGGCCAGGCAGGACACGGTGAAATCGCCCAGCAGGCGGCCCTTTTCCGACAGCATCGGGGTCAGGGAAATGCGGCCCGGCGCGGGGATGCGGCCGGCCATGATCCGGTCCAGCCAGGCGCGGGCACCGGGCCCGGTGACGCGGAACTTTCCGAAGTTGTGCACTTCGTTGATGCCGACCCGCTCGCGTACGGCGCGCACCTCGCGCCCGGTGGCCGCGAAGGCGTTCGAGCGGCGGAAGGACGGTGTTTCGAAATCGGGCTCGTCGCCCTGGGCGAAGTAGTTGGGCACTTCGAGGCCGAACTGATGCCCCCAGACCGCGCCCAGGTCGCTGAAGATGTCGTATATCGGCGTGGTGCGATGGGGCCGGGCGGCCGGCAGTTCCTCGTTGGGGTAGCTGACGGAAAACCGCCGCTGGTAGTTCTCGACGACCTTGGGACGGGTATAGCCCGGCGTGATCCAGTCGCCGAACCGGGCCACGTCCATCGCCGTCACGTCGCGGTCCGGTTCACCCTCGACCATCCACTGCGCCAGGGTCAGGCCGACGCCGCCGCCCTGGCTGAACCCGGCCATGACCGCGCAGGCCGACCAGAAATTGCGCATCCCCGGCACCGGCCCGACCAGCGGGTTGCCATCGGGGGCAAAGGTGAAGGGGCCGTGGATCACCGACTTGACCCCGGCGGTTTTCAGCACGGGGAAGCGTCGATAGGCGAATTCGATGCTGTCGCCGATCTTGTCGAAATCGTCGGGCAGCAATTCGTGCCCGAACTCCCAGGGCGTGCCATCGACCGCCCAGGGGCGGCAGGTCTGTTCATAGAACCCGATGCACAGCCCGCGCCCCTCTTGCCGCAGGTAGCTTTCGCCGGCCGGGTCCATGACGTGGGGATGCTCGCCGCCCGCGTCGATGATCTCGGCTATCTGGGGGATTTCTTCGGTCACCAGGTACTGGTGTTCCATCGGGTGCAGGGGCGCATAGACGCCTGCCATGGCCGCGACCTCGCGCGCCCAGAGGCCCGCCGCGTTGACCACGTGCTCGGCATGGATCACGCCCTTGTCGGTGGTCACGTCCCAGCTGCCATCGGCGCGCTGGTCCAGCGCCGTGACCTTGTTGTGAAGCACGATCTCAGCCCCGCCCATCCGCGCGGCCTTGGCATAGGCATGCGTGGTGCCCGAAGGGTCCAGGTGGCCATCGAGCGGATCGAAAAGCCCGCCGATTATGCCTTCGACATTGGTGACGGGCGCCAGCCTGGCGATTTCGTCCGGCCCGATGATCTCGGTTTCAAGCCCCATGTAGCGGTGTTTGGCCCGCTCGGCGACCAGCATGTCAAAGCGGTCCTTGTTGTCGGCCAGGGTGACGCCGCCCACGTGGTGCAGGCCACAGCTCAGCCCGGTCATCTCTTCCAATTCGCGGTAGAGCTTGATCGTGTAGCCCTGCAGCGCCGCCATGTTGGTGTCGCCGTTCAGCGTGTGGAACCCGCCGGCCGCGTGCCAGGTCGACCCGCTGGTCAAGTCCGAGCGTTCCAGCAGCATCACGTCGGACCAGCCCAGCTTGGTCAGATGATACAGGACCGAAACCCCGACGACCCCGCCGCCGATCACGACCACCTGTGTTGTCGTTTTCATGTTACCTCCGTAGCTTGGCCTTAGCCTATGGTCAGCCGTCGGGCCGGGGAAGCCCAGTTGCGACAGGATGTGTCGCTTAGTGCAAAGGAATCGTGCCGGGCGCTAAGCAGGGTGGCCCGCAAAGGAGAATTCTCATGCGCACCCATGCCCAGGCCGTCATCATCGGAGGCGGCGTCATCGGATGTTCCATCCTCTATCACCTGGCCAAGGCCGGCTGGACCGACGTGGTGCTATTGGAGCGTGACGAGTTGACGTCCGGGTCCACTTGGCACGCGGCTGCCAATATTCACGGGCTGCATGACAGCACGAATATCAGCCGCATCCAGCATTACACGATGCAGCTTTACAAGGACCTGGAGGCCGAAACGGGGCAGGGCTGCGGCGTGTTCCAGCCTGGGTCGCTCTACCTTGCCCAGACCGAGGCGCGCGAACACCAGCTGCGCCTTCAGGCGGCCAAGGCCAAGTATTACGGCATGAATTTCCACGAGGTCGGACGCGACGAGGCAGAGCGCCTTCACCCGTTGGTCGATTTCGACGGCATCCGCTGCATCATGTTCGAACCCGATGGCGGCAATGTGGACCCTTCGGGCGTGACCAATGCCTATGCGCTGGGGGCGCGGCGGATGGGCGCCGAGATCCACCGCTTCACGCCCGTCACGGCCACGGTGCAACAACCCGACGGGACCTGGATCGTCGAGACACCGAAGGGCAACATCCAGGCCGACTGGGTGGTGAACGCCGCGGGGCTGTGGGGGCGCGAAGTGGCCGCGCTGGCCGGGATCGAGTTGCCGTTGCAGCCCACCGAGCACCAGTATTTCGTCACCGAAACCATGGCCGAGATTGACGCGCTGGACCGGCGCCTGCCCTCGGTCGCGGATCGCGATGGCGAATACTACCTGCGCCAGGAAGCCAAGGGTCTGCTGATCGGCGCCTATGAGCGCGACATGCGGTTCTGGGCCGAAGAGGGCACGCCGCTGGATTTCGCCCATGACCTCTTTCCCGACGACCTGGAGCGGATCGAGGACAACATGATGCGCGCCATCGACCGGGTTCCGGCGGTGGGCGTGGCGGGGATCAAGCGGGTCATCAACGGGCCGATGATCTGGTCGCCGGATTCCAATGTCCTGTTCGGCCCGCATCCCGACCTGCGCAATTATTTCTGCTGCAACGGCATCATCCCCGGTTTCAGCCAATCGGGGGGCATGGGGTTGATGGCCGCCGACTGGATCACCACCGGCGAGAGCCGATACGACATGTTCGCCTGGGACGTGGCGCGGTTCGGCAAATGGGCGGACAAGGCCTTTGCCAAGGCGCGGGTGCAGGATCAGTATGCCCACCGTTTCGCCATCCATTTCCCCGGCGAGGAACGCCCGGCGGGCCGTCCCGTGCGGGTGCGGCCGGTCTACGAGATGCAAAAGGACATGGGCGCGGTCTTCGGCCTGAACTATGGCTGGGAGCACCCCGCCTATTTCGATGCGGACACGCCCGACAGCGCCGGGTTCATCCGCCAGCCTTGGTTCGACAGCGTGGGCCGCGAGGCGAAGATTTTGCGCGAAGCCCTTGGTGTCATTGATATTTCCAACTTCGCGAAATATCGGGTCACCGGGCCGGGCGCGGCCGATTGGCTCAACGCGGTCTTTGCCAACACCATGCCCCGCGCGGTCGGCCGGTCCTGCCTGACGCCCCTGATCGGGGTGCGGGGCGGCATCGCGGGGGATTTCACCGTCACCCGCATGGGAGACGAGGAATTCTGGGTCATCGGCTCGGGCATGGCCGAACGCTATCACCAGCGATTCTGGGCCATGGTGCCCCTGCCAGAGGGCACAGGTTTCGAGGTGATGACCGACGCCTGGTGCGGCTTTAACATTGCTGGACCTTCGTCGCGCAAGGCCCTGCAAAAACTGACGAATACGTCGCTGGCGACCGAGGACATGCCGTTCATGCGCTCGGCTTGGCTGGACGTGGCCGGAATCCGGTGCCTTGCCCTGCGGGTGTCCTTCACCGGCGATCTGGGCTGGGAATTGCATTGCGCCACCGAGGATCAGCCACGGCTCTACCGGGCGCTGCTGGACGCGGCCGAGGCCGAAGACGGCGGGCCCGTGGGCAGCCGTGCCTTGATGTCGCTGCGCGTCGAAAAGGGCTATGGCAGTTGGGGCCGCGAATACAGCCCCGAATACTGGCCGCAAGAGGTGGGGCTTGATCGACTGGTCAAGACCGAAAAGGAATTCCTCAACAAAACCGCTTATTTGCAGGTCAAGGACAATGCACCGCGTGAAGAATTGATGCTGGTCCATGTGCAAGAGATCGACACGGCCGATGCCACGGGCGGCGAGCCGATCCTCCTGCCTGACGGCACCCCGGTCGGCCGCGTCACCAGCGGCACCTACGGCTATTCGGTCGGCATGTCGCTGGCGCTTGGCTACCTCAAAGGGGTGGCGCCGGGGCAGGAGGTGAACGTCATGATCCTGGGCCGCCCCCATCGCGGTGTCGTTTTGGCCGAGCCGCCCTTCGACCCGCAAGGCGCGCGCCTGCGGGCCTAGCTTGCGGCACCTGCCGTGACTGATAGAGTGAGCACCGCGTTGCATTCAAGGAAGGCAGGATCATGAAAAGATTCGTTCTGGCGGCAGCAATCGGTGTGCTGCCGATTTTAGCGCAGGCGCAAGAGGTGATAGGAACCGCAACCGGCACCATCGACGGGCAAGAGCGGACCTGGTTCCTGACCGCCCAGGATGGCCAGTCACAATCGGATTTCAGCGAGATGGGGTCGATCTTCGACGTCTCGATCCTCGCCCATGCGTCTTCGGATACGGTCATGTCGACCAAGGACGGGCTGATGCTGAGCTGGACGGTTTTCGACATGGCCAACCCCGAGCCGCAGGGGGCCGAGTTGCGCTACATGGCCGGCGACAGTTTCATGCAAGCCTATACCGCGCCCGAGGACGCGCCCGTCATGCTGGACCTTTCGACCTTTGCCAAGGTCACGGACGGATTGCATGTCGCGGGCACGGTCTCGGGTACGCTCGGCTGGTCCGAGGGCGCGGGAGCCGACCCCGACATGGCCGACAGCCGCGACGTGTCGATCACCTTCGATGCGGTTCTGCCCGCCCTTGAGTAGTAGCAGCTTCAGGGGATGATGCGCGTGTACTTGGTGCCTTCCAGCGTCGCGCCCACGCGCAGCCCCGCCTGGGCAAAGACCACGGCGATGACCGGGGCCAGCGAGGTTGTCGTTTCCGCGCGCAGGTTTTGGCCGCTGTCATTGAGCGCGTACTCCGCATCGGCCCCCAGCGCCCAGCCGGGCGAGGTGCGGAAATCCATCAGCGCATCGTCGGTCATGAAGAACAGGACGTGGGAATATTGCTGCGCGCCCAGCTGCAACCCGGCACTGCCGCCGGCGATGGCGTAGTAATCCACGGTGCTGTCCCCGATCCGCAGGGCGCCGCGCCCATAGGACCCGCCCAGGCCGAACCCGGCCTCGGTCACAAGCGGCATGACCAGCATGCCCGAGGCCTTGTTGGCCAGGACACGGGTGCCGGGATAGCGCCCATACATGAAGTTCAGCGTGGTATTCACGCGGGAATCGATGCGGTCGGCGCCGCGTGACCCGATACCGTTGCCGCATGCGGCCACGGTCGTGGTTGCCAATGCGCCAAGCGCGAATCCGCGACGGGAAAGAATGCTCATGGTTTTTGCCTCGTGCCTGCTGGGCGGTATCCGCCTCGTTTTCGCCGCCAGTATAGGCCGGCGGATGCGCCCTGTCAGCACAAAGATGGGGTTGGGCGAGTTTCAGCCGCCCAGAACCCGCGCCGCTTCGGGGGCGAAATAGGTAAGGATGCCGTCGCAGCCCGCCCGTTTGAAGCAAGTCAGGCTTTCCAGCATCGTTGTCTCACCGTCGAGCCACCCGTTCTGGTCCGCCGCCTGCAACATCGCGTATTCGCCGCTGACCTGGTAGGCGAAGGTCGGCACGCCGAACCGGTCCTTCACGCGCCGGCAGATGTCCAGGTAGGGCATCCCCGGTTTGACCATGACCAAATCGGCCCCCTCGGACAGGTCGCGGGAAACCAGCCGCAGCGCCTCGTCGGAATTTGCAGGGTCCATCTGGTATGTCTTCTTGTCGCCCTTGAGCGCGCCCGAGGCCCCCACCGCGTCGCGGAAAGGGCCATAGAAGGCACTGGCATATTTCGCGGTATAGGACAGGATCGTTACGTTGCGGTGGCCCTCGGCCTCGAGCGCAGTGCGGATCGCACCGATGCGCCCGTCCATCATGTCCGAGGGCCCCAGGATATCGGCCCCAGCCTCGGCCTGGGCCAGCGCCATCTTGACCAGCGCCTCGACCGTTTCATCGTTCACCACGTCGCCGCCTTGGACATAGCCGTCCTGGCCGTTGATGTTGTAGGGGTCGAGCGCGATATCGGTCATCACCGCGATCCCCGGCGCGGCGTCCTTGATGGCCCGGATCGCCTGATTGGCGATGTTGTCGGGCGACCAGGCCACGGCGCAATCCTCGGTCCGGTCCGCCAGCGCGGTATAGGGAAAGATGCAGATCGCCGGGATGCCCAACGCCTCGGCCTCTTTCGCGGCCAGCGCCACGCGGTCCACCGTGCGGCGGAAGACGCCGGGCATCGAGGGGACCGGCTCTTCCCGATCGCGGCCCTCCATTACGAAGACCGGCCAGATGAAATCGGCCGGCGAAAGCGTGGTTTCGCGCACCAGGGTGCGCAGGGCTGGGGTGGCGCGCAGCCGGCGCAACCGGGCGGCGGGGAAGGGGGGCATGGTCGGGGTCATGGTCTTGGCCTTTCAGTCACACCTTCGTGGTGGCACTAAACTTTGCAAGTCTCAAGTCTGGGCATTATCGCGGCCCGGCGCTAGGTAGGGGCGAAGAAAAACAGCAGGCTGCCTCCCGTGAACTGGACATCCACCCTTTTCGAAGTCATCGACATGCGGTCCTTTTCGAACCTTTGGTTCTGGATCGCCCTGGCGGTGGTGTGGTCCTCGGTCAGCCACTGGGTGCTGGGGGTGCCCTATGACATGATCACGCGGGCCCGCAGACAGGGCGGACAGGCGCAGCAGGACCTCGAAGACATGGTCCGCATCAATGTCAACCGAATGCTCTATATCGGGCGGGTTTCGGGGCTTCTGATGTTGGGCTTCATGACCTTCGTTTTGTCTTCGTTGGCGATACTGGCGTTCTGGTATGACGTGGAATTCGCCCAGGCGGTGTTCCTGCTGGCCCTGCCACTGTCCATCGTGGGTGCCCTGAGCCTGTCCACCGCCCGGCTGATCGAGGCCAAAGAGCCGCGGGGCGAGGCGCTGCACAAGCGCCTGATGCGCCATCGGGTCATCACCCAGTTCATCGGCATGATATCGATCTTCGTGACCGCGATGTTCGGTATGTATCAGAACCTTCTGGTCAGTCCCGGTTTCTGAATTGACACCGCCCACGGGCAGGTTAGGTGACGCGCGTCATGACCGCATCCGAACATATCACCGTCAGTGGCGCGCCCGAAGGCCATGACGCCCGACTGATCCTGGCCGAGGTGGCGCGGCGTGACGGCCCGGTTGTTCACGTGGCCCGCGACGACAAGCGACTTGAGGCGATGCGCGCCGCGCTGGCCTTTTTCGACCCGGGCCTTCCGGTGATGCACTTTCCCGGCTGGGATTGCCTGCCTTACGACAGGGTTTCGCCCAATGCCGATATCTCGGCGGCGCGCATGGCGGCACTGGCGGCGCTGGTGCACGGGGCGCCGAAGCGGTTCGTGTTGCTGACCACGCTCAATGCCGCGACACAGCGCGTCCCGGCCCGCGAGGTGCTGCAAGAGGCCGCCTTCAAGGCCCGCGTGGGCGACCGCATCGACGAGGACGGCCTGCGCGCCTTCCTGGTGCGGATGGGGTTCACCCAGGCGCCCACGGTGACCGAACCGGGCGACTATGCGATCCGGGGCGGCATCATCGACATCTTCCCGCCCGGCCATGCCGGTCCGGTGCGGCTGGACCTGTTTGGCGACGTTCTCGAAGGGGCGCGCCGTTTCGATCCGGCGACGCAGCGGACCACGGAAAAGCTCGACATGGTCGAGCTTGCCCCGGTGTCGGAGGTCATCCTCGACGACGCGGCGATCACCCGGTTCCGCCAGAACTACCGGCTGGAATTCGGCGCGGCGGGCAGTGACGATCCGCTCTACGAGGCCGTCAGTGCAGGCCGCAAACATCAGGGCGTGGAACACTGGCTGGCCTTCTTCCACGCGCGGCTGGAGACGCTTTTCGATTACCTGCCCGGGGCGACGATCACCCTGGACGATCACAGTGCCGCCCAGCGTCAGGCCCGTTGGGACAGTATCGAGGACCAATACGATGCGCGCCGAGAGGCGATGGCGGTAAAGGGGCGGGTGGACAGCGTCTACAAGCCCGCTCCGCCGGACACGCTCTACCTGGACCCCGCCGCCTGGGAGGCGGCGACCGGCCCGATGCGCGTGCTGCAATTCTCTGCCCTGCCGCAGGCGACCGGGCCGGGGGTGATCGATGCAGGCGGGCGCGTCGGGCGCAATTTCTCGCCCGAGAGACAACAGGAAAGCACCAGCCTTTTCGGGGCTTTGGCGGACCATATTCGCGCGAAACTTGAAGAGGGGCCTGTTGTCATCGCCTCATATTCCGAGGGCGCGCGGGAACGCCTGACCGGCCTGATCGAGGATGAAAACCTGGCCGAGGCGGTCCCGGTCGGCGATTTCACCCGGGTGGGCAAGCGTGGGCTGCACCTGGCGGTCTGGGCGCTGGAACATGGTTTCGAGGCGCCGCAGGACGATGCCCGGCTTACCGTCATTTCCGAACAGGACGTGCTGGGTGACCGCCTGATCCGCCAGACCAAGCGCAAACGCCGGGCCGAGAATTTCCTGACCGAAACGCAGGCACTGACCCCCGGCGACCTGGTCGTGCATGTCGATCACGGGATCGGCCGCTATCACGGGCTGGAGGTCGTCACGGCGGCGGGCGCCGCCCATGAATGCCTGCTGCTGGAATATGCCGAGAAAACCAAGCTCTACCTGCCGGTCGAGAATATCGAGCTGCTGTCGAAATACGGCCACGAGGAAGGCTTTCTCGACAAGCTGGGCGGCGGCGCGTGGCAGGCCAAGAAGGCCCGTCTCAAGGAGCGCATCCGCGAGATGGCCGAGCGGCTGATCCGGGTTGCCGCTGAGCGTGAGTTGCGCACCGCCCCTACCATGACGCCGCCCGACGGGCTGTGGGACCAGTTCCTGTCGCGCTTCCCCTACCAAGAGACCGAGGACCAGCTGCAGGCCATCGAGGACGTGCTGGAAGACATGGAGGCCGGCCGCCCCATGGACCGCCTGATTTGCGGCGATGTCGGTTTCGGCAAAACCGAGGTGGCGATCCGCGCGGCCTTCATCGCGGCCATGTCCGGCTTTCAGGTAGCGGTGATCGCGCCGACGACCCTGCTGGCCCGCCAGCACTACCAGAGTTTCGCCGAACGGTTCCGGGGTTTTCCGGTCAATGTGCGGCCGCTGTCGCGGTTCGTCGGCACCAAGGAGGCCGCCGCGACGCGCGATGCCATGGCCAAGGGCACCGCGGATATCGTGGTGGGCACCCATGCGCTGCTGGCCAAGGGGGTGCGGTTCCAGAACCTCGGCCTGCTGATCATCGACGAGGAACAGCATTTCGGCGTCCAGCACAAGGAACGGCTCAAGCAGATGCGCTCGGACGTGCATGTGCTGACCCTGACGGCGACGCCCATTCCGCGCACGTTGCAGCTGTCGCTGTCGGGGGTGCGCGAGCTGTCGGTGATCGGCACGCCGCCCGTGGACCGGCTGGCGATCCGCACCTATGTCAGCGAGTTCGACACGGTCACCCTGCGCGAGGCGCTGTTGCGCGAACATTACCGGGGCGGGCAGAGCTTTTTCGTCGTCCCGCGGATTTCGGACCTGCCCGAGATCGAGGCGTTCCTGCGTGACGAGGTGCCAGAAGTCAGCGTCGTCACCGCCCATGGCCAGTTGGCGGCGGGCGAGCTCGATGACCGGATGAACGCCTTCTACGACGGCAAGTATGACGTTCTGCTGGCCACGACCATCGTGGAATCTGGGCTGGATATCCCCACGGCGAACACGATGATCGTGCACCGCGCGGACATGTTCGGCCTGTCGCAGCTTTACCAGATCCGGGGCCGGGTCGGGCGGTCCAAGACCCGAGCCTATGCCTACCTGACCTATCGCCCGCGCCAGCGCCTGACCCCGCAGGCCGAAAAGCGCCTGCGCGTGCTGGGTGCGATCGACACTCTGGGGGCGGGGTTCGCGCTGGCCAGCCAGGACCTGGACATTCGCGGGGCCGGCAATCTTCTGGGCGAAGAACAATCGGGACAAATGCGCGAGGTCGGCTACGAGCTTTACCAGTCGATGCTGGAAGAGCAGATCGCCAAGATCAAGGCCGGCGAGACCACCATGGTCGATGACGGTCAGTGGGCGCCGCAGATCAACCTGGGCGTGCCGGTCCTGATCCCCGAGGATTACGTGCCCGATCTGGACGTGCGCCTTGGCCTCTATCGCAGGCTGTCGGGCCTACAGACCAAGGTCGAATTGGAAGGCTTCGCCGCGGAACTGATCGACCGTTTCGGGCCGCTTCCCAAAGAGGTCAACACGCTGATGCTGGTGGTGCGGATCAAGGCGATGTGCAAACGCGCCGGGATCAGCCATCTCGATGGCGGGCCCAAGGGGGCGACGATCCGGTTCCACAACGACAAGTTCGCCTCGCCCGAGGGGCTGGTGGAATTCATCAAGGATCAGCGCGGCTTGGCCAAGGTGAAAGACAACAAGATCGTCGTGCGCCGCGACTGGGCCAAGGACAGCGACAAGATCAAGGGCGCCTTCGCCATCGCGCAGGACCTGGCGAAGAAGGTGAAGGCGGCACAGGCGGGCTAGGCGGACGGCAATCCGGGAATCGCCGCCCCGCTCAATCCGTGTAGCGCCGGATCATCGTGGTCAGCCACAGCGCCAGCACCGCGCAGATGCAGATGGCGGTGGCCAGCGGCAGCGGCGTTCCGTCGAAGGCCAGCCCGACGGGCACCGCGATGATCACCGCGCCGACCGTGCCGACCGAGGCCATGATCGAGGCGGCCATGCCGGCGATATGGCCGACAGGTTCCATCCCCAGGGCATTGAGGTTGCCCAGCGTCAGCCCGGCCTGGAAGAAGACCGAGGTCGTCCAGAAGACGTAGAGGTAAAATTCCAGCCCGCCGAAAACCCCGGCCCAGATCGCCGTTGCGGTAACTGCCGACAGGCCGATCTGGACGGTGAACATGGTCTTGACGATGGCGCGCATGCCCACGCGCATCACGATCTGGGAGTTCAGCACCGTGGCCGAGGCGGCGGCGATGGCGATGGCCCCGAACCAGAGCGGGAAACTCTCGGCCCGGCCGTAGGTCACTTCGAAGATCTGCTGGATCGAGCTGATCATCGAAAAGAGCATTCCGAAGGCCAGGGTCTGCACCGCGATGGACAGGCGCACCGTCGGATGCGCGGCCATCTCCCGGATCGCGGCCCAGAGCACTGAGAGCCGCAGCGGCCGCCGGTCGGCGGCGGCCAGCGTTTCGGGTTGCCGCAGGCCAAGCCAGGTCATGCCGATCAGCGAGAAGATCACGAAGGCCAGAAAGATGCTGCGCCAGCCCGAGAGGTCGATGATGACAGCGCCGAGGCTGGGCGCGATGGCCGGCACCAGCGAGAAGATCATCATTACGAAGGACATGATCCTGGCCATGCCGCGCCCCGCGTAAAGGTCGCGCACAAGAGCAAGAGCCACCACGCGGGGCGCCGAAGCGCCCAGCCCCTGAACCACGCGCGCGGCCAGCAGGGTCTCCAGCGTTGGCGCGAGATAGGCCGTCAGTGCCGCGGCGCAGTAGATCAGCGCGCCGCCGATGACCACGGGCTTACGCCCGAACCGATCCGACAGTGGCCCGGTAAAGAGCGTGCCCAGCCCCATGCCCAGCACGAAACTGGTCACGACAAGCTGTGCCAGGTTGGGGGCGCCGGGTGACAGCTCGGCGCCGATCTGCGGCAAGGCGGGCAGCATGGCGTCGATGGAAAAGGCGATGGACGCCATCAGCATCGCCATCAGCGCGATGAATTCCGGCGTCGGAAGGCGCTTGGGGCTGACGGCCCCGGCGGTGCTGTCGGTCATGCGTCGGGGCCTTTTTCCTCGACCGCTTCCAGGCGCTTCTCGGCCTCGGCGGCCTTGCGACGGGCCTCGCGCAGTTCGGCGCGCGCACGCAGGCGGCTTTCCACGGTGACGCGGCTGAATTGCTGGATCGCGGCGGCAAAGACGCCCAGGCCGGCAAAGATGAACAGGGTGGTCGCCAATTTCCCGATCGCGGTCTGCGGCACCAGGCTACCATAGCCCACGGTGGACAGGGTCACGACCGTGAAGAAGAAGCTGTCGATCCAGCTCCAGCCCTCGACCAGATGATAGAAGACGGTGCCGCTGCCGATCAGAACAGCCAGCAGGCCGAACAGGATTAAAACGGCTTCGTTGCGCATCAGGTGTCCTCCTCCAGCTTCTCCATGATCTCACCCATCACCTTGACCCATAGCTCGGTCGGCTGGGCGCCTGGCACGGCGTGCTGGCCCGCGACGATGAAGGTGGGGACAGACCGGATGCCCATCTTGCGCGCCTCGGCGTCGCGGGCGCGGATCTCCTCGGTATCGGCGCCTGACGTCAGCAGCCGCGCGACCATGGCGGCGTCCATCTCGACGCTATCGGCGATATCGCACAGCACGTCGTGGTCGCCGATGTCGCGCCCATCACGGAAATACGCCTCGAAAAGCCGCTGCACGACGAAAACCTGTCTCTGCTCGATGCCG
>JAAAPD010000010.1 GCA_009908505.1 Alphaproteobacteria bacterium | reverse complement strand
GCCGACCGGCCTGCCAGCGGTATTCCGCCGAAACTGGCACTGACAGCGTAGGAAATTCCGCAGTTTCGCGGGTTTTCTTGGATTTCGGTTTGATTTCCGGCTAAACCTGACGCCAAAGCGAGGCCACAATCGGCCCGACAACAACGAGCAGGCAGATGGAAGCAGCATCCGACTACACGATGTGGGCATTGTTCGCCCGCGCGACGATCACCGTGAAATTCGTCATGATCCTACTTGTCCTTGCCAGCGTCTGGTGCTGGGCGGTGATCATCGACAAGTGGATCCAGTATCGCAAGGCCCGGGCCGAGGCGCGCATCTTCGACGACCAATTCTGGTCCGGCAACCCGCTGGACGAGCTGTTCGACCGCATCGGAACCAGCCCCGATGGCCGGTCCGAACGCATCTTTGCCGCCGGAATGATGGAATGGCGGCGCAGCCACCGGCAGGATGGCGGGCTGATCGCCGGGGCGCAGGCCCGGATCGACCGCTCGATGGACGTGGCGATCGCCAAGGAGGCCGAACAACTCAAGAAGGGCCTGCCGATCCTGGCGACGGTCGGGTCGACCGCCCCCTTCGTGGGCCTGTTCGGCACGGTCTGGGGGATCATGAACGCCTTCATCGAGATCGCCGAGCAACAGAACACAAACCTGGCCGTTGTCGCGCCGGGCATCGCCGAGGCGCTGCTGGCGACGGGGCTGGGCCTTCTGGCCGCGATCCCGGCGGTGATCTTCTACAACAAGCTGAGCTCGGATAGCGACGCGATCGTGGGCGGCTACGAGGCCTTCGCCGACGAGTTCGCGACGATCCTCAGCCGCCAGCTGGACAGCTGAACCATGGGCGCGGGTGTCATCAATTCCGGGGATGGAGGCGGTGGCCGCCGAGGACGGCGCCGGTCCCGCCGCAGTCAGCCGATGTCCGAGATCAACGTCACGCCATTCGTGGACGTGATGCTGGTGCTCTTGATCATCTTCATGGTGGCCGCGCCCTTGATGGTGGCCGGGATCGAGGTCGACACGCCCGACACCGCCGCCGGGGCGCTGCCCAGCGAACAAGAGGAACCGCTGGCCGTCACGCTGACCGCCGATGGCCGCCTGATGCTGATGACCACCGAGGTGCCGCGCGGTGAGTTGGTGGCGCGGCTGCAAGGCGTGCTGGCCGAGCGCGAAAGCGACCGGGTCTTCGTGCGCGCCGATGGCAGCCTGCCTTACGAAGAGGTGGCCCAGGTCATGGGCGCGCTGACGGCGGCGGGGATCACCAACATCTCGCTGGTCACTGATAGCGGCGGCCCCGCCCTGGATGATGCAGACGGCTAGGCCACGGGCAACATGAGCGTTGGAACCTACATATCGGGTGCGGGGCATGCGGCCCTGATCGTCTGGCTGCTGGCCGGATGGGGGCTGGAGTCCGAGCCGCTGGACATGCAGGTCACCGAGGTGTCCGTCGTATCCGGGGACGCGTTCGAGGCGATGATGCGGGCGGGCCAACCCGATGCCCCGGCCGCCGAGGTTGTGGCCCCGCCACCGCCCGAAATCGAGCCCGAAGAGCCGCCCGCACCGCAGGAGGACCGCGCGCCGCAAGTGGCGGAGCCCCCCGTGCCGGTCGAAACGCCGGACCCCGAAGTGGCCCCCGTGCAACCCGAACTGGATACGCCCGAGGCGCAGGTGACCGATACCGTGCCGGACCTGCCCGAGATCGTGGCCGAACCCGCGCCGCCGCCCGCGACGGAACTGAACGAAAGCCCGCGCCCGGTGCCGCGCCCCTCGGACCGGATTGCACCGCAACCCGTCGCGCCCCCGGAACCCGATGCGCAGGTCGACGATCAGGTAGCCGAGGCCACGTCGGACGACGCCGCCGAAGACGTCGCCGAGCAAGAGGTCGACCAGACCACCGCCCCCGAGGAAGTCGCCCCCGAAATCGTGACCGAGGCGGAAACACCGTCCGGCGCGCCCGAAGTCAGTTTACGCCCCCAGGCCCGGCCTAACCGGCCCTCACCGCAACCGACCGAGACCGCCGAGGCCGAGACGCAAACCGAGGACGCGGTCGCCCAGGCCCTGGCCGAGGCGGCGGCAGAGGCCCCGCCGCAACCGACCGCCGGGGTTGCGGGTGGCGACCTGTCGGATGCGGCCAAGACAAGTTTTCTGCGCCAGGTCGGCAATTGCTGGAACGTCGGCAGCGCCTCGACCGGGGCGATGCAGACCAAGGTGACGGTCGCCTTCTCGATGACCGAGGACGGCCGGGTCGATACCGCGTCCATCCGGATGCTCGGCTTCGAAGGGGGCAGCCAGGCCGATGCAGATGTCGCCTACCGCATGGCCCGTTCGGCGCTGGTGCGCTGCCAGAACGATGGCGGACGCGCCGGATACGACCTGCCCGCCGACAAGTATGACCAGTGGCGCAACGTGGAACTGACATTCAACCCCGAGAACATGCAGTCATGGTAGCGGCCTGTACCCTTTTCGGTTGTCGTCGGCGGGATTTTTCCCCCCGACATCGCCCCTGCCATGGCGCTATTGCACTGGCGGTCGATCCTGAGAGAATGGAGACGATATGATGACCCGGTTCCTGACCTTCCTGGTGGCGATGCTGTTCGCCACTGTAGCCCATGCGCAAGACCCGCTGCGGTTGGAACTGACCGATGGCGTGATCGAACCCTTGCCCTTCGCCCTGCCGGGGTTTCATGCCGAAACCGCAGGGAGCGAACAGGTGGCCGGCGACATCACGCAGGTTGTTGCACAGGACCTCATGGGCACCGGCCTGTTCCGGCAGATCCCGCGGTCGGCCTTCATTTCCACTCCGGGCAGTTTCACCGAACCCGTGGCCTTCGCCGATTGGCGGGCGATCAACGCCCAGGCCCTGATACGGGGCGCCGTGGCGGTCAATGGCGCGCAGGTCAGCGTCAAGTTCCGGGTCTACGACGTTTTTTCCGGCTCCGAGATGGGCGAGGGGCTGCAATTCACCGGTACCACCCAAGGTTGGCGCCGCATGGCCCACAAGGTCGCCGACGAGGTATATTCGCGGATCACCGGCGAGGCAGGCTATTTCGACAGCCGCCTGGTGTTCGTCGCCGAAACCGGCCCCAAGGACAACCGCGCCAAGCGCCTGGCGGTGATGGATTACGATGGCGCCAACGTGCAATACCTGACCGACAGCAGCACGATTGTGCTGGCCCCGCGTTTCAGCCCCAACGGCGATCGGGTGCTCTATACCAGCTACGAAAGCGGGTTTCCGCGCATCAACGTGCTGGACGTGTCCACCGTAGGGCGCCAGCAGCTGACGACCCAACAGGGCGAGATGGCGTTCAGCCCGCGCTTCAGCCGCGACGGACAGCAGGTGATCTACAGCCTGGCCGATGGCGGCAATACCGATATCTGGCGCACCGACCTGCGCACCGGTCAGCATACCCGCCTGACCAGCGCGCCCTCGATCGAGACCGCGCCCTCCTTCAGTCCCGATGGCAGCCAGATCGTCTTCGAAAGCGACCGGTCCGGCACCCAGCAACTCTACATCATGAGTGCAAATGGCGGCGAGGCGCGGCGCATTTCCTTTGGAGAGGGGCGCTACGGCACCCCGGTCTGGTCGCCACGCGGCGACCTGATCGCCTTTACCAAGCAGAATGCCGGGCGGTTCCATATCGGCGTCATGCGCACCGATGGCAGCCGGGAGCGCCTTCTCACAGCCTCGTTCCTCGACGAGGGGCCGACTTGGGCACCCAACGGCCGTGTCATCATGTTCAGCCGCGAAACCCAGGGGGCCGGGGGCACGTCCAGCCTGTTCTCGGTCGATATCACCGGTCGCAACCTTCAAAGGGTGCCGACGCCCGCCGGCGCGTCGGATCCGTCCTGGGGGCCGCTGCAACGCTGACGTTTTGGTGATTCCTATGACCCGCACGCCATGCTATGCTGGCCACAACGAGCATAATCAAGAATGACAGGATCGAATTCATGACCCACGCACTCAAGTCGGCGCTTCTGATCGGCGCCTTGGCGCTGAGCGCCTGCACCAATGCAGACCGTTTCGACAACCCCGATCCGGTGAACCTCAACGACCGGGCCGGGATGGGCCAGACGGGACTGGGCGCGGAGAGCAACCCCGGCAGCCCGGAATACTTCAACCAGACGATCGGCGACCGCGTGCTGTTCGCCGTGGACCAGTCCACGCTCAGCCCGCAGGCGCAATCGGTTCTGGCCGGCCAAGCGCAGTGGCTGATGACCAATTCCGACTACCTTGCGGTGATCGAGGGCCATGCCGACGAACAGGGCACCCGCGAATACAACCTCGCGCTGGGCGCGCGCCGGGCCAATGCGGTACGCGACTACCTGGTGTCCCAAGGGGTTGCGGCCAACCGCATCCGAACCGTCAGCTACGGCAAGGAACGCCCGCTTGCTGTCTGTTCCGACGAAAGCTGCTATTCGCAGAACCGCCGCGCCGTGACGGTGATCTCGATCGGCGTGACAGGCTGATCAGGCTGAGGGACCGGGGGTGACCATGCTGCGCAAGCTTCTTGTTTCCGCGGGACTTTCCCTGGCCCTGTCCGGCTCGGCCGGGGCGCAAGAGGACGCGACCCTTGCCGATATCCGGGCCGAGCTTTCGGCGCTGTACGCCGACCTGCAATCGCTGCGCGAGGAACTGACGGCCAGCGGACAGGGCACGCAGGGTGGGGTTGCCGGGGCGACCCCCCTTGACCGTCTCAACGCGATCGAGGCGGAACTGACCCGTCTGACCGCCAAGACCGAATTGCTTGAATTCCGCATCGACCGGGTCGTCAGTGACGGGACCAACCGGGTTGGCGATCTGGAATTCCGCCTGTGCGAGCTTGAGCCAGATTGCGACATCGGCAACCTTGGCAGCACACCGACCCTGGGTGGCGACGGCTCGGCCCCCGCCGATCCGGCCCCGGCGGAGCCCGCGAGCGGCCCGGCCCTGGCCGTGGCCGAGCGCGAGGATTACGAGCGTGCACAAGCCGCCATGAACGACGGGGATTACCAGGCCGCCGCTGATCTGCTGGTTAGTTTCAGTGAAACATATCCCGGCTCGCCCGTGGCCGCACAGGTGCATCTGTTGCGGGGCCGGGCCCATGAACAGCTGGGCGAGACGACGAACGCCGCGCGCGGCTATCTCGACAGCTTTTCCGCAGCGCCCGAAGGCCCCGTGGCGCCCGAGGCGCTGACCCGTCTGGGCACGACTTTGGGGGCGCTGGGCCAGCAGCAGGACGCCTGCATCACCTTGGGCGAAGTGTCGGTGCGCTTCCCGGACAGCGACCAGGTGGACGTGGCCCGGCAGGCGATGCAAACGCTCGGATGCAGCTAGATCCCGACTGGTTGATGGCGCAGGGCGAGGACGCCCCGCTTCTTCACGTCGTCGACACCGTATTTCCGGGTGGCGCCCCGCCACGTGTTGGCGTCGCGGTGTCCGGCGGCGGTGATTCCATGGCCCTACTGCATGTCGCGTGGCGTTGGGCACAGCAAACCGGGCACCAGGTCGAAGCGGTGACGGTCGATCACGGGCTGCGTCCCGCGGCAGCGGACGAGGCCCGCGCCGTGGCTGCATCCTGCGCGCGCCTGGGCGTGCCGCACTCGATCCTGCGTTGGGATGGGTCCAAGACCGGCAACACCATGGCCGCGGCCCGCAGCGCCCGCTATCGACTGATCGCGGACTGGGCCAGGGCGCGGGACGTGGGCGGCGTAATGTTGGGCCATACCGCCAATGACGTGGCCGAGACCTTCCTCATGCGGTTGGGGCGCAAGGCCGGTGTCGATGGGCTGGCGGCCATGGATGTGACATTTGAACGCCATGGGATCACCTGGGCCCGTCCGTTGTGGCAACGACAACGCGACGCCTTGCGCGCCTATCTTTGGCGGCACGGCGTCGATTGGGTCGAGGACCCGACCAATGACGACGCCGCTTTTGATCGGACGCGGGCGCGCGCGGCGCTCGAGGCGCTCGCCCCTCTTGGAATCGATGTCGAAGGGCTGAAAGAAACCGCGCATGCGCTGCATATGGCCCGGTCCGCTTTGGAACATTACACGGCAGAGGCGGCCGGAAAACACGTCGTCGAACACAACGGCGATTTGCTGATCCCGCTCGGCGCCCGGCCACCCTTGCATCCGGAAATCGAACGGCGGCTGATTTCCAAGGGCTTGCAATGGGTTGCGTCCGAACCCTATGCGCCCCGGCGATCGATTCTGTACAATCTTGATGCCGGGCTTGCTGACGATGGGTCGCGGCATACGGCGGCCGGTTGCCTTGTGACCCAGGAACCGGGCCGGGTCTTGCGCATTTCCCGCGAATACGAGGCCGTCAAGACGACCCGCTGCGCGACGACCGAGATTTGGGACAATCGCTGGAAGCTGGACGGCCCACACGACCCCGGGCTGGAAATCCGGGCGTTGGGAAGGGCGGTCAAGGACTGCCCGGAATGGCGCAAGGCGGAGCTGCCGCGCCGGTCCCTGATGGCCTCGCCCGCGGTCTGGAAGGGCGATGAGCTGATCGCCGCGCCGCTGGCCGGGAACAATCCCGACTGGACTGCGCGGATTGTCACGTCTTTCCCATCTTACCTGCTTTTGCATTGAAGAACCGGGCACAGTCTCTATTTTAGGCCAATGACCAAGGCGCCACCGTGCGCCCGTCACCGAAATCACGAGGAGTGTCGCCGTGGGAAACGCGCGCAATCTGGCCTTTTGGGTCGTGCTGTTCATCATCATTCTCGCCCTGTTCCAGCTGTTCGGCGGTGACCAGGGAACGGGAAGCAGCAGTTCCAGAAGCTATTCGCAATTCGTCCAGGCCGTGGAATCGGGTACCGTGACCGAGGTCACGATGGACGGTGAGAAACTGTATTACCGTGGGGCGGACGATCGCAGCTACGTGACCATCGCACCATCGGATGCCGAGGTCACGAACCTGTTGATCGACAACGGTGTCGCGATCGAGGCGCGTCCGCAGGAACAATCCGGCTTTGCCACTTTCCTGTTGGGCCTGCTGCCCTTCCTGCTGCTGATCGGCGTCTGGATCTATTTCATGAACCGGATGCAGGGCGGCGGCAAAGGCGGGGCCATGGGCTTCGGCAAGTCCAAGGCCAAGCTGCTGACCGAAAAGCACGGCCGCGTCACCTTCGACGAGGTTGCGGGCATCGACGAGGCCAAGGAAGAGCTCGAAGAGATCGTCGAGTTTCTGCGCAACCCCCAGAAGTTCAGCCGCCTGGGCGGCAAGATCCCCAAGGGCGCGCTTCTGGTCGGCCCGCCGGGCACCGGTAAGACGCTTCTTGCCCGCGCCATCGCCGGCGAGGCGGGCGTGCCGTTCTTCACCATCTCTGGGTCCGATTTCGTCGAAATGTTCGTCGGTGTCGGAGCGTCCCGCGTGCGCGACATGTTCGAGCAGGCCAAGAAGAACGCGCCATGCATCGTCTTCATCGACGAGATCGACGCCGTGGGCCGGTCCCGTGGGGTCGGCTATGGCGGCGGCAATGACGAACGCGAACAGACGCTGAACCAGCTTCTGGTGGAAATGGACGGCTTTGAAGCCAATGAAGGCATCATTATCGTGGCCGCCACCAACCGCCCCGACGTTCTGGACCCGGCGCTTCTGCGCCCCGGCCGTTTCGACCGCCAGGTTCAGGTCCCGAACCCCGACATCAAGGGCCGCGAGAAGATCCTCGGCGTGCATGCCCGCAAGGTGCCGCTCGGTCCCGATGTGGACCTGCGGATCATCGCCCGCGGCACGCCCGGCTTTTCGGGCGCCGACCTTGCCAACCTGGTGAACGAGGCGGCGCTGATGGCCGCCCGCGTGGGCCGACGCTTTGTCACCATGGTGGATTTCGAGAACGCCAAGGACAAGGTCATGATGGGCAGCGAACGCCGCTCGATGGTCATGACCGAGGAAGAAAAGCAGCTGACCGCCTATCACGAGGCGGGCCATGCCATCGTGGGTCTGAACGTCCCGCAGCATGACCCGATCCACAAGGCCACGATCATTCCGCGTGGCCGGGCGCTTGGCCTGGTCCTTTCGCTTCCGGAACGCGATCAGCTGTCCGTGACCTTCCTCAAGTACAAATCCAAGATCGCCATGGCGATGGGGGGCAAGGTGGCCGAAGAACTTAAGTTCGGTCCGGAAAATGTGACGTCGGGTGCGACCTCGGACATTCAGCAGGTGTCCAAGATCGCACGGGCCATGGTCACCCAGTTCGGTTATGACCCCGAGCTTGGTCACGTGGATTATGCCAACGAGCAGGAATCCTATCTCGGCGCCTATGGCGGCGGTACCAATCACAGTCCCGAAACCCAGAAGATCATCGACCAGAAGGTCAGAGAGTTGATCGACGAGGGCTATGACACCGCCAAGCGCATCCTGACCGAGCACAAGGATGAGTGGGAACGCCTGGCAGAGGGTCTTTTGGAATACGAGACCCTGACGGGTGACGAGATCACCAAGGTGATCAATGGCGAACCGCTCAACCGGGATGACGATGCCGATGACACGCCGCCCACCAGCGGCAGTTCCGTCACCGCCATTCCCAAGACAAAGGGCCGCAAACCCAAGGGACCGGAGCCTGAACCCGAACCCACGGCCTGATCCAATGCGAAAGCCCCGCCCATTCGGCGGGGCTTTTCATTTGCCGGGCTTGCGCCTGGGCCCGATCTGGCGGACGATGCGGCAGACGAGACCGCCAAAGGCTTTGCCATGCCCGCCCTGATCCCGACAGACCACCACGCCACGATCACTTGGTTGGGCCAGATGACCGATCGGACCGAACCCGCCATCAGCGGCGTGGCCCGCGACCGGCTGGAGCTGGGATTCGGCGGGTTGACGGATGCGCCCTATGCCGGCCGCACGCGGCCCTCGTGCAGCCGGGTCACGGCACAGCATCCCAAGGGCACCGAGATCGCGAATACCCGGCAGCTGAGCATCGTCAGCGCCGAGGAAATGGCCGCGATCGCCGCCGATATCGGGTTGGAGGCTCTTGACGCCACATGGCTGGGCGCGACCCTCGTGATCGAGGGGCTGCCGGATTTCAGCCATGTGCCGCCCTCATCCCGCTTGCAGGCCGACAGCGGCACGACGCTGGTGATCGACATGCAGAACCGCCCTTGCCACCAGCCGGGTCTGAGCATCGACCGCGCGCGGCCGGGCCACGGCAAGGCTTTCAAGGCCGCCGCCAAGGGTCGGCGCGGCGTGACTGCCTGGGTTGAACGGCCGGGCAGCCTTGCGATCAGGGACCGCCTGCGCCTTCACCTGCCGGACCAACGGGCCTGGCAGCCCGGCTGATCACGAAAAAGGGCCCCGCGCGAAGCGGGGCCCTGTAACCGGAAGAACCGATTCAGCCGATATTATAGAACACGTAGTAGATCACCGGCACGCCGTCGCCCTCGCGTCCGGCGGCTTCGGCGGCGTTGCGCGCGTCTTCTTCCACCCGGTCGGCGCGGGCATCGAATTCCTCGCGGGTCACGTCGCCGCTGGTGTCGCTGTCGGTGGCCTCGAAATCGAAACGCATGTCGTCGAACTCCGCGCTTTCCAAGTCCTCCACCGCGATCCACTCCTCGCGGCTGAGCCTGCCGTCGAGATCGGCATCGCGCGCATCGAAGCCTTCGCGCGCGGCGCTGGCGAAGGCCT
Organism: Alphaproteobacteria bacterium; assembly: GCA_009908505.1. Lineage (GTDB taxonomy): Bacteria > Pseudomonadota > Alphaproteobacteria > Rhodobacterales > Rhodobacteraceae > Salibaculum. The sequence goes on along the minus strand of JAAAPD010000010.1, from coordinate 1,326 downwards.
CTTGGGAAAAGGCCTTGTCGCGGACCTCGGTGGTCGCCGGCATGAAGGGCGCCTGCCAGGACGAATCGTCGTTTTCGGCGTTGTCCTCGTAGGCGGCGGTCGCCCGCTCGGTGAATTCGGCCCGGTCAACGAACCCGTCGCGGTTCATGTCGGTATTGTCGAAGGCGGCGTCCATCTCTTCGTCGTCCTTGCTGGCCTCGCCGGACGTCGATTCCGGCTTGTCCGCCCGTCCTGTGCAGGCGGCGGCTTCCTCGCGCGTGATGGCCCCGTCGTCATTGGCGTCGAGCGACTGGAAAACCGAGTCGCGCATTCTTTCCAGTTCGGCGTCGGAATAGGTGCCGTCGGCGTTCTGGTCGCCTTCGATAAAGCCGTTCTCGCAGTAGCTTGCGCTTGAATGACTGTCGGCAAGAGCAGCCAGCGAGGAGGTGCAGGCCAGAAGTGTCGCGGTTCCGATTGTCTTCAGGGTCATGGCAATCTCCTTTCGGTTTTTGTGTCGAATTTCGCCCGCCTGGGGCGATATCCGTCCTGCCCGAACCAACGCGACAACGGCCGAAACGTTCCGATCGGAAACAGCCTTTTCACCGCCCGACGATTCCGGGTGCGAAAATGTCGCAATCGCGGCGCAACGACCTTCAATGTCGTGTTTAGGGTGTTCCAACACGTGACCAAGTGCCCCGGCCGGGGCCGACCACAGGGAAGAGACCGCACCAATGGTATTCAAGACCGACATCGAAATCGCCCGCGAGGCTAACAAGAAGCCGATCCAGGAGATTGGCGCCAAGCTGGGCATCGACAGCGACCATTTGCTGCCCTACGGCCACGACAAGGCCAAGGTGAGCCAGGACTTCATCACCTCCGTCAAGGGCAACGCCAAGGGCAAGCTGATCCTTGTCACCGCGATCAACCCGACCCCCGCGGGCGAGGGCAAGACCACGACCACCGTTGGTCTTGGCGACGGTCTCAACCGCATCGGCAAGAAGGCCGCGATCTGCATCCGAGAGGCCTCTCTCGGGCCGAATTTCGGTATGAAGGGCGGCGCGGCCGGCGGCGGCAAGGCGCAGGTCGTCCCGATGGAGGACATGAACCTGCACTTCACCGGTGACTTCCATGCCATCACCGCGGCGCACAACCTGCTGTCTGCGATGATCGACAACCACATCTACTGGGGCAACGAGCTGGAAGTCGACGAACGCCGCGTCAGTTGGCGGCGCGTCATGGACATGAACGACCGCGCCCTGCGCGACACGGTCACGTCGCTGGGCGGTGTCGCCAACGGCTTCCCCCGGCAGACCGGGTTCGACATCACCGTGGCCTCGGAAGTCATGG
>JAAAPD010000063.1 GCA_009908505.1 Alphaproteobacteria bacterium | reverse complement strand
GGACACTGCGCGACGCGATCATCATGGGACTGTGGCAGGCGCTGGCCCTGATCCCCGGCACATCGCGGTCGGGCATCACCATCACCGCCGCGCGCCGGCTGGGCTATGGCCGCGAGGATGGAGCGAAACTGGCCATGCTGATGTCGATCCCGGTGATCCTCGCCTCGGGTGTGCTGCTGGGGGCCGAGGTCGCCCTGACCGCAAATGCGCAAGCGGCACGCGATGGCGCAATCGCCGCGCTTCTGTCATTCGTCGCCGCCCTAGCGGCGCTGTCAATCATGATGCGCCTGCTGAAATCCGTCAGCTTCACGCCTTATGTGATCTACCGCGTGATACTTGGCATCGTGCTGCTGGTCATCGCCTACAGCTAGGACTTCAGGTTGTGGGCCGATTCCTTGATCGCCGCATACTGACCCGAGGGCCGGAAACGCCACAGGTAGTCGGGCAGGATCGCTTCCATGGACTGTGGCTCGATCCCCAGGTCAGCAAAGCCCTTTGCACCCTCGGCCACCACGTTGTCGACTTTCAGGGACAGGACCTGGTCCTTGGTGATCGGCCCCTTGAACAGGCCAAAGCTGATCACCTCTCCAACCCTGAAGACCCGCGCCATGAGGCCCGCCAACCAGAAAGGCATGTCGAAGATCAGGCGGCGGCGGCGGATCACGGACAGCATCTGGCGCATCAGTTCGCGGAAGGTGTTCACGTCAGGTCCGCCGAGTTCGTAGATGCCGGACGCGGCCTGGCCCAGCGCCCCCTTGACCGCGGCCTCGGCCACGTCATCCACATGGGCCGGCTGAAAGCGGGTGTCTCCGCCGACGATGGGCAGGACGGGGCTGAACGCCGTCATGCCCGCGAACCGGTTAAAGAAATTATCGTCCTGCCCGAACAGGATCGAAGGCCGCAGGATCACCGCATCGGGCATATGCGCCAACACCCCCTTTTCGCCCCCGGCTTTGGTGCGGGCATATTGGCTGTCGGCCTCGGCATCGGCGCCGATCGCCGAAATCTGCACCATGCGTTGAACGCCTTCCTCGGCCGAAATCCGTGCGATCCGTTCCGCACCCTCTGCCTGCACCGCGTCGAAATTGTTCTTGCCGAACGCATCGAAGGTGCCGACGCAGTTGATCGCCACGTCGGCCCCGTGCAGCACCGCGCGCACGCTCGCATCGTCACGAATATTGCAGAATACCGGTTCGACCTGTCCGACCACGCCATAGGGCCGGACGAACATGGCGTCGTTCGGGCGCCGAACGGCCACGCGGACACGCCAGCCTTCCTTGGCCATGCGCCGGGCGATGTAGCGCCCCAGAAATCCAGACCCGCCGAAAATCGTGACAAGATTGGACATGGTCTTACCCCTTGTAGCTAACGCTCCACCTGCGTTTATCGCCCGCGCCCCTGACAAACAAGGTGGATTTGCCGGAATGCCGCGGCACCATGTCCGCCCGCAAAAAACATCTCGGAATCGCGTTGACAGCATCGGCGTGCAGGCGTAAACGCCCTGCTCACGACATCTGTGCCCAGATGGCGGAATTGGTAGACGCGCCAGCTTCAGGTGCTGGTGTCCGTATGGACGTGGAGGTTCGAGTCCTCTTCTGGGCACCATCCCTCCCCTAGCAGGAGTAGATGGAACCGATGGCAAACCACCTTTATCAAGGCGATATTCCGGACGGGCTGGACCTTGGCCCGCTCGTAGCGATCGACTGCGAGGCGATGGGGCTGAACCCGCATCGCGACCGGCTTTGCCTGGTGCAGATGTCCGGCGGCGATGGCGAGTGCCACCTGGTGCAGGTGGCCCCTGGGCAGACCGAGGCACCGAATCTTTGCCGCATGCTGGCCGACCCGAAAATTCTGAAATTGTTTCATTTCGGGCGCTTCGACATCGCCGCGCTGCTGCACGCCTTTGGCACCGTGACGGCGCCGGTATACTGCACCAAGATCGCGAGCAAGCTGACCCGGACCTACACGGACCGGCATGGCCTGAAGAACCTGCTCCAGGAACTTCTGGACATCGACATTTCCAAGCATCAGCAGCAAAGCGACTGGGGCGCGGCCGAGCTGAGCGCGGCGCAACTGGATTATGCGGCCTCCGACGTGCTCTACCTGCACCATTTGAAAGAGGCGCTCGACGCCCGTTTGGCGCGCGAAGGTCGCACCGACATGGCCAAGGCCTGTTTCGATTTCCTGCCGATGCGCGCCCAGCTCGACCTGGCCGGCTGGCCCGAAATCGACATCTTCGCGCACTGACATGGACAGTTCGAAAAAATTTCTGGACACTGCCCGCCGCGTCATTCGGACCGAGGCCGGCGCCCTCGAAACGCTGGCCGCGGGGCTGGATGGCGGTTTCGCCGACGCCGTCGAGCAGATCCTCGAAACCCCCGGTCGCGTGATCGTGTCCGGAATCGGGAAATCCGGGCATATCGCACGCAAGATCGCGGCCACTTTCGCAAGCACCGGCACCCCCTCGCAATTCGTCCACCCGGCCGAGGCAAGCCACGGTGACCTGGGAATGATAACCAAGTCCGACGTGGTTCTGGCCATCTCGAATTCCGGCGAGGCACCGGAACTGGCCAACCTGCTGGCCTATACTCGGCGTTTCGGCATCCCGCTGATCGGCCTGACCAGCCGGCGAGACAGCACCCTGGCCCGCGAAGCCGACATCGTTATCGAGATGCCCAGAACGGGCGAGGCCTGCACCACTGGGGTCGTTCCGACGAATTCCACGACCATGACCCTTGCGTTGGGTGACGCACTGGCCGTGTCGCTCATGGATCACCGCGCCTTCACGGCCGAAGATTTTCGCGACTACCATCCTGGCGGCAAGCTGGGGTCCCGGCTGGCCCGCGTGCGCGACCTGATGCATGGCGATGATCGCGTTCCGCTGGCCGGGACCGATACCCCGATGAGCGACTGCCTGCTGACGATCAGTCAAAAGGGGTTCGGCGTTGTCGGGGTTCTGAACGACGACGGCCAACTTTCCGGAATCGTGACCGATGGCGACCTGCGGCGGAACATGGCCGGCCTGCTGGACAAGTCGGCCGGCGATGTCATGACCCGCGACCCTCGAACCATCGGCCCGGACTCTCTGGCCGAGGAAGCCGTCGCCGTGATGGAAGACAACAAGATCACCTGCCTGTTCGTGGTCGATCCCGAGGGGTCGCGGCGTGTGGTCGGCATTCTGCATATCCATGATTGCCTGAGGGCGGGCGTGGTCTGAGATGGCACGCGCCGATACCCGCCGGTCACGCTATGTCGCCATCTTGAAGGTTGTTCTGCCGCTTGTCGCCCTGGCGCTGATGTCGACGGTCTTCCTTCTGGCGCGGGCACCCTTGCCAAGCGGCGATATTCCCTATGCCGAGATCGAGGAAATCGCCCGGGAGTCCCGTGTTTCCGGTGCCCAGGTCAGCGGCGTTGCCACGGACGGTTCGATCATCGAGGTGATCGCGGGCCAGGCGCGCCCGAATGGCCCCGTGATCGACATTGACGACCTGCGCGCCAACATCCTGTCGGCCGACGGTGTCGAGATCTCGATCCGCGCCGGCGACGGCGAGGTGGACAGCAGTACCCAGATCGCGCGCCTGTTCGGCCTGACCCGTCTGACCACATCCAACGGCTACGAGATGGAAACGACCGGCCTTTCGGCCAGCATCGAAAGTGGCCGGATCGAGTCTGAGGGGGCGCTCGAAGTACGCGCGCCCTACGGTGAATTAACAGCGGGGAAGCTGGTGATCGAAACCCCCGAGGGCGCATCGGGCCAAAGGATGCTTTTCCAAGAGGGCGTTCGGCTGGTATACCACCCCAAGCAAGGGGATTGATTGACGTGGGACTTTTCAAAACCGGGGCGCTGGCCCTGTTCGTGTTCTTCGCAACCTCGGCTGCGGCGCAGACCAACCTGACGCTGGGCGCGGTCAATGCCGACCCGGGCGCACCGGTCGAGATTTCCGCCGACAGCCTGAACGTGGACCAGGATACGGGCGTCGCCACCTTCAGCGGCAATGTCGAGGTTGGCCAGGGCGACATGAAACTGGCCGCCGCCGAGGTTGTGGTGAACTACAACGACCAGTCCGGCGATATCGATAGCCTGACCATCACCGGCGGCGTGACCTTCGTGACCCCGACCGAGGCTGCCGAGGCGCAGCGCGCGGAATACGATATCGCCGGCGGCACGCTGCTTCTGGTCGGCGAGGTGCTCGTCACCCAGGGTGCCAGCGCCATTTCGGCCGACAGGATGCGCATTGACCTGCAAACCGGCAATGCGCAGATGGAAGGCCGGGTGCGCACCATCCTCAACCCGGAAGATGGTTGACATGGCCCGGACCCCTGACCTGAGCGTCACCGAAGGCGATGTAGGGCTGCATATCCGCAGCCTGCGCAAGGCCTATCGCAAGCGCCTCGTGATCCGCGATGTCAGCATGGATCTCGGACCTGGCGAGGTCGTGGCGCTGCTGGGCCCCAACGGGTCGGGGAAGACGACCTGTTTTTACGCCATCGCCGGGCTGATCACGCCCGAGGGCGGCCAGGTCGTCATCGACGGGCGCGACGTCACGACCCTGCCCATGTATCGCCGGGCCAAGCTGGGAATCGGCTATCTGCCGCAAGAGATGTCGATTTTCCGCGGCCTGTCGGTCGAGGACAACATCATGGCAATCCTTGAAATCTCGATAAGGGACCGGCGTCGGCGGCGTGAACGGCTGGAAGAGTTGCTGAGCGAATTCTCCATCGAGCATTTGCGCCAGGCCCCCGCTATGGCGCTGTCGGGCGGTGAACGCCGACGCGCCGAGATCGCACGATGCCTTGCGGCGAATCCCAAGTATGTCCTTCTCGACGAACCCTTTGCCGGGGTCGATCCCATCGCCGTGGGCGAGATCCGCCACCTTGTCTCGGACTTGCGCAACCGTGGCATCGGGGTGCTGATCACCGATCACAACGTGCAGGAAACCCTGCAGATCGTGGATCGCGCCTACATCCTTCACGATGGCAAGGTATTGATGAGCGGCACCACGGACGAAGTCATCCAGAACGAGAACGTGCGCCGGGTCTACCTTGGCGACAGCTTTCGCGTGCAATAGCCGGCCGAGCCCTGCCTGCGGCTGGCTTGCCCATTGACAAGAGTTGCCAGCTGTCGCCAACTGGAGAAGATGACAAAGACGGTTTTTCTTGAAGGCTCGGGTATCGCTTTTCTGGCGATGGGCGCGCTCAAACCAAAGAACCGCGATGTCATCCCCCACGACAGCATCACCTGAAATCCGGACCGTTCGTCCGGACAAAAGTCGTCTGTCGCAACCTGGAAGGAGAAGAGATGCGCTATCAGATCACTGGCAAACAGATTGATATCGGCGAGGCCCTGCAAACCCACGTAAAGACCGAGCTGGGCGACGTTTTCGAGAAATATTCGGGCCGTCCCACCGATGCCAACGTGATCTTTTCCAAGAGCGGCAGCGAATTCAACTGCGAGGCCGTTGTGCACCTTTCCACGGGCCTGACGACCCAGGCCAAGGGCCATGCCCACGAAATCTATGCCGCTTTCGACGCCGCCCGCGACAAGATGGACAAACAACTCAGGCGCTACAAACGCCGCCTGAAAGACCACCATAAAGAGCGCGTCGGGCCGGTTGAACTTTCCGAGGCGGGCGCCTATATCCTCGCCTCAAATACCGAGTCGGAAGACGCCGAGCCGGACAACGTCACGTCCATGATCGTGGCCGAGATGGAAACCAAGATTCCATCCCTCTCTGTCGGAGAGGCGGTCATGCAAATGGAGTTGTCGGATGCCGCGGTGCAGGTGTTCCGTAACGAAGGACATGGCGGGATCAACGTCGTATACCGGCGTGACGATGGCAACATCGGCTGGATCGACCCGCGAAATACGGGCTAGGCCGAGAAGCGGTCGAACACGGAAAGCGAGCTACCGATGCAAATCTCGGAAATCCTGCCTGTCGAGGGCACGAAGTTCATTTCGGCGGCCAGCAGCAAGAAACAGCTGTTTCACGCTTTGGCCGAAATGGCCGAGGGTTGCTTCGACGTGAATGCCACGGCGGTTGTGGACGCGCTTCTGGATCGCGAAAGCCTTGGCCCCACCGGCGTGGGCCATGGGGTCGCCTTGCCGCATGCGCGGATGGCCGGTCTTGACCAGATCGGCGGGCTGTTCCTGCGCCTCAAGAAGCCGCTCGAATTCAATTCCGTGGATCGCCAGCCGGTCGACCTGGTTTTCGCGCTCTTCGCGCCCGAGGCCGCCGGGGTGGAACACCTGAAGGCGCTGGCATTGGTGTCGCGCACCCTGCGCGATGAGTCGGTCTGCGCCAAGCTGCGCTCGAATGACGACGCGGCCACGCTTCATACCATCCTGACAGAGGAAAAGGCGTCTCAGGCGGCGTAGTCTCTGAACCCGAAGGCCATGTAGTCGCGCGCATAAACATCCCGCGCGGCCTGTTCGATGTCCTTGTCATATATTTCGGCAAGCCGGGCGGCATGCGGGTCGGTGACCTCGGCCACGGCCGGCATCGTCGATTTGCCCACCTGCGCGGCCAGAAAGGCCAGGTCGTCTTCCATCCGATCCTCTCGGATGATCATGTCGGGCATACCGAAATCCGAAAATCCCTGCAGAACGGTCGACTGGCTGGCCCAGAACGGATCTACGCGGATTGACGTCTGCCCCGCCAGATTGACCCTGACGAATTGCAGGAACCCGAGGAAAGCGGTCCGATGCCGCTGCCGCGTGTAGGATGCATCCGGCTCGCCGTTGGGAATGTCCAGTTTAAACTGCTGCCTCAGGTTCTTGCGGATTTCGACATAGGCGCCGGGCGCGGTGGACAGAATCTTGTCGCAAAAGGCGGCGTGAGCCCGGGAAACCGGGTGCCGCAGCACCGTGAAGGACCGATGGCCCGGACGGTCGCGTTTCCACTTGCGCAGTGACTTCTGATTGAAGCCGCCAATCAGCCCATCGCGCTCCGCCTCGTCGAGCCCCGAAAGCCAGTCCAGCACCGCCGCTTCCGGTCCGCCCCGAATCGGCAGGAACAACAAAGGGCTGTAAGGTGCGGCGACATAGCTTGGCACGACCGGGCCGCGGCGGGGTTCGAAATTCGGGGTTCGGTTCAGGTTGAACCGGTCCAGCCGCGCCAGCGCCTCTTCCATTTTGTCAAAGTTGCTGACCTTGTCCTCCAATGGGGCCGGGTTCTGCTTTTTGAGGCTCTTGTCCAGCCCATCCAGCCGGGCCTCGCTACCCAGGAACCGGGCCAGCCCGTTCATAACCTCGACGTCCTGAAGGTCTTCGTAGGCGACGTAAAATGCGCACTGCCCGGTCCTTTGCAGACGGTTGAGCAGGGTCAGCTGGAAGGATTGCAACGCGTCCAGGTGCGCCTCGAACTCCGCCACGTCGAAGGACGCTTTCCGGGCCTTGGCGTGTTTCACGTTGGTCAGCTTCCACTGGCCCGTTGCTTGGGCGATCTTCCAGCTGACATAGCTTTCGACCGGGTTTCGGGTCAGGATGACCTTGCCGCAGCGCGGATCGTCCAGGATTTCGTCCAGTACGCGCGGGTCATGATCGTTGAAGAAACGGAACCCGTTCAGCCCTTCCGCCGCCTTGATCCGGTCCAACAGACGGTGCGGATCGGCATCGCGTTCGGCCCTTGTGACACCCAGCGTCTCTTCGCGGTTGGGATAGCTGATGAAGGCGGGATTGAACGCCTCCCCGTGGCAATGCAAACCGTCCAGCGCGTTGATGTTCACCTCGAGGAAATTCGATCCTGTCCGCATCTCGGCGAACACAACGAAATGGTCGAACTTGGGCATCGTTCACCTGACCAGATAGGGTTTGCGTTGCGGGCGACGCGGTTGGCGCGGGGTCGGGCCGCTGGGGAAATCACCCATGAGATAGGGGTGCATCCCCTGGTTCTTGAGGTTCTGCAGGAACTGCGCGAACCCGGTCAAGTCGACCATTTTCGGCGCCTCCGTGATCGTGCGCAGGTTCTTGGCGCCCATGTCGTCGAAGACGGACTGCATGGCCTCCATCGGGCTTTCGACGAAATCAGCGAGGGTCCAAATCCGAATCCGCGCCTTGGACCAATAGGACCGCAACGCACTCAGATGTTCTGACTCGATGCGCTGAAGCTCGGCGGCCTCGGCGCGGATCTCCGAGAAATTGCGATTCGACAGGAACAGGGGAATAGACCAGGCCCCGGTGATCACGCTGATCTGGGCGTTGGGGTCCTTGGCGATGTCCCAGCTAATGAACTGGCTATCGGTAGGGCCGAACTGGAAACACTGCCGTTCGCCCCGGGTGTTCCAGATCAGATTGGTCAGGAACATGCGGGCGTTGTGATCGCGCAGTTTCGGGTTGTCGCACAGCGCGCCGGCAAAAGTCTTCTGCCGGCTCTCGAACTCCACCCGCTCGGGTGAAAAGAGGTGTCCGTGAACGCGGGCATTCGTGACCCGTGCAAGCCAGGGCTCGAAATCCTCGAACAGTTCGGTGAACCCCTCGAAGACCGAATAGGGCGCCGAGGTGAACCCGTTTTCATGCCCTTCACGGGGCAGACGCGATTGCATGAACAGGCCCGCCCGCCCACGGGTGCGGCGCTCGACCGCCTTGGAAAAGATGCGGTCGATCTTGCCGGGGTTCGGTTCGCTGCCCTTCATCGGGTTGGCCGATTTCAGGAACGTGTCATAGAGCAGGTCGGCATTGGGCCAGATCTTTCGGGCAACAAAACAATCCGACCGACGCAGCAATTGCAGGTGGTCGTCGTAGAAAATGTGCGGCTTGCCCTGGTAGTCGAACTTGGACAGCGTCAGCGACCGGCTTTCCACATTCTGCGAATACAGCCGCACGAGGGTCTGGAAATAGCTTTCGTCCGGGATCCAGACGCGCCGGAAATACCTGTCGTAGATCGGGCGATCCGGATCTTCGAGGATCGCGGAAAGGGTCTGGCGGGTCAGGCACCACCACTGCGACCCCATATGCGGCACGATGCCCTCGGGTAGCTTTCGATACAGCTTGAACCGGCGCTGGAATTCCACGTAGCGGTCGAACAGAAACCGCTGTTTGCGGAACGAGAAAGGAAAGCGCAGCGTGAAGCGTTCGAAATCCAGCCCACCAACCGTCCAGGGCACATCTGCCGTCGTGGCGCTTTCGATGAAATCGGTACGCGGGCGGTCGGCCAGGTAGTCCTTCAGCTCCTGTATCGGGCGCAGCGGCATGCAGGACCCCGAGGCCAGGTAGGCATGGCGCACATCGGGAAAATTGCGCAGCAATTGTTCCGACGCCGACTGCGAAGCGGCGACAATGCCCCAGGTCCCCCATTCGCAGCGATGGCGTTTCGAGAATTGAACATCCGGCAGGTCTGCCACGGACTCGACAAAGCGGTCATAGGTGGCCCGATCCACATTCCGGTCCACGTGGATGACCACCGGGCACCCGGCCGCCGACCAATGGCGGATCACCTGCTCGGCGCGGTGCAGCGCGGTGTGCACCAGCATGACGATCCCGAGGCTCATGCCCAATTCCCCTTGGACATCAGGCCGAGGATCTCAAGCTGGCGCCAGTTGATGTAATTCTCGGACCACTTGCACCAGAGGTCCGGGTGCTCGGCCAGACCTTCGGCATAGGCCTTGTATTCATGGCTGTTGGCGTAGTGCTGGCCGCGCTCCAGTTCCTCGTGCGCCTTTTCGGTGAAGGTGTCCAGGAACTTCGTGTGCAACAGAACGCCCGAGGCCTTTTCCCCGCCCCATTCGTCGTAGACCAGGTTCAGGCCCCGAGGCAGCAACATGTGGGTCGAGCTGACATAGGCGTAGCGTCTGTCCCATTTGACCAGAGGCGTCTTGTTTAGCGCTGGCGCGCGCCAGGGTTCCTTTGTGAAGAACATCCGCGCGCGCGGGCCGCCCTGAATCCAGAGGTTGTAATAAAGGTGGTTCTTGGAGATCGAATAATTTCCGGCATCGAACCAGGAGGCGATTTCCAGCGGGTTCTGCCCACGCTGATACGGTACCGCGTCGATGCGGCCCTTGGGATACATGTCCAGCAGCATGGCCGAGAACGACCGGATCTCGGACGCTTCCAGCCAGTCGGTCAGGGCACGGATCGGGCGGGTATCGCAGAACGGAAAGACAAAGAATTCGTCCGGGTCCACGACCAGCGTCCAATGGCCATGCGCGTATTTGCGTTGCAGGTAGTTCAGCCAGTCAACGCCGAACCGCGCCCGGCGATAGCTGCCCTTTGTCGTCCAAAGCGACACATCTGCCTGCTCGGCCAAGTATTCGCGACCGCCATCGGTGCTGTCATTGTCCACCATGATGAAATGGTCGACGCCGAGGTCGCGATAGTATTTCAGGAAATAAGGAAGACGGATATCCTCGTTGCGCAGGGTCGAGAACAACAGGATATCACCCGGCCTGATCCGGTCGGTCCGGTTGCGAACCTCGCGCAGTTGGCGGGATTTGCGTCGGGCACGCATGTGCCAGCGCTTGCGCTGCCAGCGGAGCCGATATGATTGCCAGACACCCAATTGTCACCTTTCTGCACGTCCCGTCATAGGCGTTGCCCCTGACGATAATGCCGTTTCATTCGCCTGCCCGCCGCTTTGAAGGAAACGCCACCAATTGTTTCCATTCATTAAACAAAAGGCGGTTCGAGGCAAGGTTCAGCGCCAGTTGCCCCGACCGATCAGCCCAAGCCGTTCCAACTGGACGGGTCCTTCGTAGCGGGTCGCACCGGGATGCCACAAGTCCACACCAGCGATAAGGTATCGGTGATAGGGCGCATAGAGGTTCGAATTCTCGAAATGCTGGCGGCGCTCAAGTTCCTCGGCCGATTTCGCTGCGATGTCCGGCAGGAACTTGGTGTGCAGAAGCGCGCCCGTCGGTCGGCCCGGTTCGAACACACGGTTCAGCCGCATTGGCAGGGCCTGGTGGGTCGAGGTGACATAGGCGAACCTGCGGTTCCACCGCACCAGAGGCGTCTTGTTCAGGGTTGGCGCGCGGTCGGGCTCAGACCTGAAAAAAACACGGTCGCGTGGCCCGCCCTGGATCCAGAGATTGTCGAACACGCGATGGCGCCGACCACGATAGCCGGTGGCGTCGAACCATTTCAGGTGATCCAACGGATCGTCACCAGGGCGGACTCGACCCTCCGACACGGAGCTTTTGGGATAGAGGTCCAGCATGATGGCCCCGAAGGCATCCAGCCCGTTTTCATCCAGGTAGGCGGTCAAGGCACGCAGGTCACGCCCGCCCGGCAGGACAAGCAATTCGTCCGCATCCACCGTCAGGCACCACCTGCCATGGCCGAAACGAAATTGCAGGCAGGTCAGCCAGTCGACCCCGAACCGCGACTGCTTGTAGCTGGCCCCGCTCTGCCAGAGCGATACGTCCCGCTGCTCCTGCAGGAACGCGGTCGTTCCGTCATCGCTTTCGTTGTCGACAATAAGGAAATGATCGACGCCCAGCGCGCGGTAGTGATCCAGGAAATGCGGCAGGCGCGCCATCTCGTTGCGCATGGTGGAAAAGGCAAGAATCGAAGCGGCACGGATACGGTCCGGCGTGACGGAATGCCGGCGCAACTCCTTGCGGCGGCGCAGTGCCCGCGCAAGCAACCGCCGCCGTTTCCAACGCATGCGATAGGCGAACCAGGGCGAGGTCGGCGCGGTCCGGGGCGCCGACGCGTCCATGTCCGCAAACAGGGTCATGGGATTTACTGCGCCGCCTGGCGCATCGACATCAACTCTCTAAGGTAGTCGTCGAATTCATCGCGCAGATCTTCGCGCCCCAGGCCGAAGGCAACTGTGGCCTGCAAAAAGCCCGACTTGGACCCGCAATCGAACCGCTGGCCCCGGAAGCGGTAGCCGAAGACGTCGCGATCCGCCTCGATCTCGGCGGCAATCGCGTCCGTCAGCTGGATTTCCCCGCCCGACCCGGTCTTGATGCGGCTGAGATTGCGCATGATATCCGGCGTCAGGATATAGCGCCCGATCACCGCAAGGTTCGACGGCGCCTCGTCCACGGGCGGTTTTTCCACCATGCCCTGAACCGACACGGTTTCCCCATTGTCCTGGCGGACATCCAGCACGCCGTAAGAGGACGCCTTTTCCGGCGGCACCTCCATCGCGGCCACCATGCAGCCGCCGGTCTCTGCATGAGCCTCGACCATCTGTTGCAGGCAGGGCTTTTCCGCCGCGATCACGTCGTCGGGCAAAATCACCGCGAAGGGTTCATTGCCGATCAGCCGCCGTGCGCACCACACCGCATGACCCAGCCCCATCGCCTTGTGCTGGCGGATATAGGCGATGGCGCCGCTGTCCATGTTCGTAGTCTTGAGCGTCGCAAGAAGGTCATCCTTGCCGGCCTTGCGCAAGGTGTTTTCCAGTTCGGGCGAATGGTCGAAATAATCCTCCAGCGCGGATTTCCCGCGCGAGGTGACGAAGATGAAATCCTTGATCCCGGCCGCGCGGGCCTCGTCGATCGCGTATTGGATCAACGGGCGATCCACCAGAGTCATGATTTCCTTGGGTATCGATTTCGTCGCCGGCAGGAAGCGTGTGCCCTTGCCCGCAACGGGGAAAATCGCCTTGGTCACTCGTTTCTTCATCATACATCCTTAGTCGCCACGAGTCCGGCCATGAGCTTTTCATCAGATACTGTCACAAACATGAACCTTCCGTTTCGTCCAAGGGGAGATGCTGGAAATTTTGATCACGACTGATTCATTTCTACCATCATCGCTTCGATTCGGCCGACATCCTCGGGATTGTTGAGTTCCCAGAACTGCCGGCCTCGCGCTTCGACCTCGACGCAGAGCATGGGCACATCGCGCTCCAGGAACCGCAGCTGCTCCAACCCTTCCAGGTCTTCCAGCGCGCCGACGGGCCAGCGCGAATAGGCCGCCAAGGCCGAGGGGCGATAGGCGTAGACCCCCACGTGATGAAACACGGGCGTATCCTCGTCCGCGGCATAGGTCCGCGAGGTGAAGGGCACGACCTCTTTCGAGAAATACAACGCCTCGTGATTGGTGCCGAACACCGCTGTCGTACCACCGACCCGGCCATTGCGACGGTCTTCTAGGAACCCGTTCAGGGCCCGGCCATCACAACGCAGGACCGGGGTGGCGACCTCGGCCACCGGGTGATCGCCCAGCGCCGCGACCAGATCCTCGATGAACCAAGCTGGCGTGAGCGGGGCGTCACCCTGAAGGTTGACGACGATGTCGTATTCCTCATCCAGAACATCCAGCGCCTCGGCGCAGCGTTCGGTGCCGTTTCGACAGGTTTCCGAGGTCATGACAACCTCGGCGCCAAAGGCCTGCGCCGCATCGCGGATGCGCGTGTCATCGGTGGCCACAACCACCCGATCCACGCCCGAAACCGCCCTGGCGGCCTCCCAGGATCGCTGGATCAGGCTCTTGGCAACGCCGGTCGCCCCCGTAAGGGTCACCAGCGGTTTGCCGGGGTAGCGGGTCGAGGCGTAGCGCGCGGGGATGACGACCAGGACCGACATCACGCGGGCTTCAACTCGACACCGGGCGCGTAGGCGATGAAGTACGGGTTGGCAAAGCCGTCCTTGCCATAACGCAGCGGTTGGTGATCGTCGAAACGCACCACGTCCCCGCCGGCGCCGGTCAGAACCGCGTGGCCGGCGGCAGTATCCCATTCCATCGTGCGACCGACGCGGGGATAGAGATCGGCCTCGCCCGTAGCAACAAGGCAGAATTTCAGTGACGATCCCGCGCTCTTGCTATCCTTTATCGCGTATTTGCCGATGTAGTCCTCGGTCGCCTGGTCGCGATGCGACTTGGAGGCCACGATCAGCAGCGCATCATTGTCCGGCGTACTGACGCGGATCGCGCGAGTCGCGCCGGGGTTGTCCTTGTCGAAGGGTCCGGATTCCTCGACGGCATTGCCACCGGCATCGGTGTAGAACAGGCGCCCCTTCGCAGGCGCGTAGACCACGCCGCGCACCGGGCTGCCGTCCAGAACGTAGGCGATATTCACGGTGAAATCGCCGCGGCGGTGAATGAATTCCTTGGTGCCGTCCAGGGGATCGACGATCAGGAATGTGCTGGCCGAAAGATCGTGCGAGGCAGACTGTTCCTCGGTCACCAGCGCGATCTCGGGAAAGGCGGCGCGCAGCCCGGCCGAGATATGCGCGTCGGCGGCCTCGTCCGCGGCGGTCACCGGGCTGTCGTCGCTCTTCGTGCGCACCTCGAAATCCGGGGCGTTGTAGATATCCATGATGATGTCACCGGCTTCCAGTGCCAGCCGGCGCATCACCGTGGTCAGCGTCTCAAGGTCCAAATTTCTGCTCCCGCCCGCGTGTTTCGCGGTTCTTGTTGATCGGTAAGGTCGGCCCATTTATGCTGATTGTCACAAGAAACGGCAAGGAATTGATGTGATCCTTGGCCGCCATCACTGCAGGCAGCCCCCGGGCGAGTTCCATGTTCGACGCCAACAGAATTCAGACACGGTCGCGCGGGGCGTTCGCGCTATTAGGTCTTATCTATCATTCCATCGTGCGCGATATCCGAAAGGAACATCGCCACGCGGTGATCGGCCTGCTTATGAACATCATGCAGACCATGGTGTTTGTCCTCGCCTTCTATTTCATGTTCTCGGTCCTGGGGCTGAAGGGGACTGCGATCCGCGGTGATTTCCTCGTCTACATCATGTCCGGGATTTTCCTGTTCATGACGCATATCAAGGCTATGGGCGCGGTCATGAAATCCGAAGGACCGGCCTCGGCAATGATGAAGCACGCGCCGATGAACACGATCGTCGCCATTTCCGCCTCGGCGCTCAGCTCGCTCTATATCCAAGTGCTGTCCATGGCGGTGGTGCTGTTTCTCTATCATTCGATCATGACACCGATCACGATCCACGATCCGATCGGCGCCATGGGCATGGTCCTGCTGGCGTGGTTTTCAGGCTGCGCGGTGGGGATCGTCTTTCTAGGTCTGAAGCCGTGGCTGCCGGGTTTCGTTGCCATCGCCTCGTCCATCTATTCGCGGGCCAACATGATCGCCAGCGGCAAGATGTTCGTTGCCAATACATTGCCCAGCACCATGCTGGCCCTGTTCGACTGGAACCCGCTGTTTCATTGCATCGACCAGGCGCGGGGCTTTGCCTTCATCAACTACAACCCGCATTTCAGCTCAATTTCCTATCCGCTGATCGTCAGCCTGATCCTGATCATGATTGGCCTGATGCTGGAATTCTATTCCCGACAGAATGTGTCGGCCAGCATGAATGCAAGCCGATGAAATACGTGGTCGCCCTTCTCCTTGCCTTGGTGCTTCCCGCCATGGCCGCCGCCGAAACCCGGTGGCCCGCGCTCTATGACGTGGTGGGCGTGGCCGGTGACGATGTGCTGAACGTGCGCGCCGGACCTGGCGCTGACTTCGACAAGCTGGGCAGCCTGCCCCCCGACGCCGCGGGGATCGAGGTGGTCGCGGTCAATGACACCGGAAACTGGGGCCTGGTCAATCTCGATGAGCGGTCGGGATGGGTTTCGCTGACCTATACGCGTCGTTTGCCTGGTCAGGAAGAGGGGACCTTTCCCGCCCTTGCACAGTGCTACGGAACCGAGCCGTTCTGGGGCCTGGAGCGCGATGGCACCTCGGTGACGGTTCGCTTGCTGACGGATGTCATCGCCGGGCCGGTCGCCGTACAACAGACCCGGTCATCCGGACGGCTTGACAGGTTCGGCCTCGCTGGTGAAGGAATCGCCGCAACCATCGCGCGATCCGCCTGCAATGATGGCATGTCCGACCGTCAATTCGGCCTGTCGGTCGAGCTGTTGCTCCGCTCCGGCAGCGAATGGGCGCAGTATTCGGGCTGCTGTTCGCTGCGGCGCTAGGTCACGACCCGCAGGGTCAGGTTGATCCGTCCGCCATCCTTCAACAGGGGCGAGGTGCCATCCTTGACCCGGTCTATCCCGTGATAGATCAGCCGCGCCGCACCGCCCATGCGCAGCACGTCACCAGACCGAAGCCAGACACTCTCGGTTTTTCCGCCGCGTGTCGTGTTGCCGATCCGGAACAGCGCTTCGTCCCCGAGCGATATGGAAAGCACAGGCTGCTCGAAATCCGCCTCGTCCCGGTCCTGGTGCATCCCCATGCGCGCGCCGGGCGGGTAGAAATTCACGAGGCAGCAATCGGGCTGGCGATCCGTGCCCGACAGCCTATCCCAAACATCGAGGATCGAGCGCGGGATCGGCGGCCAGTCCATCCCGTCGGGATGGCGGGCCTCGTAGCGGTAACCGGACCTGTCCGTGACCCAACCGTATCGTCCGGCGGATGTCATGCGCACGCTCATTTTTCGGCCCGACGGAGTCACCGGCTCGTATAGGGGTGCTGCCGCCGCTATGGCGCGAATATCGTCCAGCATGGCCCCCTGCCGTTCCGGCGACAGCCAGGATTCCCACAGATCGACCCCCCGAATGGAGAGTGACGGCGCAAAACCCGGGCCCGATTCCTCGAATTTGCTCATTCCTGTGCCTTTCCGCTGCTTGCAGCCCCCTTTTACCCTACCTATATACGCCGTGATCCGGATCGGGGATGACCCCGGTTCAGCAGAATCCATGAGGCCGGGGTGCCGCATCGGGCCCCTGCCGCTCAAACCGCCTGAAGAAAGGGATTTGTAAAATGGCCAAAGTCATCGGAATTGACCTAGGGACCACCAACTCTTGCGTTGCCATCATGGATGGCAGCCAGCCGCGCGTTATCGAAAACGCGGAAGGGGCGCGTACCACGCCCTCGATCGTTGCCTTCACGGATGACGAACGCCTTGTCGGCCAGCCCGCCAAGCGTCAGGCCGTCACCAACCCCGAAAACACCATCTTCGGCGTCAAGCGCCTGATCGGGCGGCGTCTGGACGACAGCGACCTGGCCAAGGACAACAAGAACATGCCGTTCTCGGTCATCGACGGCGGCAACGGCGATGCCTGGGTCGAAGCCAAGGGCGACAAGTACAGCCCCAGCCAGGTGTCCGCCTTCATCCTGCAGAAGATGAAGGAAACCGCCGAAAGCTACCTGGGCGAGGAAGTGACCCAAGCCGTCATCACCGTGCCTGCCTATTTCAACGACGCCCAGCGCCAGGCCACCAAGGATGCCGGCAAGATTGCGGGCCTTGAAGTGCTGCGCATCATCAACGAGCCGACCGCCGCAGCGCTGGCCTATGGCCTCGACAAGAAAGAGACCAAGACCATCGCCGTCTATGACCTCGGCGGCGGCACCTTCGACGTTACCATCCTGGAAATCGACGACGGCCTGTTCGAAGTGAAATCCACCAACGGCGACACGTTCCTGGGTGGTGAAGACTTCGACATGCGAATCGTCAATTACCTGGCCGACGAGTTCAAGAAAGAGCACAGCGTCGACCTGACCAAGGACAAGATGGCCCTGCAACGCCTCAAAGAGGCGGCGGAAAAGGCCAAGATCGAGCTGTCCTCGTCCAGCCAGACCGAGATCAACCAGCCGTTCATCTCGATGGGGTCCGACGGCACGCCGCTGCACATGGTAATGAAGCTGACCCGCGCCAAGCTGGAAAGCCTTGTTGGCGACCTGATCAAGGCTTCGATCAAACCGTGCCAGGCCGCGCTCAAGGATGCCGGCCTGTCGACGGATGATATCGACGAGGTCGTGTTGGTTGGTGGCCAGACCCGGATGCCCAAGGTATTCGAGGAAGTCACCAAGTTCTTCGGCAAGGAACCCCACAAGGGTGTGAATCCGGACGAAGTCGTCGCCATGGGCGCCGCGATCCAGGCCGGCGTGCTGCAGGGTGATGTGAAGGACGTGGTTCTTCTGGACGTGACCCCGCTGTCGCTGGGCATCGAGACCCTGGGCGGCGTGTTCACCCGACTGATCGACCGCAACACGACGATCCCGACGAAAAAGAGCCAGGTCTTCTCGACCGCCGAGGATAACCAGAACGCCGTGACCATCCGCGTATTCCAAGGCGAGCGCGAGATGGCCAGTGACAACAAGCTGCTTGGTCAGTTCAACCTCGAGGATATCCCGCCGGCCCCGCGCGGCATGCCGCAGATCGAAGTCACCTTCGATATCGACGCCAACGGCATCGTCAACGTGTCCGCCAAGGACAAGGGCACCGGCAAAGAGCAGAAAATCACCATCCAGGCCTCGGGCGGCTTGTCCGACGAGGATATCGAACAGATGGTGAAGGACGCCGAAGAGAACGCCGAGGCCGACAAGGAACGCAAGGAACTGGTCGAGGCCCGCAACCAGGCCGAAAGCCTCATCCATTCGACAGAGAAGTCGATGGAAGACCATGGTGACAAGGTCGACCCGACCACGATCGAGGCGATCGAACTGGCCATTGCCGCGCTCAAGGACGACTTGGAAGGTGACAGCGCCGAAAAGATCAAGTCCGGCATCCAGAACGTGACCGAAGCGGCCATGAAACTGGGTGAGGCGATCTACAAGGCCCAGGCCGAAGAAGCCGGCGATGCCGATCCCGAGGCCCCCGAAGAGGCCGCGGGCGGCGCCGACGACGACATCGTCGATGCCGACTTTGAAGACCTCGACGACGACAAGCGCGCCTGAGGGAAATGACGCCGCAGGACCGGTCCCGCCGATGCCGGGCCGGTCTTGTGCGACCCAAAGGGGGAAACGCTCATGTCCAAACGTGACTACTACGAGGTTCTCGGGGTCTCCAAGGGCGCCAGCGCCGACGATATCAAGAAGGCCTATCGCAAGAAGGCCAAGGAACTGCACCCGGACCGGAACACCGACAACCCCGAGGCCGAACAACAGTTCAAGGAAGCGGGCGAAGCCTACGACGTTCTGAAGGATCCCGAGAAAAAGGCGGCATATGACCGCTTTGGCCACGCCGCGTTCGAAAACGGCATGGGCGGAGGTGGCGGCGGTCGCCCCGGTGGCGGGTTCCAAGGCCAGGGCGATTTCGCCAGCGCCTTTTCCGATGTGTTCGACGACCTGTTCGGCGATTTCATGGGCGGCCGCGGAGGCGGCGGCGGCAGGTCACGCGCGGCGCGCGGCAGCGACCTGCGCTACAACATGCGTGTCACGCTGGAAGAGGCCTATACCGGCACCCAGAAGTCGATCACCGTGCCGACCTCGGTGCAATGCACCAGCTGCGATGGCTCGGGCGCCGAAGGTGGTAGCGAACCGGTGACCTGCCCGACCTGTTCCGGGATGGGCAAGGTGCGCGCGCAGCAGGGCTTCTTCACCGTTGAACGAACCTGCCCGACCTGCAACGGGATGGGTCAGACCATCAAGAACCCGTGCAAGACATGCCACGGCGCTGGCCGCGTCGAGAAGGAAAAGCAGATCACCGTCAACATTCCGCCCGGCGTGGAAACCGGCACCCGCATTCGCCATGCCGGCGAGGGCGAGGCCGGGATGCGCGGCGGGCCGGCCGGCGATCTCTACGTCTTCATCGAAGTGCGCGAACACGAACTGTTCGAACGCGAAGGCAACCACCTGTTCTGTCGAGTGCCTGTCTCGATGACCACCGCCGCGCTGGGTGGCGATATCGAGGTGCCGACGATCGATGGCGGCCGTAGCCGCGTAAAGATCCCGGCCGGCAGCCAGTCCGGCCGCCAGATGCGCCTTCGGGCCAAGGGCATGCCAGCGCTTCGCTCCGGCGGGCCCGGAGACATGTTCATCGAATTGGCGGTCGAAACACCGGTGAACCTGACAGCCAAGCAGAAAGACCTGCTGAAGGAATTCGAAAAGCTGGCCGAGGACAACAACCCTCAAAGCTCGAACTTCTTCAAGTCGGTCAAGAATTTCTGGGAATCGATGAAGGGTTAATCGCCATTAACGCCACAGTAAGGGAATCGGGGCAAGTCTGGGTGCATGTCCAAGCAGCACGCCTTTTCCGAAGCCCCGATGCCCGTGTTCCAGCCTGACCTACTGGCGGATGACGAGGTGCAGGCGATCACTCCAGTAAACCCGTCCAGGGGCGGAAAACTGCCCTCGTACCTAGCCGATCATCGCAAACGCCTGCGCGACAGGTTCCGCAGTGGCGGCGCGGCGGCGATGCCGGACTACGAATTGCTGGAGCTTGCCCTGTTCCGCGCTATCCCGCGGCAGGATGTCAAACCGCTGGCCTCGCGACTGATCGAAACCTTCGGCGATGTGAACGGCGTTCTGTCGGCTCCACCCCACCGCCTGGAACGAATCGAGGGCGTGGGGCAAGCAGTTACAACCGAAATCAAGATAATCGAGGCGCTGGCCCATCGCATGGCCCGTGCCAAGGTCATGCGACGCCATATCATCAGCAGCTGGGACGCGGTGCTGGACTATTGTCACACGGTCATGGCCCATCGCGATACCGAACAATTCCGCGTCCTGTTCCTGGATCGCAAAAACATCCTCATCGGGGACGAGGCGCAGGGAGAAGGCACCGTGGACCACGTGCCGGTCTACCCGCGCGAGGTGGTCAAGCGGGCGCTGGAACTCAACGCCTCGGCGCTGATCCTTGTGCACAACCACCCGTCTGGCGACCCGACTCCGTCCGAGGCCGATATCGAGATGACCCGGCAGATCAACGACGCGGCCGGTGCCCTGGGCATCGCGTTGCATGATCACCTCGTCATCGGTCGCTCGCGCGAGTTGAGCTTTCGGTCCGAAGGATTGATCTAGACCGCATCAGAGGCGGTTCCGGACCCACATTTCAACACGACGGTTCGCTTGTTGCCCCGGCGCGGTCTCGTCGCAGGCAAGCGGCATCGCTTCGCCGAAGGCATCCGTTTCCAGCCCGACATTGAAGGGCAAGGCGCCCCCCAGCGCGGCCAAAAGATCCTCTTTCACCGCTTCCGCCCGGGCCGCGGCAAGGTCGCGGTTGGCGTCGGCAGGTCCACGACCATCACTGAACCCGACCAAGACGATATCGCGGCCATTATATCTGCCATCGCGCATCGCTTGGGCCAGCATGAGAAGATGCGACCGGGATGGCGCATTCAGGCGAGTCGACCCGCGGTCGAACCGAAAGGTGATCGAGATGCGGGTGTGTCGTTCCATCATGCGCATAAGACGCTGAAGTTCGGCCAAGGGAACATCGGGGCCTGCCATGCGAACGGCATTGGCAATTCGACGGCCTTGTTGCTGGATCGGGATCGGCACACCGGCAAGATCCACTAGGCCGGCTCGCCGCACGACTAATTGCGCCCGTTCGCTGCGCAGCCAGTCAAGGAAGGCTTTGATATCGGGGTGCGCGCGCCAAGGCGGAAAATACAGATAGACCGGAAAGGTCAGCGGATAGTCTTCGGTCTTGATGCTGCGCTGGCTTGCATCCGATCGCAAACCGCAGCGGCCGGTCAGAGAAAGCCGCCGCCACGGGCCCGCACGTGACAGGGGAATAAGGGCGAGGGCAGTGTCGTCCGACTCCAAGGCGCTGGACAGGCTTTCAGGTGTCGCGTGCAGCGTCACGCCCGTTGCGGTCGCGTTGGCCTCGGGAAACAGCCAGGTCAGGTCCGGCCCGGTCGAGTCCAGCAGGTGCAACCGGATCGGCGCAACACTGTCCGGCCAAACAGCCCCGTCCCCGGAAATCGCGGCGATCAGGCGGGGAAAATGGATGGTTTCATGGCCCCGGGAGGCGCCAACAGCCGGCACCAGGGCGTCCATGGCAAGGATCTGTCCCTGGCGCGAACTGTCCAGCGCACCCAGGCCGTTGTCATTCGCAAGATCCAGTTCGGCAACCGAGAGCGGACGTGGCGACAAAAAAAGGTCAAAAGGCCGGTCAGGCAGGCCATCAAAGGCCATTTGTGCCGAAGTTGACCAAAGATCATAGGTCAGCCGGTTCCCCGTATCGCGCCCGTAGGCCTCGACAAGCGCCGGAACCAGCAACTGCGCCGCCTTGCCCTGCGCGGCAACGCGAAGAACCGGTGCATCGCCCTGAACAGGGCAATCCACCCCGAGGCAGGACAGTCCACCCGCCCGCACGGAAACCGGGCCCGACTCTGTCGCGAGGGTTACAAGCTCGCCGTCATGTGCAAGGTAGTGACCGGTCACATGGACGCCACCGTCCGGTGACTGAAGCGTGATCATGTCTGCTGTCAGGGTCGCAGGCAGGAAACAGAAAAATGCGGCGAAGATCGCCGCACTTCTTGATAATCCGCATGTCTCTCGACCCAGGCGCCACATCATCGTGAGGCGAGTTTCAGGTCCTCGAACATGTTTTGCAAGAACAGATAGTCGCCAACGGCGTCGCAGTCGGGCATCCGGACCGCCATGTCCAGCGCCAGGGTATTGCCGTCCGGAAAGACCTGGATGCTTTGGGCGGCGATGTCCTGTCCGCAATTGCCCTGGGTGATCTCGGCCTCGGCAATCAACTGGATGGCGCCATTGTCATGCTGCTCCGAGGGAAAGGTATAGACCTCTGCCAAAAGCGGCTCATCGACGGATGTGTCACCCAGCTGCACGAGGAAACCACCATCACCGGCAATCGCCCGGTCGACATCCGCCACGTTTTCCCGCGAAATATGGCCCGTATCGCCATAGCCTGCGCCGAATTCATAGGCGCTCAGCATCACGCCAGTTTCCCCCTGCCATTGCAGGACCGCACGATCGTAATCTGCGAAATCCGGCACGGTCACGGTGGAAACGCTACCTTCGCCATCGGGAAAGGCGGCGATGAAAACGGCGACTTCAGCCAGGGCCGGAACCTCCACCATCGCGCTGCCCTGGTCGTCGGTGCGTGCCGAGAACATCATACCCTGATGATGCAACACGAAGGGCGATCCCGCGTGACAGGGGGCAGTGACCTCCAGCGCCACCATGGCCGCTTCAACGGCGGCACCGTCCATCCCGATGTCGCAGCTTTGCGCGGTTTGCGGTTCAGGCTGGGTCTCGGCCAGCGGAACGGCTGGGGAATCGTCCGATTCGACCGCCGCCAATTCGACCGGAGGCGCCGCCGGTTCGGGCGGCCTCGCGGCTTGCGGCAAGGAAACAGCGGCGGCGAGGTCTGCCGGTGCGCCTTGGGGCGCTGCCAGACTGGGGCCATCTTCGGGGGCGGTCGGGCCCGCGCTGAACGTTGCTTCGGTCAGGACCTCGGCGGGTTCGGACGCCTGCGGCTCTTGCGGCGTTGGAGCAACCGGTTCGACGGTTGCGGCCTGTCCGACCGGTGCAACATCCGGGGCGATTGGCGTGGATTCCGCTTCGACCGGGTCCGCCCCGAAGCGACTGGCCAGAACATCGCCGTTCTGCATCACGAAGCCGATACCGAGCGCCACGCTGAACGTGCCGGCAGCCATCGCGATCTGTTTGACGCGGGACATCGTTTGTCTCCTTCCCACCTTGCATTCGGGAAACAGACTGTCCGTGCCCGGTGGCCTCAGAATGGCTCAACCGGGGATTCTTGGCGTCGGAAATAGGGCAGTAATATGCCGGGCCGTCAGGACAGGCGGCCGTGGCAATGCTTGAATTTCTTGCCGGAGCCGCAGGGGCAGACCTCGTTCCGGCCGGGATTTCCCCAAGTCGAGGGGTCGTTTTCGTCGAATCCCTCTTTCGCTGCAGCTGAGGCGGCGACGGCTGGGGCGGCGGCCTTGGCCGATCCGGCGTTTTCGCGCGAGGCGGCGGCCTGAAGCTGTTTCTGCTGCTCCATCAACTGCGCCATCATCTGCTTTTGCTCTTCCTCGGTCATCGGGCGGATCTGCGACAGCTTCTGCGTCACGTCCGTGCGCAGCCCATCCAGAAGCCCTTCGAACAACTGAAAGGATTCGGTCTTGTATTCATTCAGCGGATCGCGCTGGGCATAGCCGCGGAAACCGACGACCGAGCGCAGGTGTTCCAGCGTCACGAGGTGCTCGCGCCACTTGGTGTCGATCGTCTGAAGCAGGATCTGCTTTTCGATGTTGCGCATGGTCTCCTGGCCAAAAGCCTCGGACTTCTCGGCCATGTGCTTGGCCGCGGCCTCCTCCAGCCGCTCGCGGATCACGTCATTGTCCGCGCCTTCCTCATCCGCCCAATCGATTACCGGCACATCAATTCCCAGCTTGGCGATAACCTCGGCATACAGACCCTCGGTATCCCATTGGTCGGCATAGGACTTGGGCGGCATGTAGCTGTCGACCATGTCCTCGATGACTTGTTCGCGCATGTCTTGAACGATCTCGGACAGGTCCTGTGCCTCCATGATCTCGCGGCGCTGTCCGAAGATCACCTTGCGCTGGTCGTTCATGACATCGTCAAACTTCAGCAATTGCTTGCGGATATCGAAATTGCGCGCCTCGACCTTGGCCTGCGCCCGTTCGAGCGACTTGTTGACCCAGGGGTGAACGATGGCCTCGCCCTCTTTCATGCCGAGGCTGGACAGCATCTTCTCCAACCGCTCGGACCCGAAGATGCGCATCAGGTCATCTTCGAGCGACAGGAAGAAGGCCGACCGGCCCGGGTCTCCCTGGCGGCCGGACCGCCCGCGCAGCTGGTTGTCGATACGGCGGCTTTCATGGCGTTCCGTGGCCAGAACGAACAGGCCACCGGCGTCCTTTACCGCCTGCTCATCGGACTCATGCTCCTTCTCGATCCGTTCGCGGATCGCCTCGGGGTCACCGTCCGGATCGGCCTCGATCGCCTCCATGATCTTGAAATCGACATTGCCGCCCAGCTTGATGTCGGTCCCGCGTCCGGCCATGTTCGTGGCGATGGTCACGGCCCCCAGCTTGCCGGCATCGGCGATGATCTGCGCCTCTTGCTCGTGCTGGCGGGCGTTCAGGACGTTATGCTTGATCTCGGCCATGGTCAGCATTTG
Source organism: Alphaproteobacteria bacterium (assembly GCA_009908505.1). Classification (GTDB taxonomy): domain Bacteria; phylum Pseudomonadota; class Alphaproteobacteria; order Rhodobacterales; family Rhodobacteraceae; genus Salibaculum. The sequence goes on along the minus strand of JAAAPD010000063.1, from coordinate 13,792 downwards.
GCTTAGGAATTCGGATTTCTCGATCGACGTGGTGCCGACCAGCGTCGGCTGGCCCTTTGCATTTGCATCCTTGATCGTCTCGGAGATGGCGTCGAATTTTTCCTGAGCCGTGCGGTAGACCGCGTCATCCTCGTCCTTGCGGGCGATGGGTTTGTTCGTCGGGACCTCGACCACGCCCAGCCCGTAGATTTCCATGAATTCATCAGCCTCGGTCAGGGCCGTGCCGGTCATGCCCGAAAGCTTGCCATAAAGCCGGAAATAGTTCTGGAACGTAACCGAGGCCATGGTGACGTTTTCTGGCTGGATTTCGCAGCCTTCCTTGGCCTCGATGGCCTGGTGCAGGCCCTCGGACAGCCGGCGCCCGTGCATCATGCGGCCGGTGAATTCGTCGATCAGAACGACCTGCCCGTCCCGGACAATGTAGTCCTTATCCTTGGTGAACAGCTTGTGCGCGCGCAGGCCCTGATTCACGTGGTGGACGATCGTCGTGCTTTCGGGATCATACAGCGTCTGGCCCTCGGGCAGCAGGCCGGCGGCATGCAGGCGTTGTTCGAGGAATTCGTTGCCCTCGTCAGTATAGGTCACGCCGCGCGTCTTTTCATCCAGCTCGAAATGCTCGTCTTCCAGTTCGGGAATGATCTTGTCGATGGACACGTATAGGTCCGACCGGTCCTGTGCCGGCCCCGAGATGATCAGCGGCGTCCGCGCCTCGTCGATCAGGATGCTGTCCACCTCGTCCACGATGGCGAAGTTGTGCCCACGCTGCTTCATGTCGTTCAGTTCGGACTTCATGTTGTCGCGCAGGTAGTCGAAGCCCAGCTCGTTGTTGGTGGCATAGGTGATGTCGCAGTCATAGGCCTGCTTCTTCTCATGCTCGTCCTGCTGCGGGTAGATCACGCCGCAGGTCAGACCGAGGGCGTTGTAAACCTTGCTCATCCATTCGGAGTCGCGGCGGGCCAGGTAATCGTTCACGGTAACGATATGAACGCCCTTTCCGGTCAGGGCATTGAGGTAGGCCGGGAAGGTCGCGACCAGCGTCTTGCCTTCGCCCGTCTTCATTTCCGAGATATTGCCCTGATGCAGGAAGATTCCACCCATCAGCTGCACGTCGAAGGCCCGCAGGCCCAGCGCCCGTTTGGCGGCCTCACGACAATTTGCGAAGGCCTCGGGCAGAATGGCATCCAGGCTTTCGCCGCCCATGGCCCGCTTGGCCAGCTCTTCGGTCTTGTCCTTCAGGCCTTCATCACTGAGCTTTTCGAAGTCGGGTTCCAGCGCGTTGATCTTTTCCACCAGAGGGCGTGTCGCCTTGATCTTGCGGTCATTGGCGGTTCCAAAGACCTTTTTCGCGAGTGTTCCGAAACCCAGCATATTCTCTCCGCGGCCTGTTCCAGGCCTTCCAGTCATCAAAGAATGAGGAGGTTGGTTGTGCCCGACCGGCACGCCACCTAAGTTCGGGGCCAAGACCGGCCCCCCTCGGGACCTTAGGGCGATGTAAGGGGCCGCCAAACAGGTGTCAACGCCGCGCGCCGACGCGGCAGGTAAAGGACGGAAACATCATGTATAATAGCCTCAGGATCGCCGCGCTCGTTGCTGGCCTCGCGCTGCCCGCCGGGGTCGCGATGGCTCAGGACAATGGCGATGCGGCGGCCGATACGGTCGTGGCCACGGTCAACGGAACCGATATCACACTCGGCGAAATGATCATCACCAAGGCGCAGTTGCCACAGCAATACCAGGAACTGCCCGACGAGGTGCTGTTTACCGGCATCCTTGATCAGCTGATCCAGCAGCAATTGTTGGCCGATACGCTGGAAGAGGTCCCCAGCCGCTTGATGGTCGCGCTGGCCAACGAGGAGCGCGCGTTGCGCGCGGGTGAGGTCGTTGACGGCATCTACCAGAATGCGGTCAGTGACGCGGCCATCCAGGCCGCCTATGACGCGCAGATCGCCGAGATGGGCGATACGATGGAATGGAACGCCTCTCATATCCTGGTAGAGACCGAGGAAGAAGCCGCCGAAATAAAGGCGCAGATCGAAGACGGCGCCGATTTCGCCGAGACCGCGCAGGAACGCTCTACCGGGCCGTCTGGCCCCAATGGCGGCGAACTGGGCTGGTTCGGTCCCGGCATGATGGTCGCCCCCTTTGAAGAGGCGGTAACTGGTATGGAACCGGGCGATGTATCCGAACCCATCCAGACCCAGTTCGGCTGGCATGTCGTGAAGCTGAACGACACCCGCATGCAAGAGGCGCCCAGCCTCGAAGAAATGCGTGGCGAACTGACCCAACAGCTGCAGGAGGCGGCCCTTCAATCCCGGCTCGACGAGCTTGGCACGACGGCCGAGATCGACCGCCCCGAGGAAGGCGCCTTCGATCCTTCGATCATCAGCGATCTTGATCTTCTCGAGGACTGATAGATGAAGGTTTCCCCCTTGGCGCCCGCGCGCTTTCCCGACCTTCCGGTCATCGAAGGCGCGCGGTTCGCCACCGCCCAGGCCGGTGTGCGCTACGCGGGCCGATCGGATGTCATGCTGGCCGAACTGGCCGAGGGGACTACCATCGCGGGGGTATTTACCCGCAGTGCAACCCGCGCAGCGCCGGTTCTTGATTGCGAAGCCAAGATCGGCGGCGCGGGACCCGGGCGGGCGGCTTTCCTGGTCAACTCGGGAAATGCCAACGCCTTTACGGGCGCGGCGGGCGAGGCTTCGGTCAACGCGGTTTGCACCGGCATTGCCGAAACGCTCGGAATCGACCCCGAACGTGTGTTCACGTGCTCCACCGGGGTCATCGGCGAACCGCTGCCCCATGACAAGGTTCTGGCCAAGCTGACCGAGCTGGCCGAGGGACTGAAACCGGACGGGATCGAGATGGCCGCGCAGGCCATCATGACGACGGACACTTTCGCCAAGGGCGCCATGGCCGAAGTCGAGATCGGCGGCAAGCCGGTCCGCATTGCGGGTATCGCCAAGGGGTCGGGCATGATCGCGCCGGACATGGCCACGATGCTGGTCTATATCTTCACCGATGCCAGGATCGGGCGGGAACAGCTGCAGACCCTGCTACGGACGCTCACCGACCAGACATTCAACTGCATCACCGTCGACAGCGACACGTCGACCTCCGACACCCTGCTTTGCGCGGCGACCGGGGCATCAGGTGTCGATGTCACGGATAGCGCAGGGTTCACCAAGGCACTGCATGACGTGATGCTGGACCTTGCCCACCAGGTCGTGCGCGACGGTGAGGGCGCCAGCAAGCTCATCGAGGTGCAGATCAGCGGTGCGGCCTCCGACGACGAGGCGCGGCAAGTGGGCCTTGCCATCGCCAATTCGCCGCTGGTCAAGACGGCGATCGCCGGGGAAGATCCGAACTGGGGCCGGATTGTCATGGCCATCGGCAAAAGCGGCGCCCGCGCCGACCGAGACCTGATCACGATCCATTTCGGTGACACGCTGGTGGCGGAAAAAGGCTGGGTGGCGCCCGGGTATTCCGAAGAGGCGGGCGCCAGCTACATGAAGAACGACGAGATCGTGATCTCGGTCGATCTGGGTCTTGCCGGCGGAATGGCCACGGTTTGGACCTGCGACCTGACCCATGACTACATCTCGATCAACGCGGACTACCGATCGTGAAAACGGTTCTTGTCAGCGCCGTCGCGCTTGTGGATGTCGATGGTCGCGTGCTTTTGGCGCAGCGTCCCGAAGGCAAATCCATGGCCGGCATGTGGGAGTTTCCCGGCGGCAAGGTCGAGCCAAGCGAAACGCCCGAGGTGGCCCTGATCCGCGAGTTGCACGAGGAGCTGGGCATCGACACATGGTCTTCTTGCCTTGCGCCCTTGACCTTCGCCAGCCACAGCTACGAGGATTTCCACCTTCTCATGCCGCTCTTTGCCTGTCGCAAATGGGAAGGCGTGCCGCAGGGCAAAGAAGGTCAGACGTTGAGATGGGTGCGCACCAATGCGCTGCGTGAGTATCCGATGCCGCCCGCCGATATCCCGCTGATCCCGATCCTTCGCGACTGGCTTTGACGACAACAGGTCGGATTACATGAAAAAGGGCGCCCACCGGGCGCCCTTTTCTTGTCTCGATACGGGCGGCGGCGGCGCTTACAGACTACGCTCGACCTCTTCTCGTTCGAAGATCTCGATCACATCGCCAGGGCGAATGTCATCGTAGTTCTCGAAGGCCATGCCGCATTCCTGGCCCGAGATGACCTCGGACACCTCGTCCTTGAAGCGCTTAAGCGTCTTCAGCGTGCCTTCGTGGATCACCACATCTTCGCGAAGCAGGCGCACACCTGCCGAGCGGCGGGCAACACCCTCGGTCACGAGGCAGCCAGCCACCTTGCCAACACCGGAAACCTTGAAGACCTCGCGAATCTCCGCGTAGCCGATGAAGTTCTCGCGCACCTCGGCCGACAGAAGGCCCGAGGCCGCGGCCTTCACGTCATCAACAAGATCGTAGATGACCGAGTAATAGCGGATTTCGACACCCTTCTGGTTGGCCGAGTTCCGCGCCGGGGCATTGGCCCGCACGTTGAACCCGATAACTGGCGCACCCGAGGCTTCGGCCAGGCCAATATCCGTTTCGGTGATGGCACCGACGCCCGAATGCAGAACACGAACGCGAACCTCTTCGTTGCCGATCTTTTCCATCGCCTGGATGATCGCCTCGGCAGAGCCCTGAACGTCGGCCTTGACCAGGATCGGCAGTTCCTTGACGTTTTCGTCCGCCTTGGCCTTGGCCAAAAGCTGATCCAACGTGGTCGCGGCACCGGCAGCGGCCAGTTTGTCCTTCGCGGCCTTCTGGCGATACTCGGCGATCTCGCGGGCCTGCGCTTCGGTCTCGACAACGTTCAGAACATCGCCGGCCTCGGGCGTGCCATTGAGGCCAAGCACCTCGACCGGAACCGAGGGACCAGCTTCCTTGACGCGTTTGCCCTGGTCGTTTTCCATGGCACGGACCTTGCCCCACTGTTCGCCGACGACGAAGATGTCGCCCTGGCGCAGCGTGCCCTTCTCAACCAGAACGGTGGCAACAGGGCCGCGGCCCACGTCCAGCTGGGCCTCAATGACGGCACCTTGGGCGGCGCGGTCCGGATTGGCCTTGAGTTCGAGAATCTCGGCTTGCAGTGCAATGGCCTCCAGCAACTCGTCAAGACCCTGGCCGGTGATCGCCGAAACCTCGACATCCTGAACGTCGCCGGACAATCCCTCGACGATGACTTCGTGCTGCAAAAGGTCGGTGCGCACCTTGTCAGGGTTCGCCGCGGGCTTGTCGCACTTGTTGATCGCGACGATCATCGGCACACCAGCAGCCTTGGCGTGGTTGAGGGCCTCGATGGTCTGCGGCATCACCGCGTCATCCGCGGCCACCACCAGCACGACGATATCCGTCACCTGAGCACCACGGGCCCGCATCGACGTGAATGCCGCGTGGCCAGGCGTATCGAGGAAGGTCAGCACGCTGCCGGACTCGGTCGTTACCTGGTAGGCACCGATATGCTGGGTGATACCGCCGGCCTCGCCAGCGGTCACACGGGCATTCCGGATCGCGTCCAGAACCGACGTCTTGCCGTGGTCGACATGGCCCATGACTGTGACGACCGGAGGCCGCGGCTTCATGTCTTCTTCCTTGTCCCCGATCGTATCGATGACCTGTTCGACATCCGCGTCCGAGACGCGCACGACGCGGTGGCCGAATTCCTCGATGATGAGTTCGGCGGTATCGGCGTCGATGGTCTGGGTCTGGGTCGCCATGATGCCGTTCTGCATCAGGGACTTGACCACGTCGGCCACGCGTTCGGCCATGCGATTGGCCAGTTCGCTGACCGTGATCGCCTCGGGCAGCTGGACGTCACGGATCACCTTTTCGCGCTCGACCTGGCCACCCATGGCTTTCTGCCGGGCGCGCTCTTGCTTGCGCTTCATGGCGGCCATGGACTTCTGGCGTCCACCTTCGCCACCGCGCAACGCCTGGTTCAGTGTCAGCTTTCCGGACCGACGGCCCTCGTCGCGGCCACCCTTGCCCTTGGACTGCTTGTTGTCGCGGCTGTCACGCTCCTTGTCCTTGCGTGGACCGGGCGCGGCCCGACCGACGCCCCGAGGTTGCTCCTCGGGCGGAACGGCAGCGGGCTCCGTGGGGGCCGCGGCCTTTTTCGCGGCCTCGGCTTCCTCGCGCTTCTTGCGCTCTGCTTCTTCCTGCTTGGCCTTCAGCGCCTCTTCGCGCTCCCGTTCCTCGCGCTCCTTGGCCTCGGCCTCGGCGCGACGACGCTCACGCGCTTCGGCGCGTGCCTTTTCCTCTTCTTCGCGCTTCTTCGCCTCTTCGGCCTCGCGCGACTTGGCGGCCGCAAGGGCCTTCATGCGGCGTTCCATTTCGGCATCGGAAATGCCGGCGGGCCGCTTCGAAGGATCGCCAGCGGACGGTGCCGCATTGCCGGAACCACCGGACTTGGCGCCGGACGCACCGGGTTTGGGAACGACAACGCGCTTGCGCTTCGTTTCGACCACGACATTCTTGGTCCGGCCATGGCTGAAGCTTTGCTTCACATTGCCCGAACGCGGGCCACCACGCAGACCAAGGGGTTTCTTGCCGTCACTATCGCTCATGTAGCTTCTGTATCCTTTCCGGCAGCGCCTTCGCCGCCGACATTTACCCGCAATCCTTTAAGTCTCGCGGCTTCCTCTACAACACGGTCACTGAGTCCACCAGACGCGAGCGCCCCGTGTATCACAGATTGACGCCCAAAAGCCAAACCCAATTCGGCTGACGTCAGGCAGTCGAAATACCGCGCACCCGTCGGCGTCCACAGCTTGCCCTTGCCCCGTTCGGACCCGTCCGAAGCCTGAAGCAGCACGCGCACCGACTCACCACCCGCCAGCCAGCCCTTGACCTTTTCAAAGCCACAGATGGCCTTCCCCGCCTTTCGCGCCAGCGAAACCGTCTCGACCACACGGCGCGCCAACTGACGCTCGATCTCGTCGACCAGGCCGTCGGGAACAGTGACCTTGCCTTTGGCCGCCCGCGCGAATTGCGACGGTTTGACCGCCTCAATCACCGCTCGGTCGGCCGTCACATACATGCCGCGACCCGGCAGCTTTCCCAAAATATCGGGCACAACCGCGCCATCCGGCCCGACAACGAACCGGATCAGCCCGGGCTTGGGTGCCGTTTCACCAGTGACGACGCACCGGCGTTCCGACACTTCCCGATCCTTGGAGCGACCTCCGCGACCCATGTGACCCCAGAAGGCCTGAAATCAGGCCTCCTGCTCCTCTTCAAGCTCGGCGTCTTCCTCGGCCTCGGCTTCCAGGTCGGCCGGGTCGACCCAGCCCAGCATGACACGCGCGGTCATGATCATGTTCTGAGCTTCTTCCAAGCTCACCTCGAAGGGTTCCAGCACACCGTCATCCTTGGTGCGTTCGCCGTCGACCGTGGTCCAACCGCCAGCCAGCTCCCAGTCGGCGCAGGTGGCAAAGTCCTCGAGTGACTTCACACCGTCCTCGGCCAATGCCTGAATCATTTGGGGTGTCAGACCTTCGAATTCAACCAGGCTGTCCTGCACGCCCAATTCGCGGGCGCGCTCCATGGCCTTGGCGTTCTGGGCCTCCAGATAGTCGCGGGCGCGGGCCTGCAGCTCGTTGGCGGTGTCCTCGTCTACCCCGTCGATGACAAGCAGTTCGTCGAGCTCGACATAGGCGACTTCCTCGAGGCTTGTGAAGCCTTCCGAAACCAGCAGCTGGGCAAAGAACTCGTCCAGGTCCAGCGTGTCCATGAACAACTTGGTGCGCTCTTCGAACTCGGCCTGTCGACGCTTGGATTCCTCTTCCTCGGTCAGGATGTCGATGTCTAGGCCGGTCAGCTGGCTGGCAAGGCGAACATTCTGGCCGCGGCGGCCGATGGCCAGGCTCAGCTGGTCCTCGGGAACGACAACCTCGATCCGCTCGGCCTCTTCGTCGAAGACGACCTTGGACACCTCGGCCGGTTGCAACGCGTTGACCAGGAAGGTCGGCATGTCCTCGTTCCAGGGGATGATGTCGATTTTTTCTCCCTGAAGCTCGTTCACAACGGCCTGCACGCGGCTGCCGCGCATGCCGACACAGGCGCCGACCGGGTCGATGGACCCGTCATAGGAAATGACGGCGATCTTGGCGCGGCTGCCCGGGTCGCGGGCCACGGCCTTTATCTCGATGATGCCCTCGTAGATTTCGGGCACTTCCATCTTGAACAGCTCGGCCATGAATTCCGGCGCGGTGCGCGACAGGAAGATCTGCGGCCCGCGCTGTTCGCGGCGTACATCCTTGATATAGCAACGGATCCGGTCGTTCGGGCGATAGCTTTCGCGGCCAATCTTCTCGTTGCGGCGCAACACGGCCTCGCCGGAGCCAACATCGACGATGACGTTGCCGTATTCCTCGCGCTTGACCTGGGCGTTGATGATCGTGCCGGCCCGGTCCTTGAATTCCTCGTACTGACGGTCGCGTTCGGCCTCGCGGACCTTTTGCAGGATCACCTGCTTGGCCGACTGGGCGGCGATACGGCCCATTTCCACCGGCGGGACCTCTTCGACAAAGGTGTCGCCGACCTCGGGGTTTTCCAGATACTGCTTGGCCTGTTCGACGGTCATCTCGGACTGGTAGTTCTCCAGCTCTTCAGCTTCGACCACCGTGCGGACCCGGGTAAAGGTGGCACGACCGGTTTTGCGGTCGATGCTGACGCGAATGTCCATCTCGGCGCCGTAGCGAGACTTGGCGGCCCGGGCAAGCGACTCTTCCATGGCCTCGATCACCAGGGCCGGGTCGATCATCTTCTCGCGCGCCACAGCCTCGGCGGTTTGCAGCAGTTCAAGCTGGTTGGCAGAGGTAATCGCCATCAGTCTTTCTCCTCATCAGGACCGTCCAGCACGGTCTTCACTTCGTCAAATTGTGTCTCGTCGATCTGGCCGGCATCCTTGCGGCCTTTCAGAACATCGCGGATCAACTCATCGGTCAGTACCAGCTTGGCATCGCTGAGCCAGTCGAACTTGAGGCCGATCGTGACCGCTTCGCCGTGTTCCTCAATCTCGATCAGAACCTCTTCGCCCTCGGTGCCGTGCAGCATGCCCTTGAACCGGCGGCGGCCGTCGATAAGCTGCTCGGTCTCGATCTTGGCGACATAGCCGGTCCAAAGGTCGAAATCCTTCAGCCGTGTCAGCGGCCGGTCGATACCCGGGCTGGAAACCTCCAGCGTGTAGGCATCCAGGATCGGGTCCTCTACGTCCAGCACGGCACTGATCGCGGTGCTGATCTGGGCGCAATCATCCACCTCGATGCTACCATCGGGCTTCTGGGCCATGACCTGCAAGGTACTTTCCTTGCCGGTCATCAGCCGCACGCGCACGATTTCGTACCCCATGTCCTCGACAGTGGGGGCGATGATCTCGTTGATCCGGCGATCCATCGCCGAGCGGGCAATCAGGTCAGACATGATATCCAGGCACAAAAAAACGGGCGCGCGGCCCGTTCGAAATTCCGGTGGAGCCTCGGGGGTGGAAGCCGAAGCGCCGCTGTGAAAATTCATATAGGCCCAGACGCGGCGCGACGCAAGGGGCGCGTTACAGGCCCAGCATCTGGTGCAGCGCGGCCAGGTCGGACTCGTTGATCTGGCGACTGCCGGTCAGTTGCATCAGGCTGTCCTGCTGTTGCGACACGGCTTGCTGGGCTTGGTCCGTAAGGGATCGATAGGTTCCCATGGCAGCCGCAAGGGCCGCCTCATAGCCGCCCTCGGGGAATTCAGTCGCGATCTGGCCCTCGTCAAGCGCCCGGAGCCGGACAAGTTCCTGCGCCGCCTCGTCCTGTTGGCGAATGATCCGGGCCGACACGATAACCGCTTCGCGGTAGACTGCCAGCCGCGCGGGCGTGCTATTGGGCGCGGCATTGGCAAGGGCTGCCGCATTCGCATTGGCGGCATTCGCGGATCTCAGGCCGCTGCGTTCTTCGCCGCGCCCGTTATTGCCGCTGTTATTGCCGTTGCCAATGTTGTCGCGATTGCTGTTCCCGTTGCCATTTCCATTCCCGTTACCGTTCCCCGCAATGGCTTCGGCGGAGGTCAGGCTTGCCAAAAGGCACAGAACCGCCACGAGCTTGGCAATGCTCCTAGCGGCATTTCGAAACGGAAAAAGTGGCGTGGTGGTCATTTCTACCTGCAATCTCAGACATTCCCCTAAGATGTCTTAGGTAAGTATGCGGGCCAGTTTGGGTCTGAATTTTGGCAATTGTTGGATATAATGGCAAACGCCCCGGCAAATCCTGCCGGGGCGTTTGTTTTGTTATGGGATCGGAAACAGGAAGCCTATCAGGCAACCCACCAACGTTCCGCCATGCGGGCGTTGTCCATCTGCCAAAGGTTGCCGACAGTCTCCGGTGTTGCAATGCGGTTGTTGAGCGCCTGCACGTAGTTGGCGAACATGGGCACCAGCACCCCGCCATCGTCGCGCAGGATCTGCTGCATTTCGAAGTACTGTTCGCGCCGCTTGTCGCTGTCCAGCTCGGCCCGGGCCATGACCAGGAGCTCCTGGAAGCGGGCGCTGTCCTCGCTGCCCCACTGGCTGTCATTCCACGGCACGCCCTCTTCGTATGCGGTCGAGAACATCCAGTCCTCGGTGGCGCGGCCCGACCAGTAAGAGGCACAGAACGGCTTTTTCAGCCAGACATTCGACCAGTAGCCGTCGGCGGGTTCCTGAATCACGTTGATGTTGATACCGCCCCCTGCCGCAGAGGCCTGGAACAGCTGCGCTGCGTCCACCGCGCCCTCAAAGGCCGCCGAAGACGCCGACAGGTCGATGTCCAGGCTGTCCATGCCGGCCTGTTGCAGCCAGTATTTCGCCTGGTCGGGATCGTATTCCAGCTGCTCCATATCGGCGTTGTAGTACTGGTTTGCAGGACCGATGGGCGAATCGTTGCCAACCTTGCCGTGGCCCTGAAGAATCTTGTCGACCAGTTCCTGGCGGTTGATGCCGTATTTCAAGGCCCGGCGCACGTTGACGTCGTTGAACGGGGCGACGTTGGTCAGCATCGGAAAGATGTAATGCTGGTTGCCGGTGACTTCCTGGATCGTCAGCTGCGGGTTGGCCCGCAACAGCGATTCGGTCTTGAAGTCGATCCGGTTCACCGCATCGACCTGGCCCGTCATCAGTGCGTTCATCCGCGCCGTGTTGTCGTTGATCGCGATATACTCGATCTCGTCGAAGAACCCGGCATCGTCGCCCTTGTAGTGGTCGGCATAGCGGGTCGCCACCATGCGCACGCCGGGGTCGAAGCTCTGAACCTGGTAGAGGCCCGTGCCGATACCGTTGGCGATGGCCTCGTCGATCTGGCCGGCCGGGTAGATCAGGATGTGGTAGTCCGACAACAGGTAGGGCAGGTCCGCATTGCCCGCGTTCAGGGTCAGCTGAACCTGGTGATCTGTCATCTTCGTCATTTCGACGATGTTCTCGACGATGGGCTTGGCGGCGGATTTGGATTCCTCGCCGAGGTGCATTTGCAGCGAGGCGATCACGTCATCGGCGCCGAAGGGCTTGCCGTTGTGGAAGGTCACGCCCTGGCGCAGGTTGAACGTCCAGGTCTTGGCGTCCGGCGTGGCCTCCCAGTTTTCGGCCAGTTCGCCGACCAGCGACCCGTCGGGGCGGATCTCGGTCAGGCTGTCGAATACCGCACCTTGCGCACAGGCGATCATGAACAGGTCGGAATGGGTGCGGCTGTCCCAGCTGTCCGACGTGTTGGCACCGGACAGGCCCGCGGTCAGTTTGCCGCCGCGTGTCTGGGCCCGGATCGGCAGGCCTGTGGCGGCTAGCACGCCGGCGGCCACACCGGTTTTGAGCAAGCCACGTCTGTTGAATCTCGTCATCTTTTTCTCCCTGTTATCGATTGTGCTTAGCTTAGCGCGATTCGGTCACATCTTATCAACTGCCGCATCGCCGATGTTCTCGACGCCCCGTTCCGCCAGAAGCCGGTCCAGCCAATCCGGGTCCATCTCGGGCACCGAACTCAGCAGAAGGTCAGTATAGGCGTGGTGCGGCGGCGTAAACAAATCGGTCTTGCGGCCGCTTTCGACGACCTTGCCGTCCTTCATCACCACAACTTCGTCCGAGATTGCCCGAACCGTCGCCAAGTCGTGCGTGATGAACATATAGGACAAGCCCAATTCGTCCTGCAACCGCGCCAGCAAACGCAGGATTCCCTCAGCCACCAGCTGGTCCAGCGCACTCGTCACCTCGTCACAGATGATGAAGCGCGGCTCGGCGGCCAGTGCCCGGGCAATACCGATCCGTTGTTTTTGCCCACCGGACAATTCCGAAGGAAGGCGATTGCGGAACTGCGCGGGGTCCAGCTCGATCTGGTCGAGCAACTGGTCCACCCTGTCACGCAAGGCGGAGCCCTTGAGCCCCATATAGAATTCCACGGGCCGCCCGATGATCTGGGCGATGGTCTTGCGCGGGTTCAGGGCCGTGTCGGCCATCTGATAGATCATCTGAACCTGGCGCAGCTGCTCCTTGGACCGGGCCTTGTAGTTCAGGGGCAAGGCTTCGCCATCGAATTCCACATGACCTTCGCGCGGCGGCAACAGTCCGGTGATGCAGCGCGCCGCGGTGGACTTGCCCGAGCCGGACTCGCCAACGACCGCCACGGTGCGGCCGGCGTGGATATCAAAGGACACGTCTTGCAACACGTCGACCTTGCCATAGGCCGCCGTGACACCTTTGACCGAGATTACCGGAACGGCGTCGGGTTCGGCGGGGGGATTCTCGGGGCGTTCGAAACTTCGCACGGCCCAGAGCGACTTTGTGTACTTCTCTTTCGGGTGGGACAGCATGGTGCGCGTGTCGGCCTCTTCCACCTCGTCGCCGCGCAGCAGAACCTTGATCTTGTCCGCCATCTGGGCAACCACGGCAAGGTCATGGGTTATGTAGATCGCCGCGGTATCGAATTCATTGACAATCTCTCGGATCGCGGCCAGCACCTCGATCTGGGTGGTCACGTCAAGCGCCGTGGTCGGTTCGTCGAAAATGATCAGATCGGGGCGGCAGGACATGGCCATTGCCGTCATCGCCCGCTGCAATTGCCCGCCGGAAACCTGGTGCGGATAGCGGAACCCGATCTGGTCCGGGTTGGGCAGGCGCAGCTTGCGATAGAGTTCGATCCCGTCTTCCTGGCTTTGGGACCGGCTGGCGACGCCGTGCTGTACCGGCCCCTCGGTATGCTGGTCGATCAAGCGATGCGCGGGGTTGAAGGACGCCGCCGCCGATTGCGCCACGTAGGCGATTCGCTTGCCCAAAAGCCCGCGTTTGACGGCGGCCGAGGCGTTGACCATGTCCATACCGTCGAATTCCACGGTCCCATCCGAGATCCGCACCCCGTCGCGGGTGAACCCCATTGCGGCCAGCCCGATCGTGGACTTGCCGGCCCCGGATTCCCCGATCAGGCCAAGCACCTCGCCCTTGTTCAGGTCCAGATCGACGCCATTGATGATCGGGGACCAGCTTTCGTCGCTGCGCCCTTCGATATGCAGGTTGCGGATCTTCACCAATGGGTCGGGCATGGTCATTCCTTCAGCCCCGAGGATTTTTTCAGCATCCAGTCGACGACGAAATTGACCCCTACGGTCAGCAGGGCGATCGCGCCGGCTGCCAGCAATGGCGTCACGGCGGCAATGGGCGAGGATACGGCGAAATTGATGAACTGCGCCAGGTCGCGCACCATCGTGCCCCAATCGGCCAGCGGCGGCTGGATGCCCACCCCCAGGAACGACAGTGCTGCGAT
>JAAAPD010000080.1 GCA_009908505.1 Alphaproteobacteria bacterium | reverse complement strand
TGCAGCACTTGTGCGTCAGACCTGTGCGACCTCGGGCGTGACCGGGATTTCGCTGACCAAGCTGGACGTTCTGGACGGGTTCGACACGCTGAAGATATGCGTCGGCTATGAGCTGGACGGCAAGCAGCTGGACTATCTGCCCACGGCGACCGACCAGCAATGGCGCTGCAAGCCGATCTACGAGGAAATGCAGGGATGGTCCGAGACCACCGAAGGTGCGCGCAGCTGGGCCGATCTGCCCGCCAACGCGATCAAGTACGTGCGCCGGGTCGAGGAGTTGATCCAGTGCCCGGTCGCTCTACTTTCAACGTCGCCGGAACGGGAGGACACGATCCTCGTGACCGACCCCTTCGCCGACTGAGACCGCACGAACCGTTAGAGACCTGCATGGCCCTGAGTTACAAAGCCCGCCGCCGATGGTCGCTGGTCATCCTGCTGATCGCCCTGCCGCTTTATATCGTGGTGGCGGTGAACCTGACGGATTGGCTGCGGGCCCGGTACGACGTCGGGTTCCTGACCGAGCTGGTCGTGTTCATCGTGCTGGGTATCGCGTGGATCGTGCCGCTGAAACCGATCTTTCGCGGGGTAGGGCAGCCGGACCCGGACACGCGAGACTAGGGTCTGTTGAGATTCATTTGGAGTTGAGGAGAGCCGCGCAGGCATTGATGATTGCTTCGAAGCTGCGATCAGTTTTGTCGGTGCGCAGGGCGATGCGGCGGAAGTCCCTCAAATCACAAAAGAAGTTTTCGACCAGATGCCGCCATTTGTACATCTCTTCGTCGATTTCAAGCGGCTCCTTGCGCTGCGGTCTTTGGGAGATGCAGATGCTGGTGCCGCGTGCGTTCATCTCGTCAATGATCCAATTGCTGTCGAATGCCTTGTCGGCCAGCAGAGCATCAAATGACATTCCTCTGATCAGAGGCGCAACGCCGACGGTATCATAACGGTTGCCCGGAAGCAGGACAAAGCGCACGAGGTTCCCCAGCGCATCAGTGAGCGCAAGTATCTTGGTCGTCCAGCCGCCCTTCGACTTGCCTATAGCCTGACGCAGAGTCCCCCTTTTGCGCCCTGTCCGGCGCGGTGAACCTTGACGATTGTGCCATCTATCATGGCCATCTCCATGTCTGGCTGATCGGACAAATCATTGAACATACGTTCGAAAACACCCGCGCGTGCCCAATCCCGGAAACGGCGATAGATCGTATTCCAGTTTCCGAAGCCCGGTGGCAAGTCGCGCCACGGCGATCCGGTGCGCGCAATCCAGAACACCGCCTCCATGAACAGGCGCGGATCACTGCCAGTGCGCCCAGGATGCGCCTTGAGCCCAAGGCAATGTGGCTCCATCTTCGCCCATTGATGATCGCGGATGACAAACCTGCTCGTGTCCATTCAAACCTCCCTTTTGGAAGGTTGAATCAGAATTCAGCCAATATGTGAATCCTGAATCTCAACAGGCCCTAGTCCACCGTCAGCTTCAACGTGCTGCCGACCAGTTCCTGCGAAAACGGCACCGGGTGCGGCTCCTTGCCCAGCCGCGCCCGGTAGACCGGCAGGCTTTCGGCCACGCGCATCACGTAGTTCCGTGTCTCGTTGAAGGGGATATGTTCAATCCAGTCGATGATGTCCCCGCCCTCCTGCCGCGGGTCGCCGAAGCGCGTCATCCAGCGCGGCGGCCGGGCAGGGCCCGCGTTATAGGCGGCGGCCATCATGATCACGTTGCCATCGAACTGCGATGCCATCTGCGCCAGGTAGGCCGAGCCCAGACGCGCGTTATAGGCCCAGTCGTCGAACACGCGCGACCGCGTGTGCTCGGTCTCCCCCAGGCGCCGTGCCACCTCGGCGGCGGTGCCCGGCATCAACTGCATCAGGCCCATCGCGCCCGCGCCGCTGGCCACGCCCTGGTCGAACTCGCTCTCTCGCCGCGCGATCGCCAGCGCCAGCTCCATCGGCACCGGTAGCTCCAGCTCGTGCATCGGGTGCAGCGGGTAATAGGGCGCGGGCAGGGTAATTCCGCGTGTCGCGGCCGCCTTGCCCACCATCACCTGAAGGTGCGGCGAGCCAAGATCGTCCATCGCCTGCCCCAGCTGGCCCAGCTCGGGCGGCTCCAACGTGCCTGCAAGGTGCTTGAAGAACCGCTCAGAGAGTGACACGCGCCCGTTGGCCAGCGCCAGCACCCCGGCCTGGAACACCTCGCCCCGCGCGAAATCCACCTCGCGCCAATCCGGAAAACTCTGGCGCCCGTTCAGCTTGCGATCAAAGGGGAACGCGCCCCGTTCCGCCGCGAGCAGCCCATAAAAGCTGGTCTGGTGCAGCGCCCCCAGCTCGTAGGCGATCTTGGCCGCAGCCTCGTTGCCCGCCGCCTCCTGCGCCCGGCCCAGCCAGTACCCGGCCCGGCCCAGCGAGATCGGCGTCTCGACCCCGTCCATGAACCGCTGGAAATGAAAAATCGCCAGCTCGGGGTCATTGAGGTCGGTAAGCGCGATGAACCCCGCCAGCCATTCCAGATCTGCGAAATGCGACCCTTCGACCAGACCGTGCACCGATGCCAGATCATAGGCCGTGCGCGCCGCACCGTCTCGCATCCGGTCCCGCGCCAGTTCGCGCCGCCACCCGGCCCAGCGCGCGGCATCGCCCAGACCGTTGCCTTCCAGCCGGCTTTGGCGAAGGATCAGCTTGATCGCGTCGTCCGGCCGGTTCTTCCGGATATGGCGGTTGTAAAGGGCATAGGCGATATGCGGGTTGCTTTTCGCCGCATCGGGCAGCAGCTCCAGCCGCTTGTCGGCGCCGTCCGCATCGGCCTCGATCATCAGCCGGGTCTGGGCGATATCGCGCGTTTCCTCGTCGACCAGCGGCAGCATCTGCTGCACGTCCCGCAGGCCCCGCCACAAGGCCATGTCCAGCCGCGCCGCGTGATGCGGCTCCAGCAATTCCGGCCGCGCCCGGATGAAGGCGTCATGTTCCGCCGTCGACAAGTCCAGCGTCCGCCACGCCAGCACCATCGCCACTTCGGCATCGCCGGGCCGATCGGCCTCCTGCAGCGCCCGCGCGTGGGACAGCGCACCAAGGCCCGATTGCGGCACCCGGTCCTCGTAGAAGGTGATGATCTCCTCGGGCGAGGCCCCGATCATCGCCACTTCGGCCTGCTTGTGCAGGTAATCCAGCCCCGGCCAGTCCGCATGATCCTCAAGGAAGGCCAGGATTTCGCCCGGCGTGCCCTCACCCGCCCGCAGCCGGTGCCATTCGATCAAGGTCACGCCGGCGGGCCCGGCACGCCGCGCGATCTGCGCCGCGGTCTCCCAACGCCCGGCCAGCATCGCATCGAACGCGCTGGACATCGGGCGCGGCGGCACGCGCGGGGCGGGGGCGACCATGACGGTTTCCTCCGCTTTTTCCGCACCCGTCAACGGCTCGGCCTCGGCGGCAGGTCCTGCCTGACCCGCATCGTCGGACTGGGCCAACGCGAGCAGCGGCCACAGCAGGGCCATTAAGCCCACGACAACTCTTTGAACGCTGAACATCTCTTGCATTTTCCCGGGCCAGCGACGATAGACACAGCCAGCCTAGTTTCAAGGGGACGGATCGTCCATTCACAAGCTGGGCAGCGCCGCGGCAAACTTCCGTGTTTCTCCGCGGTCATCCACCAGCCCTTCGGGCTAAGACATAGAGAGGAGCGTATCATGTTCAAAGGATCATTTCCTGCCCTGGTCACGCCGTTCAAGAACGGCGAGCTGGATCTCGATACGCTCAAGAAACTTGTGGAATGGCATATCGGCGAAGGCAGCCACGGCCTCGTCCCCGTCGGCACCACCGGCGAAAGCCCCACGCTCAGCCATACCGAACATGAAACCGTGGTGTCCGAAGTGGTGCGCGCCGCCGCAGGCCGTATTCCGGTGATCGCGGGCGCGGGCAGTAACAACACGCTCGAATCGATCCGCTTCATCCAGCACGCCGAAGAGGTCGGCGCCGATGCGGCTCTCGTGGTGACACCCTATTACAACAAGCCCACGCAACGCGGTCTGATCGCGCATTTCACTGCGCTGCACGATTGCTGCAACCTGCCGATCATCATCTACAACATTCCGGGCCGGTCCGCCGTGGACATGATGCCCGACACGATGGGCGAGCTTGCCAAGCTGCCACGCATCGTCGGCGTCAAGGACGCCACCGGCGACCTCGCCCGTGTCAGCCACCAGCGCATGACCTGCGGCAAGGAATTCTGCCAGATCTCGGGCGAAGACGCGACTGCGCACGGCTTCAACGCCCAGGGCGGCGTCGGCGTGATCACCGTCACCGGCAACGTCGCGCCGCGCATGGTGGCCGAGGTGCAGAACGCCACACTGGCGGGCGACTATGCCAAGGCGCTGGAAATCCAGGACCGTCTGATGCCGTTGCACAAGGCCATCTTCACGGAACCCGGCCTGATCGGCGCGAAATACGCCCTGTCGCGCCTGGGTCTCTGCAGCCCCGAGGTCCGCTCGCCCCTGACCGAACTCAGCGACGAGACCAAGGCGATGGTGGATGACGGCCTGCGCCATGCCGGGCTGATGAACTAGGGCCGTTCGCCTTTACCTTGGCGCATCCTGCATCACCTCGTTCGGTGCATACCCAAGGGTGCACAAGGATATGATAAAACGTCGAGGCACGTCATGGCCGAGCTTCTGATCGTCTACCATTCCAAGACCGGCGGCAGCCGCCAGATGGCACAGGCCGCCGCCGACGCCGCGCGGGATGAGACGACCACGACGCTTCAGACCGCAGAAGACACCGGGCCCGACGATCTGCTGCGCGCCGACGGCTATATCTTCTGCGCGCCTGAAAACCTGGCCGCCATTGCCGGCGTGATGAAGGATTTCTTCGACCGCTGCTATTACCCCGTGCTGGGCCGGATCGAGGGACGCCCCTATGCCCAGATGGTCTGTGCCGGGTCCGACGGCACCAACGCCCAGAAACAGATCGCCCGCATCGCCCAGGGCTGGCGGCTGAAAGCGGTGCAGGAGCCGTTCATCATCTGCACCCACGCCCAGACGCAAGAGCAGATCCTGGCCGAGAAACACCTGTCAGAGGATGACCTCGCCCCCTGCCGCGAGCTGGGACAGGCGCTTGGGGCGGGGCTGGAAATGGGCGCGTTCTAATCGACCCGGCGCACCAGCATCTGGTTGCCCGGGCCCGACTTGGTCTCGAACACCTTCAGCTTGCCGACCAAGTCGCTCAACTTTTTCTCGCCATAGGTCCGCGTGTCGAAATCCGGCTTGTCCGCCTGGATCTGCTGGCCGATCCGGCCCAAAGGGTACCACTCGCCTTCCTGATCGATTTTCTCCATCGCATCGAAGATCAGGTTGCGCGCATCGGCCGCCGACTTGGAATCCAGCCCCGCCTTGGCCTTGGACCGCGCGGACGATCCGGCCTCTTGATAGATGTTCTCAATCGCCACGAACCGATTGCAGGCATTCTTCAGCGCGTCGGGCGCCTTGGCTTCGCCAATACCGATCACCGTCAGGCCCTGTTCGCGGATGCGGCTGGCCAGCCGGGTGAAATCGCTGTCCGAAGACACCAGCACGAACCCGTCGAAATGCCCCGCATGCAGGATGTCCATCGCATCGATCACCAATCCGATATCCGACGCGTTCTTGCCCTTGGTGTTGGCGGTCTGCTGGTGCTGCACCAGCCCGAGGTTCTGCGCCGTCTTCGTCCAGCCGCTCAGCTGCTGGCTGGACCAGTCGCCATAAACCCGCCGCAGGCCCGGCTCGCCATAGCTGGTGACCTCCTTCAGAATGGCCTCGGCGTATTTGGACGGCACGTTGTCGGCGTCGATCAGAACGGCAAGCAGGTGGGAACGGTCGGGCATGGCAACTCCTTTTAACGCGGCACCCTGCCCTATCCGTCCCCTCGGCGAAAGCCGATTGTGCCGGGCGTCATTTTCGTCGCAGAGGAAAATCATCGCGCCCGACACGAGAATATTCTGCGAATATTCTCGATCGCTCAGCCCTTGTCGCCGACCTTGTCCTGCGTCTTGGTCTCGAAATCCGACGCGTCGTGGCGCTCCAACAGCTGTTCGTGCGGCTCGCCGAAGGTGCGGTTCACCATGCGCCCGCGCTGCACGGTGGGACGATCCAGGATCTTCTCGGCCCAGGCCACCACGTTCTTGTATTCATGCACGCTCAGGAACGTGCCCGCATTGTACTGCCGGCCAAGCGCCAGGTTGCCGTACCAGGGCCAGATCGCCATATCGGCGATGCTGTATTCCTGACCGGCGATATAGGGCCGGTCCGCCAGCCGCTTGTCCAGCACGTCCAGCTGCCGCTTGGTCTCCATCGCGAAGCGGTTGATCGGGTACTCGTATTTCTCGGGCGCATAGGCATAGAAATGGCCGAAGCCGCCGCCAAGATAGGGCGCACTGCCCATCTGCCACATCAGCCAGTTCATCACCTCGGCCCGCTGCGGTCCCGACGCAGGCAGGAACGCTCCGAACTTCTCGGCCAGATGAATGAGGATGGAACCGGACTCGAAGACGTTGATCGGTTCCGGCCCCGACCGGTCCACCATCGCCGGGATCTTGGAATTGGGGTTCACCTCGACAAAGCCCGATCCGAACTGGTCGCCGTCGCCGATCCGGATAAGCCACGCGTCGTATTCCGCGTCATGGCCCGCCGCCAGAAGCTCCTCGAACATCACCGTCACCTTCACCCCGTTGGGCGTGCCCATCGAATAAAGCTGGAAAGGATGCTCACCCACCGGCAGGTCCTTGTCATGCGTCGCTCCGGCGATGGGCCGGTTGGTCGAGGCGAAGGTGCCGCCGCTCTCGGCGTCCCATGTCCAGACTTCGGGCGGTGTATAGGTGTCGTCGGTCATAACGGCTCTCGCTTTGTCTTGTGTCCGGGAAAAGAGCTAACCGACCACGCCGACAATGCAAGGTGCAGCCCCGCACAGATTCCTGTGCGATGCGGCCACCCCGGGGAAACACCACGATTTTCATAACTGCCGGTCTTGGGGGTTGCACAGCCCGGACGCTTTGGCCAATGCTGCCCCGGACTGCGCGAAGGAGACGTGATGATGCGGTGGTGGGCAATTGCGACAATGGCAACCTTGGCGGCCTGCGGGCCGGCCGTAACGGATAACGGCGTGCCCTCGCGCGCCGAAGAGGAAGGCCCCGATGTCTGCAAGGCCGCCAACCACGCCGACCTTGTCGGCCAGCCGCTCTCGGCCTTCGACCAGTCCACGCTGGAGCAGCCCGTGCGCATCATCCCGCCCGGCGGCATCGTGACGATGGAATACAATCCCAAGCGGCTGAACGTCGATTTGGACAGCGGCAACACCATCGTGCGCTTCTGGTGCGGCTAAGCCCGCGCCACCGCGCTTGATCCCCGCCGCGCGGCCCGGCGGCAATTCTTGTCTTGCGCTTATTTCAACGCAGTTGATACTGCCGTGCCAGTAATGTTTGATTTCGCACACACAAGCGAGGCCCCTTATGGACAGCTGGGATGAAATCCGCACTGCCTATCACGTGGCGCGCGTGGGAACGGTCAGCGGCGCGGCCGAGGCGCTCGGCGTGCACCACGCCACCGTCATCCGCCATATCGACGCGCTCGAGGAACGGCTGGGCGTCAAACTCTTCCAGCGTCACGCCCGCGGCTATTCTACCACAGAGGCGGGCGAGGACCTGCTGCGCGTGGCCCAGGCAACGGACGACCAGTTCAGCCAGCTGGCGGGCCGGATCAAGGGCCGCGGCAACGACGTGTCGGGCGAGCTGGTGATCACCTCGCTGGGCGGGTTCAGCAATCTTCTGGTGCCGGTCCTGACCGAGTTCCGGCAGGAATATCCCGACATCATCCTGCGCTACCTGACCGGCGACCGCCTGTTTCGCCTGGAATACGGCGAGGCGCATGTCGCCATCCGGGCGGGCCGCGCCCCGGATCAGCCGGACAACGTGGTACAGCCCTTCTACAAGCAGGCGCACACGCTTTATGCTGCGCAATCCTATGTCGACAAGCACGGCCTGCCCGCGTCCGAAGACGAGTTTGACCAGCACTGGTTCGTCAGCGCCGACGACCCCAAGAATCGCGCACCCTTCAACCAATGGCTGCGGCAGACAGCGCCCGAAGAGCGCATCATCTTTCGCAGCCAGGACGTGCACGCCCAGCGCCGCGCGATCTCCGAAGGCGCGGGCATCGGGTTTCTCAGCAAGGTCCTCGCCAATCAGCTCGGCAATCTGACCGAGGTCATGCCCGCGCGAGACGAATGGTCCGCGCCGATCTGGCTGGTGACCCACATGGACCTGCACCGCACCACCAAGGTTCAGGCGTTTCTGCGATTCCTCAAGGATCGCGCAAAGACGTGGGAGGTCGAATGACCGACCGGCTGCGCGGCCATGCCGCGATGCTGGTCTTTTCCGGGCTGATCGCCGGGTCCTTCGCCCTTGGCTCGATGGCCGCCCCGCATATCGCGCCCACCGCGCTCAACGCGGTGCGGTTCATCCTCGCCTCGGTTCTGCTGGGCAGCGCGGCCTGGGCCACCGTCGGCATCCCGCGCAGCACATGGCAGGCACCTTGGCGCTACCTGCTTTTGGGTGGGTCGATGGGGCTTTACTTCGTGATGATGTTCGAGGCGCTGAAAACCGCCGCCCCGGTCAGCGCGGCGGCGGTCTTTACCCTGACACCCATCATGTCCGGCCTGTTCGGCTACATCCTTTTGCGGCAGGTGATGACCGCGCGCATGGGCTTGGCGCTGGCCATCGGGGCCGCGGGCGCGCTCTGGGTCATCTTCGACGCTGATTTGCAGGCGCTCTTGCGGTTCGAAATGGGCCGGGGCGAGATCATCTTCTTCTTCGGCTGCATCGCGCACGCCTTCTATACGCCGCTGGTGCGCAAGCTGAACAGGGGCGAACGGCCCATCGTCTTTTCCTTCGGCGCCATGGTCGCCGCCGCCGGGCTGATCGCGCTGGCGGGCTGGTCCGACATGCGCAGCACGGACTGGCCCGGCCTGCCTGCCATCGTCTGGATCACCATCGTCTACACCGCGGTCGCAGCCACGGCGGTCACCTTCGTGCTGCTGCAATACGCCTCGCTGCGCCTGCCCAGCGCCAAGGTCATGGCCTATACCTATCTCACGCCCACATGGGTGATCTGCTGGCAGGCGGCGCTGGGTCACGGCCTGCCCCCGCGCATGATCCTCGTGGGCGTCGGGCTGACCATCGTGGCGCTGGTGCTGCTGTTGAAGGACGAATAGTCACTCCCCCCTGTCGCGCAGCATGCCGATATCCTCGCCGAACGTCTCCGCCGGCACGCTGTGCAGACGGTATTCCGCCATCCCGATCGGCGCGGGCAGCTGCACGTTCACCACATGCGCCGTCCGAATGTCCCGGTCGGCGAAGGCAAGGCCGGGGGCGCCCCAAAGGCCCAGCATCAAGGTCAGGGCAGTCGATTTCATTGCAAGGCGCCTCTGGTTGGTCAGAGGAACCCGCCAGCCTCCAGTTTCCGCATCAGGCGGCGATAATCCAAGGGGGGCGGCACGTCCTCTGGTCCCGGTCCCTCGTCCGGGCGCAAAAGCGGGTTCATTTTCACCAGCTCCACGTCGCAGAACGCCTCGATCTGGTTGGCCAGCGCGTCGAAGGCCCCCTGTCGCCAGCGCCGCTGGATAAGGCCCACCCGCGTGCCGGGTCGCATCACGAACGGCGCTAGGTGAAAGGCAGAGCCATCGGGCCCCACGATCTGCCGCGCGGCGGCATAGCGGGCGCATTGCTCCGGCAGGCTGTGGCGCTGCGGGTGCAGGATCGTGTAGCCCGCCTTGCGCATCAGCCGCTCGATTCGCTCTTCCTGGTCCACCATCTGGCCCGCGCGTTTCAGCAGCGACCGCGACAGATAGATCTTCTCGTCGCCCTGGGGTGTCACCACCGCTTGCAGCCGCCCGCGGATGAACCGGCGGAACTCGGGTGTGCCGGTGATCCAGTCGCGGTGCCCCATGCCCTGCGTCGGCACATCCAGCGCCTCGACCCGCACCGGGGCTTCCACGAAATGCACCGGCACCCCATCGCTCAGCATGTCCACGAACGCTTTCAGCCGCCGCTGGAATACCGCGCCGAAATCAATGCCATGCATCGGGATCAGCACCAGCGCGTCATAGCGCCCCTCGGCCAGCGGCCACAGCCGCGAGATGCATTCCAGCAGGAAATGCCCGAAATGATGCCGCCCGATGCCGATGAACAGGTGCCGCCCGGGCAAGACCTCCGCCGCTTCCGGCAATTCCGGCTGTGAGGTGAAGCGATCGGAGGAATAAAGCGTGCGCGACTGCTGCACAAAGCTGCCATCCGCCCGGAAAACCCCGCAGGCCAGCTCCCGCCCTTCCGGCATCGGCGCCACCAGTGCCTGTTCGACCGTCTCGACATGCGGCTGCGGCAAGACGCGCGGGTCCAGCACCGCGCCGGGCGCCGCGTCATCCATCATCGCGGAACTCTTTCGCCAGGAACTGCTCGAACGCATCCAGGTGCACCGCCTCGAACTGACCGAAGCTCTGCATCCAGATGCTGGCGTCGCGCAGGGCGTCGGGTTCCAGCTTGCACCACACCACGCGCCCCCGCCGTTCCTGGCTGATCAGGCCGGCGCGGGTCAGGATGCCAAGGTGTTTCGACACCGCCGCCAGCGACATCTCGAACGGCTCGGCCACGTCCGTCACGGCCATGTCATCCTCCAGCAACATCGACAGAATCCTGCGACGGGTGGGATCGGCCAGTGCGGCGAAGACGGTATCGAGCGATTGGGCCATGGTGCACCGTTTAAGCCTTGGGACACTGGCCGCGTCAACTGTCTTGGGCCCTCGGGCGGCATTGCGGACTCGACTCCGGCGCCAGGGCGCCCTAATTTGGAACATATCAAGAACATTCACCTGTTGCTGATCCGGTCCCGCTGCCATGCCCGAACGGCGTATCCTTTCTGTCTGGTTTCCCCGGCTGGGGGCCGAACGGCTGCTGCGGCGGACCGGGCTGGATGCGGACGTGCCCTTTGCCGTGGTGCGCGACACCGGGCAGATGCAGGTGCTGTGCTCGCTCTCAGACGCGGCCGAGGCGGCGGGGCTGCGCATGAATCAGCCGCTGCGCGATGCCCATGCGATGTGCGCCACGCTGGTCACGAAACTGCAAAACCCGCACCAGGAGGCCGCGTTCCTGGCCAGCCTCGCACGCTGGGCCGAACGGCTGAGCCCCTGGGTGGCGACGCAGCCACCCGATGCGCTGCTGCTGGATATCACCGGCTGCGCGCATCTCTTTGGCGGGGAAGAGGCAATGGCCCGGCAAATCATTGAAGAGGCGGCGTTTTTCGGGCTGACCACGCGTTGCGGGCTGGCCGGCACCGTGGGCGCGGCCTGGGCGCTGGCGCGGTATGCCGGCGCCGCGCCAGGG
>JAAAPD010000014.1 GCA_009908505.1 Alphaproteobacteria bacterium | reverse complement strand
CCTCATGCGCCCGCCGAAGGGATAGCGATCTCAGGCAAACGGACAGAGGGGGCATTGAAGGCGGGCCGCGGCCCGTACCCAATGCCCGGGGCCGTGCCCCGGCCAACAGGACCGGAGGCGGCATGGCCGATCTGAAACAGACACCGCTATACGATCTACATGCCAGTCTTGGCGCGAAATTCGTGCCCTTCGCGGGCTATGAAATGCCCGTTCAATACGCCCGCGGCGTGATGAAGGAACACCTGTGGACGCGCCAGAATGCCGGCCTCTTCGATGTCAGCCACATGGGGCAGGTGATCCTGCGCGGCCCTGACGCGGCGGCCGAACTGGAAGCCCTTGTGCCTCAGGCGGTGCAAACCCTGAAAGAGGGGCGTCAGCGCTACGGGTTCTTCACCAATGACGAGGGCGGCATTCTCGACGACCTGATGTTCGCCAATCGCGGCGATCACCTGTTCCTGGTGGTCAATGCCGCCTGCAAGCAAGCCGATATCGGCCATTTGCGGGCGGGGCTGAAGAGCACGGCGGTCGAGGTCGTCACCGACCGTGCGCTGCTCGCCCTGCAAGGCCCCAAGGCCGAGAAGGTGCTGGCGGCGCTGGTGCCGGACGTGGCCGCGATGGGCTTCATGGATGTGGCCACCCTGGCCTCGGATTTCGGCGATCTGTGGGTTTCGCGGTCGGGCTATACCGGCGAAGACGGGTTCGAGATTTCCGTGCCCGAGGACAGTGCCGAGGCGCTGGCACGGGCGCTATTGGACATTGACGCGGTCGAACCGATCGGCCTTGGCGCGCGCGACAGCCTGCGGCTGGAGGCGGGGCTGTGCCTTTACGGGGCCGACCTGGACGAGACAACGACGCCGGTCGAGGCGAACCTGGTCTGGGCGATCCAGAAGGCCCGGCGCGAGGTCGGCGATTACCCCGGTTTCGCGCGCATTCGCCACCACCTGACCGACGGGCCCGCAAGGCTGCGCGTGGGACTGCGCCCCGAGGGACGCGCGCCGATGCGCGCCGGAACCCCGCTTTTCGCGGAAGAGGAGGCAAGCCAGCCGGTTGGCGCGGTGACATCCGGCGCCTATGGTCCCTCGACCGAATGCGCGATTTCCATGGGATATGTGGGCACAGCCCATGCCGCGCTGGGCACGCCGCTATGGGGCGAGGTGCGCGGCAAGCGCCTGCCCGTTACCGTTTGCGAATTGCCGTTCCGGCCATCGACCTACAAGAAATAGCAAGGAGACCGACATGAAATTCACCGAAGAACATGAATGGCTGCGCGTCGAGGGCGACGTGGTGGTCGTGGGGATCACCGAACACGCTTCGACCCAGCTGGGCGACGTGGTTTTCGTGGAACTGCCCGAGGATGGCGGCGAAGTGGCCAAGGATGACGAGATCGTGGTGATCGAAAGCGTCAAGGCGGCCTCGGACATCCTCGCGCCGCTGGATGGTGAGATCGTCGAGGTCAACGCGGCGCTGGTCGACAATCCCGCCCTGGTGAACGAGGATCCGCTGGGCGAGGCCTGGTTCTTCAAGATGAAAGTGGCGGATCTGTCGGCCATGGACGACATGATGGACGAGTCCGCCTACACCGCCTTCATCGGCGCCTAGGCGCGACCGGCGCAAATGGGGGCGTTGCCCCCGCCCGAGCGCTGCGCGGACTCCCCCGCGGTATTTTTGCCCCAAAGAAACAGGTGCGGCATGCCTTTCACTCCGACCGACTATCTTCCCTATGATTTCGCCAACCGTCGCCATATCGGCCCGTCGCCTTCGGAAATGGACGAGATGTTCAAGGTGATCGGTGTCGAGACCCTCGAACAACTGATCGACGAGACCGTGCCGCAGGCGATCCGGCAGGCCGAGCCGCTGGATTTCGGTAAACCGATGTCCGAGCGCAAGCTGCTCAATCACATGCGCCAGGTCGCGGCCAAGAACAAGGTGCTGACCAGCCTGATCGGGCAGGGCTATCACGGCACCGTCACGCCGCCCGTGATCCAGCGCAACGTGCTGGAAAACCCCGCCTGGTACACCGCCTATACGCCATATCAGCCCGAGATCAGCCAGGGCCGGCTCGAGGCGCTGCTGAACTTCCAGACAATGGTGGCCGACCTGACGGGCCTTGAGATTGCAAATGCCTCGCTTCTGGACGAGGCCACGGCCTGTGCCGAGGCGATGGTCATGGCGCAGCGCGTGGCAAAATCCAAGGCGACCGGGTTCTTCGTGGACGAAAACTGTCATCCGCAAAGCATCGCGGTGATGCAGAACCGTGCCGCGCCGCTGGGGATCGAGGTGATCGTCGGCAGCCCCGATGCCCTGGACCCCGAGGCGGTTTTCGCCGGCATCTTCCAGTATCCGGGCACCTTTGGCGAGTTGCGTGATTTCACCCCCGAGATCAAGGCGCTGCACGGCGCCAAGGCGATCGGGATCGTGGCCGCGGACCTGATGGCGCTGACGCTTGTGAAGGAACCCGGCGCGATGGGGGCGGATATCGCCGTGGGCAACACCCAGCGCTTTGGCGTACCCATGGGCCTTGGCGGACCGCATGCCGCCTATTTCGCCTGCAAGGAGGCCTACAAGCGCAACATGCCCGGCCGGATCGTGGGCGTCAGCGTCGACAGCCACGGCACCAAGGCCTACAGGCTGTCCCTTCAAACGCGCGAACAGCATATCCGCCGCGAGAAGGCGACGTCGAATGTCTGCACCGCGCAGGCGCTGCTGGCCGTGATGGCCAGTTTCTACGGCGTGTTCCATGGGCCCGATGGGCTAAAGGCCATCGCCCAACGCATTCACCGCAAGACCGTGCGGCTGGCGAAGGGGCTGGAAGAGGCCGGGTTCGACGTGCGGCCCAAGGCGTTCTTCGACACGATCACGGTCGAGGTCGGCCCGCTGCAACAGGCGGTGCTGAAATCCGCCGTCGACGAGGGGATCAACCTGCGCCCGGTGGGGACGACCAAGGTGGGCATCTCGCTGGACGAGGCGACCCGTCGCCCGGTGATAGAAAGGGTTTGGCGGGCCTTCGGGATCGAACGCAAGGATGACGACCTGACGCCGGAATACCGGGTCCCGGAGGCCCTTCATCGCCGGTCCGGCTACATGGATCACCCGGTCTTCCACATGAACCGGGCTGAGACCGAGATGATGCGCTACATGCGCCGCCTGTCGGACCGCGACCTGGCGCTGGACCGGGCAATGATCCCGCTGGGATCCTGCACGATGAAGCTGAATTCGGCGGCCGAGATGATGCCGGTCAGCTGGCGCGAATTCAGCCTGATCCATCCCTTCGCCCCCGCCGATCAATGGCAGGGCTATCGCGAGCTGATCGACGATCTGTGCGACAAGCTCTGCACGATCACCGGCTATGACGCCATGTCGATGCAGCCCAATTCGGGTGCGCAGGGCGAGTATGCCGGGCTGCTCACGATTATGGCCTATCACCGGGCCAATGGCGACAAGGGCCGCAAGACCTGCCTGATCCCGGTCAACGCCCATGGCACCAACCCGGCAAGCGCGCATATGTGCGGGATGGACGTGGTCGTGGTCAAATGCACCGATCGCGGCGATATCGACCTGGACGATTTCCGCGCCAAGGCCGAGGCGGCGGGTGACACCCTGGCCGCCTGCATGATCACCTATCCCAGCACCCATGGCGTGTTCGAAGACACGGTGCGGGAAGTGTGCGAGATCACCCATGAATTCGGCGGGCAGGTCTACCTGGACGGGGCCAACCTGAACGCCATGGTGGGGCTGTCCAAACCGGGCGAGATCGGCAGCGATGTCAGCCACCTGAACCTGCACAAGACCTTCTGCATCCCGCATGGTGGCGGCGGGCCGGGCATGGGACCGATCGGGGTCAAGGCGCACCTCGCGCCGCACCTGCCGGGACATCCGACGACGGGCGGTGCGGAAGGGCCGGTGTCGGCTGCGCCCTATGGTTCGCCCTCGATCCTGCCGATTTCCTGGGCCTATATCCTGATGATGGGGGGCGCCGGCCTGACCCAGGCGACGAAGGTGGCGATCCTGAACGCCAACTACATCGCCAAGCGCCTGGAAGGGGCCTATGCTGTCCTGTTTTCCGGTGACAACGGGCACGTCGCCCATGAATGCATCCTCGACACGCGGCCCTTTGCCGAGGCGGGCGTGACCGTGGATGACATCGCCAAGCGGCTGATGGATTGCGGGTTTCACGCGCCCACCATGAGCTGGCCCGTGGCGGGCACGCTGATGGTGGAACCCACCGAGAGCGAGACCAAGGCCGAACTGGACCGGTTTTGCGACGCGATGCTGGGGATCCGGGACGAAATCGCCAAGGTCGAAAAGGGGGATTGGCCGCAGGACAACAACCCGCTGAAACACGCGCCGCATACCATGCAGGACATGGTCAAGGACGACTGGGACCGCCCCTATACCCGGCAAGAGGCGTGCTTCCCCGCCGGCAGCTTCAAGGTGGACAAGTACTGGGCGCCGGTGGGGCGGGTGGACAATGTCTATGGCGACCGCCACCTGGTCTGCACCTGCCCGCCGCTGGAGGAGTACATGGACGCCGCCGAGTAGGCCGACGGTCTGAAGCCCGGTGAAAGCGAAAGCCCGCGTCCCTAGCGTCGCGGGCTTTTCGATTATTGCCCGGTCCTGTCGTCGGGGAGGTCCACCTCTTGCGGCGGCGGGTCGTCATAGGGGGCCCAGCCGTAATTGCCGCCGGTCTCGGGCAGGTCATGATCGCGGACATTGCGTGTTATGAACGTCTTGGCGATGAAATTCGCGGTGATCGGTGCGGTCAGGAACAGGAACAGCGTGATCAGCAGCTCGTGAAAGGACAGCGTGCCCTTGACCAGCAGGAAATAGAGCATCGATGCGATCAACACGCCGCCGACGCCGAGGGTCGTGGCCTTGGTCGGCGCGTGCAGGCGCTGCATGCTGTCGGGCAGCTTCAGCAGGCCGAAGGACCCGACAAGGCCGAAAATCCCGGCGACGACGAGGAAGAAGCTGATGGTAATCTCGGTGATCAGGGACATGGCCGCCTCATTCGATGATGTCGCCGCGCAGCACGAAGCGGCAATAGGCGACGGTTGACACGAACCCGACCATGGCGACCAGCATCGCCGCTTCGTAGTACATGGCCGTGCTGCGGTAGATTCCGTACAGGATCAGCATGGCGATGACATTGATGACCATCGTGTCCAGCGCCAGGATGCGGTCAGCGGCATCCGGCCCCGTGGTGATGCGCCAGAGGTTGAACAGAAGTCCAAGGCCGAAACAGCCGAAGGCGAAGAGCAGCGCGGCAGTCATCATTGGAAAATCTCCATCAGGCGGCGCTCGTAACGCGCCTTGATCTGGTCGCGTACGGCGTCCGGGTCATCGGTGTGCAGGCAATGCACGAGGATGGCGCCGGCATCGGCCGACAAGGTGGCCGAAACGGTGCCCGGGGTCATCGTTATGGTGCCGGCCAACACGGTGATTGCCTCGGCCGAGGTCAGCTTCAGCGGGACCGTGACCCAGCGCGAGGTGATCTTCGCATTGGGCTTGAACAGGATGATGATGGCCACCTGCACATTGGCCACGACGATATCCCACAGCACGATCAGGACGTATTCCACCACCTTGAGGGGGCGACCCACCTTGGCCCTGTCGGGCCAGTAGGGCGCGGTCAGCAGCGGTACGATCAGGCCGAAGGCGCAGCCCAGGATCAGGTTGCCCAGCGTCACCTTGTTGACCAGGCCCAGCCAGACAAGGACCATCATCAGGCTGAGCAGCGGGTGCGGGAAAAGACGTGCCAGCATGGATCAGACCCCTCCGTTCGCGCCGAGCACGGCGGCGACATAGCCTGCCCGGTCGAAAAGCTGGCCGGTGGTCGACTCCAGGTAGCCCGCAAGCGGGCCGGCGAAGATTGCCAGTGTCCCCAGCAGGCCCAGCGTGATCAGAGCCGGGGCCAGTTGCGCGGGGGTGCAGATGCGCGCCTCTTGCGGGGTCGGGCCGTCTTCGGGCCCCGGGGAGATGGCGGTCGATTTCCAGAATAGGACACTGCCCGCCCGCGCGAAACCGACAATGGTTACGAGCGAGCCGACGAGGATCGCCGCCCAGGCCCAGCCGATCACGTCCGGCGCGCGCAAGGCGTCCATGACCAGCAGTTTGCCAAGGAAGCCCGACAGCGGCGGCATCCCCGCCATGGCGATCGCGGCCCCGAAGAACAGAGCCGCCATCAGGCCGTTCTGGGCGATCGCCGCCCGAGCGGACAGGGCGTCGTGGCCGCGCTGGGCCATGACCAGGTCAGCCACGAGAAACAGCGCCGCGGCGGCGAAGGTGGAATGCACCAGGTAGTAGAGCCCGGCGGTCATGGCGGCGGGGGCGAAGACCGACACCGCCAGCATCAGTGTGCCCATGGACCCCAGCACCGCGAAGGCGATGAGCGGCACCAGGCGCCGCGCGCCCAGCACCCCGGCCGCGCCGATGACGACGGTGATCAGCGCCGCGGGGAACAGCCAGTCGAATGCCAGGCCTTCGGTCGCCTCGATGCCGGGGCCGAAGACGGTCGTGTGAATTCGGATGATCGAATAGGCGCCCACCTTGGTCATGATCGCGAACAGCGCCGCGACGGGCGCGGGGGCGTTGGAATAGGCACCGGGCAGCCAGAATTGCACCGGGAAAAGCGCAGCCTTCACAGCAAAGACCACCAGCAGCAGCATCATGGCGACCCGCACCAGCGCGGCCTCTTCCAGCGGTATCTCCTGCAGCCGTTGCGCCAGGTCCGCGATGTTGAGCGTGCCGGTGCTGGCGTAAAGCACCCCCAGCGCGAACAGGAACAGGGTCGAGCCCGCAAGATTGATGACGACGTATTGCAGGCCCGCGCGCATCCGGTCACGCCCGCCGCCATGGATCATAAGGCCGTAAGACGCGATCAGCAGGATTTCGAAGAAGACGAACAGGTTGAACACGTCACCTGTCAGGAAGGCGCCGGAAATGCCCATCAGCTGGAACTGGAACAGGGCGTGGAAGTGGCGCCCCCGGTCGTCCCAGCCTGTCGCCGTGGCATGGGCCAGCACGATCAACCCCAGCACGGTCGTCAACAGCACCATCAGGGCCGAGAGCCGGTCCAGCACCAGCACGATGCCGAAGGGGGCGGGCCAGTCGCCCAGCTGGTAGACCTGCGTCTCGCCGCCCGCCGCCTGCACCACGAGACCCAGTGCGATGGCCAGCAAGGCCACACCGCCGGCCAGCGATGCAATGCGCGCCAGACGGATGTCGTAGCGCATGACGAAACCGATGATCGGGGCCAGAAGGGCCGGCAGGATGACCGGCGCGATGATCCAGTGGTTCATTGCGCCTCCTCCTGGCCGGGCTCGACCGGCAGGCCGGCATTCTCCGACCGGCCCAGGTTGATGCGGTCGCTGTCCGATTCGAGGAACGAGGCCAGCGCCACCATGACCAGAACCGCGGTCATCCCGAAGGAAATCACGATCGCTGTCAGAACCAGGGCCTGCGGCAGCGGGTCGGTATAGGTGGCCTCACCGTATTTCGACAGGATCGGGGGCAGGTTCGTGGTCAGCTTGCCCGCCGCGAACAAAAAAACGTTCACCGCGTAGGACAGCATGGCAAGGCCCAGGATCACCGGGAAGGCGCGCAGGCGCAGCACCAGGTAGACCCCCCCGGCGGTCAGGACGCCCACGGCGCTGGCGACGATCATCTCCATGTCAGGCCTCCCCTTCGCGTTTGTCTTCGCGGACCACCGGATCATAATCCATGGGTTCGACATTCACTGTCTCGCCGGCATGGCGGGCCAGCCGCGACAGGCTGTAGAGCATCAGCATCACCGCGCCCAGAACGGCCAGGAACACGCCGAGGTCGAACAGCATTGCCGTGGCCAGCTCGAATTCCTCGATCGGCGGCCAATGGACGTAGCCGAAGGCGCTGGTCAGGAACGGCTTGCCGGCCAGCCAGGCGCCCGCGCCGGTCAACCCGGCGATGATGACGCCCCAGCCGATCAGCGTGTGATACTCGATCCGCTGTCGGTTCTGGGTCCATGCGAAGCCCGAGGCCATGTACTGCATCAAAAGCGCGATGGACACGACAAGGCCGGCCACGAAGCCGCCGCCGGGTTGGTTGTGACCGCGCAGGAAGATATAGATGCCGACCATCAGCGCGATGGGCATCATCACGCGGGTTGCGACGACCATCATCAACGGGTGCCGGTCGCGCGACCGGTCCTGCGACAATTCCATCTGGCGCAGCCGCCGCCCGGCCGGTCCGTCCAGAAGGGCCTCCATCACGGCAAAGATGATCAGGCCGGCAATACCCAGCACGATGATTTCGCCATAGGTGTCGTAGCCGCGGAAATCCACCAGGATCACGTTGACGACGTTCGTGCCGCCGCCGCCCTCGTAGGAATTGGCAAGGTGGTAGTCCGAGATCGTCTCGACGTTGCGTTGCAGGAAGGCATAGGCCACGGCGGCCACGCCGCCACCGGCCACCAGCGCGATCACGCCGTCGCGCAGGCGCCGGACAGCACTGCTTTCGACGGGGGTTTCCTTGGGCAGGAAGTGCAGCGCGATCAGCAACAGAAGGATCGTCACCGTCTCGACGGAAATCTGCGTCAGGGCCAGGTCGGGGGCCGACAGGAACACGAATCCCGAGGAGATCATCAAGCCGATGATCCCGATCAGGACCAGCGCACGGAAACGGTGGCGGTGCATGACAACAACCGCACCCGTGGCCACGATCAGAAGCACCCAGCCCACCCAGACCACCGGGTCCACCGGCAGCGGCGCGCGGTCCGGCGCCGCCAGTCCGGCCCCGGACCAGGCCACCGCGCCAAGGGCTACCGAAGCGACAACGAAGATGGCCAGGTAGCGGCTGATCTCGCCCGTGAACAGAAGGTCGGTCAGTCGGCGAGTCAGTGCGACAATGGCGGCGATCACCGTGTCGAAGATGGTCTTGGCCTCCGGGCGCGGCGCAGCGATCCAGGCCCGGTCGAGGGGCTTGTGCAGCCACAGCAGAACCGCGCCGCCGATCACGGCGATGATCGACATGTAGAGCGCCGGGGTCAGCCCGTGCCACAGTTTCAGCTTGGCGTTCTGCTCGACGCCGGTCACGGCACCGGCGGCGATGTTGACCAGCGGCTCGGCCAGGTGGGGCATTACGCCGATGATCACCACCGGCACACAGAGCAGCGCCGGTGCGGCCCACATGCCGAAGGGCGGATCATGGGGCTTGGCCGGGTAGTAGTCGCGCACCGGCCCGCCGAAGACGTGAAAGATGAAGCGCAGCGAGTAGGCCACCGAAAAAAGGGCGCCCAGCGTGGCAAGCGCACCGATGATCCAGGGATTATCCCACCAGACGGTATGGGCGGCCTCTTCCAGCATCTTTTCCTTGGAAATGAAGCCGTTGAAAAGCGGAATACCCGCCATGGACAAGGCCGCGATCGTCCCGATCACGGCGGTAATGGGCATCAGCGCCGACAGCCCGCCCAACCGCTTGATGTCGCGGGTATGCGCCTCGTGGTCGATGATCCCGGCGGTCATGAACAGCGCGGCCTTGAAGGTCAGATGGTTGATGATGTGGAAGACGGCGGCGATGGCGGCCTTGTCAGTGCCGAAGCCCAGAAGCATGGTCAGCAGGCCGAGGTGTGACACCGTCGAAAAGGCCAGCAGCGCCTTTAGGTCATCCTTGAACAGGGCGATCACCGCGCCGACGACCATGGTGATCAGGCCGACGCTGGCGACGATGTAAAACCAGGCCTCGGTGCCGGCCAGCGCCGGCCACATCCGCGCCATCAGGAACACGCCCGCCTTCACCATGGTGGCCGAATGCAGGTAAGCCGAAACCGGGGTGGGGGCGGCCATGGCGTGCGGCAACCAGAAATGGAACGGGAACTGGGCAGACTTGGTGAAGGCGCCCAGCAGGATCAGGATCAGCGCGGGCATATACCACTCATGCGCCTTGATCTGGTCGCCTGCGGTCAAAATGTCGGTCAGGTTGTAGCTGCCCACGATATTGCCCAGGATCAGCATCCCGCCGATCATGGCCAGCCCGCCCGCGCCGGTCACCGCCAGCGCCATGCGCGCGCCCTGTCGGCCCTCGGGCAGGTGCTTCCAATAGCCGATGAGCAGGAAGGAGGACAGCGAGGTCAGTTCCCAGAAGATCAACAAAAGCAGGATATTGTCGGACAGAACGATGCCCAGCATCGCGCCCTGGAACAGCAGAAGGTAGGTATAGAACTGGCCCATCGGATCCTCGC
This sequence comes from Alphaproteobacteria bacterium, assembly GCA_009908505.1. GTDB lineage: Bacteria > Pseudomonadota > Alphaproteobacteria > Rhodobacterales > Rhodobacteraceae > Salibaculum. The sequence goes on along the minus strand of JAAAPD010000014.1, from coordinate 85,525 downwards.
CCGACAGGTAGAACCGCGCATAGAGGGTGATGAGCAGGCCGACACCCAGGATCATGCCCGCAAAGAGCAGCCCCAGCCCGTCAAGGAAGAATGACGCTGAAAGGCCCAGCTGCGGCAGCCATTGCAGCTCGTACTGGATCACCTCGCCGCGCATCACGTCGGGGGCCAGAACGATCAGCATGGTCAGCGCCAGGGCCGTGGGTATGGCGGTGAAACCGGCGCAGGCCGTGCGGCCGGCCCGGATCATCAACCCAGGAAGCAAGGCACCGGCAAAGGGCAACAAGGCAATGATGATCAGAAAGACGTTTCCATCACTCATCGGCTGTCGCGCCCCCGGTCCCTGTTCAGTTCACCGAGATATGGTGCAATTGGCCTGTGGATGCAAACGGAAGCCGACAAAAAACGTCATAATAAGGTGTCGCAGCCGGCCCCGCGGCCCCTCAGGGCCGCCAGGACAGGAAATTCGCGATCAGGCGCAAGCCCGAGGCCTGGCTTTTTTCGGGGTGGAACTGAGTGCCGATGATCGTGTCGCGGCCCACCACTGCGGTGACCGGGCCGCCGTAATCCACATGGGCAACCAGGTGGGCGGGATCGTTTACTCGCATCGCCCAGCCATGCACGAAATAGGCGTGGTCGCCGTGATCCAGTCCCGTCAGCACCGGGTGCGGGCGGTCCACCACCAGGTCATTCCAGCCCATATGCGGCACCGGCAGGGCAGGGTTCGCGGGCATGATGCGGCAGATCTCTCCGGGGATCCAGCCGAAGCCCGGGGTTTCCTCGTATTCATGGCCGACGGTTGCCAGCATCTGCATGCCCACGCAGATCCCCAGGAAGGGCACGGCGCGTTTTTCGACCGCCTCGATCACCGCCTCGGCCATGCCCGACAGCCCGAAGAGTTGATCCCGGCAATGCGGAAAGGCCCCGTCGCCGGGCAGGACGACCCGGTCGGCGCGGCGCACAATATCGGGGTCCGAGGTCACGACGATCTCGCCGGCGTCCACCTCGCGCGCCATCCGCTCGAACGCCTTTTGCGCCGAGTGCAGGTTGCCGCTGTCGTAGTCGATCAGGGCCGTGGTCACAGGGCACCTTTCGTGGAGGGGATGGCATCGGCCTTGCGCGGGTCGGTTTCCACCGCCATGCGCAGCGCCCGTGCCACCGCCTTGAAGGCGGCCTCGGTGATGTGGTGGCTGTTGAACCCGTGCAACCGGTCGATATGCAGGGTGATCCCGCCATGGGTCGCCAAGGCCTGGAAGAATTCGCGCACCAATTCGGTATCGAACGCGCCGATCTTGGGCGTGGGCAGGTCGAGATTGCAGACCAGGTACGGCCGGCCCGAGAGGTCCAGCGCGCAGCGCACCTGTGCATCGTCCATCGCCAGGTGGCATTCGCCGTATCGATTGATGCCGGTCTTGTCGCCCAGGGCCTGCACCAGCGCCTGGCCCAGCGCGATGCCGGTATCCTCGACACTGTGGTGGTCGTCGATATGCAGGTCGCCCTTGGTGTGCACCGTCATGTCGATCAGCGAGTGCCGCGACAACTGGTCCAGCATATGGTCGAAAAAGCCTACGCCGGTCCGGTTGTCGTACTGGCCGGTGCCGTCCAGGTCGATTTCGACCTCGATCTTGGTCTCGGCGGTCTTGCGGCTGATGCTTGCCTTGCGCATGGGGCATTCCTTGTTGCTGTCAAGCGGCTTATAGGGGGCCATGGCCGCCGCGCCAAGCACCCGATGAGGCGCGCGCTCCGAAAGGGTTGCGCGCCTGCCGCAGGCAATTGCCCTCGGCCGTTCACCGTGCAAGCCTGTGCCGAAAGTCTCTGAAGGATCCCCGCCATGACCCAATGCGTTTTCGTCCAGATCCGCTGCCGCCCCGGCACGACCTACAGGGTAGCCGACGCCATCGCTCTCAAGGAAATCCACTCCGAGCTGTATTCGACATCGGGCGAGTGGGACCTGCTGATGAAGCTTTATGTGCCCGGGGACAGCGACGTGGGCCATTTCATCAACGAGAACCTTCTGGATATCGACGGGATCGAGCGCAGCCTGACAACGCTGACCTTCAAGGCGTTCTGATGCTGCCGGATGGCTATTCGGATGTGCCCGAGGGCAAGCTGGCGGCGGTGGTCACGCATCTGCAGATGTTCGCCCGGCCCGCGCCGCGTGACGTTGCGCCGCCGAACGTCGACTTGGTGGCACATGCGGACCCCGACCCGGATTGGTATCGCGCGCTGTTCACCCGGGTCGGGCGCGACTGGCTGTGGTTTTCCCGCCTCGGCATGGACAATGCGGCGCTGACCGCGATTCTGCGTGATCCGCGTGTGGCGGTCTTCTCGGTGCGGCGTGAGGGGCAGGACCTGGGCCTGTTGGAGCTGGATTTCCGGGCCGAGGGCGATTGTGAACTGGCCTATTTCGGGCTGGCCCCGGAACTGCAGGGGCAGCGGGCGGGCCGTTGGCTGATGGAAGAGGCGCTGACCCGGGCCTGGGCCGCGCCGATCACGCGCCTGCACGTCCATACCTGCACCCTGGACAGCCCCGCCGCGCTGGGCTTCTACATCCGGTCGGGTTTCACTCCCTATCGCCGCCAGGTCGAGGTCGCCGACGATCCGCGCCGGACCGGCCAATTGCCGCGCGGTGCCGCCCCGAAGGTGCCGATCCTTTAGGTGCTAGGCCAGGAAATCGCGCAGCGTTGCCTCGAGCGCGTCCCAATCGGTGAATTCGTGCTCGTCGGCGGTGGAATCATAGTCCTTGCCGCGCATGACCACGTGCTGGATGACCTGCTGGGCGAAGTAATCATATTTGCGGCGCTTGATCGCCCCGGCGACAAGAACGCTGGAGTCAGGGGTGAAGCCGGTGCGCATCTGCATCTCGGTCACGTAGTCCTGCGCCTCGTCGCGCCCCTCGGGGAAGGCGGCATTCATGCTGACCGACAGAAACAGCGTGCTGCACCGGGCCAGATCACGGTTCTGAGCTGTCAGGAACAGCTCGAACTCCTCGGGGTGGCGCCGTTCATGGACCGGGGCGGCCAGGATCGCCTTTTCGACACCGTCAAGCGGGACATCGACCATCGGGTCGGACATGTCGATCAGCAGCGGATCGGCGTCCGTTTTTCGCACGACCTCGGCGGCAAAATCGGCGACCTTGCGGGTTTGACCCTCGAGCGATTGAAAGATGATCGGGACGGGCATGGCGAACCTCGTCAGTGTGTTGGCTTCCAATCTTAGCCTACACAGCACCCGGCACCTGCGACAAGCATCAGCGTGCGACTGCGCGGTCATGCCGCCATTTCAGAGTTGCGATCGGCCGCGCCATTGGCCGTCGCGCAACCGGGTCACCGCGCAAGCGCGTCTTCGATGGCGTCTGTTATGGCGCGCGCGGTGGGCCGCACGGGCGACCCCCACTGGCCCAGAACCGCGCCATCAGCGCCGATAAGCACCTTGTGAAAGTTCCAGCCTGGCGTGATGTCATGCTCTTGTGCAAGCCATCGGTAGAACGGGTGGGCCTCGTCCCCGGTCACCGGAGTTATCACGGTCATCGGCAGGGTCAGGTCGAAATTGACTGCGCAGAAGTCCTTGACGTCGGTCTCGCTGTCCAGTTCCTGCTTGAAATCGTCGGAGGGTACGGCCAGAACGAAAAGTCCGGCCTCCGCGTAGTCCTCGTGCAGTCTTTGCAGGTCGTCGAATTGCGGTGTGAAGGCGCAAAGCGAGGCGGTATTGGTCACAAGGGCCGGTCCCGACAGTTCCAGCATTCCGCCATCGATCGACGCAAACGAGGTCCGATTGGTATCAGCGGACAGGGCGGGTTTTGCCATGCCGAGGGTGGCGAGTGTCACAAGCCAAAACAGGCGCATGGTCGGGTCTCCCAAGCGGTCGGCGCGTCGGCGCCAAGAAGCGATGGAAATTAAATTAAATCGGTCTCGTACCGGGTCCACCGCGACCTTATGCCGCCAGCCATTCCTCGATCAGGGCTGCAACGTCCTTTGGGGCTTCTTCATGGGCCAGGTGGCCGAGGCCGGGCATTGGCGTTAATCTGCAATCGGGGATACGGGCCGCCGCGCGTTCGGCAACCCGGGGCGGCACGGCCGTATCCTGCGCACCGGCCAGGAACAGGCATGGCGCACGGATCCGGTCCAATCGGCCCAGCAGGGGATCGATTCGCCATTGTGACATCATCTGAAGGGTGGCCTCGACATGGTCCCGGTCGGCGATCAGGCGCGCATAGAGGTCCAGCCCCACGGGGTCCAGCCGGGACCCCGTGCTTTCGATCAACCGCGCCGCGCGGGCGGTGCGGGGTGGTCCGGCCGAGAACAACCGCGCGGTCAACGGGTTCAATGCAAGCAGCTTGGCCATGGCGGGAAACAGCCAGCCGGCGATGCCTTCGAAATGACCCAGTGCGGGGTTGAGGCCGACAACCCGCGACGGCTCTCGCCCGTCGCGCACCTGCATCTCGCTCAGCCGCAGGGCGATGGCCGCGCCGGCCGAGTGGCTTATGATCGCCCGAGGATGCCAGCCGCCCGTGGTGCAAAGCGTCGCGATATCCTCGGCCATGGTGTCGAGGCCACAGCGGCTCAGGGTGCCCGCGCGGGTGAAACCCTGGCCCGGCAAGTCCGGCGCGACCACGTGAAACCGCTGCGCGAGGATCGGCAGCAGGTCGCGCCAGCTGTGGGTTGAGCCCCCGGCGCCATGCAGCAGCAAGAGCGTGTCTCCGCTGCCTGCTTCCTGCACATGCCATTGATGTGGCGGCGCCGCGATCCGGCGCGACATCGCGCTGTTCGGCCAATCGGGAAGGTCGCGGGTCCAATCCATTACCTATCCGTCCAGCGCGGCTGTGATGCCATTTGAAATCCGATGTGCGTCGGCGCGGGGCAGGGTGATGCAGGTGACGCCCATGGCCGCTGCCAAGGCGGTCGTTTCCGTACCCGGACGCCGAGAGGTGTCGATGACACAGCCCTGTGCCACCAGTGTGCGCAGATACTGCGCCCGCCGCAATGCGTCACCATGGGCTCGCGCCCGGCCGACCGCACCATCCAGCGTGATATTCGCGCGTCCATCCGTCAGCAGTGCTATGGCGGGGGTCAAGCCGTGGATCCGGGCCTGCGCGGCCAGGTGCGCGGCGGCGTCCAGACCGGCGGCCAGCGGTGTGCCGCCGCCGCCCGGCAGCGCCTGCAAACGGCGCTTGGCCTGAACCAGCGACCGGGTCGGGGGCAACAAGGTATCGGCACCCGCGCCCCGAAACGCCACGAGTGCGACGTGATCGCGCCGGGCATAGGCCTGCCCGAGCAGGAGCTCGACCGCCCCTTTCGCCTCGGCCAGTCGGGCCATCGCCGCGGACCCCGAAGCGTCGACCGCGAAGATGATCAACCTGTCCGAGCGGTCCTCGTAACGGCGCAGGCGGATATCCCCGGGGTGGATGACGATCCGATCCGTGCCGTGACGGGGCCGCAGGGCCTGCCACGGCGCGGCTGCGCGCAGCGTTGCAATCACGTCGATGCGCGCGCGCCCATCGGGATGACCCGGTCGCGCGGGCAGGGGGCGTCCGATACGGTTGCCGTGCCGCCGCGCGCCGGCCCCGCTGCCGGATTGCGCTGCGCGTGCCCGGCTCCTGCCGGCCGCCAGCGCCAGCAGCCCGTCGGGCAACAGTGCGGCCACGGCCTCGATCAGCATGTCATCGGGCGGGGGCTGTTCAGGGTTCGGGGCTGTGTCCGTGTCGTCTTGCGAGTCGGCTTCTTGGGGGGCTTTGGACTCGGCTGCGGTTTCGTCGACTTCGGCCTCGTCTTCGGCTTCGGGCGGGGGCAGTTCGGGGCGACGCGTGGCACGGGCCGGATAGACCAGTTCGGCGGCCTCGGCCACATGGGCCTGGTCCACAGTGTCGGCCCGGTCCAGCGCGGCCAGAGCACGGGCGGCGGCAAGTGCGAGGATCGGCGCGCGAAGGCTGTCGATACCGAATTGCACCGCCAGCGCCGTCAGGGTTTCGAGGGCCGCATCGGGCCGGGGCAACGCTGTCAGATGGGCGCGGGCCGAATCTATTTCGGCGGGGGGCGGCACGGTCGCTGCCACCTCCGCCCAGCGCAGATCGGACAGGTCGACGTGAAAGGCCAGCCGATCCAGCAGGCCCTGCGGCGCGGCCTCTTCGGGTTCGGCGCCTTCGTCCAGCAGCACCAGCGCATGACCGGCCTGCGAGTCCAGAACCTGACCCAGCCGTGCCGCCAGCCCGGGCGGGCAGCGTTCGGCCATGGGCAGGATCAGCAGGGCCGGCGTCTCGACAAGGCCGGGGTCGCGCACCATCCGCCCCTCGGCCAACGAAGTGGCGATGTTGATCCCGCCGAAGAGTTGCGTGTCGCTCAGGTCCGGATGGATGCGGCGCTGTGGTAGGGGCAGACGGGCCAGTGTGGCCTCGGCGGTCTGGCGCACCGGTCCGGCCCGGGCCCGCAATGTCAGCCCGCCCAGCCCGACAGGGTCAACGGCCAGCGCCGCCATGGCCCGCATGGTGCGGGTCCAGGCCAAGGGCGCGCCGGTACTCATCCCAGAACGTCCGCCACCGCTCGGGTCACACGGGCCGTCGACCCGGCCTCGTCAAGCGGATCACGTCGCAACCGGTGCCCAAGGGCAAGCGGCGCAATCGCGCGGAGCTGGTCGCGCGTGATGGCGGCGGCACCGTCATTGGCGGCCAGGGCCCGGGCCGCGCGTAGAAGGGTCAATTCACCGCGCAGACCATCCGTGCCGAGCGCGATGGACAGTTCTGCGCAATCGCGCAGGATGTCTTCGGGCGTGGCCACGTCGCGCAGCGCGGCGCGGGCGGCCACGATCCGGTCGCGCAGTTTCGCATCTTCGGCCTGCCAATGATCCAGAAAGGCCCGGGTGTCGGACTCGAATGCGCTGCGCCGCCGGATCACTTCGATCCGGTCGTCGATCGCCCCCGGTGTCGTGACCTCGACAGAAAGGCCGAACCGGTCCAGCAGTTGCGGGCGCAGTTCACCCTCTTCGGGGTTGCCCGAGCCGACCAGAACGAATCGCGCGGCATGGCGGATCGACAATCCTTCGCGCTCGACGGTGTTGACGCCCGATTGCGCCACGTCGAGCAGCAGGTCGACGATGTGATCCTCCAAGAGGTTGACCTCGTCGATATAGAGATACCCCCGGTTGGCGCGGGCCAGCAGGCCGGGTTCGAAGGCCTTTTCGCCCTGGGTGAGGGCCCGCTCGATGTCCAGCGCGCCGGTCACCCGGTCCTCGGTCACGCCCAGCGGCAGATCCACCACGGGGGTGGGGCGCTCCTCGGCGGCGGTGTCGGTCACATGGGCCCAGTCCGGGCAGTCCTCGGGCCGTTCGGAATTGACCGGGCAGCCACGCACGACGGTCACGGGTGGCAGAAGGCTTGCCAACGCGCGCACCGCGGTGGACTTGCCCGTGCCGCGATCGCCGAAGACCAGAACGCCGCCGATCCCCGGATCAATGGCCGTAAGCACCATGGCCAGTTTCATCTGGTCCTGGCCCACGATGGCGGAAAACGGAAAAGGGGTAGTCATGGTGGTGTGTCCAGTTTGGCAAGGGGGCTGCGGCCGTTCCATGTGCCGTGATCGCCGAGTATGCGGAACCTTGCGTAAAGCTCCTCTCGGAACCAGTCGCCGTCGCGCACGGCGTCGATGGCGCGGGCATGGGGGCCGTCGGTGCGGGCGAAGGCCGCCATGCTCGCACGGTCCGGCCAGATCGAGAAGGTGATCTGGTGCAGCAGGGGCACCTCGCCGATCCCGATCTTGAAGCCTACGTTTGGATCGGTGCCGATGACGGTGCTGATATCCGGCACGCGCCGCCAGAAACGCAGTGCTTTGAGCGGGCGGACGCTGGCGCGGGTGAGGGCCGCCAGGGGGCCGTCTGGCACGTCGCCGCTGGCCTCGAATGGGGCCGTCCCCGCCCAGGCGCCCCGCGCCGAGACAGGGGCAAGGAAAATCGTCCAGGCCTCGGCGGCGCGGCCGTGATAGCGGCGAAATATCGGTGCCGACCGGGTCTGGTGCCGGGCCGTTTCGGCATCCGGCCAGGTGGCAAGGATGGCATAGACGGCGGTGTTGGGAACCGGGGTGAAGCCTTGGCCAGTGCCTGATCCGCACAGCTTCCAGAACCCTATACCTGGCACCTTCGGCAGCGACAGGCGTGCCGCGCCCATCATCCCCAGTGCCCAAACCCGGGACAGCCCGGGCGGAAAACGGAAAAAGCTGATGCTGGCGGTTTGGATGGCGATGCTCCCTGACCGGATGTTGATTGAGTCTGACATGCAACCCGCCCTTGCGAAAGGGCATAATCGTCGATTGTAAACCAAACTGGACAGGTATACCATTGCCACATGTTGACACGTTTCGATCCGGGGCTGACCCCTTCCGCCGGTGCCGCCGTGACGGCCCGGGCGATTGTAATCGGCGCCGGTCTGGGTGGTCTCGCCTCGGCGATGCGCCTGGGCGCCCGCGGCTACCGGGTGACGGTATTGGATCGGCTTGACAGCCCCGGAGGACGCGGTTCGGCCATCTGGGAAGAGGGGCACCGGTTCGACCTTGGCCCGACGATCGTCACCGTGCCGCAGCTCTTTCGCGACCTTTGGGTCGCCTGTGGCCGGGATTTCGACACCGATGTCGACCTGCGCGCGCTCGATCCCTTCTACGAGATCCGCTGGCCCGATGGCAGCCGCTTCGCGGTGCGCCAGGACAGTGCCGCCATGCGTGCCGAGGTGGCCCGGCTTTCGCCGGCGGATTTGGCGGGCTACGACAAGTTCCTCAAGGACAGCGAGGCGCGCTACTGGTTCGGGTTCGAGGACCTGGGGCGGCGCAGCATGCACCGCTTCGTCGACCTTGTGAAGGTCCTGCCCAAATTCGCCCGGCTGCGTGCCGATCGCTCGATCCACGCGCATGTCGCGCGCCGGGTCAAGGACCCGCGCCTGCGCATGGCATTGTCGTTCCACCCGCTTTTCATCGGGGGTGATCCGTTCCACGTGACCTCTATGTATGCGCTGGTCAGCCACCTGGAAAAGGAATTCGGAGTGCACTATGCCATCGGCGGCGTCGCCGGGATTGCCGATGCCATGGTCAAGGTGATCGGGGACCAGGGCGGCCAGGTGATCCAGGGCGCCGAGGTCGACGAGATTCTGCTGGAAAGCGGCCGCAAGTCCGACCGGGCCCGCGGCGTCCGTCTGACGACGGGCGAGGTTCTGACCGCACCGGTCGTGGTGTCGAACGCCGATGCGGGCCATACCTATGACCGGCTTCTGCGCAACCACCGCAAGCGGCGTTGGACACCGGCTGCGCTAAGGCGCGCGCGTTGGTCCATGGGGCTTTTCGTCTGGTATTTCGGCACGGCGGGCACCCGCGGCATGTGGCCCGAGGCTGGCCATCACACGATCCTGAACGGGCCGCGATACAAGGGGCTGTTGCGCGACATATTCGTCGGGGGGCGGCTTGCCGATGACATGAGCCTCTATGTTCACCGCCCCAGCGTCACCGACCCGGGCGTCGCGCCCGAGGGTGGCGATACCTTCTATGCGCTCAGCCCGGTGCCGCATCTGGGCCATGCCGATCCCGTGGACTGGACGGCACGGGCCGAAAGCTATCGGCAGAGCGTTCAGGCGGTCCTCGAGGATCAGCTTCTGCCGGGGCTTGGTGATCGGCTGACCGCCTCGCGCGTTTTCACGCCGGACACGTTTCGCGACCGCTACCTTTCCCCGCATGGGGCCGGGTTTTCGATCGAACCGCGAATCCTGCAAAGCGCTTGGTTCCGCCCGCACAATGTCAGCGAAGAGGCCGAGGGGCTCTATCTTGTCGGGGCCGGCACGCATCCGGGCGCGGGGTTGCCCGGCGTGATCTCAAGCGCCGAGGTTCTGGACAGCCTCGTCCCCGACCCCGAAACGGTCGCCCGGTCATGATCGCCCCGGCGGACCTTGCCCATTGCGAGGCGGCGATCCGCCACGGCTCGTTGTCCTTCCATGCGGCCTCGCGTCTTCTGCCGGGCCATGTGCGCGACCCGGCGCTGGCGCTCTATGCCTTCTGCCGGTTGGCCGATGATGCCGTGGACCTGCAGCCCGAAAAGGCCAGTGCTGTGCTGCGACTGCATGAACGCCTGGACCTTGCCTATGCGGGCCGGCCGCGCAACGCACCCGCCGACCGGGCCTTTGCCGCCATAATCGAAACCTATGACATGCCGCGCGCCCTGCCGGAGGCGCTGCTGGAGGGCCTGGCCTGGGACGCGATGGAACAGCGCTATGCCACCCTCTCCGAATTGCGGGCCTATTCCGCGCGCGTTGCATCGGCGGTCGGGGCGATGATGTGTGTTCTGATGCGGGTCCGCGATCCGAATGCCCTGGCACGGGCCTGTGATCTGGGCGTTGCCATGCAACTGACCAATATCGCCCGCGACGTGGGCGAGGATGCACGCGAAGGGCGGCTTTACCTGCCGACCAGCTGGATGGAGGAAGCCGGGTTCGCCCCCGAGGCCTTTCTCGAGTCGCCGCGTCCCTCGCCGGTTGTGGCCGGGCTGGTTCAGAGGCTGCTGCGCGAGGCAGATGCGCTCTACCTGCGATCCGAGGCGGGGATCGGGGCCTTGCCGCTGTCCTGCCGGCCCGGCATCTACGCGGCGCGCTTCATTTACGCCGGTATCGGCGGGCGCTTGCGGCGCATGGGGTGCGACTCGATTTCGGCCCGGGCCCGAACTGGTGCCGCGCGAAAGCTCGGCTGGCTGTGCCTGTCTGGCCTGCGCAGCGCGGCCAGCGTGGTCACGCCCACATCGCCGGTGATCTATGCCCGCCCCATGCCCGAGACGGCCTTTCTGGTCGAGGCGGCGGCGGACGAGCGGACGCCGCGTACCGATTGGAGCGAAACGCTCTACGACACGCTGGCCGGTCTCAAGGCCCAGGATGCCTTGCGCCGCGATGCGTTGCGGCCCGATGGCCGACGGGATAGGACACCCGCATGATCTGGCTCTATTTCATTATCTTCCTGGCGGCCTGCTTTGCCGCCGGCAGCACCGGCGGGTTGTTCCCGCCCGGCGACTGGTATGCCCGCCTGAACAAGCCGCGCTGGACGCCGCCCAATTGGCTCTTCCCGGTGGCCTGGACCACGCTTTACCTTTGCATGGCGACGGCGGGTGCCCGCGCCGCGACGAGCCCCGACAACGGGCTGGCCATGGCCCTTTGGTCCTTGCAGATCGCGCTCAACGGGCTGTGGACGCCGGTTTTCTTCGGGCTACGCAACATGCGCCTGGGGTTGTTCGTACTCTCGGCTCTGTGGCTTTCGGTGGCCGCGACCGCGGCGGCGCTATGGATGGTGGATGTTTTGGCTGGCGTGTTGTTCCTGCCCTATCTGGCCTGGGTCAGCGTGGCCGGCGCGCTGAACCTGTCGGTCCTTCGCCTGAACCCCGAAGAGGCCCGCGCGGCGCGCTGAACATTGATGAATTGCGCCCGCGACGCGGCGCGCCCGGTGCCCTGCGAACTGCTCTAGTCGAAGGTCCAGCGCGCCCGCCGGGGCACGCGCATCGCAAGCATCGGCTTGATGAGGGGCGAGCGAAATCGCCGCAGGTCCAGCGCCTCGTGGACGCCCACCGTTTCCTCGCCCGCGATCCGGGTCTTCACTGCCGAACGCGTGTAGAACGGGGCATCCAGCATGGCCTGGGTCTGTCGCGGCCGGTAGCCCGCGTCGGACCGCGTTTCGCGGCGCATCGCCCAAAGGCTGCGGGGCAGGGGGGACTTGGGTGGCGGTGAGATGGTTTCGGCCCGGCCGGTACCGTCGAACCGAATCCCCACCCCCAGCGTCGAGCCATCCAGGCGTTCGGCATCGTAAAAGCAAGTGCTGCCCTTCCCGGTCGGGAACCGCCCCCAAGTCCAGTAAGCGAAATCCTGTTCCAGCGCGCGGGTGCCGAAATTGGCGTCGAAATAGCCGTGCCCGTCCCATTGCCATCCCGGCGCCTCCAGGTCGACACGCAGGTCGCAGGTGGGTGCGAAGGGGCGCCAGACATGGGCGCCATCGGCTGTCAGTGGCATCTCGACCGAGGTCAGCGCGCCGGGGCGCAGACGGATCGTGCCGTGCACGCGCGACACCAGGGGCGGTGCGCCGATCTCGTCCACCTCGATCACCAGGTCCGACCCGGTCCAGTGCAGCGACGAGGGGCCGACGGTGAAGCGATCGCGCGACTGGCGCAAGGCGCTGCGACCCCGGTCGGTCATGGTGAACCGCCCGCCGGGGCCGTAGGTTGCCACGTTGATGCAGACATGGTTTTCGGGCGCCCGGCGACCCGACCAGGCATACCAGGGGGAAAACACCGACCCGATGAAGGCAATGACGCTCAGGGATCGTTTGCCGTCTTCGCTGATCCCGTCGACATACCACCAGGCATAGCCGTTGGGCGGGACCGCAAGGTCGAAATTCGGTCCGCCAAGATCGCCTCGGCCGCGTGCCGGGCGGAGAGGGTCGCCATCGGAACCCCGGCCCCCGGATGCGTCCCCCCGCCCGCCAGGTACAGGCCCTTGACCGATGTCCGGGCCGTCGGGCGCGACAGGGCCGCTGTCAGTCCCTCCGGGCTCTGCCCGTAGAGGGATCCGGCCGTCGCGGGAAACAGGGTTTCGAATCCCTCCGGGGTCGTCAGAGCCTGCCGCTCCGGCACCGGATCGAAGGTCAATCCGAAGCGGGCCAGCGTCTGGAGTGTGCGGGTCTGGCATCGGTCGGTCTCCTGTGGCGTGGTCGCGGTCGTCAGCGGGGCGGCATTGGCGATGATCTCGAACCGTTCCGGACCGGTCGGGGGCGGTCCGGTGCCGCGATCCTGAGCGCAGACGTAAAGCGTGGGGTCGGCCACGGCACGCCCCCGGGCGATCGCGTCGAATTCGCCCCCCGCGTCGCTTCGGAAAAAGACGTTGTGAAAGGATAGATCGGGTCCCGACGGCGTGGCAGCAAAGGCCCAGACCTCGGCCGAAAGACTGCGGGGCGCGTTGCGTGTTCGCGGTGCCACCCGGCCTGCCGCCGCCCCCAGGCGGCCCGTCGCCAGGGCGCGCGGGTCGCCGTTGAACAGGATTGTGTCGGCATGCAGCCGGGTGCCATCGGCCAACAGCACGCCGATGACGCTGTTGTCTTTCACGATCACCTCGGCGACGTCTGCATCGTAGTGGAACGCGGCGCCGCGGTCGCGCGCCAGGCCTTCCACCGCCCGGGCCAACTGGTGCATCCCGCCCTGAACGGCCCAGACCCCGCTAGCTTCGGCGTGCCAGATCAAGGCCAGCAGGCCCGGAACCCGGTCGGGCGCGCCACCCACATAGGTCGCATAGCGCCCGAAGAGCTGTCGAAGGCGCGGGTCGTCGAAACTGCGGCTCAGAAGCTGGTCGAGCGTCGCCAGCGGTGCCATGGCGCCGATCAGGCGCGGCCGGGCGGCCACATGACCGACAAGGCGGGGCAGCGACGGGGTCGGGGCCTGCATCATCGGCGCATCGAATCCGTCGAAAAGCCGCCTTGCCCTTTGCGAGAAGGCGCGAAATTGCCGGGCGGCTTTCGCGCCCGCCATGGACTGGATCGCCCGCGCGCTCTCGGCTTCGCTGTCGAAGAGGTCGAGCGTGCTGCCGTCGGGCCAGAAATGTCGGGCCAGGCAGGGCTGTCGGACCAGCATCACGTGATCCTCGAGCCGGGTGCCAAGGTCTTGAAACAGGGCGTCGAAGACAGGACGCATGGTCAAGACGGTCGGCCCGGCATCAACCGGCCCCGCCGCCGAGGGCAGCGTGCGCATCCTCCCACCGGGCCCGCCGTGGCGGTCGAGCACCAGGACGGCCTGCCCGGCATGGGCCAGGCGGGCCGATGCGGCCAACCCTGCGATTCCCGCGCCCACGACAAGGGTGCGGGAGCGGGCGGTCCTTTCGAAGGCCGATCGTCTCATGGCCCGAGTGTTGACTCGCGCGGGCAAACTGTCCAGAATAATTTACAGTCACGCTGTAACTCTAGCGCGACATTGACAGGCAGGAAGGCGCGGCATGCAGACATCCGACCGGATCGAAAACGCCATGAAGCGGGCGCTTGACGTGGCCCAGGGTGGTCAGCCGCCCGCCCAGTTGAGCGCCGCGTTACGCCATGCGGTCCTGCCCGGCGGAGCGCGGATTCGTCCCACCATTCTGCTGTCCGTTGCAACCGCTTGCGGCGATGACCGGCCGGATCTGAGTGCGGCCGCGGCGGCAGCGCTGGAGCTGATCCATTGCGCCAGCCTCGTGCACGACGATCTGCCTTGCTTCGACGATGCCGATATCCGGCGCGGCAAACCGTCGGTTCATCGCGCCTTTTCCGAGCCCTTGGCCGTTCTGACCGGGGACAGCCTGATCATGCTCGCGTTCGAAACGTTGGCCCGCGTCGGACAGGCCGACACGTCCGGTGGCGATGCCGTGCGGGCCGCGCAACTTGTCCTGACGCTGTCGCAGCGGTCGGGGATGCCGGGTGGCATCTGCGCCGGACAGGGCTGGGAAAGCGAAGCGTCGATCGACCTGCATGCCTATCACATGTCGAAGACCGCCGCGCTATTCATCGCCGCGACCGAGATGGGCGCGATTTCCGCCGGCCACGATCCGGAGCCTTGGCGTGATCTCGGGGCCTTGATCGGCGAAGCCTTCCAGGTGGCCGACGATCTGCGCGACGCGCTGCTCGATGAGGCAGCCTTGGGCAAGCCGGCGGGTCAGGACGATCTGCACCATCGGCCCAACGCGGTGGCCCGGCTGGGCGTGGCCGGGGCCACGGACCGGTTGTCGGACATCCTTGCCGGGGCGATCGCGTCGATCCCGTCCTGCCCGGGCGAGGCGCAATTGGCGCGGATGGTCCGGCACCAGGCCCAGGCGATCATGCCGAGCTTGCCTCAGCACAACAGGGCCTGACCCTTGGCGGCGCCCAGTGACGTGCCCAATGGCCCCGAACGGGCCGCGGGATCGTCGCGCGGTTGGTTCGCGCGTCTGGTCGCCAAACCCGGGGTTCAGCGTTTGGCGGCTAGATTGCCGGTCGGCGCGGCGATTGCGCGGCGTGATGGGGCCAAGATCTTCGATATCATGCAGGGTTTCGTAGCCTCCCAGGTGCTGTTCGCGCTGGTTGAAGAGGACGTGTTGCAAGACCTGCTGGATGGCCCGGACCTGGCGGTGGAGATGGCCCTGCGGCGCAATATGCCGGCCGACAGAATGGAGGCCCTTTTGCAGGCCGGACTTGCGCTGGGTCTGCTCGTTCGGCGGCGCGATGGACAATTCAGCCTGGCGCGACGCGGGGCGGCCATCCTCGGTGTGCCCGGCCTGACCGACATGATCCGCCACAACGCGGCCTTCTACCGCGACATGTCCGATCCCTCGGCCTTGCTGCGTGGCGAAGGCGGCACCGAGTTGGCGCGCATCTGGCCCTATGTGTCGGAGCCGGATGACGCTGTGTCCACGGCCGAGGCTGCGCATTATTCCGAGCTGATGGCGCGCTCTCAGGAACTTGTCGCCGAGGACACGCTTGGGGCGGTGCGCCTCAAGGGGGTCAAGACCCTGCTCGACGTGGGCGGCGGTTCAGGCGTGTTCCTGGCGGCGGCATTGCGGCGCAACCGCGGGCTTCGGGGCATGTTGCTGGATTTGCCGGGGGTCATGCCGCAGGCCGAGGACCGGCTGGGGCAGGGCGGGTCGTCCGACCGGGTGGCCCTTCATCCGGGCTCCTTTCGCGACGGGCCATTGCCGCCGGGCGCTGACGCGATCTCGCTCATTCGGGTTCTCTATGACCACGACGATGCAACCGTGCGCGACCTGCTGTCCAAAGCATACGCGGCCCTGCCGCCCGGCGGGCGGCTGATCATCTCCGAACCCATGGCGGGCGCGGCGCGGCCCGATCGTGCCGGGGACCTCTACTTTGCATTCTACACAATGGCCATGGGCACCGGTCGGGCGCGATCGCCCGCGCGGATCGTGGCCTTGTGTGAGGCCGCCGGCTTCGAGTGCCCGGTCGTGGCGCCTGCGCGCCGCCCATATGTCACGCGGGTCGTGACCTGTGAAAAGCGCGCCTGACGCGCGAGCTGCCGGCCTGTCGCCATCCGGTGTTCGATGGTCGCCCTGACATCAAAACTGTAAGCTAAGATTGACACATGCATGTGTTTAGGTAAACTTACAACTGGCGATAGCGCCATTTCCACCGAATCCCTTGCCGGAACGGTGGAGCGACAGACAGGAGGCAACCATGCAAACCCGTGCTGTCTATCTGAACGGTCCTGAGGATCTTCATTTGGACACCCTCGCGCTCAAGGCGCCGGGGCCCGGGGATATCGTTGTCGACATCGCCTATTCCGGCATCTCCACTGGTACGGAAAAGCTGTTCTGGACGGGCCGGATGCCGCCCTTTCCCGGTATGGGCTATCCGCTTGTGCCCGGCTATGAGGCCGCCGGCGAGGTGGTCGAGGCCGCCCCTGAGACCGGCTTCAAGCCCGGTGACAGCGTTTTCGTACCCGGTGCCGACTGTTTTACCGACGCTTACGGCCTGTTCGGCGGCGCCGCGTCCCGCCTGGTCACCCGCGCCGAGCGGGTAACGCCTATTGATTCGGCGCTGGGCGCCGAAGGCGCGCTGTTGGCGCTGGCCGCCACGGCCCGCCATGCAATGGCTGGTTTGGACAAGACCGTGCCCGACCTGATCGTCGGTCACGGCGTTCTGGGCCGTCTTCTGGCAAGACTCACAATCGCCGCCGGGGCGCCGGCGCCCACGGTGTGGGAAACCATGCCGGCCCGCCGCGACGGGGCCGAGGGCTACGAGATCATCGCCCCCGAGGACGATCCGCGCCGCGATTATCGCGCGATCTACGATGCCTCGGGCAATGGCGACATTCTCAACGACCTGATCGGGCGCATCGCACGCGGCGGCGAGGTCGTGCTGGCGGGCTTCTACCCGCAGGCGCTGTCCTTCGCCTTCCCGCCTGCTTTCATGAAAGAGGCCCGCCTGCGCGTCGCGGCAGAATGGAGCCCCGAAGACATGCGGGCCACCGCGGCGCTGGTCAATGGCGGCGCGCTCTCGCTGGGCGGGCTGATATCCCACCAGGCGAAGGCGGCCCGGGCCGACACGGCTTACCGCACCGCGTTCGAGGACCCCGCCTGCCTGAAAATGATGCTCAACTGGAAGGACACAGCGTGAAGGACGACGTGCCCAATCTCAAGGATTTCGACCAGCGCCTGCGCGACGAGGCGCATGAGGACTTGGCCGATGTCATCAACGACGGCGAGCCGACCCAGAAAACCCAGATCATCGCGATCTACGGCAAGGGCGGGATCGGCAAGAGCTTCACCCTGGCCAATCTCAGCTACATGATGGCCGAACAGGGCAAGCGCGTGCTGCTGATCGGCTGCGATCCGAAATCGGACACCACCTCGCTGCTGTTCGGCGGCAAGGCCTGCCCGACAATCATCGAAACCTCGACCAAGAAGAGCCTGGCCGGCGAGCAGGTCGAGATCGGCGATGTCTGCTTCAAGCGGGGCGGCGTCTTCGCGATGGAACTCGGCGGGCCCGAAGTGGGCCGGGGCTGCGGCGGGCGCGGCATCATCCACGGCTTCGAACTGCTGGAAAAGCTGGGATTTCACGACTGGGACTTCGACTATGTCTTGCTGGATTTCCTGGGCGACGTGGTCTGCGGCGGCTTCGGCCTGCCGATCGCGCGGGACATGGCGCAGAAGGTCATCCTTGTCGCCAGCAACGACCTGCAATCGCTCTACGTGGCCAACAACGTCTGCTCGGCGGTGGAATATTTCCGCAAACTGGGCGGCAATGTCGGCGTCGCCGGACTTGTCGTGAACAAGGACGATCATTCCGGCGAGGCGCAGGCCTTTGCCGAGGCCGTGGACATCCCTGTTCTGGCCTCGATCCCGCAGGATGACGACCTGCGCAAGAAATCCGCCAACTATCAGATCGTCGGCACCGACGAAAGCCAGTGGGGCAGCCTGTTCGCCGGCCTGGCCGCGCAGGTCTCGGACGCGCCGCCGGTGCGGCCCGCGCCGTTGGACCAGGACGGCCTGCTGGACCTTTTCGACGGGTCAGATACCGGCGCGGGGGTCACCTTGGAACCGGCCACCGACGAAGACATGCGCGGCAAGAATGCCGATCCGAAACCCTCGCTCGAAGTTGTCTACGACGACGCGTGAAAGGTGCAGATGACGGACGAAGTCAAATATGACACCGCCCACGAGGCTGCCGTGATCAAGGGCAAGCCTGCCGAGGACAGCGCCCCTGCGCCCGAAAGTGTGCCGGACCCCCAGATGGGCTGTCACTCGGGCGCCGAAATGGACAGGGCCGCCCGCATGGCCGGGCAGTCGGACATCCTCGACCGTTACGCCGAGGATTACCCGCAAGGCCCGCATGACAAGCCGCAAAGCATGTGCCCCGCCTTTGGATCCCTGCGCGTCGGCCTGCGGATGAAGCGGGTCGCGACAGTGCTGTCGGGGTCGGCCTGCTGTGTCTACGGCCTCAGCTTCGTGTCGCATTTCTACGGCGCGCGCCGGTCTGTCGGCTACGTGCCGTTCAATTCGGAATCGCTCGTGACCGGCAAGCTCTTCGAGGACATCCGCGACAGCGTGCACGAACTGGCCGATCCGGACCGGGTGGATGCCATCGTGGTTACCAACCTCTGCGTGCCCACGGCCAGCGGCGTGCCGCTGCGGCTGCTGCCCGACGAAATCAACGGCGTCCGCATCGTCGGCATCGACGTGCCCGGCTTCGGCATCCCGACCCATGCCGAGGCCAAGGATGTGCTGGCCGGTGCGATGCTCAACTACGCACGGCAAGAGGTCGAGGCCGGCCCCGTCGCCGCCCCCGAAAGCGGCGTGTCGGATCGGCCAACCGTGACCCTGCTGGGCGAGATGTTTCCCGCCGACCCGGTTGTGATCGGTCAATTGCTGGCGCCCATGGGGCTGGCCGCCGGACCGGTCGTCCCCTGCCGCGAATGGCGCGAGCTTTATGCCGCGCTCGACTGTAGCGCGGTGGCCGCCATCCATCCATTCTATACGGCGGCCGTGCGCGAATTTCAGGCTGCTGGTCGCCCCGTCGTGGGCAGCGCCCCGGTGGGGCACGACGGCACCAGGGACTGGTTGCAGGAGATCGGCACCGCCATGGGCGTCGATCCGGTCAAGATCGCCGAGGCGCAGGAGGCTGTGCTGCCCGGCATCAAGGCTGCGCTGGCCGCGGCCCCCATCGACGGCACAATCACGCTGTCGGGCTACGAAGGCAGTGAACTGCTGGTCGCGCGGCTGCTGATCGAAAGCGGGGCGGATGTGCCCTATGTCGGCACGGCCTGCGCGAAATCGCCCTGGTCCGAGGCCGACGCCGATTGGCTGCGCGCCCGTGGCGTCACGGTGAAATTCCGGGCGTCACTGGAGGATGATTGCGCCGCCATGGAAGGGCTGACCCCCGACCTGGCCATCGGAACGACACCGGTCGTCCAGAAGGCCAAGGAGCTGGGCATCCCCGGGCTCTACTTTACCAACCTGATCTCGGCGCGGCCCCTGATGGGCCCGGCCGGCGCGGGCAGCCTGGCCGAGGTCGTCAATGCCGCCATCGCCGGAAAGGTCCGCATGGAGCACATGCGCGAGTTCTTCGACGGCGTGGGAACGGGTGACACCGCCGGCGTCTGGGAGGGCGATCCCAACATCCGCGAGGATTACCGGGCGCTGAACCTCAAGAAGCTGGAAAAGCAAAAGCGCGCCGCCAAGGCGCAGGAGATGATCTGATGCTGATCCAGGATCACGATCGCGCGGGCGGATACTGGGGGGCGGTCTATGCCTTCTGTGCCGTCAAGGGCCTTCAGGTGGTCATCGACGGCCCCGTGGGCTGCGAGAACCTGCCGGTCACATCCGTTCTGCACTACACCGACGCCCTGCCGCCGCATGAACTGCCCATCGTGGTCACCGGCCTGGGCGAAGAAGAGCTGGGCCGCGAGGGCACCGAAGGGGCGATGAAGCGCGCCTGGGGCACGCTCGACCCCGCGCTGCCCGCGGTCGTCGTGACAGGCTCCATCGCCGAGATGATCGGCGGCGGGGTCACGCCACAGGGCACGAACCTGCAAAGGTTTCTGCCACGCACCATCGACGAGGACCAGTGGCAGGCCGCCGACCGCGCCATGACCTGGCTGTTCACCGAGTTTGGCATGACCAAGGGCCGGATGCCCCGGGAACGCAAGCGCGAAGAGGGCGCGGCCCCCCGCGTCAATATCCTCGGGCCGATGTATGGCACCTTCAACATGCCCAGCGACCTGGCCGAAATCCGCCGCCTGGTCGAGGGCATCGGCGCCGAAGTCAACATGGTGATGCCGCTCGGCGCCCACCTGGCCGAGATGCGCGACCTCGTGAATGCCGATGTGAACATTTGCATGTATCGCGAATTCGGCCGGGGTCTGGCCGAGATTCTCGACAAGCCCTACCTGCAGGCGCCGATCGGGGTGGAGTCGACGACCCTGTTCCTGCGCAAGCTGGGCGAATTGCTGGGGCTCGATCCCGAACCCTTCATCGAGACCGAGAAGCATTCCACGCTGAAGCCCGTCTGGGATCTGTGGCGCTCGGTCACGCAGGATTTCTTTGCCACCGCGAATTTCGGAATCGTCGCGGGCGAGACCTATGCCCGCGGCATCCGGCATTTCCTGGAAGGTGATCTTGGCCTGCCCTGCGCCTTTGCCGTCGCGCGCTGCGCGGGCTCCAAGACCAACAACGAGGAAGTCCGCGCGCTGATCGCGCAGAAGTGCCCGCTGATCCTAATGGGCTCGATCAACGAAAAGATCTATCTGGCCGAAACGGGTGGCGGGCATGGGCCGAAACCGGCCTACATCCCCGCCTCGTTCCCCGGCGCCGCGATCCGGCGCGCCACCGGCACGCCGATGATGGGCTATGCCGGGGCGACCTACCTGTTGCAAGAGGTCTGCAACGGCCTTTTCGATGCGTTGTTCCATATCCTGCCGCTGGGCAGCGAGATGGATGCAGGCACCGCCACGCCGACGCCCCTGCGCCGGGATTTCCCCTGGGACGAAGATGCCAGCCGCGAACTGGACCGGATCGTCGCCGGCCATCCCGTGCTGACCCGCATTTCCGCCGCCAAGTCCCTGCGCGACGCCGCCGAGGACAGCGCCCTGCGCCAAGGCCAGGACCGGGTGGTGCTGGAAACCGTTCAATCGCTTTCGCCCGACGCGGGCGCCGATACCGTCAAGGAGGACTGACCCATGACAGACATCTCTTCGCAATCCCTGCCGCGTGCCCGTAGTGGCCGGCCGCGCAACGCCGAATTCCACATCTATTTCACCCTGATCTTCATCTGCGCGGTGCCGTTCGCGGGCGCGCGATGGGTCCGCGACGTGGCCCGGTATCGCAGCCTGAACCTGCGCGGCCCGTTGGCGCGTGCCTGGTCCGAGGCGGACCGGATCACGCCCCTGATTTTCTCGGCCTGACCCCATGCAGGGGTTCGGTGATCCGAGACACGATCTGCCTGTCCCCGCAAGGGGGCGGACAGGAACCTGCGGGACCGTGAAGGCCCCGAAGGAACCCGGCCGCGGGGTACGCGGCGTCAGCATAGCATTCCGGAGGAAAGTTTATGGCTGATAACAACGACCTGTCCTTCACAGGTCTCACCGACGAGCAAGCCCAGGAACTGCATTCCGTCTACATGAGCGGCCTCTGGCTGTTCGCGGCGGTGGCAGTGGTCGCACATATCGCGACCTATATCTGGGCGCCGTGGTTCTGAGGAGAAAAAGATGGCGAAGTTCTACAAGATCTGGCTCATTTTCGATCCCCGTCGCGTCTTCGTGGCGCAGGGTGTCTTCCTCTTCCTGCTCGCTGTCATGATCCACCTCGTGCTGCTCTCGAACGGTGTCAACTGGTTCGAGAACGCCGCCGAGGCGCGCATGGCCGCAGCGGAGTGAGCCCCGGGCGAAAGCTCTTTAAAGATAGCTGCGGGCGGGTTTGTCGCCCGCAGCGAACACCAGACACATGACGGCCCCGGACAGAACCGAACCGGCCGCCAATTGCGGAGAGAATTGAACGATGGCGTTGCTTAGCTTCGAAAGAAAGTATCGCGTCCGCGGAGGGACGTTGATCGGCGGCGATCTGTTCGACTTCTGGGTAGGGCCCTTCTACGTGGGCTTCTTCGGGGTCACGACCGCCTTTTTCGCCCTTCTGGGCACAATCCTGATATTCTGGGGGGCCGCGCAGCAGGGCACCTTCAACCCGTGGCTCATCAACGTCGCGCCGCCGGACCTGAAATACGGCCTTGGCATGGCGCCGCTGAACGACGGCGGCCTTTGGCAGATCATCACGATCTGCGCGCTGGGTGCCTTCATCAGCTGGGCGCTGCGCGAAGTCGAGATCTGCCGCAAGCTGGGCATGGGCTATCATGTGCCCATCGCTTTCAGCGTCGCGATCTTCGCCTATGCCACGCTGGTTGTCTTCCGCCCGCTGCTGATGGGCGCCTGGGGGCACGGCTTTCCCTACGGCATCTTCAGTCACCTCGACTGGGTCAGCAACACCGGCTACGCCTACCTGCATTTCCACTACAACCCGGCGCATATGCTGGCGGTGACGTTCTTCTTCACCACGACGCTGGCGCTGGCACTGCATGGCGGGCTGATCCTCTCGGCGGCCAACCCCGAGAAGGGCGAGGAGATGAAGACCCCCGATCACGAGGACACGTTTTTTCGTGATTTCATCGGCTATTCGGTCGGTACGCTGGGCATTCACCGCGTGGGGCTGCTCCTGGCGCTAAATGCCGGGTTCTGGTCGGCGATCTGCATCATCATCAGCGGCCCGGTCTGGACCAAGGGCTGGCCCGAATGGTGGAACTGGTGGCTCGAGCTGCCGATCTGGCCCTCTCAGGTGGGAATGTAATCATGATCGAATATCAGAACATATTCACGCAAGTGCAGGTTCAGGGCACCCCGGAATGGGGTCTGGACGACAGCGGCGGTCGCCTGAGCGAGGAACGCGGCGGCAAGCCCTTCTTCTCGAAGCTCTTCGGCTGGTTCGGCAATGCCCAGATCGGTCCGATCAACCTGGGCATGCTGGGCCTGGTCAGCCTGGCCACCGGTCTGGTTTGGTTCTTCATCGTGGGGCTGAACATGTTGGCGCAGGTCGGGTGGTCTATCCCGGAATTCCTTCGCCAGGGCTTCTGGTTGGCGCTGGAGCCGCCCAGCCCGCAATACGGGCTGCGGATTCCGCCGCTCAATGACGGTGGCTGGTATATCATCTCCTCCTTCTTCCTGCTGGTCTCGGTGCTGGCCTGGTGGGCGCGGTCGTATCAGCTGGCGGCAAGCCACAAGATGGGCAAGCATGTCTTCTGGGCCTTCGGGTCGGCCATCTGGCTGTTCCTGGTGCTGGGCCTGTTCCGCCCCGTGCTGATGGGCTCCTGGTCCGAGGCGGTGCCCTACGGCATCTTCCCGCACCTGGACTGGACCACGGCCTTTTCCATCCGTTACGGGAACCTCTATTACAACCCGTTCCACTGTCTGAGCATCGTGTTTCTCTATGGGTCGGTCCTGCTTTTCGCCATGCATGGCGCGACGATCCTGGCCGTCAGCCGGTTCGGCGGCGATCGTGAGCTCGAGCAGATCGTCGACCGTGGCACGGCCTCTGAACGGGCCGCCCTGTTCTGGCGCTGGACCATGGGTTTCAACGCCACGATGGAGGGCATTCACCGCTGGGCCTGGTGGTTCGCGGTTCTGACCCCGATCACCGGCGGTATCGGCATCCTGCTGACCGGCACGGTTGTCGACAACTGGTTCATCTGGGCGCAGGAGCACAACTTCGCCCCCATGTATGACGGGTCCTACGGCTACGAAGCCTACGGAACCTACGACGCCTTCATCGGACAGGGGGAGTGAACGATGTTTCCCAAGTGGTTTGAAAATTGGAACAGGAATAACCCGACCAATATCTACGGGCCGGGTATCCTGGTCGGCATGGTCGGCGGTGCGGTCTTCGTGGCCATCATGCTGGTGTCCTGGGGGCAGCCCTACGCCACCGCCAGCCTGCAGACCGGGCCGCGCGGCACCGGCATGTCGGTGACGGAGTTCCAGGCCGAGCTGGCAACGCCGGATCCGGACATCGCCCTCATCTTCGAGGATCCACCATACCCGACGGAACCGGGAGAGCCGCTTGCCGGTGACATCTACGAGAACGTGCAGGTGCTGGGCGACCTGACTGATGCCAACTTCAACCGTGTGATGGCGGCGATGACCAGATGGGTCTCGCCCGAGCAGGGCTGCGCCTACTGCCACGGCGACGGCGATCTCGAAACCTATGGCGAGGACAACCTGTACACCAAGGTCGTCGCGCGCCGCATGATCCAGATGACCCAGAGCATCAACGAGAACTGGGATGGTCACGTCAATGCCAACAAGGAAGTCGGTGTCACCTGCATGACCTGTCACCGCGGCCAGAACGTGCCAAGCGAGATCTGGTTCCAGGAGGCGCCCGTGGTGTCGGCCATGGCCGGCTGGTCGGCCAACCAGAACCGGGTGACCGAGACGAGCCAGTACACGTCGCTGCCGTCCGATGCCTTGGAAAGCTACCTGCTCAACTACGAGCGGATCGGCGTTCATGACCTGGCCTCGCGCGTCGAGGGCAGCCCGGCCGATCCGGCGGTTCCTGCGATCCAGAACGCCGAGCGGACCTATTCGCTGATGAATTACTTTTCCAATTCTCTGGGGGCCAATTGCGTGACCTGTCACAATAGCCGCGCCTTCTATGACGGGGCGCAGGTGACGCCGCAATGGTCCACGGCCAGCCTTGGCATCGCCATGGTGCAGGAGCTCAACAACGAGTATCTCGTGGGCCTTTTGGACCTCTACCCGGAAGACCGGCTCGGACCCGTTCATCAGGATGCGCCCAAGGCGGCCTGCGCGACCTGCCACAAGGGGTATCTGCAACCCCTGCAAGGCACCAACGTGATCGCGGACTGGCCGGAACTGGCGACCACCGGCGCGCCCGACTACGGCGCGGCCGAGTAGACACCCGGCGCCGGGGCGTGCGGGATCGCGCGCCCCGGCCGCACAACGCCGGATCGCGCTGTCTGCATCATGCCCATTGCCGGGCGGTGCCGGAACTATCCCAAGGGAGAGAAGCGATGACGGACGACCATTTGCAAACACCATTGCTGGACCGGGTCGCCGGCCCGTCCGACCTGCGCCAGATGCCGGACCGCGATTTGGCCCGCTTGGCCGATGAATTGCGCGCCGAAGTGATTTCGGCGGTTTCGCAAACAGGCGGACATCTTGGCTCTTCGCTGGGTGTTGTGGAACTGAGCGTTGCCATCCACGCGGTTTTCAACACGCCCATGGACAAGCTGATCTGGGATGTAAGCCACCAATGCTATCCGCACAAGATCCTGACGGGGCGGCGTGACCGCATCCGCACCCTGCGCCAGAAGGGTGGCCTGTCGGGCTTTACGAAACGCAGCGAGTCCCCGCATGACCCCTTCGGCGCCGCGCATTCCAGCACCTCGATCAGCGCCGCGCTGGGTTTCGCGGTGGGCCGTGACATGGGGCAGGCGACGGGCGATGCGATTGCCGTGATCGGCGACGGCGCGATCAGCGCGGGCATGGCCTATGAGGCGATGAACAATGCCGGCCACCTGGGCAAGCGGCTGATCGTGATCCTCAACGACAACGAGATGTCCATTGCCCCGCCGGTCGGCGCGATGTCCTCCTATCTCAGCCGGATGTATGCCAGCGACCCGCTGGGACGCATGCGGTCCATGGCCGAGGGGGTCGAGTCCGCCATGCCCGCCCCGATGCGCGAAGGGGCCAAGCGCGCGCGCCAGATGGTCACCGGGCTGACCGGCAGCGGCACGCTGTTCGAGGAGCTGGGCTTCGACTATATCGGACCGATCGACGGGCACGACATGGACCAGCTTCTGCCGGTCTTGCGCGCGGTGCGGGCCCGGGCCACCGGGCCGGTCCTGATCCATTGCTGCACCGTCAAGGGCAAGGGCTATGCCCCTGCCGAGGACGCCGCCGATCGGGGCCACGGCGTGTCGAAATTCGACCCCGCGACCGGCACACAGGCCAAATCCAGACCGGCCGCGCCCAGCTATACATCCGTGTTCGGACAGGCCCTGACCGACGAGGCCGCGCGCGATGAGCGCATTGTCGGCGTCACGGCGGCGATGCCAGACGGAACGGGCGTGACGAAGATGGCCGAGCGCTTTCCGGCGCGGGTCTTCGACGTGGGTATCGCCGAGCAGCACGCCGTGACCTTTTGTGCCGGCATGGCGGCCAGCGGGCTAAGGCCCTTCTGCGCAATCTATTCCACCTTCCTTCAGCGCGGCTATGACCAGGTGGTGCACGACGTGGCCCTGCAAGGTCTGCCCGTGCGTTTCGCCATCGACCGGGCCGGGTTGGTCGGTGCCGACGGGGCCACCCATGCCGGCGCGTTCGATATCGGTTACCTGGCCAGCCTGCCGTGCTTTACCGTCATGGCCGCCGCGGATGAGGCCGAACTGGTCCACATGGTGGCCACCGCAGCCGCCCATGACACCGGCCCCATCGCCTTTCGGTATCCGCGCGGGGCGGGTACGGGGGTGGCATTGCCGGATCAGGGGCAAGTCCTGGAAATCGGCAAGGGACGCGTGCTGCGCCAGGGCGCGGATGTGGCGATCCTTTCGCTGGGGGCGCATTTGGGCGAATGCCTGAGCGCCGCCGATGACCTGGCGCAGGCCGGTATCAATGCGACCGTGGCCGATGCGCGCTTTGCCAAGCCGCTCGACGGCGATCTTGTCGAGGCCCTGGCCCGCGATCACCGTGTGCTGGTGACGGTCGAAGAGGGGGCCGAGGGTGGCTTCGGGTCGGTCGTCATGCATGAACTGGCCCGGCGGGGCTGCTTCGACCGGGGGCTCGCCATCCGCAATGTCTGCCTGCCGGATCGGTTCATCGAGCAGGCCAGCCCGTCCGAGATGTATGAAGAAGCGGGAATGACCGCCGGAGATATCGCGGCGACGGCGCGCGATGCGCTGGCAGGAACCGGCACTGTGGTATCGCTTTCGCTGGCGCGCTGAGCGACGTGGACACGAAAAGGAAAAGCCGCGCAAGATAACGCGGCCTTTCGGTCTTCGGTGAGATGAAAGCTACATGCTCTCTGGATCGGGGCCGACCGAGGCCAGATAGGCCCAGACGTTCACGGCATCTTCTTCCTTGCGCACCATGTAGGTCATCTTGCCACGTCCGCTCTCGCCGGTGAACTCGGTAAGCCAGCCCGACGGGTCCTGGACGTAGGCGACGAAGCTTTCTTCGTCCCAGGCGGTGTTGCCTTCGACCTCACCCGCCGCAATCAGAAGGTCGGAATAGCGGAAATCCTCGACACTGCCGCGTTGGCGGCCCACTACGCCGTAAAGGTTGGGCCCGACGCGACCGCCCCGGGCGATGGTTTCACCTGCATCATCGACGATCATGTGGCAAGAGGCACATTGACGGAAGGCTTGCTCTCCCGCCGCCGGATCGCCCGTGGCGTGGTCGTCGGCAATGGCGGCCGTACCCAGTGTCGCGGCGGCGAGTATCGTCAGTGGTCTGGTCGTCATGGGGTCCTCCCTGGATGATTTCGGACAGTTTGTCGCACTGCGCCAGACACAGGTAATTAGGCTGCGCCCGCCAAAGTCAATGGCGCGTCAGGCCACGGCATGTGAAAGGGCGCATTGCTTCCAGAGCGTGGTCAGCGCAGCAACCAGGTGCACGAGGTCCGCATCGCTGTGCAGCGGCCCCGGCGTGAGGCGCAGACGCTCGGTTCCCTTCGGCACCGTGGGGTAGTTGATGGGCTGCACGTAGATGCCGAAATCGCGCATCAGGATGTCCGCAAGCATCCGGCATTTGACCGGGTCCTTGATCATCACGGGAATGATGTGGCTGTCGTTGTCCAGATGTGGGATACCCTGCTTGTCCAGCATTTCGCGCAGCCGGGTGACCTGCTGGCGCTGCCGGTCACGCTCGACCTGCGAGGTCTTCAGATGCGCGATCGAGGCCTGCGCGGCCGCCGCGATGGCCGGCGGCAGGGCAGTGGTGAAGATGAAGCCGCTGGCAAAGGACCGGATGAAATCGCACAGTGCCGCCGAGCCGGTGACGTAGCCCCCCATGCAGCCGAAGGCCTTGCCGAGCGTGCCCTCGATCAGGGTGATGCGATGGGCCAGGCCGCGCGCTTCGGAGATGCCGCCGCCGCGGGCGCCGTAAAGGCCTACCGCGTGCACCTCGTCCAGATAGGTCATGGCACCGTGTTTCTCGGCCACCTCGATGATCTCTTCCATGGGGCAGATGTCGCCATCCATGGAATAGACGCTTTCGAAGGCCACGATCTTGGGGGCGTTGGCCGGCAGGGCTGACAGCTTGGCGTCGAGGTCTTGCGGATCGTTGTGCTTCCAGATCACCTTTTGCGCCCGCGAATGGCGGATCCCCTCGATCATGCTGGCGTGGTTTTTCTCGTCCGAAAGGATGACCGCGTCCGGCAGACGTGACCCAAGCGTCGAGAGCGCGGCCCAGTTCGACACGTAGCCGCTGGTGAAGAGCAGTGCCGCTTCCTTGCCGTGCAGGTCGGCCAGTTCAGCCTCCAGCGCGACATGATGACGGTTCGTACCGGAAATGTTGCGCGTGCCCCCGGCGCCCGTGCCGCACTGATCGACGGTATCCTTCATTGCCTGGGCGACGACCGGGTGCTGGCCCATCCCGAGGTAGTCGTTGGAACACCAGACCGTCACCTCTTCGGGGGCGTTCTCGTCATGGCTTCGTGCGCGGGGAAACGCGCCGCACTGGCGTTCCAGCTCGGCGAAGACGCGGTAATTGCCTTCGGCCTTGAGGGCATCGAGTTGGGAAGCGAACATCGCGTCAAAATCCATGGGTTTTCTCCGGTCGTCTGGTCTTGTTTCTTTTTGTGGTGGCGTCGGGCGGCGCGGGCAGCATCCAGCGCCAGAGTTTTTCGTCAGGCAGGGGCAGAACCATCAGCCAATGTTCCAGCGCGGCCAGCATGGTGATCGCGCTCAGCAGAGCGAAGCCCACCACATCGCCGGCGCTGGTGGCCGAAAACAGCCGTTCCAGCCAGCAGGCGCTGGCATAGGTCAGCGCGGTGATCGAAATGGGAAACACCCAGTTGAGGCGCGAGATACGGAAATGGCTGCTCAGGTGGCTCAGGGCCTCGGGGATGAACTCGGTGTTGATCTTTGGCACCCCGAAATACAGGTTCAGCTTGGCCGAGATGCGCGCGAAATAGAGCGTCGTGAAGACCCACAATCCAAAGATGTTTTCCGCACCATGCCCCAGGAACCACAGCGTGATCAGGGCCGCCGTCAACAGCATCTCGTGATAGGCGACGGTGCCCCAGGCACGCAGGAACCGTTCCCATTCGGGCAGCTTCGCGGGGCAGGGGTGCAGGTTGGGGCCGGTGATGGCCCCCGTCAGGAAGGCCAGTTCGATCCAGCCCCAGATGGCCAGCGCCGACAGGAATGCCCCATAGGCGGCCTGCAGGCCGGTCCCGTCCAGCGTCGTGACGAATCCCCATATCCCCAGCGCCAGCAACGGCAGTGCGCCCCAGGTGGCCGCGCGCCGCGCGGCGGCGCCGGCGCGGTCCGCGCGGCGCACGACGATCAGGATGACACCGGTGGAAAACCACCACGCGAACAGCGCGAACAGAGTGGCGATCCACGGATCGGCCATCACGCCCACCCCGCGCGCCGAACGCGATATGCGCCCGTCGCGTCCATCAATAGGCCGGCTGCAGCCGGGTGCTTGCCGGCACCTCGTGCGTTCGGGACGGTATGAAATAGAGCCGTGCAAAGGCGGTCGCGGCGCGGGCCTGTGCCGTCAGTCTGCCAATGAGCCCCGTCACGCCGCCGCGTTTGCGGGCGGCATCCAGATCGACATTGGCTCGCTGCAGCTTTTCCAGGGTCGGTTGCCAGGCGGGGTGTTCGATATCCAGCGTGATCGGAAAGATCTGCCGTGTCAGCGCGGAGGTCTTGGTAAAGACCTCGTGGGCATACCAATCGGGATCGACGCCAAGGGCCTTGTGAAACGCCGGGCGCTGGTGGTCGCGCACATACATCGTCGCGAAGACGGCCGTCAGGAAGAACTTGATCCACCAGACATTGCGCCCCGAGGTCAATTTGGGGTCGGTCTTCATCAACAACGCGAAGGCCTCACCATGGCTGAACTCGTCGTTGCACCATTCCTCGAACCACTTGAAGATCGGGTGAAAGCGGTGCTCGGGATGTGCCTCCAGGTGCCGGAAGATCGTGATGTAGCGGGCATAGCCGATTTTTTCCGACAGGTAGGTGGCGTAATAGATGAATTTGGGGCGGAAATAGGTGTATTTCTTCTTCTGCGTCAGGAACCCGAGATTCACCGCAACGCCCGCCTCGCGCAGGGCATCATTGATGAAGCCCGCGTGCCGCGCCTCGTCCCGTGCCATCAGCTGGAACAGCTGGGTGATGTCGGCATTCGTGCCGCGCCGCTTCATTTCCTTGTAGAGCACGCAGCCCGAGAATTCGGCGGTGCAGGACGAGATCAGGAAGTCGATGAACTCCTTCTTCAGGGCAGGGTCCATCCCCTCCCAGTCGACATGGTCCCAGTCCTCGTTCTTCTTGAAGTGGCCCTTGTTGGGGTCGGCGACCATCTGCGCGATCAGCTTGTCCCAGTCCTCTCGCACCGGGCTGACGTCGATGGCGTCGAGCTCGTCGAAATCGGTGGTATAGAAGCGCGGGGTCAACAGCGTGTTCGACATGGCCGCCTCGGTGGCCGCGGTGCTGTCGAATTTCGCCTGCTCCTGCTGGATCGCGATGCCTTCCTCGGCGGTTTTCGCATCGGCGCTGTGATTGGCCTGGACGTTCATAGCGTCACCTCCTCGGAAAAGGAAAACTCGCATAGCTCCATGACCTCGAAATCGCCGGTCAGCCGCGTCCAGAGCCGTTCCAGCCCGCTGGCGCGGATGATCGTCGCCTCGCGGTCCTCGGTGACGATCTCGCCGAAGGGCGCCATGATCTCGGGGCCGTGGACCTTCACCTCGTCGCCCGGATAGACCGTGGCGCCGTTGTTGAACCGCAGATGCGCGTGCAGCGACTCGAACTTGTGGCTGATCTCGACCGTGCAGGGCGCACGTTCAATTTCCTTGGTAAGCCATCCCATTCTTGGCCTCCTTTTCCCTGTTGCCGCATGTCCGTTGTCCCGGGCGGGTTCCCGCCCGCCGGGTGACATGCCTCATTGCGCCAGCAGCCGTGCGAAGGCCCTGGCATTGTCTTCGCCGAATCCCATGAGATCGGCGCTCCAGCCCGTTGACGGGTCATGGATGCTCAGGCGGCCGGTGTCGTGCCGCCGCAAGGTGACGGGCCCCTCGAGGGCGACCCGGTTTTTGGTGCGTTCGCGTTCGATCACGCGCCACACGCCGGAAATGAACCCCCCGCGATCGGGGCCGAGATCGGCGATCAGCGCCCCGTCGGCCTTGCGCACTGTAACAGCGCCGGACATGTCGCCGGACAAAAGCAGGCTGCGCGACGCCACGATGTCGCCCGTCGGTGCGGTGGCAACCAGCGGCTGGTCCGTCGCCCGTGCCAGTGCCACCAACACAAGGACCGCGACCACGAGCGCCAGCATCGCCCGCGCCATCATGCGGGGGATCAGTTCCCGGTCATGGGCGGGGGCGGCGGTGCGGTGTGTGTCGATCTGTGTCATCTCGGGATACCTCTATTCGGCGGCGACCTGCGCGGCCGGGCGCTGGCCGGTCCTGGCGACCTGGGGCGTGCTCACCCTGGCCTCGGCGGCTTCGGCCAGAAGGGTCGCCACGTTCTGGGCTTCGGGGATGCAGCGCAGGGCGGGCTGGGTCTTGCGGATATGCCAGGGCCGCACATGCGGCCAGCACACCAGATAGCTCAGCCGGGTGTCATCGATCGGGTCCAGTGCGATCGTGCCTGTGCCGTTGCGGCGCAGGCTCAGGTCGGCGCGGGCGATCTTGGTGAACGGCAGGTTCAGCGTCACCGTCAGGGCGGCCCCGATCCGCATCGCCACGCGGCGATTGGTGATCGTGTAGACGGTGCTGCGGGCCTGGACCACGCCGATGAGCAGAAGCAGCGCGGCGACGATCCCGCCCAGCACGATGAAGGGAAAGGAGGCCGCAAAGGCGCTGGCCAGACTGACCTGGTCGATCAACATGCCGAAACGCCACAGGGCCAGGGCCACGAAATAGGCCGACACCCAACCCAGGTTCAGCGACTCGCGGGTCAGCGCCCACCAGTCCGGCCGCCCTTGCCATAGAATATGCTCCCCCTCGGGCGGGGTTTCGGGCAGGCCCTTGACGGGCTCGAATGCGAAATCGTCGTGGTCGTCTGACATGGCGGCCTCCTTGGGGGTTCAGCCCAGTTGCGGTTCTTGCCGTGCCTGCGAGGCATAGAGCGTGCCCCCGGCGTAGTAGCCGCAGATCTTCTCTTCCTCGAGCATGGTCACCTGGTTGGGCGAGGCGTTTCTTGGAACACCGGCGAAGTGCTTGCCGAAGATCGAGCGGACCTTGACCTTCTGGCCCCAGATCCGGGCCATGGTCATGGGCACAAGGCGCTTGCCGTCCCCGTGTTCGGCGTCGAGCTCGACCTCGAGATAACGCACCAGCTGTTCGGGCTCGTCGATCCACAGATCGGCGATGGTGCCCACCGTTTCGCCGTCACCGGCCACGACGGGCAGGCCGCGCGGATCACGCCCGGCGGCGACATGGAATTGCCCGGTCGCGGCCATGGGCACGATCTTCGGGTGGCCGTGGCCGTCCAGCTCGGGGATGTCGCGGCGCGGCGCCCAGGAGGCCGGGCCGACACCATCGGCCATCGGGTCACCCGTGGGCTCGAACGGAAAGCCGTTGCCCGCGGCGGTCTTTTCCAGCGCAAGGTCCGAACGGTCCGGGTTCTGGCCCGACGGGACGGTCAACTCGCCACGTCCATGGGGCAGCTTGAATGTTTTGTCGCTGGGGACCGGGAAGGGGCCCTGGTTGGCCGACTGATTGCCGTCATCATCCTCGAGCGGGTAGCCCTCGCGCATGTTCTCGCGCTGGATGTAGAAGATCAGCAGTGCGAAGAAGATCCAGAACAGCCAGAGCGATACGCTGGCCAGATCGACTTGTCCGAAGAAGGGTTCCGTCATGTCCGTGTCCTTTCGAAGGCGGGTCTCATGTTGGGAAGTCGGCCAGCCCGATGCGGGCCGCTTCCTGTTTGGGGTTGCGTCGGCGAGAGGGGGCGAGGCGCACCAGCGGCCCGAGGACCGCAACGGTGACGAACAACAGCCCGATCTCGACGTGATAGACAAAGGAATAGCCCGTGGCAGGGGTGGCGAGCGCTTCTCCCAGCCGTCCGGACATGGCCAGCCCGTCGATCCAGTCGCGCAGGCCGCCGCCCAGGGCGATGGAAAGGCCCGCCGCCGTGGCCTGTGCCGCGCCCCAGGCGCCCAGAGCCAGGCCGTGACCCGCCGCGCCGGTCGCGGGCATGGTCATCGCGGCGGTCAGGGTGGCGACCGCGAAAAGCCCGCCACCGAAGCCGATCATTCCCGCCCCGGCGAAATACATGACGTTCGAGGCCATGGGCGCGGCGAAGATCACCGTGCAGAAGGCCGCGATACCGGCCAGAAGGCCGAGCGCCGCGACGCGGAAGGCGCAGCCTCCCCGTGTCAGCATGCGTCCGGCCAGCGCGAAGCCCGCCAGCGCCCCGGCGGCCCAGATCGCCGTCAGCGTCGTGGTGGCCGACACCGAAAGCCCCATGATTTCCCCGCCATAGGGTTCCAGCAACACGTCCTGCATGTTGAAGGCCATGGTTCCGAGGAAGACCACCGCCAGCAGCCGCCCGGCCTGTCCGCCGGCGACCAAGTCGGCCCAGGCGTCGCGGAACCGGGGCCGCGGGGCGGCGCGTTCTGCGCGGCTCATCGGGCGCACCTGTTCCTGTTTCCACAGGGCGATCAAATTCAGGACGATGCCGGCAACGGCCGCCCCTTGCACGACGCGGACCAGTGTGAGCGGTGCGAAATCCCGCAGGAACCAGCCGATGATCAGCGCCGAGACGCCCATACCCAACAGGAACATAACGTAAAGCAGCGCCACGACCCGCGGGCGCGTGGCATCGTCGGCCCGGTCGGTGGCCAGGGCCAGCCCGGCGGTCTGGGTCATGTGCAGCCCAAGCCCCGTCATCAGAAAGGCCAGCGCGGCCAGCACTTCGCCGGCCCATGTGGGGCCGACGACCTGCTGTCCGGCCAGGACCAGCAGGGCAAAGGGCATCACCGCAAGCCCGCCCATTTGCCAGAGCGAGCCGAACCACAGGTAAGGGATGCGCTTCCAGCCGATGGCGCTGCGGTGTGTGTCCGAGCGAAAGCCCAGCAGCGCCCGGAACGGCGCGATCAGCACCGGCAGGGCGATCATCACGGCGACGATCACCGCCGGAACGGAAAGTTCCACGATCATCACGCGGTTGAGCGTGCCCAGAAGCATCACCGTCGCCATCCCCACCGAGACCTGGAACAGCGACAGCCGCAGCAACTGCGCCATCGGCAGCCCCTCGCTGGCCGCATCCGCGAAGGGCAGCCAGCGCGCTGTCAGCGCCGTCAGGGGGGAGGGCCGGCGCGGAGTCATGGGGTCAGCTCCAGTGCCTGGGAAATGTAGAAACCCGAGCGCACCCGAGAGAGCGTGGCCAACTGGCCGGGCGCCTCGACGCGGCGAAGGGCCCTTTGCAAGGCGGTGGACGCATGCGGGACCATCGTGGGCGACCGGTCGGACCGCGGAAACAACTGCCCGGTGCGCCACATCGCCATCAGAAGCGGCGTGCGCGGCGCGACGGTAAAGACGATCGAGCCACGGGTCCGGCGTCCCAGGGTCGCCAGCGCGCGGGCGATGTCGTGACTGTGGTAGTAGATCAGGCTGTCCATTGCCATGACATGATCGAAGGTGCCCAGGCCATCGGCCAGCATGTCGCCGGACAAGAAGGTCACATTGCCGGGCAGGCCGTCGGGCAGACGGGCCCGGGCGATCTCGACCAAGGATGGAGAAATGTCCACTGCCACCACCTCGGCACCCCGCGCGGCCAGTTCGGCCGTCATCGGCCCCGCGCCACAGCCCGCATCCAGCACCCGCGCGCCGCGCAGGTCGCCAGGTAGGCGGTCCAGCATCCGGGCGCGCATCGTGTCGCGGCCGCGTCGAACGGTTTCGCGGATACGCGAGACCGGCGCGTCACTTGTCAGCCGTTCCCATGTGCGCGTGGCGGTCTTGTCGAAATAGGTTTCAACACGGTCGCGCGTGCGCGCCCAGCCGCCCGGCGCCGGGGACAGGTCCCCGGTGCGGGCCGCGTCAGGCATCTGGAGGGGGCTTGCGTCTGGCATCAGTCGAATCCCAGCAATTCGAAGATGTCGCGATCTTCCATCGGCGCGGGGGCCAGAGGATCGGTTCCGTTCCATAGCCGCTCGGCCAGCCGGATATACTCGGCGCGGGCCATTTGGATGTCATCTTCGTCCGGCATTTCGAACAGCGTCTTCTTCTTGAGCCGCGAGCGGCGGATCGCGTCGAAATCGGGCATGTGCGCAATGCGGTTGAAGCCCACTTCGGCGCAGTAGCGGTCGACCTCGTCGGTATCCTGCGAGCGGTTGGCGACGCAGCCGGCCAGCCGGACCTTATAGTTGTTCGACTTGGCCTGGACGGCGGCGATGATCCGGTTCATCGCGTAGATGCTGTCGAAATCGTTGGCGGTGACGATCACCGCGCGGTCGGCATGCTGCAAGGGGGCCGCGAAACCGCCGCAGACCACGTCGCCCAGCACGTCGAAAATCACGACGTCGGTGTCTTCCAGCATGTGGTGCTGCTTAAGCAGCTTGACCGTCTGGCCCACCACGTATCCGCCACAGCCGGTGCCCGCGGGGGGACCGCCCGCCTCGACGCATTTCACGCCGCCCCAGCCTTCGGTCACGAAGTCCTCGGGGCGCAGTTCCTCGGCGTGGAAATCGACCTCCTTGAGGATGTCGATCACCGTCGGCTGCAACTGCCCGGTCAGGGTGAAGGTGCTGTCATGCTTGGGATCGCAACCGATCTGCAACACCCGCTTGCCCATCCGGGCGAAGGCCGCCGAGAGGTTCGACGAGGTCGTCGATTTGCCGATCCCGCCCTTGCCGTAGACCGAAAAGACCTTGGCCCCTTCGATCTTCATTGACGGGTCCTGGTGCACCTGCACCGATCCTTCGCCGTCCTGGCCCTTGAGAACCGGCGGCGTCTCGACCTGGCGGCGGGCCTCCAATCCGGCGGCCTCGCGCATGTTCGCGCGTGCCGAGGGGGGCTGCTTGGTGTCCAGTGGACTCATGGTTTCCTCCTATCGCCGGGCAAGGGGGCCCGGTATTTTGCTTGGCCGGAAATCCCCGGGGGCATGGGTGCTGGACCCCCATCGCCGCGCGGGCGGCCATATGCGCTCGGGGCGGTCATTCGGCGGCGACCCCCTCGAGGCGATCTTCCAGCGCGTCGGCCGCATCGCGCAGCGCGGCCAGCGTGTCGTCGTCGGGGGCCCAGTAGGCGCGGTCATGCGCCTCGAGCAGCCGGTTCGCCATGCGCGAAGAGGCCACCGGGTTGAGCTCGCTCATCCGCTGGCGCATCGTCTCGTCCAGCACGAAGGTTTCGGACATCCGCTGATAGACCCAGGGGTCGACCTGTCCGGTCGTCGCCGACCAGCCCAGCGTGTTGGTCAGGCTACTCTCGATCTGGCGCACGCCCTCGGCGCCGTGGCTCAGCAGCGCCTCGTGGAACTTTGGGTTGAGCGAGCGCGAGCGTGTTTCGAGCGCCACCTGGTCGGCCAGGCTGCGGACCTTGCCCGCGCCACGGGTGGTGTCCGAGATATAGACGGCGGCCTCCGCGCCCTGGCGGGCCCGCTTCACAGCCCGGGAAATCCCGCCCAGCGTGTCGAAATAGTGATCCACCGTGGTCACGCCCAGTTCCACCGATTCCAGGTTCTGGTAGGCGACATCCACGGTGCCCAGCGCCTGTTGCAGCAACGCGGTCTGTTGCGCGGGTTTGCCGTCGACGCCGTAGGCAAAGCTCTTGCGCGCCTCGTAGGCATCGGCCAGCTCGTCCTCGTCGCCGAAGGCGGAACTGTCGACCAGTTGGTTGACGTTGGATCCATAGGCGCCCTCGGCGTTGGAAAAGACACGCAGCGCCGCGGTGTCCAGGTCGCAGCCGATCTTCTCGGCATAGGCCAAAGCGTTGGCGCGGATGAAATTCCGGTCCAGCGGTTCATCGGCATGGGCGGCCTTGTGCGCAGCCTCGGCCAGCAGGCGCGTCTGCAGCGGCAGTAGGTCGCGGAAGATGCCCGACAGGGTCATGATCACGTCGATGCGCGGCCGGCCGAGGGTTTCCAGCGGGATCAGGTCGGCGCCGCACAGCCGCCCGAAACTGTCGAAGCGCGGCTGCGCACCGATCAGCGCCAGCGCCTGCGCCATGGGCGCGCCGTCGGACTTGATGTTGTCGGATCCCCAAAGCACCAGCGCCACGCTCCGCGGCAGGCTGGCATGCGTCTCAAGCAGTAGGTCGGCCTGTTTCGCCCCCTCGCGGCAGGCAAAGGCGGTGGGCATGCGGAAGGGGTCGAAGGCATGGATGTTACGGCCCGTGGGCAGGACCTCGGGCGACCGGATCAGGTCGCCGCCGGGCACCGGCGGGGTATAGCGCCCCTCCAGCGCGTGCAGCAGCGCCGGGATCTCGCTGTCGCGTTGCAGGTGCGCATCTACGCGGGCGCGCGTCTCGGGGGTGCTGTCCGCCATCAGATCCAGGTAGTCCGCCCGGGCGTCGTCCGACATGGCGCGGCCGAGCACGTGCAGGCCTTCGGGGATCAGCGCGTCCTCGGTTTCCAGCAATCGCAGCCAGAGCGCATCGGGCGCCTCGCCGCCCATGTCCACCGCCTCGGCCTGGTCGGCGATCAGCGCCTCCAGCTCGCCGCGCTCGGGTGCGTCGGGGGCCATCCCGCGCCAGCGGGTCAGACTGTCCTTGAGTTCCGCCAGCGCCTTGTAAAGCCCCGAGGCCGCCAGCGGCGGCGTCAGGTGGCTGACCGTGACGGCCCCCGACCGGCGCTTGGCCAGCGTCGCCTCGGACGGGTTGTTGGAGGCATAGAGATAGACGTTCGGCATGTCGCCGATCAGGCGGTCGGGCCAGCAGGCCGTGCCCGGCCCGGCCTGTTTTCCCGGCATGAATTCCAGCGCCCCGTGCATGCCGAAATGCAGCAGCACATCGGCCCGGAACGCGTTTTTCAGCCAAAGGTAGAACTGCGCGAAGGCATGGGTGGGGGCGAAGCCGCGCTCGAACAGCAGCCGCATCGGGTCGCCCTCGTAGCCGAAGGCCGGTTGCAGCCCCACGAAGACCTTGCCGAACTGCGCGCCCAGCACGAAGACACCGCGCCCGTCGGATTGCACGCGGCCCGGCGCGGCGCCCCACTGCGCCTCGATCTCGTCCAGCCAGGGGGTGTTGGCGACCATGTCCTCGGCCGGGACATGGGCGGCGACATTGGCCTCCTGCCCGTGGTGCTGGGCGCTGCCCTGCAAAACGGCGGCCCGCAGCGCCTCGACGCTCTCGGGCGGGGTGAGGTCGTAGCCGCGCCCGGCCATGGCGTGCAGCGTGTTGTAGAGCGAGGCAAAGACATCCAGGTAGGCCGCCGT
Source organism: Alphaproteobacteria bacterium (assembly GCA_009908505.1). Lineage (GTDB taxonomy): Bacteria > Pseudomonadota > Alphaproteobacteria > Rhodobacterales > Rhodobacteraceae > Salibaculum. Next base: position 46,927 of record JAAAPD010000014.1, on the reverse strand, counting down.
TCCGGCCGCGCCCGCGTTTGGCGGGAAACCGAAAAGCACCACGCCAACGCGGCGCTCGGCGACCTTGGAGCGGTGCAGCGCCGCCTGCCTCGCGACGCGGGCGGCCAGCACCTCGACCCGCTCGGGGCAGGGGGCCATTTCCTTGAACATCGAAGCCTCGGCGCAGCCCCGGTTGCAGCCCGCGCAGCCGTCCGGCCCATGCCGCCCGGCAAAGACCGTGGGCGTGGTGGCCCCGTCCAGTTCGGGCAGGGCGATCAGCATGGTCGTCTCGATCGGCCCTAGGCCGCCTTGCGACGCCGACCACTGGCCCAACGTCTGAAATTCCAGCGGATGCGCGGCGATGTAGGGCACGTCCAGCGCCTTGAGCGTCTCGACGGCCGCGTCGGTGTCGTTGTAGGCCGGCCCGCCCACCAGGCTGAAGCCGGTCAACGACAGCAGCGTGTCGATGGTCACACCGTGGCGGTCGCGAAAGAAGGCCTCGATCGCCGGCCGGCCGTCGAGGCCCCCGGCATAGGCGGGCAGCACCCGCAGGCCCTGGGCCTCGAGCGCGCGGATCACCGCGTCGTAATGCGCGGTGTCACCGGCCAGCACGTAGGACCGCATCATCAAAAGCCCCACCGTGGCCGTCGCCTCCGCGGGGGCGGGCAGCTCTGCCGGATCGGTGGTGATCCGCTCGGCGAGGTCGGGGTGATAGAGCCCGGTCTCGGGGTATTCCAGCGGCGCCGGCGCCTCGGCGCCGCGCCAGTCGTCGCGATGGCTGTAGCGCGAGATCAGGAAACGGACCATCGCCTCGATGTTGTCGTCCGAGGCGCCCAGCCAGTATTGCATGGTCAGGAACCAGGCGCGCAGATCCTGTGCCTTGCCCGGGATCAGCCGCAGGATGCGCGGCAGCCGGCGCAGCATCTTCATCTTGCGCGCGCCGTCGTCGGTCTTGGACCCGCTCCTGCCGCCGCGCAGCTTTTTCAGAAGTTTCGCGGTGCCGCTTTCCGGGGCGGCCATGTCCAGCGTGCCCATGCGGGTGCATTTCACAATCTGACCATCGGCGATCAGCCCGGCCATCGCGTCGCAGCTGTCCCGACGCGCCTGCAGGTCTGGCAGGATGGCCTGAACGTGTTCTTCCAGGAACAGCAGGTTGGCGATGACGATATCGCCCGTGGCGATGGCGCGGCGGGCCTCTTGCAGAGCCGTGTCGCTTTCGCCCCATTCGGCGGCGGCGTGGACGCTCAGCTCCAGCCCCGGGAAATCCTCGGCCAGCCGTTCGGCCACCCGCCCGCAGGGGCCGGCGGCATGAGAATCCAGCGTCAGGATCACCACGCGATAGGGCATGTGCCCCACGGTCATTGCCACGTCATCGCGCATAATGGGCCTTCGCTTCGTAAAGGGTGTCGACGCTGATCTCGTCGAGGCCACGCTCATTGGCGAAGGCCTCGGTATTGCGCTTGGCCTTGCCGCGCACGAAGAAGGGAATTTTCTTGAGCTCCCGCTCTGCCTCGCTCAGCCAGATCACGTTTTCGGCCTCGGCGGGAGCGTCTTGCGCCGGGGTGTCCGTCGCCTCTCGCCGGACATGGGCGCCACCGTGATGACTGGGGCCGGCGTCGTCGTGAAACTCGAAATCCTCGCGGAACATGGTCAGCAGGTGCTCCTCCAGCCCCATCACCAGCGGATGGACCCAGGTGTCGAAGATGACATTGGCACCCTCTAGCCCCATCTGCGGGCTATAGCGGGCAGGAAAGTCCTGCACGTGAACGGGTGCGGAAATGACAGCGCAGGGAATGCCCAGGCGCTTGCCGGTGTGGCGCTCCATCTGGGTGCCGAGGATCAGCTCCGGCGCGGCCTCGGCGATGGCCGCTTCCACGTCCAGGTGATCGTCCGAGATCAGCGCCTCGACGCCGAACTCCTTGGCCAGCGCACGGATCTTGCGGGCCATCTCGCGGTTGTAGCAGCCAAGGCCGACCACCTCGAAGCCCATCTCGTCGCGGGCGATCCGCGCGGCCGAGGCGACATGGGTGCCGTCGCCGAAGACGAAGACGCGCTTGCCGGTCAGGTAGGTCGAGTCGACCGAGGCCGAATACCACGGCAGCCGCAGCCGGCTTTCGTCCAGCCGCGCCTCCAGCCCGGTGATCCGCGCGACCTCGGCGACGAAATCGCGGGTGGCGCCGACGCCGATCGGAACGGTCTTGGTGAAGGGCTGGCCGAGTTCCCGTTCCATCCAGCGGCAGGCGGCCTCGCCGGTTTCGGGATACATCAGCACGTTGAAATGCGCGGCCCCCAGCCGGGTCAGGTCCTCGGGGGTGGCCCCGTAGGGCGCACAGACATTCACCGTGATGCCCATCCCTTCGAGCAGCGCCGTGACCTCGGTAATATCGTCGCGGTGGCGAAAGCCCAGCGCGGTGGGACCGATCAGGTTGGCGGTGATCGCCTCACTCCGCGCCATGGGCGCGGCCAGGCGGCGGACCAGCTGGAACAGGGTCTCATCGGCGCCGAAGTTTTCCTTGCGCTGATAGCTGGGCAGCTCCAGCGGGATGATCGGGATGGGCATGCCCATGGTCTCGGCCATGCCGCCGGGATCGTCCTGGATCAGCTCGGCGGTGCAGGACGCCCCGACGATCATCGCCTGCGGTTGGAAGCGTTCATACGCGGCCTCACAGGCCGTGCGGAACAGGTTGGCGGTGTCGGAACCCAGATCGCGGGCCTGGAAGGTCGTGTAGGTCACCGGCGGGCGGTGGTCGCGCCGCTCGATCATGGTGAAGAGCAGGTCCGCATAGGTGTCGCCCTGCGGCGCGTGCAGCACGTAGTGCAGGCCCGTCATGGCCGTGGCCACGCGCAGGGCTCCGACATGCGGCGGGCCTTCATATGTCCAGACCGAGAGCTTCATTCCGCCGCCTCCAGCCTGAGCCGGTCGCGGCGGTGCAGCGGGCGCGAGAAGAGCCCGGCCAGGTCGCCGGCCTGTTCGTAGAAATGCACCGGCGTGAAGACCAGTTCGATGGCCCACTTGGTCGTCATTCCCTCGGCCTCGAGCGGGTTGGCCAGCCCCAGCCCGCAGACCGTCAGGTCGGGGCGCGCGGCGCGGCACCGGTCGAGTTGTTTTTCGACATCCTGGCCTTCTGCGATGACCGGTCCTTCGGCAAGCAATTCCAGGTCGGGCGCGACCAGCGCCTTGTGGATGTAGGGTGTGCCGACCTCGACGGCCTCCATGCCGCATTCGCGGGTCAGGAAGCGGGCCAGCGGGATCTCCATCTGGCTGTCCGGGAAGAAGAAGAGTGTTTTGCCCGCAAGGGTCTCGGCGGCCTTGGCCACCGCCTTGCGGGCGCGTGCGCGGGGCGCGTCGATCACGGCATCGACACGCGCCTGGTCGATTCCGAAGTCCCGCGCAACGGCGCGAAGCCACGCGGTGGTGCCCTCTTCGCCGAACGGGAACGGCGCGGGGACGTGACGCGCCCCGCGTCTTTCCAGGGCGGAATGGGTGCCGCCCAGGAAAGGCTGAGTCAGGGCAAAGCTGGTGTTGGGGCCGACACCGACCTGCGCATCGGCGTGGCGGGCGGGCAGGACGGTGACCTTGTCGATTCCGATCCGGGCCAGAAGGTCCAGCGCCTGGTCCTCGGCCACGTCCGGCAGGGCGCCGACCATCATCAGCTGGCGCTCGTCGGTCGCGGGCAGGGCAGGGACCATGGCCGCAAGGCAGGCGTCCTCGCCTTCGGTGAAGGTCGTCTCGATCCCAGAACCCGAGTAGTTCAGCACCCGCACCTTGGGCGCGTGGCGCGCGCTGAGGCGTTCGGCGGCGCGCGACAGGTCCAGCTTGATGACCTCGGAGGGACAGGAGCCCACCAGGAACAGCTGGCGAATGTCGGTGCGGCGCGCCAGCAAGCGGTCGACCTCGCGCTCCAACTCGTCTTGTGCGTCGGCCAGGCCGGCCAGATCGCTTTCCTCGAGGATGGCAGTGCCGAATCGGGGTTCCGCGAAGATCATGACCCCGGCTGCGCTTTGCAGCAGATGCGCACAGGTGCGGCTGCCCACGACCAGGAAGAAGGCGTCCTGTATCTTGCGATGCAGCCAGATGATTCCCGTCAGGCCGCAGAATACCTCGTGCTGGCCACGCTCTTTGAGGACCGGTGCATCGCTGCAGCCCACGGTCGGGGGCGGGGGGGTGTGATGGGTCATGCCGGGGCCTCCGAATGCAGGCGCGCGGCGCGCAGCTTCAGCAGGAACTGGCCGGCATTGACGACGTAGGCGGCATAGGCGGCCAGCGCCAGCCACATCAGCGAAACCGGTTCCATCCCGCCGGCGAACAGTGCCCAGACATAGGCCGTATGAAGCCCGATCACGGCAAAGCTGAAGACGTCCTCCCAGAAGAAGGCCGGGGCGAAAAGATATTGACCGAAAACGACTTTCTCCCAGATCGCCCCGGTAACCATGATCAGGTAGAGCACGCCGGTCTTGAGCAGGATCGACCAGGTCGCGATCTCGTAGCCTGCGCCGGTTGCCAAGTACCGCAGGACCAGCACGAGTGACACGAGGAAGACGAGAAACTGCAGCGGAGCCAGAACCCCCTGGACCAGCGTCCAGACGCTTTCGTCGCGGCGGCGGCGTTGGGCGGCTGAGTAGAGCGGGCCGGGTTGTGCATTTCTCTGCGCCGAAATCGGCATCGTTACCTCTGGGCAGACGGTGTGAGAACTGCACCGATGCTAGGTTCTGTGAACGCGAGGTGTCAACTAAAACTTACACGATCGACTGGGGTGTATGTCTGCCTGAATTGTCAATTTGGAAGTGGCTTGCGTTGCGCGATGGTCGCCTTCGGGCCGGTTATCACTCAAGTATTCAAGTGATAATACGCCGAGTTGTGCCGAAAAAATGTTATTCCGGATCAGCTTGTTCGGTTCGGCTCGGCTTTGAGCTGTCAATAAAAATTGACATTTGACCCCGCGACATCCAAGCTAATTTCTACCTGGAGGAGTCGCGATGCCGCGAAAGTGGCCGCGCGCGTGACCATGGAGGGGCGCATGTCTGGTAAGAAATCACTTGATGGGCTGGAGGTTTCTGGGCTGGAGGTTTCGAAGGGGCGTGGGCCAACTATCCGATACTTGGTCGAGTCGGCCCTCAGGACGGTCGCCTCGACCAGCCAGGACGAAAAGCCCAGTACCCGCAGCGAATGGGTGGCCCATCTTGCATCGGCGATGGTTTCCGAAAGCGACACCAGCCACAAGGCCGCGATTTCCTCGCTGATCGCGAACGGTGTCAGTTCGGACGAAGTCTACCAGACTTATATACCGGCCGTCGCCCGCTATCTCGGTGAGATGTGGGTCAGTGATCGGGCCAGTTTCGTTGATGTCACCCTTGGCGCTGCCCGGTTGCAGGCCCTGCTGCGCGATGCCGACGAGGGCAAGGGGCTGGACCGGAGTATTCCGCTTGGCCAGTCGGTCCTCATGGTCGTTCCGCCTTACGAGGACCATTCGCTCGGGGCCTTCGTGGCTGCGGACCAGTTCCGGCGCCATGGGCTCTGGGTTCACATGGCAATTGCCTTGAATGGCAGCGAACTGATCGATTTGGTCGCATCCGGCCGCTTTTCCCTGATCGGATTGACGGCGTCTTCCTCGAATTCGGTTGAAAAGTCCTCTGAATTTGTCGATTATCTCCGCGCCGGAGTGGACCACTGCCCGCCCGTCGTTCTGGGGGGGCACGTGGTCGATGAACCGGCTGCCATCGAACGGCGGACAGGCGTCGACTTCGCCGTAAGGACGGTACGCGAGGCTATTGAACGAGCAGGGCTTATGTCTATCTCTCAGGAGTCGGCCCTGGATCAGTTGAATCTGTAGGGCCGTCAGAGCCTTGGTGAACGGAGTGCGACAGTGAGCAGGCAGGACCGAACGCGAGAAAAAATTTCGGTCGGCAGGCTACCAGAAATCGGCTCCGTTCCCGGATTGATCGAACAGGCCGCGGATATCGCGGTGTTCCTTTCCCTTGACGGAGAGGTGCAGGGAATAACCGTCAACCCGGATTGTCCCGCTCTGGGGTGCCTCGATCATTGGGTCGGGCGCCAGTTCGACAGTTTCCTGACACCCGAAAGTGTCGATAAGATGGCCAAGCGGCTCAAGGATCTGCTGGCAAATCCCGGTGTGCCCCCCCGGCCGATGGAGCTGAACCACGAAGACAACGCCACTTGGGAATTCCCGGTGCGCTACACCATGCATCTGGTGGCTGATCAGAGCGGACTACTTCTGTTCGGCCGCGATATGCAGCCGCTGGCCGAGGTTCAGCAGCGCCTGATACAGGAGCAGCGCGCGCGGGAGTTGGACCAGCAAAAGCTGCGCGCGGGCCAGACGCTGTTTCGCATAGTCTTCGAGGAATCCGAAACCGCGCTGCTGGTTCTCGATGCAGACACTGCGCAAATCCAGGAAATCAATTCCAGCGCGGCGTCGCTTTTGGGCAGCACACCTGAAACACTTGCCGGGGGCAGCCTTGCGCAGGCCTTCGACGGGAGGCGTCGGGGCGAATTCATGGATGCGTTGCGCGGGGCGGCGGCGGCCGACTCGGACCGCGGGATCGAGGTCGTGGCGCGCCGCAATGGTCGCACCCTGCTCCTGCGTCCGCGCTACTTCCGCATCGCGGGTGAACTGGTTCTCCTCTGCCGCTTCGATGCGGTTGAGGATGGCGCGGCGACTGGGCCCGAATTCGGGCGCCTGCTGCATGACCTTTATTCCTCGACATCCGACGCGATCATCGTGACGGACGCGTCCGGGCATATCAGAGAGGCCAACGAGGCGTTCCTCGTGATGGCCGATGCCAACCAGATCCGCGATGTGCACGGACAGTCGGTTTCGGAATTCCTTACGCGTGGGAGTGTCGACCTCAAACTCATGCTCGACAGCGCGACCAAGGGTGGACGGATGAGTCATTATTCCGCCCAGTTCAAGAGCACGCTGGGAACCCGGGCCCCGGTTGATATTTCGGTGGCGCGCCTGCGCCAGCAGGGTGGAGAAACCGGGTTCGGCATGATCATCCGTGATGTGTCCAGCCGGCAGATGCCCGAGGTCGAGAAGTCCAACGTGATGGTCAGCGACGAGGCAATGCAGAACGTCATGGACCTTGTGGGAACGGAGTCGCTCAAGGAACTGGTCTCGGCGACATCGGAGGTGGTCGAGAAACTGTGTATCGAGACGGCCGTGCAATTGACCGACAACAATCGCGTTGCCGCTGCCGAGATGCTGGGCCTGTCGCGGCAGAGCCTCTATGTGAAGCTGCGCAAATATGGGCTGCTGAAACCCTCCGAGGACGGCTAATAAACGGCGCGTCCTCGCCGGTGGCCCGGTCACGACAAGAAAACTCTTTCAAGAATCTCTGTTGTATAGTTTAGTTGACACATGAGTGTCAGCGAAACATTACACGCTTCCCGGCGATGGCCTCGGCCGCGCGCCGTGCTCACGCTACTCAAGCCGGTGACATGGTTCCCGCCGATCTGGGCCTATCTCTGCGGTGTCGTGGCCTCGGGTGTCGCGCCCGTCACGGCGCCGGTGGCGGTGCTGGTGGGGATGGTGTTGGCCGGCCCTGTCGTTTGCGGCATGAGCCAGGCCGCCAATGATTGGTGCGACCGCCATGTGGATGCCATCAACGAACCCGACCGTCCTATTCCCTCGGGTCAGATCCCCGGGCGTTGGGGGCTTTGGATCGCGCTGTTCATCAGTGCGCTGGCCTTGGGTCTCGGCACCGTGCTGGGGCCCTGGGGCTTTGGCGCGACCGTCTTCGGGGTCGCCGCCGCCTGGGCCTATTCGGCCGAACCGATCCGGCTGAAGCGATCCGGGATCTGGGGGCCTGGCCTGGTCGGTTTGTGTTACGAAGGGTTGCCCTGGTTCACCGGGGCCGCCGTATTGTCGGCCGGGGCGCCACCGCTGACCACCGTGATCGTCGCTCTGCTTTATGCCGCTGGCGCGCATGGCATCATGACACTCAATGATTTCAAGGCCCTGGAAGGCGACCGCCAGACCGGTGTGAACTCTCTGCCGGTCACGCTGGGCCCGGAACGGGCGGCGCGGGTGGCTTGTTGGGTTATGGCACTGCCACAGGTGGCGGTGATCGCGCTGCTTTTCGCCTGGGACCGCCCCTGGCACGGGCTGGTTGTCGCCGGTCTGCTGGCGGCGCAGGGCTGGGCGATGCGCGTCCTGCTGACCGATCCGAAAGGCCGCGCGCCCTGGTACAACGCGACGGGCGTGAGCCTTTATGTCAGCGGCATGATGGTGGCCGCCTTCGCACTGCGCAACATGGAAGGGTTATGATGACTCTGAGCTGGCTTTCGATCGTCCGCCTCGGCCTGGTGCAGATGGCACTGGGCGCGGTGGTGGTGCTGACCACCTCGACGCTGAACCGCCTCATGGTGGTGGAACTGGCGCTGCCCGCGGTGCTTCCGGGCTTCCTGGTGGCGCTGCACTACGGCATCCAGATCACCCGGCCCAACTGGGGCTTTTTGTCGGATACCGGCGGGCACCGCACGCGCTGGATCATCGGCGGCATGGGCGCGCTGGCGCTGGGCGCCTATGGCGCGGCGCACGGGGTGGTGCTGCTGGAATCGAGCTTTGCCGCGGGGATGGCGCTATCTGTTGTCGCCTACACTCTGATCGGCGTCGGGGTGGGGGCCTCGGGCACGTCCCTTCTGGCCCTTTTGGCGACCGCGACGGCACCGCGTCGCCGGGCCGCGGCCGCCACGATCACCTGGCTGATGATGATTGCCGGGATCGCCGTGACGGCCGGCACCGTCGGCGCCTTCCTCGACCCCTACACGCCGCAACTGCTGCTGCGCATCGTCGGCATCGTGACCCTGGGCGCACTTGTCCTGACAACGCTGACGGTATGGGGCATCGAGGGCCGCGTCGCCCCCGCCGAGCCCGAGACCGAGCCGCAGGGTTTCGTTGCCGGGCTGCGCGAGGTCTGGGGCGAGCCGAAGGCGCGCAATTTCACCATCTTCGTCTTCCTGTCCATGACCGCCTATTTCATGCAGGAACTGATCCTCGAACCCTATGCCGGGCTGGTCTTCGGCTTCACGCCCGGGCAGTCGACCTCGCTGAGCGGGGCGCAGAACGGCGGGGTGTTCCTGGGCATGCTTACCGTGGGCATCGCCGCGACGGGGTTCCGCATCGGATCGTTGCGGCATTGGGTCGTGGCCGGGTGCCTGGGGTCGGCGGCCAGCCTCGCGGCGATCTCGGCGCTGGGGCCGCTGGCACTGTCGGGCGCGCTGACCGGGGCCGTCGTCACTCTGGGTTATTTCAACGGCATGTTCGCCGTCGCGGCCATCGGGTCGATGATGGCCCTGGCCGGGCAGGGGCGCGGCGCACGCGAGGGCACGCGCATGGGCCTCTGGGGCGCGGCGCAGGCCGTCGCCGCGGGTTTTGGCGGGCTGCTGGGCGCGGCGGCCGTCGACGTGATGCGGCTGCTTCTGGTCGAGGACAGCGCGGCCTTCGGCGCGGTCTTCCTGTTCGAGGCGGCGCTTTTCGTGCTCGCGGCCCTGATGGGCCAGCGGGTGATCGCACATACCCAGGGCCGCAATGCGCCCCTGGCCGTTCCGGGGGAATGATCAATGCCTGACGTCGATGTCATCGTGGTGGGGGGCGGGCCCAGCGGAGCCACCGCCGCCGAGGATCTGGCCCGCTCTGGGCATAGTGTCGCGCTGCTGGACAGGGCCGGGCGGATCAAGCCCTGCGGCGGGGCCATTCCGCCCCGGCTGATCGCGGATTTCGCCATTCCCGAGGAGTTGCTTGTTGCGCGGATCACCACCGCGCGGATGATCGCCCCCAGCGGGCGCCGGGTGGACATTCCCATCGAGAACGGCTTTGTCGGCATGGTCGACCGCGAGGATTTCGACGAATTCCTGCGCAGCCGTGCCGCGGATGCCGGGGCAATTCGCCTGACCGGCACATATCAGTCCATCGACCGCGAAGGTGGCCACCCGCGCGTCCACTACCGCGACCGCGACAGCGGCGAGCCCCGCATCCTCTCGGCCCGGCTGGTGATCGGCGCGGACGGGGCGCGGTCCAACGTGGCGCGCGACGAGGTCGAGGGTGGGGATCGCATTCCTTACGTCATCGCCTACCACGAGATCATCGAAGCGCCCGGCCCGGTGGGCGATTACCACCCCGACCGCTGCGACGTGGTCTATGATGGACGCATCTCGCCCGACTTCTATGGCTGGGTCTTCCCACATGGCGACAAGGCCAGCGTCGGCATGGGGTCCCTCGTGCGCGACGTGAATCTCAAGCAGGCCACGGCCGACCTGCGTGCGGCCAGCGGGCTGGCCGACTGTCCCACCATCCGGCGCGAGGGCGCGCCGATCCCGCTGCAACCTTTGGATCGTTGGGACAACGGCCGCGACGTGGTGCTGGCCGGCGATGCTGCCGGCGTCGTCGCCCCCAGTTCGGGCGAGGGGATCTATTACGCCATGGTCGGCGGGCGGGTGGCCGCCAGCGCCGCCGCCGCCTGCCTGCAGACGGGCCGCGCCCGCGACCTGCGGCTGGCCCGGCAGCTTTTCATGCGCGAACACAAGACGGTCTTTCGCGTGCTGGCCAGCATGCAGAAGGCCTATTACCGCTCGGACGAGCGGCGCGAACGCTTCGTGTCACTGTGCCATGACGTGGATGTGCAGCGTCTGACCTTCGAGGCCTACATGAACAAGGCGCTGGTGCGGGCCCGGCCCATGGCCCACCTGCGGATCGGGCTGAAGAACCTCGCCCATCTGACGCGCCTGGTCCGGCCGGAGTTCACGTGACAGCGCCGCCGCCTGATGCGGCGATGATCCCCGCCTGGCTGGGCGGCGACCTGGTTGCGCTGGACAAGCTTCGGGTCCATCGCGAGGGGCTGCGGCACAAGGCCGTTTCAGTCTTCGTGCAGTGCGGCGACAGCCTGTTGCTGCAGCGGCGGGCGCTGGGCAAGTATCACACGCCGGGGCTCTGGGCGAATGCCTGCTGCACCCATCCGCATTGGGGCGAGCCGGCGTGCGATTGCGCCGCCCGCCGGCTGGACGAGGAACTCGGCCTGAGCGGGCTCGACCTGGACCATCAAGGCCGGGTCGAATACCGCGCCGACGTTGGCGGCGGCCTTGTCGAACACGAGGTGGTGGACCTGTTCCTTGCGCGGGTGGCCGCCCGCCCCATCGTGACCCCGAACCCGGACGAGGTCATGGCCGTGGACTGGATGCCCCTGCGCCGGCTGGAAGACAGGGTGAGGCGCCGCCCCGAGGACTACACTCCCTGGCTGCGCATCTACCTGGACCGGCACGCGGGCCAGATTTTCGCCTGACCCGCCCGGCATGACGCCCGCCACTTTGACCTGTGTCAATTTAAGTTGACACCAAAGATGTCACGCTTGTCCTAGACAAGGAGGCTTCATGCGACTGGTCCTGATTCACCCGAACTATCATTCCGGCGGTGCCGAGATCGCCGGCAACTGGCCGCCGGCCTGGGTTGCCTACCTGGCCGGCCCGCTCAAGGCCGCCGGCTATACCGACATCCATTTCATCGACGCGATGACGCATGACATCGGCGAGGCCGAGTTGCATGCGCGCATTGCCGCGCTGAAACCGGATATCGTCGGGGCCACCTCGATCACGCCGTCGATCTACCGCGCCGAACGCGCGCTGGAGATTGCCCGGGCCGCTGCCCCGGATGCCGTGACGGTGCTGGGCGGGGTGCATGCGACCTTCATGTACAAGCAGGTGCTGTCCGAGGCCCCGCATATCGACGCCATCGTGCGCGGCGAGGGCGAGGAGGTGTTTCTGGATTTCGTCCGTGCGCTCGAGGATGGCCGCTGGCAACATGACCGCAAGTCGATCAAGGGCATCGCCTACACCCAAGGCAGCGAAATCATTGCCACGCCCGCCGCGCCCACGGTCAAGGATCTCGACGGCATCACGCCCGATTGGTCGATCCTGGACTGGGAGAAATACATCTACATCCCGCTGAACACGCGGCTGGCCATTCCCAGCCTGGCGCGCGGCTGCCCGTTCACCTGCTCGTTCTGCTCGCAATGGAAATTCTGGCGTGACTACCGCGTCCGCGACCCTCAGAAGGTGGTCGATGAAATCGAGGACCTGGTGAACAATCACGGCGTCGGCTTCTTCATCCTTGCCGACGAGGAACCCACCATCAACAAGAAGAAATTCACCGAATTCTGCGAGGAGCTGATCCGCCGCGGCCTGCCCGAGCGCGTGAAATGGGGCATCAACACCCGCGTGACGGACATCCAGCGCGACAAGGACATGCTGGGCCTCTGGCGGCAGGCGGGACTGGTGCATATCAGCCTGGGCACCGAGGCGGCTGCGCAGATGAAGCTGGACCGGTTCAACAAGGAAACCCGCGTCGAGGAGAACAAGGAGGCGATCCGCCTGCTGCGCGAGGCTGACATCTTCACCGAGGCGCAGTTCATCGTCGGGCTTGAAAACGAGACTGAGGAAACGCTGGAAGAGACCTATCGCTTCGCCCGCGACTGGAACCCGGATCTCGCCAACTGGACGATGTATACCCCCTGGCCCTTCACACCGCTGTTCCAGGAATTGCGCGACAAGGTCGAGGTCTTCGATTTCGAGAAATACAATTTCGTCACCCCGATCATGAAGCCCGAGGCGATGGACCGCGCCACGCTGCTCGATCGCGTGATGCACAATTACCGGCGCTTCTACATGATCAAGGCGCTGTTCCATTATCCCTGGCGCGGGCGGGGCTTCCGCCGCAAATACCTTCTGGGCTGCCTGCGCGCTTTCGCCAAGGCCGGCTTCGCGAGAACATTCTATGACCTGGGCAAGGTCGGGTACTGGGGGCCGCAGTCCAAGGACAAGGTCGACTTCCAGTTCGATGACAGTCGCCAAATCGCCGAGGCGCAGATGGCCGATTGGGAGGCCATGGCCGACCGCAAGGCCAAGGCAGCCGAGCGCAAGGCAAGCGTGCGCGCACAGATCAAGGCCGAAAAGGCGCGTGTTGCCAGCCAGAAGAGCCGTGACAGCGGCGCGGTCCTGGCCGATCACACCACGCCCGCCGAATAGCGATGCAGACCCATCCGTCAGGACGGGTCGGCCCCAATGCGATCCTGCAGATGGTCGAGGCCGTAAGGATGCTGTCCGGGCCAGAGGTTCTTGATCGGGTGTGCGCGGCCGCCGGGATGCCGGGCCTGGTCGACAACCTGCCCGACAGGATGATTCCCGCCCACGATGCCTTGTCTCTGCATCGCGCTGTCGCCGCGGAACTGCCGCAGGACGCGGCGGATCGTATCGCGCGTGAGGCGGGCCGCAGGACAGGCGACTACATCCTGTCGCATCGGATTCCCGCCCCGGCGCGGCTGGTGCTGCGCCTCTTGCCGGGCCGTTTGGCGGGGCCGATCCTGCTGAGGGCGATCAGTCACCATGCCTGGACCTTTGCCGGCGACGCGCGGGTAACGCATGACGCCACGCCCCCGATGGAACTGGTCATTCATGACAATCCGCTTGCCATGCCAGGCTGTCCTTGGCACCTGGCGGTCTTCGAGACGCTTTTCCATCGGTTGGTGGATCGCCGGATCATCGTCGGTCATTCGGAGTGTTGCACCGACGGGGCAGGGGCGTGTCGTTTCGTGTTTCACCAATCGCGCGCGGCAGCTGATCACAGGTGACGCCACGCGGGGGCATGCGTAGTCGGCCGCGGCCCGCCAGCCAGCATGGCGAAAAGGGTATTTCGAGACCGCATCGTCGAAGGGCCCGAATGTGCGTGTTGTTCGGAGGCCGAAATGGAGCGGGTGATGAGATTCGAACTCACGACCCTTACCTTGGCAAGGTAATGCTCTACCCCTGAGCTACACCCGCGTCCGTTTCGTGGGGTGTGATGTAGGAAAAGTCGGGCAGGGCTGCAAGCGGAAAATGTCCGCAGCAGGACAAATTTTTGCGGCCCGACAATGCCGGAATGTGAAAAGGGGCGGCCACGACAGGGCCGCCCCAATGGATCGGGAATGCAATCCGAAAGCCGGTCGGTCTCAGTCGAAGCTGTAGACCAGCGAGACGCCGAACGTGTTGTCGGTGTCTTTCTTGCCGGGCTCGGGATCGGTGTGATACTCGGTCACGACGCTGGTGCGCAGGGCCAGGGTGTCGGTCATGCTCACGTTCACGCCGAGGTCGTTGTAGACCACGGTGTCCGAGTCCGAAGAGATGATGTCGGTATCGTTGGTCAGAGCGACAGTGTCCGTGAACTGGTTGTAGTAGTTCGAGGACACGGCCAGCGCGCCTTCGTTCAGGTCATCTACGCTGTCCAGCTCGGCCACGCGGTAGCCGGCACCGGCCTGCACGGCCCATTGCACGGTCGGGCTGTCGAAGACGCGATAGCCGATGCCGACGCCCAGGAAGTTGTCGCTGGTGTCGAAGGGCAGGCGTTCGACATTGCCCTGCAGCTTGGCGAAGCCATAGTAGCTGCGGCCGAAATCACGGGTGTACTCGAACTCGTAAAGCAGGCTGTCCTCGTCGGTGACGCCTTCGTTTTCCGAGAACTGGTAGCTCAGTTGCAGGTCGTAGCCGTTGAGGCCATCGTAGTAGCCCATGTTGGCGCCGATCCCCAGGGTGGCGGTGTCGGTGTTGCCGCTGGTCGCCGAGCCCTGCAGGGCGAAGCTGCCGGTGAAGCCCGTCGCACGGCCTTCGTTGCCGAATTGCGGGGTTTCGCGCTCGAAGTCATCCTCGATGTCCTCGTTGAGCGCTTCGATCCGGTCCTCGGCGGCCGAAGCATCCAGGGCCGACTGGGCCAGCGCGGCGGTCGATGTCACGCCGGCGGTGGCCATGGCGAGAATAATCGTCTTGTACATACTCGTTTTCCTTTGCGTTGCCGGGCCCGAAGCCCGGGATTCTAGGCGGTGGTGGTCGTTCCACCTCTGGGACGACCTATTGTGCCCCCGGTCGGTCTGAAAGGGGGAAAAATGCGCGCGAACTTTCCCTTGGCGGGGATCAGCCGACCGTTCGGCAAATTCCCGCTAACAGATTGAAAAAATTTAGATATAGCGATTTTCCGCCGACATGCGGCGGTGTTCCGGCCGATATCAGCCGGTGCCGCACCGCCAGGTGGCCCGGTCCCGGGCGACGACATCGTCAAGCGGCGTGGCCGGGCGATCGAGCAGCCGCGGGATGTCCTGGGTCACCTGTCGCGCCTGGCCGAACCGCAGGCCCACATGCAGGTAGGTCTGCACGAGCGTGGCCATCCACGGCAATCCGCGCCGGCGTAGATGGCGCATGTAGCCGAGGATCGTTGCGGCGTCATAGGTGATCGACCGGCCCAGCCTTCGCGACAGCAGCCGTGCGACCTGGTCGAAATCAAGTGCTTCCGGGCCGGTCAGCGTCAGGATATGCCCCCGCAGATCGCGACCTGCCAGCGCCAGCGCCGCCACGTACCCGAGGTCGGCTGCATCGACGAAGGCCGCGCGCCCCTGACCCGCCGGAACGTAAAGGCGCCCGTCTTCCACGATGTCGCGGCGATAGGCGTCATGCAGGTTCTGGGCGAAGAATCCCGCCCGCAGGATCGTCCAGTCGGCGGGACCGTCCCTCAGGTGCCGTTCGACCGCGTGGTGCGGCACCCAGCGGGCCCTGTCCGCCCCGATCACGGACAGGAAGACGATGCGATCGACACCCCTGGCCCGGGCCATGTCGAGGAACGGGATCAATGTCTTGCCCATATCGGCGATGGCCGGCGGACGCATGAGGAACAGGGCACCCACGCCGTCGAGTGCGCCGGGCCAAGTCTGCGGCTGCAGGAAATCCAGTGCAACGTCGCCGTCGGTTTCGGTCTGCCTCAGGCCGCGCAGCGGGGCGTGCCCTTGCGCGGTCAGCGCCGCGACCACCGCCCGTCCGACATTGCCGGTCGCACCGGTGACAAGAACCCGGTCCGACCGGGCCCGCGTCATTCGAATTCCACCAGCAGGTCCTTGGCGTCGATCTGGCCGCCCGGCTGGACGTGCACCGCCTTGACCACGCCGTCACGCTCGGCATGCAGGCCGGTTTCCATCTTCATCGCCTCGATGGTCAGCAGCATGTCGCCATCCTTGACCTTCTGTCCGGCGTTGACCGCCACGCTGGCGACGACACCGGGCATGGGCGCGCCGACATGGGCGGGGTTGCCCACCTCGGCCTTGGGGCGCTGCACGGTCTCGGCCTTGACCTTGCGGTTGGGAACCCGGATCGTTCGGGGCTGGCCATTGAGTTCGAAGAACACCTTCACATCGCCGTTCTCGTCGGTCTCGCCGATAGCTTGCAGGCGGATTTCCAGCGTCTTGCCGGGATCGATCTCGGCGCTGATCTCGTTGCCCTGTTCCATGCCATAGAAGAAGGTCGAGGTCGGCAGCGTCCGCACGGGGCCATAGGTTTCGTGGCGCTTGGCGTAGTCGGTGAAGACCTTGGGATACATCAGGTAGCCGTTCAGGTCCTCGTCATCGATCTCGATCCCGCCCAGCTTCTCGCTGGCCTCCTTGCGGACCGCTTCCAGGTCGACCGGTTCCAGGTGCTTGCCGGGCCGGTCAAGGTTGGGCGCCTCTTCCTTGAGCACCTTCTTCACGATGCTGTCGGGAAACCCGCCCGGTGGCTGCCCCAGATTGCCACGCATCATGTCGATGACGCTGTCTGGGAAAGACACGTCGACCTCGGGGTCCTCGACCTCGGCGCGGGTCAGGCCCTGGCTGACCATCATCAGCGCCATGTCGCCCACGACTTTGGACGAGGGCGTGACCTTCACGATATCGCCGAACATCATGTTCACGTCGGCATAGGCCTGCGCGACCTCGTGCCAGCGTTCTTCCAAGCCGAGGCTGCGCGCCTGCGCCTTCAGGTTTGTGAACTGCCCGCCGGGCATCTCGTGCAGGTAGACCTCGGACGCGGGGGCCTGAAGGCCGGATTCGAACGCCGCGTAATGGGCGCGCACAGTTTCCCAGTAGTTGGAAATCTCGCGGATGGCCGCGATATCCAGCCCGGTTTCGCGGTCGGTATGGCGCAGCGCCTCGACGATCGAGCCCAGCGTCGGCTGAGAGGTATTGCCCGAGAAACTGTCCATCGCGGCGTCGATGATATCGACCCCGGCATTCGACGCGGCCAGCACCGTGGCGATGGCCGCGCCGCTGGTGTCATGGGTGTGGAAATGGATCGGGATGCTGATCTCGTTCTTCAACGCACGGATCAACTGGCCGGCAGAAGAAGCCTTGAGCAGCCCGGCCATGTCCTTGAGGCCCAGCATGTGCGCCCCGGCATTTTCCAGTTCCCTCGCCATGCCGACATAGTATTTCAGGTCGTACTTGGCGCGGTCGGGATCGAGGATATCGCCGGTATAGCAGATCGTGCCCTCGCAGATCTTGCCGGCGTCCTGGACCGCATCCATGGCCACGCGCATGTTCTCGACCCAGTTCAGGCTGTCGAAGACGCGGAAGACATCGACACCTGTTTCGGCGGCCTGGCGGACGAATTCCTGCACCACGTTGTCGGGGTAGTTCGTGTAGCCGACGCCATTGGAGGCGCGCAGAAGCATCTGCGTCAGGATGTTGGGCATCTTGGCGCGGATGTCGCGCAGACGTTGCCAGGGGCATTCCTGCAAGAAACGGTAGGCCACGTCGAAGGTCGCCCCGCCCCAGCACTCGACCGAGAACAGGCCCGACATGTTCGCGGCATAGCTGGGCGCCGCGTTTATCATGTCAATGGAGCGCATGCGTGTGGCAAGCAGCGACTGGTGTCCGTCGCGCATGGTGGTGTCGGTGACCAGCAGGTGCTTTTTGTCCTGCACCCATTTCGCCACGGCCTCGGGCCCGTCACGGTCGAGGATCTGGCGCGTGCCGTCGGGAACCGTGTCCGCCGACCGCACCGGCGGTTTCGGCGTGATCGCCGCCGCCCCCGGGGTCGGACGGCCCGCGGTTTCCGGGTGCCCGTTCACGGTGATGTCGGCGATATAGGTCAGGATCTTCGTGGCCCGGTCCCGCCGTGGCTTGAAATCGAACAGCTCGTCCGTTTCGTCGATGAAGGTGGTCGAGTATTCGTTGTTCAGGAAGGTCGGGTGGCGCAGCAGGTTGATCACGAAATCCAGGTTCGTGCTGACGCCCCGGATGCGGAATTCGCGCAGGGCGCGGTCCATTCGGGCAATCGCCGCTTCCGGCGTCGGCGCCCAGGCGGTGACCTTTTCCAGCAAGCTGTCGTAGTAGCGGGTGATGACCGCGCCGGAATAGGCGGTGCCGCCATCCAGGCGGATGCCCATGCCCGTGGCGCCGCGATAGGCGGTGATGCGGCCGTAGTCGGGGATGAAGTTGTTGGCCGGGTCCTCGGTCGTGACCCGGCATTGCAGGGCATGCCCGTCCAGTTTCACGTCATACTGGCTGGCCACGCCGGTCGCTTCCATCAGGCTTTTGCCCTCGGCGATAAGGATCTGGGCCCGCACGATGTCGATACCGGTGACTTCCTCGGTGACGGTGTGTTCCACCTGCACCCGTGGATTGACCTCGATGAAGTAGAACTGGCCGGTCTCCATATCCATCAGGAATTCGACCGTGCCGGCACATTCGTAGTTCACATGGGCGCAGATCTTGCGGCCCAGGTTGCACAGCTCTTCGCGCTGGGCATCCGACAGGTAGGGGGCGGGGGCGCGTTCGACGACCTTCTGGTTGCGGCGCTGAACGGAACAATCGCGCTCCCACAGATGATAGATATCGCCGGCCGTGTCGCCCAGGATCTGCACCTCGACATGGCGGGCGCGGGTGATCATCTTTTCAAGGTAGCCCTCGCCGTTGCCGAAGGCGGCCTCGGCCTCGCGCCGGCCTTCCAGCACCTTTTCCTCCAGTTCGTCCTCGGACTGGATCGGGCGCATGCCGCGCCCGCCGCCGCCCCAGCTGGCCTTGAGCATCAGCGGATAGCCGATCTCGGCCGCCTCTTTCTTGATTGCCTCCATGTCATCGCCCAGCACTTCGGTGGCGGGAATGACAGGCACGTCAGCTTCGATCGCCACGCGTCGCGCACTGGCCTTGTCGCCCAGGGCGCGCATGGTTTCCGCTCTCGGGCCGATGAAGGTGATGCCGGCATCGGTGCAGGCATCGACGAAATCGGGGTTTTCCGACAGAAGGCCATAGCCGGGGTGGATCGCGTCGGCGCCGCTGGCCTTGGCCACGCGGATGATCTCCTCGATTGAAAGATAGGCCTGGACCGGTCCCAGCCCCTCGCCGATGCGATAGGCCTCGTCCGCCTTGAACCGGTGCAGGCCCAGCTTGTCCTCTTCGGCATAGACGGCGACCGTCTTCTTGCCCATCTCGTTGGCGGCCCGCATGATGCGGATGGCGATCTCGCCTCGGTTGGCGACAAGGATCTTCTGGAAATCAGCCACGGGTCAGGCTCCCCCTGTTTGCAGTCGCAGCAATCTATGAAGATTTCGCGACGGGTGTAAACAGCGGAGAATTGGGTAGTTGTTAGCGTTAACAGGCATTTTGTGCCGTGTCGCGGAACATTTGGGGAACAGTCCTTCCCCCTTGGACCGAGTCACGCTAGGTTGCCGCCCATGAGCAGTTTTTCCGAAGATGACGCCTTCGAGGCCGCCGTTCCGCTGAGCCAACGCGCCATGATGGGCCGCGCCGCCCCCTATCTTGAGGGGCTCAACCCCGCCCAACGCGAGGCGGTCGAGGCGCTGGACGGCCCTGTCCTGATGCTGGCGGGCGCGGGGACCGGCAAGACCAAGGCGCTGACCTGCCGCATCGCGCACCTGCTGGCATCGGGCAGGGCGCGGCCCAATGAGATCCTTTCGGTGACCTTCACCAACAAGGCCGCGCGCGAGATGAAGCAGCGCATCGGCTCCCTGATGGGCGAAGCGGTCGAGGGTATGCCCTGGCTGGGCACTTTCCATTCCATCTGCGTCAAGCTGCTGCGGCGGCATGCCGAACTGGTGGGGCTGAAATCGAACTTTACGATCCTGGATACCGACGACCAGCTGCGCCTGCTCAAGCAATTGGTCGCCGCCGAGAATATCGACGACAAGCGCTGGCCGCCGCGCATGCTGGCGGGCATCATCGACGGCTGGAAGAACAAGGCCTGGACGCCGGAAACCGTGCCGGTGGCCGAAACGGCGGCCTATGATGGGCGCGGCGTGCCGCTTTACGCCGCCTATCAGCGCCGCCTGAAAGAGCTGAACGCCGTCGATTTCGGCGACCTGCTGCTGCACATGGTCACGATCTTTCAGGATCATCCGGACGTGCTGGCGCAGTACCAGCGCTGGTTCCGTTATATCCTCGTGGACGAATATCAGGATACCAACGTGGCCCAATACCTGTGGCTGCGTCTTCTGGCGCAGGGGCATAAGAATATCTGCTGCGTGGGTGATGACGACCAGTCGATCTATGGCTGGCGCGGGGCCGAGGTGGGCAACATCCTGAAATTCGAAAAGGATTTCGAGGGCGCCAAGGTCGTGCGGCTGGAACAGAATTACCGCTCGACCGGGCATATCCTCGGTGCGGCCTCGGGCGTGATCGCGGCCAACAAGGGACGGCTGGGCAAGGAGCTGTTCACCGATGCGGGCGAGGGCGAAAAGGTTCGCTTGATCGGTCATTGGGACGGCGAGGAAGAGGCCCGCTGGATCGGCGACGAGATCGAGGCGATGCAGCGCGGCACCCGGGGCCGCGATCCGCTGTCGCTGGACGGGATGGCGATCCTCGTGCGTGCCAGCCACCAGATGCGCGCCTTCGAGGATCGGTTCCTGACCATCGGGCTGCCCTATCGGGTCATCGGCGGGCCGCGTTTCTACGAGCGGATGGAGATCCGCGATGCTATGGCCTATTTCCGCCTTGCGGTCAGCCAGGACGACGACCTGGCCTTCGAACGCATCGTCAACACGCCCAAGCGCGGGCTGGGCGACAAGGCGGTGCAGACCATCCAGCGCACCGCGCGCACCAATGGCGTCAGCCTGGTCGAGGGGGCGCGGCTATGCGTGCAAGGGCAGTTGATCAAGGGCAAGGGCGGCGCCAACCTGGCCGAACTGGTGCAGGGGCTGGACCGCTGGCACCGCCAGCTGCGCGCCGAATCCGACACCCATGTCGAACTGGCCGAGATGATCCTCGATGAAAGCGGCTACACCACGATGTGGCAGAACGACAAGACGCCCGAGGCGCCGGGCCGGCTGGAGAACCTCAAGGAACTGGTCGAGGCGCTGGAGCAATTCGAGAACCTGCAGGGCTTCCTCGAACATGTCAGCCTGATCATGGACAACGAAAGCGAGGAGACCGAGGAAAAGGTCACGATCATGACGCTGCACGGCGCCAAGGGGCTGGAATTTCCCGCCGTCTTCCTGCCGGGCTGGGAGGATGGCCTGTTCCCCTCGCAACGCTCCATGGATGAAAGCGGCCTCAAGGGTTTGGAAGAGGAACGCCGCCTGGCCTATGTCGGCATCACCCGGGCAGAAGAGGTCTGCACGATCTCGTTCGCGGGCAATCGCCGCGTCTATGGCCAGTGGCAAAGCCAGATGCCCAGCCGGTTCATCGACGAGCTGCCCGAGGATCATGTCGAGGTTCTGACCCCGCCGGGCCTATATGGCAGCGCGGGCGGCGGCATGGACTTGCCGCAATCGGACCTGCCCGACCGCGCGGCCAGCGCCGATGCCTACAACTCGCCCGGCTGGCGTCGCATGCAGTCACGCATGGACCGGCGGCCCGTGTCGCAGCCCAGCGAGGCGCGCCACCTGACCATCGACGCGCAGGCCGTGTCCTCCTTCACCGAGGGCGACCGGGTGTTTCACCAGAAATTCGGCTATGGCGAGGTGATGGAGATCGAGGGCGACAAGCTCTTGATCGAGTTCGACAAGGCCGGTTCCAAGCGCGTGGTGGGCAAATTCGTGGTCGGTGCCGGCCAGGCCGACGACGTGCCGTTCTGAGCAGGGCGAAAGAAATTCCGGAATTTCCGTCCCGGGCCCGAACGCCCTGAAAATCAGGCAAGCTCTGCCAGGATCGGCACCAGGGTCAGCAACAGCAGTGCCGCCATGGTCCAGTTGAACACCCGAAGCCGAAACGGGTCGGCCAACCAGCGCCGCACCTGCGTGCCACCCATGGCCCAGGTGTTCACGGACACGATGTTGACGCAGATGAATACGCCGGCGATCACCATGGCGCCAACCCAGCCGCCATTCTCCGGCGCATAGGTGGTCTGCGCGGTGATCCCCATGTAGACGGCCTTGGGATTGACCCATTGGAACGCCGCGGCCTGCAGGAAGGTCAGCGGTTTGCCCTCGGCCCGGGCCTGTTCCGGCGGCGCCGCATGGGCGATCTTCCAGGCCAGGAAGACCAGATAGGCCGCGCAGGGCACGGTCAGCAGCGTCCGGGCCAGCGGATAGGCCTCGAAGACCCGGGCGAGGCCAAGCCCAAGCACCAGCACAAGGAATCCATGCCCCAGGCTGACCCCCAGCAGGTGGGGCACCGTTCGGCGCCAGCCGAAATTCGCGCCCGAGGCCATCAGCATCAGGTTGTTCGGCCCCGGCGTGATCGAGGCAACGAAGGCGAAGGTGACAAAGGCGGTCAGCAATTCGTAGGACATGGCGCATAAACTGCGCGCACTACCCCAGAATGAAATTGCGAAGCTGCGATGATTTCGGATAACTGCGCAACTGATGACCGAACTTGATGATCTGAACCGCAAGATATTGCGCGAGCTGTCCGCCAATGGCCGCCTGTCGAATCTAGACCTGGCAGAGCGGGTGGGCCTGTCGCCCTCGGCCTGCCTGCGCCGGGTGCAGGAACTGGAGCGCCGCGGCATTATCCGCGGGTATCGCGCGCGGCTGGACCCGGCCCGGACCGGGCGCGGATTCGTCGTTTATGTCACCGTCGGACTGTCCGAGCATTCCAAGGCCGCGCAAGAGGGGTTCGAGGCCGCCATGGCCCGCGCCCCCGAGGTGACCGAATGCCACAACATCGCGGGGGCCTTCGAATACCTTCTGCGCGTCGAAACCGCCGATCTTGCCGCCTACAAGACCTTTCATACCGATACCCTGGGCACCGTGCCCCATGTCCGCGCGATCACCAGCCACATGGTCATGGGCACCTCCAAAGACGACCGTGGCTAGTCCGGTGACGATTGCATTTCCGCGCCGGAGCGCCGATATGCAGGCTACCCGACCGAGAGGAGCCAGATGCAGCCCGAGGATGAACACCGGCGTCGGCCGTCCCTGTCGATGCCGATCCTGCGCATTGCGCGCCGCCAGCACGAGGCCGGAGCCCTGACCATCGGCAACCTGCTGGCCGCGCTGGGCGAGGCCTCTTTCGGCTGGGCCCTCGTTGTATTCTCGCTGTTGACCTTTCTGCCGCTGCCGCCGGGTTCTTCGCTCATCACCGCGCTGCCGCTGCTGGTGATCACCCTGCAGATGATGCTGGGCTTTCGCTATGTGCGGCTGCCGCGTTTCCTGTCACGCAAGGTGCTGGACCCCGACAAGCTGCGCCGCGCGGTGCTGCGGCTGCGTCCGGTGACCCGGCGGCTGGAACGGGTGCTGGTCCCGCGGCAGACTTGGCTTTTCGCCCGCCGCAACGAACGACCGCTCGGGGTACTGCTTTTCGTGATCGCCTTCGCGCTGTTCCTGCCGGTGCCCTTCAGCGGCTGGTTCCCGGCCGTGTCGATGTTCATCGTCGGCGTGGGCCTGGTCGAGCGCGACGGCCTGGTCACGCTGATCGGCCTGGTCCTCGGCGGGGCCTCGGTGGTACTTACGCTGTCGCTTCTGGCATCCTTCGCCATGGGCGCGGACGCGATGATGGGGGCGACCGGCTAAGGGCCGCGCAAAGTGCGCTGGATATGGGGAAAATGGCAGCCCGTAGGGGAATCGAACCCCTCTTTCCAGGTTGAAAACCTGGCGTCCTAACCGATAGACGAACGGGCCACTTGGTCGGTGAGGGGGCTTGTAGAAAAAGCCGCTGACCTGTGCAAGAGGATTCGTGTGCTTTTTTTCAACTTGCCGGCGCGGCGTCCTCGAGGCGCAGTTGCGGGTTTCGGCGGCCCTGCCAGGTGTTGATTTCCAGTCGCCCGGCAAGGTGAAAGCGCGCGCCGTTATGGGCCATCAGTTCCGCCCCGAGCGGCCCGTCCATCGCCCCGAAGGCAATGGCGTCGATCCGCGCGCCCAGCCCGTCGCCGAAGGTCACTTTCAGGTGGCCCGTGCCGACCTCCTTGGCGAACAGGATCCGGCAATCGGCAAAGGCGAAACGGGGCGCCGGGGCCCCCGCACCGAAGGGGCCGGCCCGTTCGATCTCTTCGATCAGGTCCACCGTCGCGGCGCCCGGCATGAGCAGCCCGTCGAGCCGCAGGTCGGCGGGGCCGATCGCACCGGCACCCTGTTTGCCCAGCAGCTCGGACAGCCGCGTCATTGCGGGTTCCAGCCGGTCGCGTTCCACGGTCAGCCCGGCCGCCATCTTGTGACCGCCGCCCTTGATCAGCAGCCCCTCGGCGGCCAGCCGCTGGATCGCCGCGCCAAGGTCGATGCCTGATACCGACCGGCCCGAACCTTTGCCCTCTTTGTCTTCCAGGCCAATCACGATGGCCGGGCGATTGGTGCGTTCCTTCAGGCGCGAGGCGACGATGCCGACAACGCCCGGATGCCAACCTTCGCCCGCCGCCCAGACCAGCGGCGCGTCAAAGCCCCGCGCTTCGGCCTGCGCCAGTGCGGCGTCGCGCACCTGGTCCTCGATCTCGCGCCGTTCGGTGTTGAGTTCGTCCAGCTTGGCGGCCATGGCCCCGGCCTCGCGAGGGTCGGTGCAGGCCAGAAGCCGCGCGCCAAGATCGGCCTTGCCGATCCGTCCGCCCGCATTGACCCGCGGCCCAAGAAGGAACCCAAGGTGATGGGCATTGGGCGCCGTGTCCATCCGGGCCACGTCGGCCAGCGCCACCAGGCCGGGGCGTTGGCGGCGGGCCATGACGGTTAGCCCTTGGCGCACGAAGGCCCGGTTGACGCCCTGCAACGGGGCGACATCGGCCACCGTGGCCAGCGCCACAAGGTCCAGCAGCGCCATGAGGTCGGGGCCGGCACGGCCCGCTTCGCGGCGCTGGCGGGTCGCTTCGACCAGCATCAGAAAGACCACGGCGGCCGCGCAGAGATGGCCCAGCTCGCCACTTTCGTCCTGCCGGTTGGGGTTCACCACGGCCAGGGCGGGCGGCAGGCTCTCGCCGCCCAGGTGGTGATCCAGCACCACGACATCGGCCCCTTGCGCAGCGGAGATGGCCTCGTGGCTCAGCGTGCCGCAATCGACGCAAATGACCAGATCATGGTCGCGGGCCAGGGCCTGCATGGCGGGCACGTTCGGCCCATAACCCTCGTCGATCCGGTCGGGCACATAAAGCGTCGCGCCCAGGCCCAGATCGCCCAGCCAGGACAGCAGTAGCGCCGCCGAGGACCCGCCATCGACGTCGTAATCGGCGAAGATCGCGATGCGGTCGCGGCGGTCCACCGCTGCGACGATCCGTGCGGCGGCCCGGTCCATGTCGCGCAGGCTACGCGGGTCGGGCAGCAGGTCGCGCAAGGTGGGGGAGAGAAAGGCGGCCGCCTCGCCATCGGGGACGCCGCGCCGGACCAGCGTGCGGCAGACGGGCAGGGGAAGGGCGGTGGCCTGCGCCATACCTTCGGCCAAGCGGTCCTCTTCGATGCTGGGTCCGATCCAGCGCCGTCCGGTCAGCGAGGTTTCGATGCCGAGAAAGGCGCGCTCCGAATCGCTGGCAATATCTGGTGTCATGCTCATTTGAGGCCACCATATGCGCCTGCGCGCCGAGGCGCTATGGCGTGTTCAGAACGCGCCCGTCCGGGTCCAGCACGATATCGGCGGGAAGGGCGCGGTTGATCACCGCCTCGGCATTGGGGATGTCATTGGCCTCGGCCCGCCGGGTCGCGGTCACGCGGGTATGGCCCAGCCGAAGCCACCTCTGGATCAGCCGCGCCCGCAGGTCCTCCATCGGCACCTCCAGACGCACCGAGAGGGACCACAAGGACGCCAGGTTGAACCACGGGGCCTCGTTGAACAGCAGGTAGTTGCCCTCGACCAGTACGACCTCGGTCCGGGCCGAAACCACCTCGGCCCCGGCGATGGCGATGTCACGGGTGCGATCGAAAACCGGCGCGATCACCTCGACCTGTTCTTTCATGCGGTGGGCCAGGTGCAGAAAGCCCGCCCCGTCGAAGGTCTCCGGCGCGCCCTTGCGGACAAGCAGCCCGCGCTCGCTCAGGATCGCGTTGTCCAGGTGGAAGCCGTCCATGGAGACGACGCAGGTTGCGCATTTCTGGGCGTTCAGGCGGCGGGCGAGCTCCGAGGCAAGGGTGGATTTCCCGCTGCCCGGCGCGCCGGCGATGGCCACCAGGATCCGGCCGTCCCCGCGCATTTCGTGAATACGCTCGGCCAGAAGGTTGATCTGCGGGGTCAGGTTCAGCACAGCGCGGTCGTCCTCGGCCTTTTCGAGATGTTTCGCGGAAGGCGCCGCGACATTCAAGGCCTGCCAGCGCGCCGGCGGCTTTCCGCCGCGCGCGCCGCGTCGGGTATCATTCCACCGTGACGGACTTGGCCAGGTTGCGCGGCTGGTCCACATCCGTGCCCTTGGCGACAGCAGTATGATAGGCCAGTTGCTGGGCGGGGATGGCATAGAGGATCGGGGCCAGCACCGGGTCCACCTCGGGCAGGATGAGGGTTTCCCAGACGCCATCGGCGGCGGCATCCGCCCCCTTGCGATCGGTGATCAGCAGCACCTTGCCGCCCCGCGCCATGACTTCCTGCATGTTCGACACGGTCTTGTCGAACAGCCCGTCCGTCGGCGCCATGACGATCACCGGCACGGACTTGTCGACAAGCGCGATGGGCCCGTGCTTCAACTCGCCGGAAGCATAAGCTTCGGCATGTATATAGCTGATTTCTTTGAGTTTCAGCGCGCCTTCATGGGCAAGGGCATACATTGGCCCACGCCCCAGGAACAGGATGTCACGGGCTTCGGCCAGCTTGCGCGCAAGGGCGCGGGTCCTTTCCGCCTGGCCCAGGGCAATGTTCATCAGCCCGGGCAAACCACGCAGGTCGGCCACATGGTTGGCCAATTCGGCATCATCGATCCGGCCCTTGTCCCGCGCCGCCTTGAGCGCAAGCGTGACCAACACTGTCAACTGGCAGGTGAAGGCCTTGGTCGAGGCGACCCCGATCTCGGCCCCGGCCAGGATCGGCAGGGGCAGGTCGCTTTCGCGCGCGATCGAGCTTTCGGCGACATTGACCACCGACACGATGCGGTCGGCCTTGTCCCGGCAATAGCGCAGGGCGGCCAGCGTATCGGCGGTCTCGCCCGATTGGCTGACGAAAAGCGCCACGGTGCCGGGTCCGATCGGGGGTTCGCGATAGCGGAATTCCGACGCCACATCGACCTCGACCGGGATACCGGCCAGCTGTTCGAACCAGTATTTCGCGGTCAGACAGGCGAAATAGGCAGTGCCGCAGGCGACCATGGTCAGCCGTTCGATCCCCGCGAAGTCCAGCCCGGGATCGGGCAGGGTGATGCCATTTTCATCCACGTAATAGTTCAGCGCCGAGGTCAGGACCGAAGGCTGTTCGGCGATTTCCTTGGCCATGAAATGCTTGTGGCCGCCTTTGTCCACCTGGGCCGCGTCGATCTGGATCTGCTTGATCTCACGATTGGCCAGTTCCCCCGTGGCATCACGGATTTCCAGCGTGTCGCGGGTGATGATGGCGATGTCGCCTTCTTCCAGGTAGGTGATCCGGTCGGTCATGGGGGCCAGTGCGATGGCGTCCGATCCCACGAACATCTCGCCCTTGCCATGGCCGATGGCCAGCGGGCTGCCCTTGCGCGCCGCGATCAGCAGGTCGTCTTCCCCGTCGAACAGGAAACACAAGGCATAGGCGCCCTCCAGCCTCGCGATGGTCGCCTCGGCCGCGGCGCGCGGATCACGGCCTGCGTCCAGGTAGTGTTCGGCCAGCAGGGCGACGGTTTCGGTGTCGGTCTCGGTCTGATGATCGATCCCAAGCGCGCCTAGTTCGGCGCGCAGGTCGCGGAAATTCTCGATGATGCCATTGTGGACGACGGCGACTCGCCCGGAACGGTGCGGATGTGTGTTGGTCAGTGTCGGCGCGCCGTGGGTGGCCCAGCGGGTATGGCCGATCCCGGCCTTGCCCGTCAGCGGGTCATGGACCAAAAGGTCCTGCAGGTTGACCAGCTTGCCGACGGCGCGGCGCCGGTCCAGCCGGCCCCCGGCCACGGTTGCGATACCGGCACTGTCATAGCCGCGATATTCCAGCCGCCGCAACGCGTCGACAAGAATTGGCGCGGCCTCGTGCGTACCCAGAACCCCTACAATTCCACACATTATTTGACACCTTTTTCGCGTCTTGCCTTGGCTGACTTTAACTTTTCGAACATCTTGCGGGCGAAGCCCGGCTTGTTCTCCTGCCGCGTCCGGCCTACGGCCATGGCGCCATCCGGCACATCATGGGTGATGACGGTGCCGGTCGCGGTCATGCTGTCATCGCCCAGCGTGACCGGCGCCACCAGCATCGTGTCTGACCCCAGAAAGACGTTCTTGCCGACCACCGTGCGATGTTTGGAGACACCATCGTAATTGCAGGTGATCGTTCCCGCCCCGACATTGGTTTTCTTGCCCAGCTCGGCATCGCCGATATAGGACAGGTGGTTGACCTTGGCCCCGGCATGAATTTGGGCGTTCTTGATCTCGACGAAATTGCCGATGCGCACATCTTCGGACAATTCCGCGCCGGGGCGCAGCCGGGCATAGGGGCCGACCACTGCGCCGCGCGCGACATGGCATCCCTCCAGGTGGCTGAAGGCCCGGATCGTCGCGCCGTTTTCCACGGTGACGCCGGGTCCGAAGACCACGTTCGGCTCGATCACGGTGTCGGGGCCGATCGCGGTGTCAAAGCTCAGGTGCAGCGTGTCGGGCGCCAACACAGTCACGCCCGCCGCGATCAGCTCGGCCCGGGCCCGGCCCTGGTAGATGGCATTCGCGCTGACAAGGGCGGCGCGGGAATCTACGCCGAGGGTCTCGGCCTCGTCACAGGTCACGACCGTGGCCGACAGGCCCTGCTTGCGCGCCAGCCCGACGATGTCGGTAAGGTAGTATTCGCCGCTGGCATTGTCGTTTCCGACGGCTTCGAGCAGGGAAAACAGCGTTGCCGCATCGGCGGCCACGACGCCGGAATTGCACAGGGTGATGGCCTTTTCCGCCTCGGTGGCGTCCTTGAACTCAATAATCTCATCAAGGGATTGTCCGGACATCTTCAAGCGGCCGTATCGACCCGGATCGACCGCGTCGAACCCCAGGACCACCACGTCTTTTTTTGCGCGGGCCGCCTGCATGGCCGAGAGTGTTTCGGGACGGATGAACGGGGTGTCGCCGTAAAGCACGATCACGTCCCCATCGAAATCGGCGAGCGCGTCGCGGGTCTGCCGTACCGCGTGGCCGGTGCCCAGCTGTTCGGCCTGCAGCACGATCTCGACCTCGGCATCCCACCCCCGCGCCGCCGCTTCGACGGCGCCCGCGCCGTGCCCGGCCACGACGATGGTCCGGTCGGGGTCCAGCGCCGCACCCGCGCGCATGGCATGCACCAGCATCGGTGCGCCGGCGACCTCGTGCAGGACCTTGGGCCGGTCCGAATTCATCCGCGTGCCCTTGCCCGCGGCCAGGATTACCAGTGCTGTGGCCATACCGCCCCACCTCGTGCTCGTTTGCGCCCCTTCTATCGTTCATGCCGGTCTTGGCAAGCCAAGGGGCTTCACATCCCGTGTCGTCAGGTTACAGAAGGCGAAACCAAGCCGGAGATCGCCCATGCGCACCGTGATATTCGACCTCGATGGCACACTGGCCGATACCAGCGGCGACCTTGTCGCTGCCGCCAATGCGTGCTTTCGCGATCTGGGATTGGGCGACGTGCTCGACCCCCTTGCGGATGCCGGAACCGCGATGCGCGGCGGGCGGGCGATGCTGACGCTGGGCTTCAAACGCACGGGGGGCCACGGCCCCGACGAGATCGACCGGCAATATCCGCGCCTGCTGGACTATTACGGGCAGGCGCTGGACATCCACACCACGCTGTTTCCCGGCGTGGTCGAGGCGGTCGAAGGGCTTCGCACGGGCGGCTATGCGGTGGGCGTGTGCACGAACAAGCCCGAGGGGCTGGCCGACAGGCTGCTGGACAGCCTCGGCGTGCGGGGGCTCTTCGCGTCGCTCATCGGGGCCGATACATTGCCGACACGCAAACCCGATGCCGCGCCTTACCTGGCGGCAGTCGAGCGGGCAGGCGGGGACGTGGCGCGCTCGGTGTTGATCGGAGACACGGTGACCGATCGCGATACCGGCCATGCGGCAGGTATCCCGGTGATCCTGGTCACCTTCGGGCCGCATGGGCAGGGCGTGCGCGATATGGGGCCGGACGGTTTGATCGACCGTTACGATGACCTGGCCGCCGAGGTGCGCCGCCTGATCGGCTGAACCAGCAACCCGGCCAGCCGGTCGAAGGGCCCGCCAGGCAGGCCGGCGATCGCATCGGTGATCATGCGGGCCCTGTCCCGGCCCAGCCGCGGATCGGCAAGTGCACGGAACTTCTGGTGCAATTCGGCCGCAGAGGGGGGCGAACCGGGATCCCAGCGCGACTCGGTCCAGTCCCCCTGACACCGCGTTCCGTCCTTCAGAACAAGCGTCGTGCGGGCGAAGCGGCGCTGCGGGAAGGCGGCGTTGGCGGTGTCGCTTTCGGAAAAGGTCATGGACCGGGACAGGCGCAGGATTTCGGGATCGCGCAGCGCGTCATCGGCGATATGCTCGGGGCGGACATCGCCATGCACAAGTGCGACGGCGCAGGGGAGCGAGGTCGAGTATTGCGCCTCTTCCGTGGTGCCCGGTTCGGACGAGGCCAGGCGGGTGGATTCGTGAAAGGTCTCGATCTCGATCCGGGCCACGTCGATCGAGGCCAGCCCGTGGGCGCGCGCCAGCGCCAGGACCCCTTCGACCGGAGGCTGAGCCCATCGGCAGACCGGGTAGGGCTTGTAATACTGCTCCAACCCGTACCAGCGGGTGCCCAGGTCGGACCAATGGTCGGGCGCGTCCTCGACGGTGATCGCGGGCGCGCCGGTAAAGCCCTTGGCCGCCAGCTGCGCGGCCGAAACGCCCGCCATCGCGCCCCACCCGGACCCGTCCTTGACCATTGTCGGGTGGTCGATACAGCGCATCATCTGGCTGCGCGCGCCATGGTATTCCGCGATCCCCAGCGCGTGGCGCGTCTGGTCCCGCGTCAGCCCCAGAAGGCGCGCGGCCGCGGCGGCGGCGGTGACTGCGCCCCAGCTTCCAGAGCTGTGATAGTCGCCCACCGTGGCATGCTGGGCGACCGAGGCGCGGGCGCCGAACTCGTATCCCAACGCCCAGGCGGCCAGCATCTCGGTGCCCGGCTTGCCCCGTGCCAGCGGCAGGATCGCGGCGAAGAGCGGGCAGCCGATATGCCCCTTGGCCGGATTGAACCCGTCATGGCCGTCGAGCGCGTCGGTGGTCATGCCGGCGGCCAGCGCGACCCCCGGCGCGGATGCCGTGCGGCCATCGAACAGCATCGAGATCCCCCCGCCGAAGCTTTCGGCGGCGTGGTCGCGGATGATCCGCGACAGGCGCGTTTCGGCCCCGCCCGCGGCAACGCCGACAAGGTCGAGCAGCCCCAGAAGGTGCCGTGCCTGCAGCGCGGCGGGCAGGTCGTCCCAACGAAGATCATGAACCAGGTCGAGCGGTGTCATGGTCCAAGGCTGGGGGCAATCGAGCCCCGAATCTGTTCCGAAACCGACATGGCGCCCCATTGACGGGCGCCCCGCGACCCCGCAAAACAGGCAGATGGACGAAGTCTTCAAAGGCAGCTTCACCCAGCAGGAGCCGATCCCCGAGGCCGGGATCGAGGCGGCGCTGGCCGTTCTGCGCCACGGGCGGCTGCACCGCTACAACGTGGCCGAGGGCGAAGTGGCCGAAACCGCCCTGCTGGAAGAGGAATTCGCCGCGTCGGTCGGGGCGGCCTATTGCCTTGCCGTGGCCTCGGGCGGCTATGCGCTGGCCGCGGCCTTGCGCGCTAGCGGTGTCGGCCCCGGTGACAGAGTGCTGACCAATGCCTTTACCCTGGCCCCGGTGCCCGGCGCCATTGCCGGCGTGGGCGCTGTGCCGGTCTTCGTCGGCGTGACCGAGGGGCTGGTGATCGACCTCGATGACCTTGCGGCGAAGGCTGGTCAGGCCGATGTATTGATGCTGTCCCACATGCGCGGGCATATCTGCGACATGGACCGGCTGATGGAGCTGTGCGCGGCCCATGACCTGACCCTGATCGAGGATTGCGCCCACACGATGGGGGCGGCCTGGAACGGCACGCCGTCCGGGCGCTGGGGCAGGTTCGGCTGCTATTCGACCCAGACCTACAAGCACATGAATTCCGGCGAGGGCGGCTTGCTGGTCTCCGACGATGCCGAGGCGATGGCCCGCGCGATCATGCTTTCGGGGTCCTACATGCTGTTCGACCGGCACCGCGCCGCGCCGCCGCCCGAGACCTTTGCGCGGATCAAGTACGAGACCCCGAACGTGTCCGGCCGAATGGACAACCTGCGCGCGGCGATCCTGCGGCCGCAACTGGCCGACCTGGATCGGCAATGCGCCCGCTGGAACGCGTTACACAGGGCGATGGAGCACGGCCTGGCCGACACCCCCGGTCTGACCCGGATCGACCGGGCCGAAGCCGAGCAGTTCGTCGCTTCGTCCTACCAGTTCCTGTTGCTCGACTGGTCCGGTCCGGCGATCGAAGAGGTGCTGGCCCGCTGCGCCCGCCGCGGGGTGGAGCTCAAGTGGTTCGGGGCCGATGAACCACACGGCTTTACCAGCCGCTATGACAGCTGGCGGTATGCCCCGTCCGAACCGATGCCCGCCAGCGACAGGGTGCTGCGAGGCATCGTCGACATGCGCCTGCCGCTGACCATTTCGACAGAGGATTGCGCCCAGATCGCCCGAATTATCCGCGCCGAGGTCGGGGCGGTGTGGCAGGCCGGGGTTGCGGCCCAGTGAACCGGGCGGATGTTGCGGCAGAGCTGCGCGATGCGCTTGCCCGGATTGGTGCAGCGCCCAACGCGCCCGATGTCCCCAGGGATCTGCCCGACCCTGAGGATTGGCTGTTTCACACCCTGGCCGACATCACTCGCACCCTGGTGCAGGAGAGGGAAGCGGCCACGCGGCAGATGCGCGGCCCGGCCCGCCCGAACCCGCGCCCGACCATCGACGACGATTACAGCCGTCAGACCTGGATCGAGGCCCATGAACGCATGATGGCGCACCTGCGGCGTGACTGGGGCGCGCGGCTGCACCACCATTTCCGACAGATGCTGGCCCGATTTCCGCTGACCCCGCAGGAACGGGACAACGCGCGGCGGCTGGACCTGTCCGACTTCGGCATCGAGATAGGTGATTGACGGAATCGTTCGTAGCGGCATAGAATTGAACAATCGTTCAATAAATGAGGCCCGACGGATGTTCACCGCATCACTGGAATTCGACCTTGGCGAAGACGTGAATGCCCTGCGCGACATGGTGCATCGCTGGGCACAGGAGCGCGTCAAGCCCATGGCCGCCGAGATTGACGCCAGCAACGCCTTTCCGCCCGCGCTTTGGCCCGAGATGGGCGAGCTTGGCCTGCTGGGCATCACCACGCCCGAGGCGTATGGCGGGGCGGGAATGTCCTATCTGGCGCACGTGGTCGCGATCGAGGAGATCGCCCGCGCCAGCGCCAGCGTGTCGCTGTCCTACGGCGCCCACTCCAACCTGTGCGTCAACCAGATCAAGTTGAACGGGACCGAGGACCAGAAACGCAAATACCTGCCTGGCCTGGTGTCGGGGGATCATGTCGGCGCGCTGGCCATGTCCGAGGCCGGGGCCGGGTCCGACGTGGTGTCGATGTCGCTCAAGGCCGAGAAGCGCAACGATCACTACCGGCTGAACGGCAACAAGTACTGGATCACAAACGGCCCGGATGCCGATACGCTGGTCGTCTATGCCAAGACCGACCCCGAGGCCGGACCGAAGGGCATCACCGCTTTCCTGGTCGAGAAGACCATGAAGGGCTTCAGCACTTCGCCCCATTTCGACAAGCTGGGCATGCGTGGCTCCAACACCGCCGAACTGGTCTTCGAGGACGTGGAAGTGCCCTTCGAAAACGTGCTGGGCGAAGAGGGCAAAGGCGTGCGCGTGCTGATGTCGGGTCTCGATTTCGAACGCGTGGTGCTGGCCGGGATCGGCACCGGCATCATGGCCGCATGTCTGGACGAGATCATGCCCTATCTGTCCGAGCGCAAGCAGTTCGGCCAGCCGATCGGGAATTTCCAGCTGATGCAGGGTAAGATCGCCGACATGTATGTCGCGCTGAACTCGGCCCGGGCCTATGTCTACGAGGCCGCCAAGGCCTGTGACGGCGGTCGGATCACTCGCCAGGACGCCGCTGGCTGCTGCCTCTATGCCTCGGAACAGGCCATGGTACAGGCGCACCAGGCGGTGCAGGCCATGGGCGGTGCGGGCTTCATGAATGACAGCGCGGTCAGCCGCCTGTTCCGAGATGCCAAGCTGATGGAGATCGGCGCCGGCACCTCCGAGATCCGCCGCATGCTGATCGGTCGTGAATTGATGGGGGCGATGGGCTGACCATGGGGTCCCTGATCGACCTGCAGCAGACCGACGGTATCCTGCACGGGCGGTTGCCCTGGCTGGTCGATACGCTTCAATGGGCGGCGGCGATCATCGACATCTTCGCGTGCCTTTTGCTGGTGCTGGGGGCGGTGCGGTTCATCGTCGTCGTCGGCCGGGCCGAGATCACGCGCAGCGGGGCCGACCGGGTGCGCAAAACCAATCGAGAGCGTATCGAGCTGGGCCGCTACATCCTGGCCGGCCTGGAATTGTTCATCGTCACCGATGTCGTTCACACGGCGCTCAGCCTGGCCTTTTCCGACCTTCTGTTCCTGCTGTTGCTGGTCATCATCCGCTCGATCATATCCTATTTCATCGAGCGCGAGCTGGACCAACTGAAAAAGGACATGGGCGAATGAAACT
Organism: Alphaproteobacteria bacterium; assembly: GCA_009908505.1. Classification (GTDB taxonomy): domain Bacteria; phylum Pseudomonadota; class Alphaproteobacteria; order Rhodobacterales; family Rhodobacteraceae; genus Salibaculum. The sequence continues at coordinate 11,891 of JAAAPD010000014.1, read as the reverse complement.
GGCCCTTGCCCTTGTTCTTGGCTTTCTGGGCACGGTCGCCCGGGCCGGGCCGCAGCCACAGGTCTCCGGGCTGGCGCACTACATGGAAGGGGTTCCGGCCTGCCTCGAGGCCGCCGCGGATGCACAGGCGGCGCAGGCCTGTATCGGCCGCTTCGCCGCGGCCTGCATGACGGCGGAAGAGGATGGCCAGACCACCGCAGGCATGACGCTCTGCACCCTGGCCGAGCACGCGGCCTGGGACGCGCTGCTCAATCGCGAATACCGCAAGGCGATGGCGGCGGCGCAGGCCGCCGATGCCGCCGAGGCCGAGTATGCCCCCGAATTCGCGGTCATGGCCGACGCCTTGCGCGCGGCGCAACGCGCCTGGATCCCGTTTCGCGATGCCGAATGCGGCTTTGCCCATGCGCAATGGGGGGTGGGGACCATGCGGCAGATCGCGGGTGCCTCCTGCCATCTGGACATGACCGCGCAGCGGACCATTCACCTCAAATTCCTTTGGACCCATATGCAATGAGACAAGACCACGAAGCGGCGCTGGCCCGGGTGGCCGAGGCGGCGGCGCAGGCCGCCGAGGGCGGTGGCGAGAAGGCCCGCGCGCGCCATGTGGCGCGCGGCAAGATGCCCCCGCGCGAGCGGGTCGCGAACCTGCTGGACCCCGGTTCGGATTTCCTCGAGGTCGGCGCGACGGCGGCCCATGGCATGTATGACGGGGCCGCGCCCTGCGCCGGGGTGATCGCGGGCATCGGCTGGGTCGAGGGGCGGCAGGTCATGGTTTTGGCCAATGACGCGACGGTGAAGGGCGGTACCTACTACCCGATGACCGTCAAGAAACACCTGCGCGCCCAGGAGATCGCGGCACAATGCCATCTGCCCTGCATATACCTCGTGGATAGCGGCGGGGCCAACCTGCCCAACCAGGACGAGGTTTTCCCCGACCGCGACCATTTCGGGCGCATCTTCTACAACCAGGCGCAGATGAGCGCGGCCGGCATCCCCCAGATCGCCGCCGTCATGGGCAGTTGCACCGCCGGGGGCGCCTATGTGCCGGCCATGGCCGATGTGTCGATCATCGTGCGCGAACAGGGCACGATCTTCCTTGCCGGCCCGCCGCTGGTGAGGGCCGCGACGGGCGAGGAAGTCACGGCCGAGGACCTGGGCGGCGGCGACGTGCATACCCGGCTGTCCGGCGTGGTCGATTACCTGGCCGAGGATGATGCCCATGCCCTGGCGCTGGTCCGCCGGGCGGTGCGCAACCTCGGGCAGGCGGGAGGCGAGGCGCCGGGCACGGCCGACACGGCGCCGGCCCGGCCCATGGACGACCTGTTCGACGTGATCCCGGCCGACCTTCGCACGCCCTATGACATCCGCGAGGTGATCGCCCGCATCGTCGACGGCCCCGACGTCGCCAGCGGTTTCGACGAGTTCAAGGCGCGCTTCGGCGAGACGCTGGTCTGCGGCTTCGCCCGGATCGAGGGGATGGCGTGCGGCATCGTCGCCAATAACGGCGTTCTGTTTTCCGAGGCCGCCCAGAAGGGCGCGCATTTCGTCGAACTGTGCAGCCAGCGCAAGATCCCGTTGATTTTCTTGCAGAACATCACCGGCTTCATGGTGGGCCGCAAATACGAGAACGAGGGCATCGCCCGGCACGGCGCCAAGATGGTCACGGCGGTGGCGACGACCGCCGTGCCCAAGATCACCATGATCGTCGGCGGGTCATTCGGGGCCGGTAATTATGGCATGGCCGGAAGGGCTTACAGCCCGAACTTCATCTGGACCTGGCCGACCTCGCGCACCGCCGTGATGGGCGGGGAACAGGCGGCGGGCGTGCTGGCCACGGTCAAGCGTGACGCGATCGAGCGTGCGGGCGGGGAATGGTCCGCCGAGGACGAGGCGGCCTTCAAACAGCCCACCATCGACATGTTCGAGGAACAGTCGCACCCGCTATATGCCAGTGCCAGGCTCTGGGACGATGGCGTGATCGACCCGCGCCACAGCCGCAAGGTGCTGGCCCTGTCGCTGCGCGCCGCTCTCAACGCCCCCATCAAGGAGACGCGCTTCGGCGTGTTCCGCATGTAATGGTTCTGCGGCGCAACCTGATGCCGCGCATGCGCGGCTATCGCGGTCCCGGCCGGGGCCGGCGGCCGGTGGGGCGCATCGCGGCGTTCGTCTTCGTGGTCATCGCTGCGCCGTTGGTGGCGGATTACGTGAACGGCTGGATGAAGGCCGAGGGCGATTGCCGCGTGGTGCGGGTGATCGACGGCGACACGCTGGCCATGACCTGCGCCAAGGCGCCCCAGAAGCGCCTGCGCCTGGCGGCCATCGACACGCCCGAGCTGCGCGGCGATTGCTGGCAGGAACGGCTGCTGGCCGTGCGCGCCGGCCTGTCCCTGCGGTGGCGGCTTTACCTTGCAGGGGGGATCGAAATCGCGCTGTCGGGCGAAACCGGCCGCTACGGCCGGGCGCTGGGACGGGTGCTGGTGGACGGCGCACCCGTGGCAGATCGGCTCATCGACGCGGGCCTTGCCCGGCCCTACCTGCGCGGTGACATCTCGTGGTGCCAAAAGCTGAAAGGAGCCGCCGCATGAGCGACGACGAAAAGCCCGACACCTATTCCGGCATACCCTGGGTTCATGTCGACCCCGAAACCGCGCGCGCCCATCCCAAGGGGCAGCTCACTCTCGCGCTGCGGGTCATCGCCGGCTATCTCGTGGCGATCGGCCTGTTCAAGCTGTGGGTCTTTTGGGGCGCGGGATACGCGGCGGGGGTGATCGTGCTGGGCGGTGTGTTGCCGATCCTGGCCGGGCTGGGCCTTTGGGCGCGGATGCCTTGGGCTGTGGTGGTGACGTTGGTGATGGCGGGATTCAACCTCTATGCCTTCGTGCGCAACGTGGGGGCCGATCCCGACCTGCTGCTGCTGTTCGACGGGATCGCGTCGGTGGCCATCATCTTCTACCTGGTCGAAGGCGATCGGCCGAATTTCATCTACCGCCATCGCTACCGGAAATACTCGGTGCTGGACGGGGACAAGGACGGAGAGTAGCGCCATGTTCGACACGCTTCTGATCGCCAACCGGGGCGAGATCGCCTGCCGTGTCATCCGCTCGGCCCAGGCCCGCCGCCTGCGCTGCGTGGCGGTGTATTCCGATGCCGACCGCGACGCGCTGCATGTGCGCCTGGCCGATACCGCGGTGCGGATCGGCGGGGCCGCACCGGTCGAAAGCTACCTGCGCGGCGACCGCATCATCGCCGCCGCCCTAGAAACCGGGGCGGGCGCGATCCATCCCGGCTATGGCTTCCTGTCGGAAAACCCCGATTTCGTCGAGGCGGTCGAGGCGGCCGGGCTGGTCTTTGTCGGCCCGTCGGCGCAGGCGATCCGGGCCATGGGCCTCAAGGATCGCGCCAAGGCCCTGATGGCGGAGGCGGGCGTGCCCGTCGTGCCGGGCTACCATGGCAGTGACCAATCGGATGCCCGGCTGCGGGATGAAGCCGCGCGCGTTGGCTATCCGGTGATGCTCAAGGCCGTGGCGGGCGGCGGTGGCAAGGGGATGCGGATCGTCGCAAACGCGCCCGTGTTCGACGAGGCGCTGGCCAGCGCCCGGGCCGAGGCCGGGGCGGCCTTCGGCAATACCGACATGCTGATCGAGAAATACATCGAGACCCCGCGCCATATCGAGGTGCAGGTTTTCGGCGACGGCGAACGGGCGGTGCACCTGTTCGAACGCGACTGTTCCCTGCAGCGCCGCCACCAGAAGGTGATCGAGGAAGCCCCCGCGCCGGGCATGACCACGGAAGTGCGCAGCGCCATGGGCGCCGCCGCCGTCCGCGCGGCCGAGGCGATCGGCTACAAGGGGGCGGGCACGGTGGAATTCATCGTCGATGCCGCAGGCGGGCTGCGCACCGACGGGTTCTGGTTCATGGAAATGAATACACGCCTTCAGGTGGAACACCCGGTCACCGAACTGGTCACCGGGGTGGACCTGGTGGACTGGCAGTTGCGCGTGGCCGCGGGCGAGCGGTTGCCCGCCGCGCAGGATGACCTGGCGCTATCCGGTCACGCCTTCGAGGCGCGGCTCTATGCCGAGGACGTTCCGGCCGGCTTTCTGCCCGCCACGGGGCGGCTGGCGCATCTGGTCTTTCCCGAGGGCGTGCGCGCTGACAGCGGTGTTGACGCGGGCGACGAACTCACCCCCTATTACGACCCGATGATCGCCAAGCTGGTGGCGCATGGCGCCGACCGGGACAGCGCGCTTGCCGCGCTTGTGCGCGGGTTGTCCCGCACACAGGTGGCCGGGACCGTCACGAACCTTGCTTTCCTGAAGGCATTGGCCCTGCACGCGGGCTTTGCGGCCGGCGATGTCGATACCGGGTTGATCGCCCGTGACATCGACACCCTGACCGAGGCCCCCGCGCCCGGCCCGCAGGTGATCGCCCAAGCGGTGCTGATGCTGGCAGACCCGGGGCAGGGGTTCACGCTCTGGGCGCCGCTGCGCCGCCGGATCGAGACCAGCGCGGGGCCTTGCACCCTGATCATGGAGGGGGCGGACAGCGCCCGCGTGATCGTCGCCGACCAGCAGGTGCGCGCGGCCCGGCAGGGCGGCGCCTGGCGGTTCGACGGGCAGGCGGCCTGGCCGGCCCTGCGGCATGGCAACGCGGTCACGGTCTTTGCCGAGGCCACCCACGAGATCACCCAGGTCGATCTGCTGGAACGGGCGGCCTTTGCCGGGGCCCATGGCGACACGATCGAGGCGCCGATGCCGGGCCTTTTGCGGGAAATGGCCGTGGCCGAGGGCCAGCTGGTGGCTGCGGGCGACCGCCTTGCCGTGCTGGAGGCGATGAAGATGGAACATGTCCTGCGCGCCCCGCGCGACGGTTGCATCGCCCGCATCGCCGTGCAGGCTGGGGCACAGGTCGCCGCCGGGACCCCACTGATCGAACTGGAGAAGGCCGAAACATGATCCGCCTGCATCACTGTCACCAGACCCGCTCGATGCGCACGCTCTGGCTGCTGCACGAGCTGGAGGTCGATTTCGACCTGGTTCTCTATCCGTTCGACGACACGTTGCGCACGGATGCCTATCGCACGCTCAACCCGCTGGGCCGCGTGCCCGCGCTGGAGATCGAGGGCGAGGTGATGACCGAGACGGGCGCCATCGCCGAATACTTGTGCGAGGCCTTTCCGGATGCCGGGATGGGCCGTCCCCCGGGCGACCTTGACCGGATGGACTGGCTGGTCTGGATCCATTTCGCGGAAACGATCACCCAGCACACCGCCGCCCTGACCCAGCAGCACATCGCCATTTTCGAGGACAGCATGCGCTCGCCCACGGTGATGAAGCTGGAAGCGCGGCGCCTGGCGAAATGCTACGAGGTGATCGAGGGCCGCCTGTCGACCCCCGTTGAGAATCGTGACTACATCCTGACCTCGGGCTTTTCGGCGGCCGATATCGGGGTGGGACAGGCCGTCTACATGGGGCAGCACTTCGTGAAGCTGGACGGCTATCCCGAACTGGCCAAGTGGTACCAGCGGATCACGGAACGCGAGGATTTCAAGAAATCCCTGCCGCCCGAGGACGAGGGCAACCGGCTTTATGCCCGAGATTTCTATCCGCCCTGGAAGGGCCCGCGTGGCTGAGCGCGTCGAGATATTCGAGGTCGGCCCACGCGACGGCCTGCAGAACGACCCGCGCCATGTTTCGGTGGCCGAGAAGATCGCGCTGGTCGACCTTTTGTCGGCCTGCGGGTTTCGGCGCATCGAATGCGGCAGTTTCGTCAGCCCGAAATGGGTGCCGCAAATGGCCAACAGCGCCGAGGTGCTGGCCGGGATCACCCGGGCGCCCGGCGTTCGCTATGCCGCGCTGACCCCCAACATGCGCGGGCTTGAGGATGCACTGACCGCCGGGGCGGATGAGGTGGCGGTGTTCGGGTCGGCATCGGAAGGGTTTTCCAAGGCCAATATCAACGCCAGCATCGCGGAAAGCCTGGATCGTTTCGCCCCCGTGGCCCGCGCCGCGCAAGAGGCGGGTGTGCCGGTGCGCGGCTACGTGTCCTGCGTGACGGACTGCCCCTATGACGGACCAGTGCCGCCGAGACAGGTGGCCCGCGTCGTGGCCGCGCTGCGCGCCATGGGCTGCTACGAGATTTCCCTCGGCGACACGATCGGGCAGGGTACGCCAGACCGGATCGACGCGATGCTGGACGCGGTGCTGGACGAGGCGCCCGCGACGATTCTGGCGGGCCATTTCCACGACACCAGCGGGCGGGCTCTTGACAATATCGAGGCGGCGCTGGACCGCGGCCTGCGGGTCTTCGACGCCGCCATCGCGGGGCTGGGCGGGTGCCCCTATGCGCCCGGCGCCTCGGGCAACGTGGCAACGGGCGCGGTGCAGGCCCGGCTGGCCGCGCTGGGCTACGAGTCCGGGTTGGACCCTGTGGCCCTGGACAAGGCCGCGGCATTCACGCGGGGCATGAAAGGGACGGCATGAGCGATTACGACACCCTTACCATCGAGACGGATCCGCGCGGTGTCGCGACCCTCTGGCTCGACCGGCCCGGGAAACACAACGCCCTGTCGGCGCAGATGATCGAGGAGATCACGACAGCCGCCGAGGCGCTGGGCGGTGATGAAACGGTGCGCGTGGTGGTGCTGGCCGCGCGCGGCAAGACGTTCTGTGCGGGCGGCGACCTGGGGTGGATGAAGCTACAGGTCGAGGCGGACGCCGCCGCCCGTGCGGCCGCGGCGCGCAAGCTGGCCGGCATGCTGGGCGCGCTAAACACCGTGCCGAAGCCGCTGATCGGGCGGGTTCACGGCAATGCCTTCGGCGGCGGGGTCGGCATGGCCTGTGTCTGTGACACGGTCGTCGCGGTGGACGGGGCGCGTTTCGGGTTGACCGAAACCCGGCTGGGCCTGACCCCGGCGACCATCGGCCCCTACGTCATCGCCCGCATGGGCGAGGGGCGGGCGCGGCAGGTTTTCATGTCCTCGCGCCTGTTCGATGCGGCCGAGGCCGAACGGCTGGGCATCGTCTCGCGCGTCGTGGCCGCCGAGGCGCTGGACGCCGCCGTCGAGGCCGAGGTGGCCCCCTACCTGTGCTGCGCGCCGGGGGCGGTTGCCGATGCCAAGGGCCTGGCCCTGCGCCTGGGCAGCGCGCCGGATGCGGCGGTCATCGAGGCCTCGATCGAGGCGCTGGTAGGGCGTTGGGAAAGCGGCGAGGTGACCGAGGGCATCGCGGCCTTCTTCGAAAAACGGCCGGCGGAATGGGCCAAGTCGTGATCGGTTAAATCCTCGGCAAGGATTTCGCCGGATCCTGCCAGCAATGACACGTCACGCGCCCTGCCTTGCCCTCACCGATTCCGATATGCGCCTTGTTCGGAACAGTTTCGAACAGGTCTCGATGGACCTCGTCCCTTTGGCGGCCGATTTCTATGACACCCTTTTCCAAAACTCTCCCCACCTGCGCGCCCTGTTTTCCGAGGATATGGGGCCACAGGTCGCCAAGCTGGCCCAAACGCTCAGTTCTGCCGTCGCCCAGTTGGACCAGCGCGAGGCGCTGCATCGCGACCTGATGGAACTGGGCGCGCTGCATCGGGCAAAAGGCGTCGAGACCGCGAACTACGCGGCCGTGACCGAGGCGCTGATCGCGGCGCTGGCCCGGGCATCGGGCGCCAGTTGGGGGCCGCGCAGCGAACGGGCCTGGCGGCGGTTGATCAAGGGCGTCAGCGCCTCGATGCTGGACGGGGCGCGCCGGGCTGGTCCCGGATAGCGCGACACCGCCCCGCGCGGGGGTGTTGCGCGCAAACTTTCGCCGGCGATGGCGTTGACCCCTCTGGGTCACAGGGATACATGAGGGGGCAATCGCAGCGGGCGAGCCGCTATTGCGCCGCCCCGCCCACGCCTAAGGGAGCCGCCACGTGGAAGAGTTTCTCAGGGAATACCTGCCCATCATCATTTTCCTGGGCCTGGCAATCGGCATCGGCCTCGTCCTTGTGCTGGCCGCCGTGGTGCTGGCGGTTCGCAACCCGGACCCGGAGAAGGTCAGCGCCTATGAATGCGGCTTCAACGCATTCGACGATGCCCGCATGAAGTTCGACGTGCGTTTCTACCTGGTCTCGATCCTGTTCATCATTTTCGACCTCGAGGTGGCGTTCCTGTTCCCCTGGGCCGTGGCGTTCCAGGACATCAGCATGGTCGGGTTCTGGTCGATGATGGTGTTCCTTGTGGTGCTGACCGTTGGCTTCGCCTATGAATGGAAGAAGGGGGCACTGGAATGGGAGTGAGCGACGACAAGCCGCTTGTCACGGACGTGCAGGGGGACGGCCAGCAGGGCGCCCGCGTGAAATCCGGCCCCTCGGCCTTGGCGCCCTATGGCGCGAATACCGCCGGTGCCGATACCGAGGTCGCCACCCAGGACCTGAACAAGCAGTTGCAGGACAAGGGGTTCCTTGTCACCTCGTCCGAGGACCTGATCAACTGGGCGCGCACCGGGTCACTGCACTGGATGACCTTCGGGTTGGCCTGTTGCGCGGTCGAGATGATGCACACCTCGATGCCGCGCTATGACGCCGAACGCTTCGGCATCGCGCCGCGCGCCAGCCCGCGCCAATCGGACGTGATGATCGTCGCCGGCACGCTGACCAACAAGATGGCCCCGGCCCTGCGCAAGGTCTATGACCAGATGCCGGAGCCCCGCTACGTCATCTCCATGGGGTCCTGCGCCAATGGCGGCGGCTATTACCACTACAGCTATTCCGTCGTGCGCGGCTGTGACCGGGTCGTCCCGGTCGACATCTACGTGCCCGGTTGCCCGCCGACCGCAGAGGCGCTGCTTTACGGCATTCTGCAACTGGCCCGAAAGATCCGCCGGACCGGCACCATCACCCGCTAAAGGCGCAATCCATGACCGAAGCCCTCAAAGACCTTGGCACCCACCTGGAGCTGAAGCGCGGCGACAGCATCCTTGGCTGGGAAATCACCCTGGACGAGCTGACCGTGGATGTGGCCCCGGCCAGCCTTAAGGGCTTCGTCGAGTTCCTCAAGACCGACGCGACCTGCAAGTTCACGACGCTGATCGACATCACAGCGGTGGACCATCCCGGCAGGGCCAAGCGGTTCGACCTGGTCTACCATTTCCTGTCCATGTACCAGAACCAGCGCATCCGCCTGCGCATGGGCATTCACGAGGACGACATGGTCGCCTCGATCACCGAGAACCACCCGTCGGCCAACTGGTTCGAGCGCGAGGTCTTCGACATGTTCGGTATCTTGTTCTCGGGCCATCCGGATCTGCGGCGGATACTGACCGACTATGGCTTCCGCGGGCATCCCCTGCGCAAAGACTTCCCGACCACGGGCTATACGGAAGTGCGCTATGACGAAGTCGAAAAGCGCGTCGTCTACGAGCCTGTCAACCTGGTGCAGGAATACCGCCAGTTCGATTTCATGTCGCCCTGGGAAGGCGCGGATTACATCCTGCCCGGCGATGAAAAGACCGAAGGATCGGCGAAATGATGGACGGCACCAAAGGCTTCGAGGACGCCCAGACCGGCGAACAGAAGATCCGCAATTTCAACATCAATTTCGGGCCGCAGCACCCGGCGGCCCACGGCGTGCTGCGCATGGTGCTGGAACTGGACGGCGAGATCGTCGAACGGGTGGACCCGCATATCGGCCTGCTGCATCGCGGCACCGAGAAGCTGATGGAAAGCCGGACCTACCTGCAGAACCTGCCCTATTTCGACCGGCTGGACTATGTCGGCACGATGAACCAGGAACATGCGTGGTGCCTGGCGATCGAGAAGCTAACCGGGGTCGAGGTGCCGCGCCGCGCCAGCCTGATCCGCGTTCTGTATTGCGAGATCGGCCGCATCCTGAACCACCTGCTGAACGTCACCACACAGGCGCTGGACGTCGGCGCGCTGACGCCGCCGCTCTGGGGTTTCGAAGCGCGCGAAGACCTGATGATCTTCTATGAACGTGCCTGCGGCGCGCGCCTGCATGCGGCCTATTTCCGCCCCGGCGGCGTCCACCAGGACCTGCCGCCGCAACTGATCGACGATATCGACGCCTGGGCCGAGAAATTCCCCAAGGTCCTGGACGATATTAACGAGCTGCTGACGGAAAACCGCATCTTCAAGCAGCGCAATGTCGATATCGGCATCGTCAACGAGCAGGACATCCAGGATTGGGCCTATTCCGGCGTCATGGTCCGCGGATCGGGCCTGGCCTGGGATCTGCGCCGTGCGCAACCCTATGAATGCTATGACGAATTCGACTTCCAGGTCCCCGTGGGCAAGAACGGCGACTGTTATGATCGCTACCTGTGCCGGATGGAAGAGATGCGCCAGTCGGCCCATATCATGCGCCAGGCCTGCGCCAAGCTGCGCGAGCCGGAAAACCAGGGCGATGTGCTGGCCCGCGGCAAGCTGACCCCGCCCACGCGGTCGGACATGAAGACCTCGATGGAGGCGTTGATCCATCACTTCAAGCTTTACACCGAAGGCTTCAAGGTGCCCGAGGGGCATGTCTATGCCTGTGTCGAGGCGCCCAAGGGGGAATTCGGCGTCTACCTGGTGTCCGACGGCACCAACAAACCGTACCGCGCCAAGATCCGGGCGCCGGGCTATGCGCATCTGCAATCCATGGATCATCTTGGAACGGGCTATCAGCTTGCCGATGTCTCGGCCATCCTGGGATCGCTCGACATCGTTTTCGGCGAGGTCGACCGATGATCCGTGTCGCCGCCGCGATCGCCCTGTGCGCCCTTGCCGCCCCGGCGATCGCCCAGCAAGAGCCCGACCCCGAGGATGTGGCGGCCATGATTACGGCCATCGAGGAGGCCGGCTGTGTCATCACGCCCGAAAACGGCGAGACCATCCTCGAAGCGTCTGGGATCGCGCCCGAAGACGTGAGTGCCGTGGTTGAACAGCTCTATGTGTCCGGCGCGTTGATGTTGCGCGACGACATGTCCGCCGAACTGACGAACGAGGCCTGCTCCTGATCGGGCGCCCCAGCGACGAAAGACGAAGAAACGATGCTCCGCCGCCTTCATCATGACCAGCCCGAAAGCTTTGCTTTCACGCCCGCCAACCAGAAATGGGCCGAGGCGCAGATCACCAAGTATCCCGAGGGCCGCCAGGCCAGCGCGATCATCCCGCTTCTGTGGCGGGCCCAGGAACAAGAGGGCTGGCTGTCCCGCCCGGCCATTGAATACGTGGCCGACATGCTCGACCTCGCCCATATCCGGGCGCTTGAAGTGGCCTCGTTCTATTTCATGTTCCAGCTGCAGCCCGTCGGCCGTATTGCCAATATCCAGATCTGCGGCACCACGTCCTGCATGATCTGCGGTGCCGAGGACCTGGTCGGCGTCTGCCGCGAAAAGATCGCCGACAAGCCCCACACGCTGTCCGCCGATGGCAACTTTTCCTGGGAAGAGGTCGAGTGCCTGGGGGCCTGCGCCAACGCGCCCATGGCCCAGATCGGCAAGGACTACTACGAGGACCTGACCGCCGAACGCCTGGCCGAGATCATCGACGAGCTTGCCGCCGGCAAGGTGCCAACGCCCGGCCCGCAGAACGGCCGCTTCGGGGCAGAGCCGCTCAAGGGCCTGACATCGCTCAAGGAGTTTGAATCAGGCCATTACAAGTACAACGCTTCCGTGCAAATTGCGGATGATCTGGGCGACACCGTCAAGCGCATCGACGGGACCGAGGTGCCGGTGCTGACGCCCTGGAAGCGCGGTACGGCCGCCAAAGGCAAGGCATCCGGGGCCCCGGCCAAGCCAGTCAAGACCAAGGCACCGGCGGACAAGACCGGCGTGACCAAGCAAGAGGCAAAGGCGTCCACCCCGGCAAAGCCGCGCTCCAAAACGGTGCCGGACGGCCAGCAGGTCGATGCC
>JAAAPD010000067.1 GCA_009908505.1 Alphaproteobacteria bacterium | reverse complement strand
GACCGGCTGGCCGAGTAGATGCCGCCGCCCGCGCCGCCGATGATCGACCCGCAGATGTAGAACAGCAGGTCCGGCACCGGGCTGCCCGGCGGCAGCGGGATGCCAAGAACCTGTTCGCGGGTCATGCCCACGATGATGACGCAGACGACCATCAGCGTGACGATGCAGAAATGGATCACGGGCCGCGGGCCGAACCTGCGATCCGCCCGCCCGGCGATCGAGGTCGAGACCGCGGCGGCGACCACGCCGATGATGCCGAAGGCCGCGATCTGCATCAGCCCCCAGTCGAGCACGAGCGCGGCGTAAACCCCGCCAAAGGCATAGAGCGCGGCCAGCGCATCGCGATAAAGCATCGAGGAAATCAGGAAGTTCAACAGGCTCCGGCGGTGCACCACACCGGCGAGGGATGTCTTGAGGTCGCGCAGGGCCGCGGCCATGCCGCCCGCGCGGTTGGGGGCCTCGTCCTCGCGTACGTACAGCCAGTAGGGTATCATGAAGATCAGGAACCAGGCGGCGATGAAAGGGCCGACCGCGCGGGTTCCTTCGCGGTCCATGCCGTTCAACAGCCCCAACCCGGGCGATATCCCCAGCATGGTCTTGCCCTCGTTCAGCTCGAAGAAGAGCGGCAGAAAGATGAGCAGGGCCACGAAGCCGCCCCAGTATCCGATGGCGGCCCCGTCCCCCGAGATGCGCCCGATCTCGTCGTGATCGCCCAACCCGGGCAGGATAGCGTTGGTAAAGACAAGCGCGTATTCGGCCGCCACGAAGGCGATGGAAAAGGCCACCAGGCAAAACATCGTCGCCGACCCGTCGGGCACCATGAACCACAGCAAGGCGGTGCAGACGACGAAGACCGCCGAAAAGGCGACAAGCCAGGGCAGACGCCGCCCCGTGCTGTCGGCATAGGCGCCCAGCACTGGCGCGGTGAAGGCGATGAAAAGCCCGGCCAGCATCTGGCCCAACGACCACAGCGACTGCGCCCGCGCGTCGGCGGCGCGTTCGGTCATGCCGCTGGTCAGAAAGAACTCGGCCGCGACGGTGGCGAAATAGGGTCCGAAAATGAAGGTCAGCCCCAGCGTGTAGAACGGCTGGGTCGCCCAATCGAAGGCCATCCAGCCCCAAACGCGTTTCTGCAATGTGCTCGCCATACCCGCCCCCGTCTTTATGGCTGATAAGACAGGCTATGGCGCGGTCTGGCAAGCGTTGCGTCAGTCCGGCATCGGCGGCCAGGGGCGCTGGGCGTCGGCTTCGCCCCAGGCAATGACCCAGTCGGGCAGAACGGGCGAGGGCCCATCATGCCCCAACGCCTGCGCCATTTCCGAGGGCGGCACGATACCGGCCTTGCCGGTCACGGCCATCCGTAACAGGGCATGGCTGCTGCATTCCCCGTCGCTGCGCCACAGGGCCTGTTCGAGATAGAAGAATTTTTCATCGAACCCCACGCAGCGGGTGCGCTGGGTCAGCTTGTAGAACGCATGCACCCGGCGGCGATACCGGATCGAGGCCCCGGCCACCGCCATCCCCCATTTGCGGGATTTCAACAGGTCGATCATTCCGACGCGCTGCGCCATGGGCAGGCGGCCCAGGTCGAACAGGGTCAGGGTGCGGCCGTTATTGAGCTCCATCCAGATGTCCAGGTCCCAAGGCCAGCAGATGTGGTGACTTTCATGGGTATCCCAAAGGCCCATGGGCGGCGCCTTGCGGGCGCGCGACATCTGCCAGGACATGCGAAGGAATGGATACATGGCGCGAGGTAAACCGCGCCCCATCAGCAGGGTCAAGACTGACCCGGCGTGACCGAGCGCCACAATGGGGATTGCCCCCGCGCCCGCACGCCCCTAGTTGATACGGGCAAGGAAAGGACCGGACCATGAATGATCTTCAGCAAATCGCGCTTCTGCTCATCGGCGTCGTGCGCTTTTTCATCATCGTGCATTTTATCATGAGCTGGCTGATCAACTTCCAGGTGCTGAATATCCGGCAGCCTTTCGTCTACCAGGTTTGGTCCGGCCTGAACCGCCTGATGGAGCCGATCTACGCCCCGATCCGCAGCGTGCTGCCCCAGATGGGCGGGATCGACCTGTCGCCGCTGGTGGCGCTGATCGGGCTCGAGGTGCTGCGCATCCTGATTATCTGACGCTTCGGGACTTGTTCACCGAATCCCGGTGTGGGATTTGTTGGGTAACGAGCAGTCAACAAACCAACAGGTCCCCGCATGGGCGCTGCCACGCTCCTCCGAGATGTCTTCGGTTTCGATGCCTTCCGTCCCGGTCAACAGGACATCGTCGAGGCCGTGGTCGCGGGTCGCAACACCTTGGCGATCATGCCCACGGGCGGGGGCAAGTCGTTGTGTTTCCAATTACCCGCGCTGGTTCGCGATGGCGTGACGGTGGTGATTTCCCCGCTGATCGCGCTGATGCGTGACCAGGTGCGCGGCTTGCAAGAGGCCGGCGTCGCCGCCCATGCGCTGACCTCGGGCAATACCGAGAACGAGACCGACGCCGCCTTTCGCGCCTTGCAGGATGGCAGTTGCAAGCTGCTATACATGGCCCCCGAACGGCTTGCCTCGGGCGGGGCGCAGCGGATGCTCAAACAGGCGGGCGTGACCTTGATCGCCGTGGACGAAGCGCACTGTGTCAGCCAATGGGGCCATGATTTCCGCCCCGATTACCTGCGGATCGGCGATCTGCGCCGCGCGTTGGGGGTGCCGCTCGCGGCCTTTACCGCCACCGCCGATGCCGAAACCCGCACCGAGATCGTGGAAAAGCTGTTCGATGGGCAGGCGCCGCAAACCTTTCTACGCGGCTTCGACCGGCCCAACATACATCTTGCCTTTGCCGTCAAGGACCAGCCCCGCCGCCAGATCATGGCCTTCGCCGCCGCGCGCAAGGGGCAATCGGGCATCGCCTATTGCGGAACCCGTGCCAAGACCGAAACGCTCGCCGCCGCGCTGCGCGAGGATGGCCATAACGCGTGCCACTATCACGGCGGGATGGAGGCCGAGGATCGCCGCGCCGTCGAGAAACGCTTTCAACAAGAGGACGGGCTGATCGTCTGCGCGACAGTGGCGTTCGGCATGGGCATCGACAAGCCGGATATCCGCTGGGTCGCCCATGCGGACCTGCCCAAGTCGATCGAGGCCTATTACCAGGAAATCGGTCGCGCCGGCCGCGATGGGGTGCCCGCCGAGACGCTGACCTTGTTCGGGCCGCAGGACATCGGCTTTCGCCGCCAGCAGATCGACGAGGGGCTGGCCCCGCCCGAACGCCGCGCCGCCGATCATGGCCGCCTCAACGCGCTGCTGGGCCTGGCCGAGGCGCTGACCTGCCGACGCCAGACCCTGCTGGGATATTTCGGGGAAGAGGCTGCCCCATGCGGAAATTGCGACCTGTGCGACAAGCCCGCCGAGGTCTTTGACGGAACGACGCCGGTGCGCATGGCTCTGTCGGCGGCGCTGCGCACGGGCGAGAATTTCGGCGCGGGCCACCTGATCGAGATCTTGCTGGGGTCGGAGACCGACAAGATCCGCCAGCGCGGCCACGACCAATTGCCGACCTATGGCGTGGGCAAGGACTATTCCCGCCAGCAATGGCAGGCGATCTTTCGGCAGATGATGGGCCACGACCTGCTGCGCCCCGATCCCGAGCGGCACGGTGCGCTGCGCATGACAGAACGCGCCCGCCCGATCCTGCGCGACGAGGAAAAGATCGCGCTGCGCCGAGACACGATCCGCACCGCCAAGACCGGCCCCAAGGTGCGGGCCATGGTCGGCGACGAGGATGCGCCGCTTCTGTCCGCGCTCAAGGCAAAGCGACGCGCCCTGGCCGAGGCGCAGGGCGTTCCCGCCTATATCATCTTCAATGATCGCACCCTGATCGAGATGGCCGAAACGCGCCCCCGCACACTTGATGACATGGCCCGGGTCTCCGGGGTCGGGTCCAAGAAACTGGACAGCTATGGCGCGGCCTTCCTGGAAGTCATCAGTGGCGAGACGCAGCAGATGCATCCGGCCCGCGCCAGGCTGGCCGGGCGCGACGAAGGATCCCTTTATGACAGGCTCCTAGAAGTTCAGGCCGACCTGGCGCGCGGCCCCGATGGCACGGACAAGCCAATGACCTGCTCTGCCTCGCTGCTGGCCCGGGTCGCGCGCCAGAAACCGCGCGACGCCGCCTCGATGGCGCGGCTTCTGGGTAACCGATATGCCGATCGGTTCGGGGCGGCCTTTCTGGACGTGATCACCGAGGCCTGACTTGCCGCACTGGCATTCCGCGCATTTCGCCATATCCTTTGCCACGATCCGCAAGACGACGAGGTTTTTTTGATGCTGACAGTGCTGTCCCCTGCCAAAGCCCTGGACATGGAGCCGGTGGGTCATACCCCGACCGAGCCGATCTTCCGTGACGAGGCCAATTCCCTGGCCCGGACGGCGCGCAATCTGCCGCTCAAGGACCTCAAGTCATTGATGCACCTGTCCGACAGCCTGGCGACCCTGAACCGCGACCGCTATCGCGCTTTCCTCGATGACCCGACCGAGGATGTCGTGAAACCCGCCGTCTTCGCCTTCAACGGTGATACCTACCAGGGACTCGAGGCCAAGACCCTGTCCGGCGACGCGCTGCGCTATGCGCAGGATCACCTGCGTATCCTTTCGGGGCTTTATGGGCTGCTGCGCCCACTGGATGCGATCCAGCCGCACCGGCTGGAAATGGGTAGCCGTCTGAAGACCCGGCGCGGCAAGAACCTTTATGACTATTGGGGCGACCGGATCGCCAAGGCCCTGACCGATCACGCCCAAGCGCAGGGTACCGACACCCTGGTCAACTGCGCCTCGGTTGAATATTTCACCGCCGCCGACAGGCCGAAACTGGGGCTGCGCGTGGTCACGCCGGCCTTTCTCGAAAACAGGGACGGCAAGACCGGGATCGTCAGTTTCTACGCCAAACGGGCGCGCGGTTCGATGGCGCGGTTCATCATGGAGAATCGGATCGAGACCCCCGAAGACCTGAGAGGTTTCGATTTGGGCGGCTATCGCTACGACCCGGAGCTGAGCGAGACGGACAAGCCCGCCTTTGTCCGGGACTGGCCCGAGGCCTAGATGCGTTCGATGGCCAAGGCGATACCCTGACCGCCGCCGATACACATGGTGATCAGTGCCTTGCGGCCGCCGGTGCGTTCCAACTCGTGCAGCGCCTTCACTGTGATGATGGCCCCTGTCGCCCCCACCGGGTGGCCCAGCGCGATGGCGCCGCCATTGGGATTCACCTTGGCCGGATCCAGGCCCAGCTCTTTCGAGACGGCCAGCGCCTGCGCCGCAAAGGCCTCGTTCGACTCGATCACGTCGAAATCCTCGGCCCGCAGGCCCGTGCGGTCGAACAGTGCGCGCACGGCCGGGACCGGGCCGATCCCCATGACCTCGGGGCGGACCCCGGCATGGGCATAGCCCAGGATGCGGGCGCGCGGTTTCAATCCTGCCGCTTCGGCCGCGTCCGCCCGGGCCAAAACAAGCGCCGCCGCGCCATCATTGATGCCGCTGGCATTGCCGGCCGTGACCGTGCCGTCCTTTTCAAAGACCGCACGCAGACCTTCCAGCGCCTCGGCGGTGGTCGGCTTGGGGTGCTCGTCGATGGCGAATTCGATCTCCTGGCGTTTGACCGTGACTTTCACCGGCGTGATCTCGCGTTCGAAATATCCGGCTTCGTTGGCCTGCGCAGCCCGACGCTGGCTTTCCAGTGCAAAGGCATCCTGTTCCGCCCTGCCGATCCCGTGCTCGCGGGCGACATTCTCCGCTGTCACCCCCATATGGCCGGTGCCGAAGGGGCAATTCAGCGCCCCCAGCATCATGTCGAGCGACCGCAAGTCGCCCATCTTCGCGCCCCAGCGCTGATCGGGCATAATGAAGGGGCTGCGCGACATGCTTTCGGCCCCGCCTGCCAGCGCGAACTCGGCATCCCCTTGCATCAGCGCCTGTGCAGCGGAAACCACCGCCTGCACGCCGGACCCGCACAACCGGTTCACGTTCATCGCCGGAACGGTTTCGGGAATGCCGGCGCCCATGGCGGCCATGCGCGACAGGTACATGTCCTTGGGTTCGGTGTTGATGACATGACCGAACATGACATGGCCGACCCGGTCCGGCGCCAGCCCGGCCCGGTCAAGCGCGGCGCGTGTCACGGTCGCGCCCAGCTCGCTTGGCGGTATTGCGGCCAGTGATCCGCCGAACGTGCCGATGGCTGTGCGGGTGCCCGAAAGCAGAACGATATCGTCGCGCATGGTGTCCTCCTGTTTGGGCGCAGCTTACCGCCCGACGTCTTTCGGCCAAGCCTTACGTTGCGGCGCGGGCCGATACGAATATGTCGCCGGGAGGTGTGGTAAATTGCCCGCGCCCGTGATTGCCTCTTTATAAGGAGGGCCCGCAAGATGACAGCGTTTCTGGACGATATCACATCCCGGCTGGACGAAATTCGCGGCGAGGGGCTTTGGAAGACCGAAAGCGAGATCACCTCGGCGCAGGGCGCGCGGGTGGATGTGGGCGACAGCCACCTGATCAACCTGTGCGCCAACAATTACCTCGGGCTGGCCGATCACCCGGCGCTGATCGCGGCGGCCAAGGCCGCGATGGACGATCACGGGTTCGGCATGGCCTCGGTCCGGTTCATCTGCGGCACGCAGGACCTGCACCGACAGTTGGAACAGCGGCTGGCCGCGTTCCTGGGCCATGACGATTCGATCCTGTTCGCGGCTTGTTTCGACGCCAATGGCGGGCTCTTCGAGCCGCTTTTGGGACCGGAAGACGCGATCGTGTCCGATGCGCTCAACCATGCGTCGATCATCGACGGTATCCGCCTGTGCAAGGCCAGGCGCTATCGCTATGCAAATTCCGATATGGACGATCTTGAGGCGCAGTTGAAAAAGGCCCGCGCCGACGGGGTGCGGCATGTGATGATTGCCACCGATGGCGTTTTCTCGATGGATGGCTACCTTGCGAAACTGCCCGAAATCCGCGCTCTGGCCGATCGCTACGAGGCGCTTGTGATGGTCGATGATTGCCATGCCACGGGCTTTATGGGACCAAAGGGTGCGGGTACGCCGGCGCATTTCGGGGTGAAGGCGGATGTCATCACCGGCACCCTGGGCAAGGCACTGGGCGGGGCCATCGGCGGCTACATCGCTGGGCCGCAGCCGGTGATCGACCTGCTGCGCCAACGGGCGCGGCCCTATCTCTTTTCCAACGCGTTGCCGCCCGCAGTCGTGGCTGCCGGGATCGTGGCGCTGGACCTTGTCGAAAAGGGCAACGATTTGCGCACGCAGCTTTTCGACAATGCCCGGCAATGGCGCAGGGACCTGACCGATGCCGGGTTCGATCTTTTGCCTGGCGAACATCCTATCATCCCGGTCATGACCCATGACGCGATGAAATCGCAGGATATGGCCAACCGGCTGTTCGAACTGGGCGTTCTGGTCAAGGGGTTCTTCTTCCCGGTCGTGCCCAAGGGTCAGGCCCGCATCCGCACCCAGATGAACGCGGCCCTGACGGCCGAAGATCTGACGAAAGCCGCCGCCGCCTTTGAACAGGCTGGCCGGGAAACTGGGGTCCTGACATGACCAACATGATGGCTGCGCTGGAGAAATCCCGACCGGAGCCGGGCCTGTGGAAGGTCGAGGCCCCCGTGCCCGAGATCGGCCCTGATGACGTACTGATCCGCATCAACAAGACCGGGATTTGTGGCACGGACATCCATATCTGGAACTGGGATGACTGGGCCGCGCACACGGTGCCGTTCCCGATGATCACCGGCCATGAGTTCGCCGGTGAAATCGTCGAACTCGGCCGCAACGTGACCGGCCTGGAAATCGGCCAGCGCTGTTCTGGTGAGGGGCACCTGATCGGCCATGACAGCCGCCAGAGCCGCGCGGGAAAGTTCCACCTGGACCCCGGCACGCGGGGCGTCGGGGTGAACGTACAGGGTGCCTTTGCCGAATACCTGGCGTTGCCCGCCTTCAACGTGGTGCCCCTGTCCGATGCCATCGACGATGAAATCGGCGCGATCCTGGATCCGCTTGGCAATGCCGTACACACCGCCCTGTCCTTCGACCTGATCGGTGAGGACGTGCTGATCACCGGGGCTGGGCCGATCGGCATCATGGCCGCCGCCGTGGCCCGCCATGTGGGCGCGCGGCATGTCGTGATCACCGATGTGAATGCTGACCGTCTGGCGCTGGCCGAAACTGTCGCCGATTGCCGCCCCGTCAATGTGGCGCTGGAAGACCTGCACGACGTGATCACCGAGCTGAAGATGAAACAGGGCTTTGACGTGGGGCTGGAGATGTCGGGCAACCAGGCCGCTTTCGACCAGATGGTCGGCGCGCTGGTCATGGGTGGGCGCATCGCGCTTCTGGGCATACCGCCGGGCAAATCGCCCGTGGACTGGTCCGAGATCGTCTTCAAGGCCATCACGATCAAGGGCGTCTACGGCCGCGAGATATTCGAGACCTGGTACAAGATGATTGCAATGCTGGAAAACGGACTGCACGTGCGGCCCGTCATCACCCACCGTTTTCCCGTCAGCCGGTTCCGGGACGGGTTCGAGGCCATGCTGACCGGCAAGGCGGGCAAGGTCGTGCTCGATTGGACATGAGGCGTCGCGACCGGCTCAGAGTGCGAGTCAAACGGATCTTGGCACGGATCCGACGGAAAGTGCCGCCGGGATTGCGGCTGCTTCTTGGCCTGCTTCTGATCGTCGGTGGCGTCTTCGGGTTCCTGCCGATCCTCGGCTTTTGGATGATTCCGTTGGGTATTGCGGTGGCGGCGCTGGACATATTGCCCCTTTGGCGACACATCCGAGGAACCCGCAAGGATTGAGGTCGCCACGCGAACGTGAGTGACCGTTGATGGATCGCATCGCGAAATCCCGTTCACCTCGCGCTCAAAACGCATTAGGGATTTCTCATGAAAACCAATGTTCCATTGACCCGAGACCTCGTGCTTATCGGTGGCGGACATACCCATGCGCTTGTCCTGCGCAAATGGGGCATGTCCCCCTTGCCCGGCGTGCGACTGACCGTCATCAATCCCGGCCCCACCGCGCCCTATTCCGGCATGTTGCCCGGCTTCGTCGCAGGCCATTATGGGCGTGACGACCTGGATATCGATCTTGTGCAACTGTCCCGGTTTTCCGGCGCGCGCATCATCGCCGACCGTGCCGAGGCGCTGGACCCCGAGGCCCGGACGATCACCGTAGAGGGGCGCGGCGACATTGCCTATGACGCGGTCTCTGTCGATATTGGCATAACCTCCGAGATGCCCGGACTGCCCGGCTTCGCCGAGCACGGCATTCCCGCCAAGCCGTTGGGTCGGTTCGCGGCGAGCTGGGACAGGTTCCGCGCGGAAACGCGCGCGCCTTCAGTTGCGGTGATCGGCGGCGGCGTGGCGGGGGCGGAACTGTCCATGGCCATGGCCCACGCTTTAAGGCAGGCGGGGCACAAGCCAAACGTGCACCTGATCGACCGGGGCGAGGTGCTGGAGGAATTCGAAGACCCCGCCCGCGACAGGCTTTTGGCGGCGCTGGGCGAACAGGGCGTCATTGCCGTGGAAGGCGCCGAGGTGGTCGAGGTGACCGCCGATGCCGTCCACCTTGCCGATGGCCGCCGAATCGAGAGCCTTTTCACAACGGGTGCTGCGGGGGCCCGACCGCAGGGATGGCTTGCGCAAACGGGGCTGGACTGCCATGCGGGGTATCTTTCTGTCGGACCAACGCTGCAAACCTCTGCGCCGGATGTTTTCGCGGTAGGCGATTGCGCGTACCTGGCCTTCGACCCGCGCCCCAAGGCGGGTGTCTATGCCGTGCGAGAGGCGCCGGTCCTTCATGACAACCTGGTGGCTTATCTGTCCGACCGCCCCTTGCGCCGCTACAAACCGCAAAAGGACTACCTCAAGCTGATTTCTCTGGGCGGGAAATCTGCGTTGGCCGAGAAACTGGGCACCGCGCGGCGCGGCAAGGTTCTCTGGCGTTGGAAGGACCATATCGATCGGAAATTTATGCGCCAGTTCCGAGAGCTGCCCGGCATGGCGCCCGAGCCACCCTTGCGTGCCGCCTCGGGGGTGGCCGAGATCATGGGGCAGGCCCCGCTTTGTTCGGGCTGCGGGGCCAAGGTGGGCGGCGATGCGCTCGCCACGGCGTTGAAGGGCCTGCCTACGCCCGACCGCAAGGACGTAGTCAGCCTGCCTGGCGATGATGCCGCCGTTCTGTCCGTCGGCGGCACCCGGCAAGTCATAAGCACCGATCACCTGAGCGCGGTCACCGAAGACCCCGCCCTGATGGCGCGGATCGCGGCCATTCATGCGCTGGGCGATGTCTGGGCCATGGGGGCCGACCCGCAATCGGCGCTGATCAGCCTGATCCTGCCGCGCATGTCGCCGGAGCTGCAAAAGCGCACGCTGGCTGAGATCACCGATGCGGCGGCCACGGTCATGGCGCAGGCTGGCGCGGCGATCGTCGGCGGCCACACCACCCAGGGCGCGGCGATGACAATCGGTTTCACGGTGACGGGCCTGGCAAGCACCACGCCGATCACGGTCAAGGGTGCGCGGCCAGGCGATGCGCTGATCCTGACCAAGCCGATCGGGTCGGGCACGATCCTGGCCGCCGAAATGCGCGGACAGGCGTCCGGCGCGGATGTGCTGGCCTGTTTCGATGTCATGATGCAGGGGCAGGGTGCGGCGGCCCGACTACTTTCGACGTCTCATGCGATGACGGATGTCACGGGCTTCGGCCTGGCCGGACACCTGTCCGCGATCTGCCGCGCCTCGGGCACCGGGGCGATCCTGCGCGATGTTCCGGTGATGGCCGGCGCGATGGACCTTGCCGCGGCCGGGATTCGGTCTTCGCTCTATCCCGAAAATGTTCTCGGATCGCTACCGGTTAACGGGCCCGAGGGGCCGCTCAAGACGCTGCTGTTTGATCCGCAGACCTGCGGTGGCCTGCTGGCTGCCGTTGACGGGGACGAGGCCGCGCAAACCTGCGCCGCGCTGCAAGACGCAGGCTACCCGTCGCGGATCATCGGGACCGTTATCGAAGGCGACGCGATCAGCGTTCGGCCCTGACGATCCGCGCGATCCGTTCGGCAAGATCGGCACGGCCCTGCGGGTCCAGCGCCTCGGCCCGGACCTCATGCAGCACTTCGGCGTGGTGGGCCGCGCGTGACTTGGCATAGCTCGGGTCGTAGTGGTCCTCCATCAAGGCCCGCGCCAGCCCCGCAAGATCACCCCGGTTCAGCAGGTCGAGCCAGGTATCGACCACCGCCGCCCCGCGATGCCGTTTCAGGATGGTCAGCCGCGCGACCAATTCGTCGCGCCGCGAAATCACATCGTTATAGGTATCGACAAGGTAGGCCGCACGCGCTTCGATCGGGGCCGAGATCACGATCCGGGGCGCGTCCTTCATCGCGGCCCAGACCATGGGCGGGATGATGCGTTCACCGATCTTGCTGCTTTCGGCCTCCAGCACCACGGGCCGCGCGGGATCGAGACCGGCCAATCGGCAGGCCAGCGCGCTTTCAAAGGCCTTCTGGCTGGGTTGGGCATCAGCCTGCCCACCCAGGATCGAACCGCGATGCCCCGCCATGCCTTCGAGGTCCAGCACCTGGATACCCAACGCGTCGAGCCGATGCAGGATGTCCGTCTTGGCGGTGCCAGTATAGCCATCCAGAAGGATGAACCGATGGGACACAGGTGCCTCGTAGAGTGCCGCATGAACCAGGCGCCGGTAGCTCTGGTAGCCACCCGCGATGGTCTCGGCTCGCCAGCCGACCGCCCTGAGGATCGTGGCGACCGACTCCGACCGCTGCCCGCCGCGCCAGCAATGGACCAGCGGCCGCCAGCCGCCATCGCGATCGGCCAGGCCGGTTTCGAGATGCCGGGCCACGTTGCGCGCCACCAGCGCCGCGCCGATCTTGCGGGCCTCGAACGGGGCCTCCTGGGTGTAGATTGTACCGACGCGCGCGCGCTCTTCGTTGGACAGGGCGGGCAGGTTGATGGCGCCGGGGATATGATCCTCGGCGAACTCGGCGGGCGAACGCACGTCGATGACGTCGTTGAAACCATGGGACAGCAATTGGGAAAGTGTGTCGAAGTGTTGCGGCATGGCCGGTGCCTATCCCAACACGGCGGGCTCTTCCATCACCTCGATACGGTTTCCGAACGGGTCAGCGATGAAAACACGTCGGATCCCGGGCAGCTTGGTGTCGAACGCATAGGCGATTTCTGCGGCGTCGAAGCGGGCTAGAATCGCGTCTAGGTCAGTCACGGCGAAACAGGGATGCGCCTTGCAGGCAGGGACGAAAGGCGTGTCCACACCCAGATGCAGGTTGATGCCGTCGCGCGTCAGCCAAAGCCCGCCCCGACCTTGCAGAGGTTCGGGCTTGGCAATTTCCGCAAATCCCATGACATCCGTCCAGAAACAGCGGGCCTCAGGCTCGCCGCCGTCGGGGATTGCCATCTGGATGTGATCGAGTCTCATGTGGGCGGTCGCAATATTTCGCGCCCCTGATCTGTCAGCAGGTGCCAATCCACGCCGTCGAACACCGCAGGAATCAACGGGCGGCCATAGCCTGCACCGCCGTCCAGGTTGATGCGATTGCCTTCGTGGCGCGGATAGTCCAGCGCGGTGTGGCCGTGGACGACCATTTCGCCGTGGTCGCGCGTGTCGTCCAGCCATCCGTCGCGGATCCAGATCAGGTCATCCTCGGCCTGGTCCTCGACCGGGACCCCTGGCCGGATGCCTGCATGCACGAAGAGGTGTCCGGCGGCGCGATGCCAGCGCGGCAGGGCTGCGATCCAGTCCATGTGGGATTGCGGCACCGCTGCCTGTACCTCGGTCAGGAGTCGTGCCCGGTCCGAGCTCTCGTCATCGGCGGTTATCCCGTAAGAAGCCAGCGTCATGGGCCCGCCCAAGGCCGGGTGCAGCCAGCCTTTGCCCGACTTGACGGCGGGGTCGTGCTCCACGCCTCGCGTGACGAACTGCCAGAACATGCGGTCGTGATTGCCGAATAGAACGGTCCAGTCACGCCCCGCGGCCTGGCCGGACATCAACTTTTCGATCACGCCGCACGAATCCGGCCCACGGTCCACAAGGTCGCCCAGGAAGACATGGGGCGCATCGGCACCGCCATCGGCCCGGATCAGGGCAAGCGCACGGTCGAGCTGCTCGCTGTAGCCGTGAATGTCGCCGATGGCGTAAAGCATGAAGGTCTCCGCAGGGAAAGGGCGCCGTTGCGGCGCCCTTCCTACTGGCCCTAGTCCACGTTAAAGGTCAATGGCTTGACCTGCTGGAACAGCTCTGTCCTGCGCAGTTCGTCCAGAGCGGCGGCCGGCACCGGTTCATCGACATAGAGCAGGGCGATCGCCTCGCCCTTGGCCGTGGACCGGCCGAGCGTGAAGTTCGCGATGTTGACGCCATGCGCGCCCATTGTCGCGCCAAGCGCGCCGATGATCCCGGGCTTGTCCTCGTTCGTGGTGTAGACCATGTGCTTGCCGATCTCGGCGTCGATATTGATGCCCTTGATCTGGATGAAGCGGGGCTTGCCGTCGCTGAAGACCGTGCCGCCGATGGACCGTTCGCGGGTGTCGGTGACGACCGTGACCTTGATGTAGCCCTCGAAGGCGCCCGACTGGTCCTGCTTGGTGGTGCTGATCTGCACGCCGCGTTCCTTGGCGATGATCGGAGCGGAAACCACGTTCACGTCGGGGTTGGCGACGGTCATGATGCCCGCAA
Source organism: Alphaproteobacteria bacterium (assembly GCA_009908505.1). GTDB lineage: Bacteria > Pseudomonadota > Alphaproteobacteria > Rhodobacterales > Rhodobacteraceae > Salibaculum. The sequence goes on along the minus strand of JAAAPD010000067.1, from coordinate 192,629 downwards.
CCGTGGCCGAGGTCAGCGCGGCCAGGTTCATCTCGGATGCTTCCCCGTCGTAAAGGATGTTGATTGCCTTGATGGGCTCGTCGGTCATCTGGCCGATGAAGTGACCCAGGTGATCGGCCAGCTTGATCCACGGCCCCATGATCTTGGCCTCTTCCGCTGTGACCGAAGGCGAATTCAGCGCGTTCTGAACGGCCCCGGTCAGCAGGTAGTCGGCCATCTGTTCGGCAACCTGAAGCGCGACATTTTCCTGCGCCTCGGTCGTGGCTGCGCCCAGGTGCGGGGTGCAGACCACGTTGGGCAGGTTGAACAGCGGGTTCTCGGTGGCCGGTTCGACGGCGAAGACATCGAAGGCCGCCCCGGCGACGTGGCCGGATTTCAGCAGGTCGGCCAGGGCTTCTTCATCGACCAGGCCGCCACGGGCGCAGTTGATGATGCGCACGCCCTTCTTGGTCCTTTCCAGGGCCTCGCGGCTGAGGATGTTCTTGGTCGCGTCTGTAAAGGGCACGTGCAGGGTTATGAAATCGGCGCGTGCCAGAAGGTCGTCCAGTTCCACTTTCTCCACGCCCATTTCGACCGCGCGTTCCTCGGACAGGTAGGGATCGTAGGCGGCCACCTTCATCTTGAGTCCCCGGGCGCGGTCGCAGACTATGCCGCCGATATTGCCTGCACCGATCACGCCCAAGGTCTTGCCTGTCAGTTCGACACCCATGAACTTCGACTTTTCCCACTTTCCCGCATGGGTGCTGGCGCTGGCCTCGGGGATCTGGCGGGCGACCGCGAACATCATGGCGATGGCGTGTTCGGCGGTGGTGACCATGTTGCCGAAGGGCGTGTTCATCACGATGATGCCCTTCTTGGACGCGGCGTCCTTGTCGATGTTGTCGGTGCCGATACCAGCCCGGCCGATGACCTTGAGGCTATCGGCGGCGGCGATGATCTTTTCGGTCGCCTTCGTGGCCGAGCGTATGGCAAGGCCGTCATAGTCGCCGATGACCTTGAGCAGTGCGTCTTTGTCCTTGCCCAGGTCCGGTTTGAAATCCACGTCGATGCCGCGATCGCGGAAGATCTGGACGGCGGCATCGGACAGTTTGTCAGAGATGAGTACTTTGGGGGCCATGTCTGTGGTCCTTGAAGGGAATGGAATGAGCACCCCCGCTTGCCCGTCGCAGGACAGCCGGGGACGAAAGGGATCAGGCGGTGGCGGTCAGCGCATCGATTTCGGCGTGGTAGGCCCAATCGAGCCAGGGCAGCATCGCCTCGATATCGCGGGTCTCGACCGTTGCGCCGCACCAGATGCGCAGCCCGGCGGGCGCGTCGCGATAGGCGCCGACATCAAGGGCCACGCCCTCCGTCTCCAGGCGTTTCTGCACGGCCTTGGCAAAGGTGGCGCCGTCGGTGATCCGTTCATCGGTGAATTTCAGGCAGACACTGGTATTGGACCGTGTGGCCGGGTCATTGGCCAGGTTGGCGATCCAGTCGCGGCTGGCGCAGAAATTCCAGATCGCACGGGCATTGGTGTTCGCCCGATGGATCAAGGCGTCCAGCCCACCGATCGACTTGGCCCAGGACAGCGCGAACAGGTAATCCTCGACCGCCAGCATCGACGGGGTGTTGATCGTCGCGCCGGTGAAGGTCCCGTCGATCAGCTTGCCGCCCTTGGTCAGGCGAAAGATCTTGGGCAGCGGCCAGGCGGGGGTGTAGCTTTCCAACCGTTCGACGGCGCGGGGGCTGAGGATCAGCATCCCGTGGGCCGCTTCGCCCCCCATGACCTTTTGCCAGCTGAACGTTGTCACATCCAGCTTGTCCCAGGGCAATTCCTGCGCGAAGGCGGCGGAGGTCGCGTCGCAGATGGTCAAGCCGGCGCGATCGGCCGGGATCACGTCGCCAGATGCGACGCGCACGCCCGAGGTGGTGCCATTCCAGGTGAAGACCACGTCGTTGTGGTAGTTCAGCTTGGCCATGTCGACGATCTCGCCGTAGTCGGCCTGGTGCACATTGGCCTCGATCTTCAGCTGCTTGACCACGTCCGTGACCCAGCCCGCGCCGAAACTTTCCCAGGCGACCATTTCGACGGGCCGCTCCCCGAGAAGCGACCACATCGCCATTTCCACGGCGCCGGTGTCCGAGGCGGGCACGATTCCGACCCGATAGTCGGCAGGAATGCCCAGCACCTCGCGCGTCGTCTCGATTGCCGCCTTGAGCTTGTCCTTGCCGACGGCGGCGCGGTGCGACCGGCCAAGGGCCGCATCGGAAAGCGCATCGAGAGTCCATGTGGGGGGTTTGGCACAAGGGCCGGAAGAAAAACGCGGATTTGCCGGCCGCGTCGCCGGTTTCGTCATAGCCATATCTGTCTAACCTTCCAGATAGATGCCCCTCGTTGGGGAGGGGTGTCCCACCGGTTGGGTTAGTGGGATCGCTGCGCAGCCGCAACGGCCAAAATGCGCATTCGCGACCATTCGGCGCAAGAAACCGTCGCAGATTGGAGTGGATAGGAAACTTGGCGCCCGGCCCTTGCCTTTTCCGCTCCATCGCGGTTTCAGGGCCGAAACGCCGGAGATAGCCAATGTACGTCGTCACCCTGATCACCGAGCCGGGAATGCTGGAGCCTGCACTGGTTGAAAACCTGCGCAATGCCTGGGGTGGCGGTGATGCGCAATGGCTGTCACCCGACGAGGCGGCGGAGTTCGCCCAATCCGGCCGGCCCGGAAACTTCGAGATGGTGCGCGCGGAACTCGAGGCATTGGGGGTGGATATGAACATCCAGCCTGCAGAGGGGCGCCGCAAGACGATGCTTTTGGCCGACATGGACAGCACGATGATCCGCCAGGAATGCATAGACGAACTGGCCGCCGAAGCGGGCATCGGCGACCGGGTGGCCGAGATCACCGCGCGGGCCATGAACGGCGAGTTGGATTTCGAAGGCGCCTTGCTGGAACGCGTCGCCTTGTTGACGGGACTGGAGGTGTCCGTAATCGACAAGGTTCTGGCCGACCGCATCACCTATATGCCCGGGGGAAAGGCCTTGGTTGCGACGATGAAGGCAAATGGCGGCCACGCGGTTCTGGTTTCGGGCGGGTTCACCGCCTTTGCCGGGCCGGTCGCCGACGCGTTGGGCTTCGACGAGTATCGCGCCAACACCCTGTTGGAAAACGCCGGCAAGCTGAGCGGCGACGTGGCTCGCCCTATCCTCGGGCGCGAGGCCAAGGTGCAGGCGCTAGAAGAGATCACGGCGCGGGTGGGCCTGTCACAGGCGGATGTCATGGCGGTGGGCGACGGGGCGAACGACCTCGGCATGTTGGGCCGCGCGGGCACCGGCGTGGCACTGCATGCCAAGCCCAGCGTCGCCGCCCAATGCGATATCCGCGTCAATCACGGCGACCTGACGGCCCTGCTTTTCCTGCAAGGCTATGCGCGGGACGACTTCGCGGGCTAGGCCGCCACCAGGCCCGGTGCCGGTTTCATCTCGCCCGTCACCAGTTGGGCGAAGTTCCTGATTTCGGGGTTCAGGTATTGCCGGATCAGAGGATCATCGGCCTCGGCCACGCCGAGGCGCACCAGCAACGCGGCCATGGTGCATTCCGAGGCGCGGGTGCCGCCGTCCATGATCTTCAACGCGACGCCCATCCGCTTTTCGGGCAGGATCGCCACGTAATAGCCTTCGGCCCCGCCCTTGATAGCGGCCTTGCCCTTGCAGGCCCGCATCAGGTGGGTGCAGGCGCGGTCTTCGCCCGCCACAAGTTCGGGATGAGTCATCATCGCCTCGCGCAATGTGACCATGGCCTTCGCGCGCCTGTCCGCCCGGTCATGTGCGCTGGCGAACCGGGCCATGCCACGGGCCATGGCATGGATCGTGGTGGCATGATTGGGCGCCGAACATCCGTCGATGCCCCAAGCGGGGCTGTCCGCCTCGGTCACGTCTTCGAACGCCTGCTTGATCGAAACCTGGAGCGGGTGATCAATGGCCACGTAGTCCGGACCTGCGCCCAGATGCTGCGTGACCGTCAGGAACCCGCAATGTTTACCCGAACAATTGTTATGATAGCGGCAGGGCCCCTCGTGCGCGCGGATCAGTTCGAACTTGGCTTCCTTGTCGCCGGGCACCTGCGGGCCGCAGCAAAAGGCGGTATCGTCCAGCCCCATGGTGGCGATCCAGTCCTGTACCCGGTCGGTATGGATATGGGCCGCCGAATGCGAGGCGCAGGCAAGGGCTAGCTGTTCGCTGGTCAGGCCCGCCTGCGTCGCCGCGCCGGTCTCGATCAGGGGCAACGCCTGGATCATCTTGGCAGATGAGCGCGGATAGGCCACGTGCTCGGGATTGCCCCAGGCCTCGATGATCTGGCCGGTGTCGTCGCAAATGACCGCATGGCCTTGATGCGTGCTTTCCAAAAGGCCCCCGCGCCAGATTTCCACCAATTGTGCCGCGTTCGTCATGTTGCTCCTTCCTTGCGCGGGCACCCGCGCAACCGTGCTGAAAACTGGGGATTTCCCATTTTGGCATTTTCTTGCTACTGCTATCGGTATCGAGTTGATTTGACCCGTTCCAGCAGAAAAGGTGTGGGCACACACACCGGGAATTGGTCGGACAGAGGCAAGGACAGCTTGGAGGCTGTAGACATGATTTCACGACTAACGCGCGGCCTGGCCGTGGCAGCGGCGGTTTTCGCCGGGACGGCTGCACTGGCCCAGGAAGAGAGCTCCAACAGGGTGGCGGCCAACACGGATTGGTCCGTCTTCGTCGAGGAGGAGCCGGTGCAATGCTGGGGCGTCTCCGCTCCCAAGACCGAGGAATTCTTCCGCGATGGCAACCCGGTCTCGGCCAGCACCGGCGACGTGCTGTTGTTCGTGTCCTACCAGCCTGATGAGGGCGTGCAGGGACAGGTCAGCTATAACGGCGGCTATCCGTTTGGGGACGGCACCACGGTCAGCATGGAAATCGGCGGCGACAGCTACGAGCTTTTCAGCGAAGGGGAATGGGCCTGGGCGGCGTCACCCGAGGATGATGCCTCGATCGTGGCGGCCATGAAGCGTGGGGCCGAGGCCAAGCTGACCGGACGGTCGGGGCGTGGCACGCAGGTCGTACACACCTTTTCCCTGCTGGGTTTCACCGCCGCGGTGGAAGAGGCCGAAAGCCGCTGTTCCGGCTAAATTCGCGACTTCGCGGATGAAAAAGGGCGGTCCCGGCGGGCCGCCCTTTTCGTTTGCGACCGAACCCGGGTGGTCAGACAACCAGTTGGAACAGAACCCCCGACAGGATCGCCCCCCCGATCCCGAGCGCGAGATAGAGCGCAAAGACGCGGCGCACGACCAGCGCCCAGACAGCGGCCATCGCGGGAACCGAACTGATTGCGCCGGCGACCATGAAGGCCATCGCGGCACCGGCGGTCATGCCCTGTTCGGTCAGGCCGGCCAATAGTGGCGGCGCGACATAGCTGTTCAGGTAGGCGGGCATCCCCACGAAGGCCGAGATCACGATGGGCAGCACGCCCTCGCCCCCAACGACACCGGCCACGGCCTCGGCGGGGATATAGGTGATCAGCAGCGATTCCAGAACATAAGCCAGCGCCAGCCATTTCAACAGGAACAAGCCGTTGTCCAAAAATTCGCCCCGGAAGGTGGCGCGGCGGTCCGCCTCTTGCCAGAAGCGCCAGACAGGGCGCGCCTCGGTCTTGGGTGTCGAAGAGCAGCAGGATCCGCATCCCGATTTCTGACGGGACACGTTTGACAGGTGCCCCGCATGGGTCAGGGTCCGCACGACGAATCCCCCCATCAGACCGACACCGATGGCCGCGACCGCCTTGCCGATGGCAAAGGGCCAGCCAAGGGCCGCGGCGGTGATCAGCAGCGTCGGCGGGTCTATCAGCGGCGAGGCAAGCCAGAACGCCATGATCGCCGATAGCGGCGCCCCCGCGACGATCAGTGCAGCGATGAAGGGGATGACCTGGCATGAACAGAACGGCGCCAGCCCGCCGAAGACGGCCGCCATGAAGATCGCCTGGACCTCGCGCCCCTCGAAGGCGCGCGAGACCAGCGTTTCCGATCCCGTCGCCTTGAGTCCCGCGATCAGGATCACGGCAAAGACGATATAGGGCGCGGTCCGGCCAAGGGCCGAAAGCGCGAACTCTACCGTCGGCCGCAATTGCGGCGGGTCTAGAAGCGCCACTGCAAGCAGCACCAGCGCGGTCACGGCCCAGACGGTTTTCAGCCGTTCAGGCAGGCGCGGCCCACGCCGCTCGATCAGTCCCGTATCAGCCATCGTTGGCCACCTTTCTGGTTTCGTCGGCACAGCATTCGTTGAGGATGAACCCCGCCAGCGCCTCCAGCCGGTCGTAATCCGCGCGGTTGATCACGCTACGGCCTTGCTTGTGCTGGATGACAAGCCCGGCGGCCGTCAGGAATTTCAGGTGATGGGCAAGGGTCGAGGGTGCGATCCCGGTTCGGTCTTGGATCGCACCGATCGTCAGGCCGTCACGGCCGGCCCGAACGAGGCAGCGCAGCACGTCAAGCCGCGCCTCCGACCCCATGGCGGCGAATCCCTGGCTGGCTTCTTCGTTTTGCATACCGATTCCTTTTCAAGTCCTTTTCAGGGAACGATATAACTAGTTTTATAGTGATATCGAGTGCGTTGATGGATTTTCTTTGGATTTCGCCCGTTGCTCCTATATGAGGTCCACTTGATCCCAAGAGACGCGAGTATTTCCATGTCGGCCTCGGCCCCGATCACGCAGGACGTTCTGACCATCAAGCGGCAAGAGCCCGAGGATGGCCCGACCAATATCGTCGGCCTGACCCGGCCCGCCCTGCGCGATGCGTTGATCGCGATGGGCACGCCCGAGAAGCAGGCCAAGATGCGCGTGAACCAGATCTGGCAATGGGTCTATCACTGGGGTGCGCGCGACTTCGCGGAAATGACCAACCTTGCCAAGGATTTCCGCGCCAAGCTGGCAGCGCATTTCGTGATCGAGATTCCCGAAGTGGTATCCAAGACCGTCAGCGCCGATGGCACCCGCAAATACCTTGTCCGCATCGCCGGAGGTCACGAGGTCGAGGTCGTCTATATCCCCGAGGAAGATCGCGGCACGCTGTGCATCTCGTCCCAGGTGGGCTGCACCCTGACCTGTTCCTTCTGCCATACCGGCACGCAGAAGCTGGTGCGCAACCTGAGCGCCGGGGAAATCATCGGCCAGGTCATGATGGCGCGCGACGATTTGGGCGAATGGCCCGAACCGGGGCAGGGCACCGGCGAGAACGGCCCGCGCCTTCTGTCCAACATCGTGCTGATGGGCATGGGCGAACCGCTCTACAATTTCGAGAACGTCCGCGACGCGATGAAGATCGCAATGGATGGCGAGGGCATCGCCCTGTCGCGCCGCCGCATAACCCTGTCAACCAGCGGGATCGTTCCGGAAATCGCCAAGACCGCCGCTGAAATCGGCTGTCAATTGGCCGTGTCTTTTCATGCGACCACCGACGAAGTGCGTGACAAGCTGGTGCCGATCAACCGCAAATGGAACATCGCGGCGCTTCTGGAGGCGCTCAAGGCCTATCCCAAGGCGTCGAATTCCGAGCGGATCACTTTTGAATACGTGATGCTCAAGGACGTGAACGACAGCGACGAGGACGCCCGGCGCCTTGTCAAGCTGATCGAGGGCATTCCCGCCAAGATCAACCTGATCCCGTTCAACGAATGGCCCGGCGCGCCCTACGAACGATCGGACTGGGCCCGCATCGAGAGCTTTGCGGACATCGTCTACAAGGCCGGCTATGCCAGCCCCATCCGCACACCGCGCGGCGAGGATATCATGGCGGCCTGCGGCCAGTTGAAATCCGCCACCGAACGCGCCCGCAAGTCGCGCAAGCAGATCGAGGCCGAGGCGGGGATCGGCTAGGCGTTAACCATTCGCCAAGACGAATCGTTCATGGTCTGTTCCATGGAGCAGACACAGCATATTCCGCAGTTGAGCGATGAGGCGCAAAAGGCGCTGACCGAGGCCGCCCGGAAGGACGGCGTCGACATGGCAGATCTTCTCGAGCAGGCCCTTGAAAGGGAATTGCAGCGGCGGAACAGGCGCCGGGCGTTGATCGCCCGGCACCGCCGCCGCACCGTCTTTCCCATGCTGGAGGCGCGGATCACCTAGGCGGGTTTCAGAAGTGCCGCCGCCAGGTCCGGGGTCAGGGCCTCGGGCCGATCACAGGTAGATTGCATCATGATGCGCTGGCCGGTTTCACCGGATTTTAAAATACCCGTCAGCACCTCGATCACGTGCAGCGCCAATTCGCCGTTGCAGCGGTGATCGCGCCCTGCATCGATGGCCTGGGCCATGTCGGCCAGACCGGAGACCCGGTAATTGGCGCGGTCATCCTGGTTGGGCACGCCGAACGGATGGGCATTGTCCGAGACCGTTTGCGGGTCTCCACCGGGCATCACCGCCTCGACCGTGCCGCCGAAGAAATTCGGGTCGGGCACGTAGAGACTGCCCTCGGTGCCGTATAGCTCCATGTTGGCATGGCGATGCGCCCAGACATCCCAGCTGGTTCCCATGGTCACGATGGCCCCGCTGTGGAATTCCAGGATCGCGTGGATATTGGTCGGCGTGTTCACCGGAATCTCTTCGCCCTCGCGCGGGCCATTGCCGATGGTCCGAACCTTGAACCCGGCCGAGGACATGGCGGTCAGAGATTTGACCGGCCCGATAAACTGAACAAGGTTGCTGACGTAATAGGGCCCAAGGTCGAGCACCGGACCTCCGCCGGGCTGAAAGAAGAAATCCGGGTTCGGATGCCAGGCCTCCATGCCGTGGCTCATGACGTGGCAGGTGCCGCCAATGATCGTGCCGATATCGCCTGAATCCAGCTTGGCCCGGGCTGCCTGGTGCGCTCCGCCAAGGAAGGTGTCCGGCGCCGATCCGACCCGCAGCCCCTTTTCCCCGGCAAGCGCCAGCAGCGCCTGGCCTTCCTCCAGCGACAGGACGAAGGGCTTTTCCGAGTAGACATGCTTGCCAGCCTCGAGCGCCGCCTTGGACACATCGAAATGCGCTGCGGGAATGGTCAGGTTGACGATGATGTCGATATCGGCGGCCGACAAAAGCCCGTCGGAGGTTTCGGCCCGAACACCGAATTCCTCGGCCCGCGCGGCGGCGGCCTCGGGGCTCAGATCGGCAACCGCGCGCAGGTCGATCCCTCGGAAGAATGGCGCCAGCCGCAGATAGGCGGCCGAGATATTGCCGCAGCCCATGATTCCGATTCCAAGCGTTGTCATGCGCTGACCTCCGAAAGGGATTTCAGGTAACTGGCAGAGCGACCGAGGAACTCCACGTCATCGGCAGGGTGGTCGTTCTCGACCACGAAGAGCTCTACGCCCTGCGCCCGCGCAGCCGACAGGATCGCCGGCCAATCCATGACGCCCTGGCCAATTGTCGCCCAACCATCCTGGTCCGGGTTCTGGCCCTCGGCGGCGCGGTCCTTGACGTGCAGCGCCTTGACCCGATCACCGTAGTTGTTGATGGCGGCAACCGGATCGACACCGGCACGGAAGACCCAGCCGAGGTCCAGTTCCAGTGAAACCCCGGCCTCGGCGATCAGGTCTTCGGCACAGGTGCCGCCGCCGAGATCCACCATCTCGAAATCGTGGTTGTGCCAACCGAAGGTCAGCCCGGCCTCGACGATCGGCTTTCCGGCCTCGGCCAGGCGCCGCGCGAAGGCTTCCCAGCCGGCCCGGTCCGTCGGGCGGTCGTCGGGCACCAGGAAGGGCGCATAGACATGGCTGATGCCAAGGGTTCGGGCCGTGTCGATCACCTTGGCCGCATCTGCCTCGACCATCTGCAACGCAAAATGGCCCGACACCATTGGAAGCCCCGCTGTATCGAGCATGTCGCGCGACGCGGCGGGGTCATCGAACCACGGGCCGAACCCCTCGACCGCGTCATAGCCGGCGGCCTTGACGTGGGATAGCGTCGCGGCGCGATCCGCTTCGCGAGAGGTATAGAGCTGGTAGGAAAGCACGGGCATTGTTTGTCCTTTCAGGGGGTTGCCATGGTGGCGGAATAAAGATCCCGAAGCGTGAAATGCGCCGTGGCGCCCGGTTCATCGGGGGTGAAGGTGATGCGAACCGGTTGGCCGGGCAGAAGCGGAAACGCATTGTCAGTAAAGCGGCCCGGAATGTCCGCCTCGAGCGTGACGAATAGGGCCAGGGTGCGAGAGGTGATGGTCAGATCGTTTCCATCCCGCTCGATTTCCAGGCCGGGATCATGCAGGTCGTAGGACTTGAAGGGCCGGGGTGCATAGAGGTCCGCACCGCGCCCTGCGTCGCTGTGCCAATCGAAATGCAGCATTTCGCCGTCGGCAAGGGCGGCGCGGGGAATGGACAGGACCCTCTCGGCGTGGGCACCGGCCTCGATCACTGCCTTGGCAATCTGGCGCGTTCCCCCCGACAGGGCGACGGCGCGCGCGGTCACGGTCAGCCGTGTCGGGTTCGGACGGTCATTCACCGCCCGGAGCGTGATCGTGTCCTCGTCCGGTACGGCGACGACGGTGACAGGCGCATAGAAACGTCGCGCGGCGTAGTGCAGCAGTTTCCATCCGCCGCCATAATCCAGGGATGACCACGAACAGACCGGCCAGGTGTCGTTGAGCTGCCAGTAGAGCGTGCCCATGCATTGGGGCTTCAGGCCTCGCCAATGGGTCAAGGCGGTCTTTATCGCCTCGGCCTGCTGGATCTGGGACAGCCAGACGAAATCCTCGAACCGTTCGGGCCAGCGGAAATAGCGGAACATGGTTTCCGCGATACGGGCGTTGCCCCCGGCATTCTTCTGGTGGCTTTCAAAAACCGGGCTGGCAATGTTGCGGTCCGCAGGGTCGGTGAAGGTTTCGATCACCGGCATCGAGGGATAGGACTGGAACCCGAATTCGGAACAGAAGCGCGGTTTCACATCGCGGTAATGGTCGAAATCCCGGCCCTCGTGCCAGACAGACCAGAAATGCATGTCGCCTTGGCCATCCACGTGCCAGCCATCGCGGAAATCCATCGGGCCGAGCGAGGGCGAAGACGGCCACCAGGTCGCGTCCGGGTCGGTATCCCTGAGCGTGGCCTCGATCATGCGGTTCAGGCGGTCGTAGTTCACGAGATAGCGGTCGCGATTCTCGCGGCTTTCGGGAAACCAGTCGAGCGCGCCGACCAGTTCATTGTCGCCGCACCAGAGCGCGATGCAGGCATGATGCTGAAGGCGGGCGACATTCTCGCGCACCTCTTCGCGCACGTTTTCCAGGAACTCGTCGGTCGCAGGGTAGAGAGAGCAGGCGAACATGAAATCCTGCCAGACCATGAGGCCCATCTCGTCACAGGTGTCATAGAAGCTGTCCGGCTCATAGCGGCCGCCGCCCCAGACGCGGATCATGTTCATGTTGGCATCCGCGGCGGATTGCAGAAGCGCGCGGGTCTTTTCCGGCGTGATCCGGCCGTGCAGCGCATCGGCGGGAATCCAGTTGGCCCCTTTTGCAAAGACATCGACGCCATTGACGCGGAAATGGAAGGAGGCGCCGTGCGCGTCCGGTTCCGTGACCAGTTCAATCCGGCGCAGGCCGATGCGGCGGGCGATCGTCTGCGTGCCGCAGGTCACGGTCAGGTCATGCAAGGATTGGTCACCCATTCCGTTCGGCCACCACAGATCCGGGTTTTCGATGATGAAATGCCCGGTCACCCGCTTTGCGCCATCCGTGGCACAAAGCGAGAGTTCCTGTTCCTGCCCGGCGAAACGGATCGTCACGGTTTCGTCCGTCTGGACGGAGGCGTCCAGCAGAACCCAGACATCTGCCACGTCCTGTTCGATCTGCTGCCGGACCTGGACACCGGTGATGCGCGTGAGCCGTGCTGGTTCCAGCCGGATATCGCCCGCGATGCCGAAGGGCGCCAGCGCGATGTTCCAGTCCCAGCCGAAATCGCACTGCACCTTGCGCAGCATGTTGCCGTTGGGAATCGGGTTGTTGTCGGTGGAATAGGGGATGCGGAAGAGTTGCGCCGCCTGCCGGGCGGCCGCTTCGCGCACGGGCGAGCGGAAGGTGATCTCGATCTCGTTCTCGCCTTCGCGGGCCAGGTCGGCCAATGGCTGGCGCCAGGTCCGATGCACGTTGTCCGCGCTGATCGCCAACTCCCCGTTGCAACGGATCTCGGCCACCGTATCCAGCCCGTCGACCACGAGGTCGACATCTGGGGACTCCAGCATGACCCGGCGGCGCAACACCCAGGCGCGTTCCGCGATCCAGCGCAGCCCGTATTCGTTCTGGCCCCAGTAGGGATCGGGGATCAGGCCGGCCTGCTCCAGCGCGCTGACGCCGTCGCCGGGGATCTCCATGTCGCAGGCGTAGTCCCCGGTTTCGTCGGTCAACTGCCAGAGCCCCGCCAGGTCTATGTGGGTTGGGGCGGTCATGGGGTCAGAGCCGGTCTTCGGTCTTGGGGTCGAAAAGGGAAATCCGCGACAGGTTGAAGCCGATGGTTACCTCGTCGCCGGATTTCACATGCGCCTGGCCGTCCATGCGGAACCGGAACGGATGGCCTTCCAGCTTGGTCCAGACCAGCGTGTCGGCGCCCATCGGTTCGACCAGATCGGCCAGGACCTGCGTCGTCATGTCGGCGCTGGGCAGCATGTCATCGGTCAGCACATGTTCCGGTCGCACGCCCAGGACCGCGGCGCCGTCATGCACGCCACCCGACAGATAGTCATAGCCTTCCACAGGCACTATCAGTCCGCCTGCGGCAAAGCTGTTCCCAGCGATCTTGCCTTCGATGAAGTTCATGGCAGGCGATCCGATGAACCCGGCAACGTAAAGGTTGCGCGGACGGTTGTAGATCTCGGCGGGGCTGTCCAGCTGCATGATCTTGCCATCCTTCATGATCGCGATCCGGTCGGCCAGGGTCATCGCCTCGACCTGGTCGTGGGTGACGTAGATCATCGTATTGTCAAGTTGTTCGTGTAGCCGTTTGAGTTCGACCCGTAGATCGGCGCGCAGCTTGGCATCGAGGTTCGAGAGCGGTTCGTCGAACAGGAACACATCCACGTCGCGCACCAGCGCCCGGCCGATGGCGACGCGCTGGCGCTGACCACCCGAGAGGGCGCCCGGCTTGCGGTCCAGCAGCGGCTCGATCTGGAGGATTTCCGAAGCGCGCTTGACGCGTTCCGCGATTTCCGGCTTGGGCATGCGGGCGTTTTTAAGTCCGAAGGACAGGTTCCCGCGCACGGTCATCTGCGGGTAAAGCGCATAGGACTGGAATACCATGCCGATGCCGCGTTCATTGGGTTCCTTCCAGGTGACGTTGTCCCCCTTGATAAGGATTTGTCCGCCGGTCACATCCAGAAGGCCCGCGATACAGTTCAGCAGTGTGGACTTGCCGCAGCCGGACGACCCAAGCAGCACCAGGAACTCACCGTCATGGATATCGAGGTCGAGGTTCTGAAGAACCTTCACCGCGCCGAATGACAGGTCGAGATTGCGGATTTCTACGGAGTTCTTGGTCATTGCTTATCCCTTGACGGCCCCCGCGGCGATGCCGCGGACAAAGAGTTTCCCAGAGAAGAAATAGACGGTCAGCGGCACCAGACCCGTCAGCAAGGTGGCGGCCATGTTGACGTTGTATTCCTGAACGCCCTGGACGGAGTTGACGATATTGTTGAGCTGCACGGTCATCGGGTAGTTCTCGGGCCGCGTGTAGACGACCCCGAAGAGGAAATCGTTCCAGATGCCGGTGACCTGAATGATCATCGAGACCACGAAGATCGGCAGCGACATCGGCAGGATGATGAATACGAAAATCCGCCAGAACCCGGCCCCGTCGACACGCGCGGCCTTGAACAGCTCGTCCGGCAGGGTGACGAAATAGTTGCGGAACAGAAGCACGTTGATCGGCATTCCGAAGATCGTGTGCACCACGACCAGACCTGTCAGCGACCCGTAAAGGCCCAGTTCACGCAGCACGATCACCACCGGATACAGAAGCACCTGGTAGGGAATGAAGGCCCCCAAAAGCAGGATCGCGAAGAAGATCTCGGACCCTTTGAAGCGCCACATCGAAAGCACGTAGCCGGTCACAGAGGCGATCGAAACGGACACGATCACCGACGGGATCAGGATGCGGACGGAATTCCAGAACCCGCGCGAAAGGCCATCGCAATTGATGCCGGTGCAGGCCTCGGCCCAGGCCTTGACCCAGGGCTGGAAGGTGATCTCGACCGGCGGGGAAAAGATGTTGCCCAGCCGAATCTCCGGCATGCCTTTCAGGGATGTCACGATCATCACGTATAGCGGAAGCAGGTAGTAGAGGCTGACCACGATCAGCGTGCCGTAGAGCATGATGTTGCGGGGCGAGAGCGCCTTTTTGGGGCGCGGGCCGGTGGGGCCGGTCAGGGTGGCGGTCTCAGTCATTTTTCTTCCCCCTGAATTGCAGCAGCGCCCACGGGATCAGGATGATCGCGACGGTCACCAGCATCATGGTCGAGGCGGCAAAGCCCTGGCCCAGGTTTTGCCGTGTGAACAACGTGTCGTAGACGAATTTGGCGGGCACCTCGGACGATATTCCTGGGCCGCCGCTGGTCATGGCCACGACCAGATCGTAAAGCTTGACGATCCCCGAGGTGACCAGGACGAGGGCCGTGATGAAGACCGGTTTGAGCATCGGGATGATGATCACGATGTAGGTTTTCCAAGCGGGAATGCCGTCGACGCGGCTGGCTTTCCAAATGTCTTCGTCGATACCGCGCAAGCCGGCGAGCAGGATGACCATGATCAGCCCCGTCCCCTGCCATAGGCCCGCGATGAGCAGGCCGATCATCACCTTGCTGGAATCGTAGAGCGGATCGAATGTGAAGCTTTCGAAGCCGAGGCCGCGGACGATCGACTGCACGCCGAATTCCGGGTTCAGGATCCACTGCCAGACAAGCCCTGTAACGATGAAGCTGAGCGCGAAAGGATATAGCAGGATCGTGCGGAACGTGTCCTCGAAGCGGATCTTGCGGTCGAGCAGCGCGGCCAAAAGGAAGCCCAGCGCGAAGGTCAGGATCAGAGATGCGATCCCGAAGACGGCTAGGTTTTCGATCGAAACCAGCCAGCGTCGCGTCGACCAGAGCCGTTCATACTGCTCCAGTCCGACCCAGTTCAATCTTGGCAACAGGCCGGAATCCGTGAAGGAATAGACAATCGTCCAGATCGTGCCGCCGACGAAGATCCCGACCGAAACGAGGATCATCGGGATCGCCGCGATCTTTGACCATAGGTTGCGGAATAGGCGGATGGGGCGTTTACCCGGCCCGGCCGGGGCGTGTTCGGCGCTGCTCATGGGGTCCTCCTTCTCGGCCCGCGTGAGCGGGACCGGGGTCTCGCAAAAAGAGGCCCGGCCAATCCGTGTGACCGGGCCTCTTTCTAGCGGATCAGTTCGCGCTCGCGATGATATCGGCGTAGCGCGCCTGTGCATCCTCGGCCGTGTAGGACGGATCGCTCCAGAACTCGGCCATCAGGTCCTCGATCTGGCCTTGAACGTCGGGCGTCAGCGCCATGTCACCCGAGGGCAGAATGTTGCCGTTGGCGAGGATGTCCAGACCCTTGCGCATGCAGTCGTTCGCCGCCTCGAGGTCGACATCGCCGCGCACGGGCAGCGACCCCTTCTTGAGGTTGAAGTCCACCTGGACCTCCGGCGAGACCAGCAACGCAGCAAGTTCAAGCTGCGCGGCGGTGATCTCGGGGTCGTCGTTCTTGGGGAAATAGAACGCGTCGCCGCCGGTATCGAGAACCTGTGTCTCGCCCAGGCCCGGCAGGCAGGTATAATCCTCGCCGGCGACCTGGCCGGCCACCTGGAATTCACCCTGGGCCCAGTCGCCCATAATCTGACCCCCGGCCTGGCCGGTGATCACCATGTTGGTCGCCAGGTTCCAGTCGCCGACATTGGTGTCGGCCGCCAGTTCGCGGGCCTGTGCAGCGGCTTCGAAAACACGTTGGTAGGCCGAACCGGCGGCGACGTCGGCATCGAGGTCGATGTTGACGGCGCGCCATGCCTCCTCCCCGGCCAGCGCGATCGCCATCACACCGAAGGCGCCGGATTGTTGCCAGGCCTGTTCGCCCATGGCCAGGGGCACGATGCCCTGTTCCTGCAACGCCGGCGCGGCGGCGACGAATTCGTCCCAGTTGGTGGGCACGTCGACGCCGGCCTGTTCGTAGGCGTCATGCGACAGCCACAGCCACTGCCAGGAATGGATGTTCAGCGGCGCGCAGTAGACCCGGCCGTCGATGGTACAGGCATCAAGCAGCGAGACCGGCTTGACGATGTCGCGCCAGTTCTGGGCCTCGGCCACTTCCGTCAGGTCCTGCATCAGGCCGGCTTCGACCAGTTCCTCGGCCTGGCGGCCGTGGTTGAACTGGGTGGCGCCCATCGGGTCGCCGCCGGTGATACGCGAAATCATGATCGGGCGGGCCGTTCCGCCTGAGCCGGCGATCGCGCCATCGACCCAGGTGTGATCGGTTTGTTCGTTGAATGCCTTGGCCAGCTCGGAGACAGCAGCGGCTTCACCGCCCGAGGTCCACCAATGGGTCACCTCCAATTCGACGGCGCCAACGCTGGTGGCGCTAACAATCGCGGATGCGGAAAGTAGTTTTGTGGTCAGTTTCACGATTTGATCCTCCCTGATTCTAAATCGTTATAGACTTCCCTATAACGTTTTAGTAATATCTGACAAGACAGTTTTCCGGCGATTCAGCCCTGTTCCCTGCCTTTTAAGCCATTTCGGAAAGGCACCGGTTTTGCATTGCCGGGCGGCGTGGATTAGGCCATCGGCGAACTGTCAAAGGGAGGACCGAAGGTGGTCGAACACTCGACCGGCACCAAGCCGACGCTCAAGACGATTGCCAACCTGGCCGGTTTGGCCGTGCCCACGGTCAGCCGCGCGCTGAGCGACGCACCAGATATCGGCGCGGACACCAAGGCGCTGGTGCGCAAGATCGCGCAGGAGGTGGGCTATGTGCCCAACCGCGCGGGCGTTCGACTGCGGACCGGGCGAACCAATGTCATAAGCCTGGTCATGTCGACCGAACACGACATGATGAACCATACCGCACGGCTGATCACCTCGCTTGCGGGGGGGCTGCGCAATACGGCCTTCCACCTGATCGTCACGCCATTTTTCCCGGATGAAGACCCGATGAAACCCATTCGCTACATCGTGGAGACGCAATCCGCGGATGCGGTCGTCTTCAACCAGGTTCAGCCCGACGACCCACGCGTCGACTACCTGATGGAGCGCGGTTTTCCCTTCGCGGCCCACGGGCGCAGTAACCGTGCGCCGGAACATGCCTATTACGACTATGATAACCATGCCTTCGCCAGACTCGGGGTAGACGCCCTTGTCGACCGGGGCCGCCGATCGCTGATCCTGGTCGCGCCGCCCGCGGCCCACGCCTATTCCAGCCACATGAAGGCGGGCGCGACCGAGCAATCCGCCGCGCGGGGCGTCGATTTCCGGGTGGTCCAACGGGTCGACAGCGACAGTGGCGGCGAGGCGATCCGGGCCAAGGTTTCCGAAATCCTGCGGGAACGCCCCGAGACGGACGGAATCGTCTGCGGCAGCACGACCGGGGCGATGGCCTGTGTCGGCGCCGTCGAAGCGAATGGCCGCGTTCTGGGTCGGGACATCGATATCTTCTCGAAAGAGGCGTTGCCGTTCCTGCATTATTTCCGGCGCGATATCATCTCGGTCCATGAAAATGTGGCCAAGGCCGGGGAGTTCCTGGCCAATGCCGCAATGCGGGCCATCAAGGATCCGTCGGCCCCCCCCATGCAGATGCTGGAAGTTCCGACGAAAGAGCAGATCACACAGGGATAAGGAGAGATCATGCCAAGCCAGATCAAGGGGCCGGGGTTATTCCTCGCGCAGTTTGCAGGGGATGAGGCGCCGTTCGACAGCCTTGAAAACATCACCAGGTGGGCCGCGGGACTGGGCTACAAGGGCGTTCAGATCCCGACCTTCGACGGGCGGCTCTTCGACTTGGACAAGGCCGCCGAAAGCGACAGCTATTGCGACGAGGTCAAGGGCATCTGTGACGATGCCGGGGTCGAGATCACAGAGCTATCTACCCATTTGCAGGGCCAGCTGGTGGCCGTGAACCCGGCCTATGACGCGGCCTTCGATGCCTTCGCGCCCGAGGCCTTTCGCGGAAATCCCAAGGCGCGGCAGGCATGGGCGGTGGACCAGGTGACGAAAGCTGCAGACGCATCCCGCCGTCTTGGACTCGATCACACGGTCAGCTTTTCCGGGTCTCTGGCCTTCCCGTTCCTCTACCCTTGGCCGCAGCGTCCTGAGGGCCTTATCGAAGAGGCCTTTGACGAGTTGGCTCGCCGCTGGCTGACGATATTCGACCACTACAAGGACAAGGGGGTCGATATCGGCTTCGAATTGCACCCCGGCGAAGACCTGTTCGACGGCGCCACATGGGAAATGTTCCTCGATCGAGTGAAGGAACATGAGGCGGCCCGGATCAACTATGACCCCAGTCATTTCCTGTTGCAGGGGATGGACTACCTTGCCTTCATCGACCTCTACCAAGATCGCATCAACGCCTTCCACGTGAAGGACGCCGAGTTCAATCCGGACGGACGACAGGGTGTGTATTCCGGCTATCAGCCCTGGACACAGCGCGCCGGCCGGTTCCGCAGCCTGGGCGACGGTCAGGTCGACTTCGCGGGCATTTTCAGCAAGCTGACCCAGTATGGCTATGACAGCTGGGCGGTGCTGGAATGGGAATGCTGCATCAAGTCCGCACAACAGGGCGCGGCCGAGGGCGCACCGTTCATCGCCGCGCATATGATCGAACCGCCCGAAAAGGCATTTGACGATTTTGCCGGGGGCGACCGCGACGACGCGGCAATCAGGGGAATGTTGGGCCTATGACACGATTGAAACTGGGAATGGTCGGAGGTGGCCAGGGCGCCTTTATCGGCGGTGTTCATCGCATCGCGTCGCGCATCGACGGACGGTTCGACCTGGTCGCCGGGGCCTTGTCCTCCGATCCCGACCGGGCCGCCGAGAGCGCGGCCGAGCTGGGCATCGCCCCCGAGCGCAGCTATGCCAGCTACGAGGAAATGGCGCAGGCGGAAGCGTCCCGCGCAGATGGGATCGACGTGGTTTCCATCGTGACGCCGAACCACATGCATGCAGGCCCGACGATTGCCTTCCTGAAGGCTGGCATGCACGTCATCTGCGACAAGCCGCTGGCCGCCACGCAGGAGCAGGCCGACGAGATCGCGCATGCGGTCGACGAGACCGGAGCGCATTTCATCCTGACCCACAACTACACCGGCTACCCCCTGATCCGGCACGCGCGCAAACTGGTGTCCGAGGGGGCGCTGGGCCGGATTCGTGTTGTTCAGGTGGAGTATGCCCAGGACTGGCTGACCGAGGCCCCCGAACCTGACAACAAGCAGGCTGCCTGGCGCACGGATCCGAAACAGTCCGGGGCCGGGGCGATCGGGGATATCGGCACACATGCCTTCAACCTGCTGACATTCGTCAGCGGGCTCAGGACCGAGGCGCTGTCGGCCGAATTGCACAGTTTCGCCCCGGGCCGGCAGGTCGATGACAATGCCCATATCCTGTTGCGCATGGAACAGGGCGCACGCGGCATGGTCTGGGCCAGCCAGGTTGCCGTCGGCTGCGAGAACGGGCTGCGATTGCGGATCTATGGCGACAAAGGCGGCATCGAATGGGCGCAGGAAAACCCCAATGTCATGACCTTCACGCGCTTTGGCGAACCCAAGCAGATCCTGACGCGCGGCGGAGCGGGGACAGGCGCCGACTACACACGGGTGCCGCCCGGCCATCCGGAGGGCTACCTGGAAGGGTTCGCAACGCTATACAACGAGGCGGCCGACCTGATTTCGGGCACCGGCAACGGCAGCCTCTTGCCGGGGATCGGGGCCGGACTGGCCGGAATGTGGTTCATCGGCGCCTGCATCGAGTCGAGCGGCAAGGATGGCGCCTGGGTGACGCGCTAGGCCTTCAGGCCTTCAAGGATGCGATCAACGATGTCCGGGATTGCCGGGGCGATGGAAACCGTGATCGGTCTTTCATCCGCCCCGGGCGGTTCCAGCGTTGCGAATTGGCTGTCCAGCAGACTGAGTGGCATGAAATGATCTTGCCGCGCGGCCATGCGCGTCTCGATCACGGCGCGGTCAGCTTGCGGATAGACCACGCGCAGCCGCGGCACCGCCGCCCGCAGCCGGTCGCGATAGGCGCGCGTGAGCGCAGAGCAACCCAGAACGACCGGCCCCGTTTCCTGCATCGCCGCGGCGCAGGCCTCCAGCCAAGGCCACCGCATTTCGTCGGTCAGGGGACGGCCCGCCGCCATCACCGCGACGTTTTCAGGCGGGTGCAGATCGTCGGCGTCGATGAACCGCGCGTCCAGCCTGTCGGCCAGCGCGGCACCGATCGTTGATTTGCCCGACCCGGACACACCCATGACAAGAAGTTTCATCGCCCCGGGATCGCCCCGCGCTTTTCCCCGGCGCCTTCCCAGTTTTCCAGCAAGTCGACCGCCTCCTCGGCGGTTTCGGCATAGCGGAAAAGCTTCAGGTCCTCGTCCGAGATCGTACCGGCATCAGCCAGCGCCTCCCAGTTGATGATCCTTTCCCAGAATTCACGCCCGAACAACAGGAACGGCACCTGTTCCATTCGCCCGGTTTGGATCAGGGTCAGGGCCTCGAACATCTCGTCCATGGTGCCAAACCCGCCGGGGAAGATGCAGACCGCCTTGGCCCGCATCAGGAAATGCATCTTGCGAACGGCGAAATAGTGGAAATTGAAGCAAAGCTCGGGTGTGACGTACTCATTGGGCGCCTGTTCGTGGGGCAGGACGATGTTAAGCCCGATTGACTTGCCCCCTGCATCCGCGGCGCCGCGATTGCCCGCCTCCATCACGCCCGGGCCCCCGCCAGTCACGATGACGTTTTCCAAACCTCCGTTGGCGACGGATCTTTCCGTCATCAACCGAGAGAAAGTCCTCGCCTCGTCGTAGTATTTCGACAGGTCCGCCAGGGTTCGGGTGCGTGCCCCTTCCTTTTCGGCCGGTTCCGGGATGCGTGCACCGCCGAACAGCACGATCGTGGAGTTCACCCCGGCCTCGTTCATCAGGAGTTCGGGCTTGAGCAGTTCCAGCTGTAGCCGAACCGGCCGTAATTCGTCGCGACACAGGAATTCCTCGTCCGAAAAGGCCAGCCTGTAGGCCGGGGATTGGGTTTGCGCCGTTTCCGGCACATGTTCGGCCACGTCGCGGTCTTCACCGGAATAACGGAAGGGATGGCGGCGATTGTCGTCTTTCATGCTCGGCTCCTCGAGAACAGCTCGGGGTTTGATGGCAGGCTTCGCTGGTTATGTCCAATGACAGGACCGCGACAGGCCCAGACAGTGATTGCCCAACGCGTCGCCACAGGATATTTGCGCACGAAACGCGTAACCGTATCGGAGAGCCCCATGTCCAATGCCCAGCTTGAAACCGCCATCGAAGCCGCCTGGGAAACCCGCGACAAGATCACCTCCAGCACGGGCGGCGAAACCCGCGAGGCGATCGAGGATACGCTGAACGCATTGGATAGCGGACAGTTGCGTGTCGCGGAACGGCAGGAAAACGGCGATTGGCACGTGAACCAATGGGCCAAGAAAGCGGTGCTGCTGGGGTTCCGTATCAAGGACATGGAACAGCATGACAACGGCCCGCAAGGTGGCGGCTGGTGGGACAAGGTCGACAGCAAATTCAAGGGCTGGGGTGACAACCAGTGGCGCGCTGCCGGCTTCCGCGCGGTTCCCAACTGTGTCGTCCGCAAATCGGCCTATATCGCCCCGGGCGTGGTGCTGATGCCGTCCTTCGTGAATCTGGGCGCTTACGTGGACGAAGGCACCATGGTCGACACCTGGGCCACCGTGGGCAGCTGTGCCCAGATCGGCAAGAACGTGCACCTGTCCGGCGGTGTCGGCATCGGCGGGGTGCTTGAACCGATGCAGGCCGGGCCGACCATCATCGAGGACAACTGCTTCATCGGCGCCCGCTCCGAGGTGGTCGAAGGCTGCATCGTGCGCGAGGGCTCGGTCCTTGGCATGGGCGTCTTTATCGGCAAATCCACCAAGATCGTCGACCGCGAAACCGGAGAGGTCTTCATGGGCGAAGTGCCGCCCTATTCGGTGGTCGTGGCCGGCTCGATGCCGACCAAGAACAACCTCAACCTTTATTGCGCGGTCATCGTGAAGCGGGTGGACGAGAAGACACGCTCCAAGACCGGGATCAACGAGTTGTTGCGCGACTGATGATCCTCAGCCGGACCCTTGCCAAGCGCCGTATCGCGCGCGGCGAGCGGCCCGGCTGGTTCGCCGCCTGGGGCCCGGTCCTGGCGGATGCGGTGATCCTGCTGTTGGTATTCGCGCTCCTCTGGTCCCCCCTGCTGACGTTGATCTACGTGATGCAAGCCGGCACGGGCGTGACGATCCTGGTCTTCTTCCTTGTCTATTTCGTTCCGACCCAGGTCGTGCTGATCCTCGCGTCGCTCTGGGCGGCACGCTCACGCTGGCGCGACGATGGCGAGGGTCAGTCGGGCGCGTAGGACGTTCCGAACCAAAGATCCAGAAGACCGCCATAGGTGCCGTCCTCGCGCAAGCGCAACAGGCCCTGGTTGATCGGTTCACGCAACGGGCTGTTGGCTGGCAGGGCGATACCGTAATTTTCCGGGCGATAGTTCCGTGGCAACAGAATGGCCTGCCCCATCCCGTCATTGGCCGCGTAATAGGCCAGGATTGGCCCGTCGAAGACCAGGGCCTCGACCTCGCCGCGTTCAAAGGCCCTGAACATCGCTTGCGGATCGCTGTAGCCCAAGAAGCCGAGGTCGCGGCTGTCGAGCAGGATCGCCGCGGTCGAGGCCTCGATCGTTCCGATACGCCGCCCTTCGAGGTCGTTGATCGAATCGATGTTGTCCCGGATCGCTTCGACAGTCACGGCCGCCGTGATCGTCGCCACGAAGACAGAGACGACGAATAGGCTTGCGATCACCAGTAGGGTGGCGAAAACCCGGCCCGCCCGTGATTGCGGCATCCTTTCTTCGAAGCCACCATTCACCACCAGGTTCAGCGCCCACCAGAAGGATGGGAAGATCGCGTCGTTCAGCGGGCGATCGAAATAGGGTTGCTTGCGCCGTTCGAACAGCCACATCAGAAGGCCGCCGCCGAAGAGCAAGCCAAGCGCGATCAACACCGCATAAAGGATTTCGCGGGTCATCAGAGCGCGCAGGATGGATGGGCCGCCCATGTCCGCCGGCACCAGGATCTTCAGGCCGGATTCGAAAATCGGCTGGGTGAAGTCGAGCCGTTCCTCGCGTTCCGCTGTGATCGAAATGTTGGCGACGGCCCCGTCTACCTCGCCACTTTCGACCAAGTCCAGCATCTCGGGAAACTCGTCGACGGTCAGGAAACGGACCTCGCGCCCCAACTGCCCGGCAATCGCCGACATCAGGTCGATGCTGAACCCCTCGTGTCCATCGGCCCCCTCATGGGAAAACGGTACCCTGTCGACGGTCGCAAAGACCAACGCGCCCTCTTGCGCGTCAAGTCGAAGCGGCAGCAGAAGCAGGCCGATCAGACATGCGCGTGTGACCAGAACCATCCCAGGACCCCCCCAATGATATTGGATTGCTGGTGTCCGACTCGGGACAGGCGGTCAAGCCGGTTGCGCGTCCTGCGCTTGACAACCCACCCGGAACGTCGCACCCCGGCCACATGGCGAAGGCATCCGGTAAACAACAGGTCTACACGCTCGTGGTCGAGCTTGGCCGCAAGGCGGGCGACGGGCTGCCCGACGGCAGCACCGGTGCGGCGCTCATGTGCTATGCCAGCGGCGTGGACGAGGCCGAGGCGGTGCGCGAAACGGTGGCGACCCTCAAGCAGGCCGACCTGGCGCCGCTGGATGTCACCGGATACGGCACCGAGGCCGAGCGCGAGGCCCAGGGCCACGAGATCGAGCCGGAAGAACGTGACCTGATGCAGCGTGCGCTGGATGAAAACAGCGTGATCGTCGCGCAGATGACACCCTTTTACGGTGACGAGGATCAGCCGTAGCGCGCCTCTTCGAGCGTCAGCGCCTCGTAGTCCCGCAGAACCGGTACGCCGAACCTGGTGACGACCGGCCAATTTTCGCGATTCAGCCCGGAAAGAACCGAATGGCGCACAAGTCGGGGGTCGCTGAACAGGGGCTGCGCATCGAAAGATAGCACCGCAGCCCCATTTGCGATGATTTCCGCCGGCTGATCGAGAAGGATCTGCCGGTATGAAACGAAAGGGGCGCGAAGGATGGCTGGCTCGACCGAGTGGCGGTCCGAAAGGTGCCGCACCGCCGCGCTTACGCGTTCCTGTCCGAAAAGGTATTCGATCTCCGTGCCGGCCAGCAAAAGCCGTTGATCCGGGGCGAGGATCAGGTCCTCTGCCAGGCCGTGATAGGGCGCGCGCATCCTAAGCGGCGCGAAGCGGCCCGCGGCCGGCAGCGTGACAGACCCGGCCCAGCAGATTTCACGCAAGGTATAGTCGGAATCGAACACATGATCCCCGGCCCGTAGGTCGCGCAGCCGTGTTGCGCCGTTCGGCGTCTCGATACGCGCTTGGGGGTCGAGGCTCGGCATCGGCCCGGCGGGGCACAGGCCCTCGGCCATCGCAAAATAGGTCACGAGATCTGCACAGCGGCAGGCCGCGTCATCCAGGACCATGCGCCGGATATCGCGCAGCATCAGCGGAAATGGACCGGGCACCTGGGTTTGCCACAGGCAACCGGTATCGGGAACATAGGCGCTCATCATACCGGTTCGTCCCGGACCATCCCATCCGAACGACACGATCACCGTGTCCGATCGTGTTGCCAGTTCCGTTCGCAACGCGACGGACAATTGGCGTGGGCCCAATCGCATCAGCAGGCGCAAAGTGCCGTCCGGTTCCTGGACAAGGGACAGGCTGGCGGGCCACGGATCGAGGACCGAGTAGCGAACGAGGTTCACCGGGCGGCCGGTCGGCACAAGCTCTACCTCGACCAGGAGCGTCCCGCGAGTGATCAGCGCGTCTTCCGCCGATGGCTCCGCTGTCGCCGTGCCGCCAAGTCCATCGGGGTCGAAGACCCGGTCATACCGCTGCCTGAGCCCGAGCCAGCGCATCCCCGTCACGCCACCTGGCTAAGGAGGACCGAGGCCTCGCGCGAGTTGAGCATCGGTCGGATCGCGGGCCCGTAGCCGGTTTCCGGCGCTGAGGTGTCGAGTTCGGGGAACAGCGCCGTCAGTTCCTCGACGATGCCCTTTTCAAGCGCGGTCAGGATATGCGGCCCGGGCAGGAAACTTTCGGTCGCCAGACCCTCGGCCCAGATGATCTGGTGCGTGTCGAACAGAAGGTGCAGGTAGGTTACGTTGCCGCCTTCGATGCGGCGAATGGTGCGATCGTTGACAAGGTCCTTGGCCTTGACCAGCACCTCGGCTTCTTCGAACATAAGTTCGGCATAGGCATCCTGCAGCAACACCCGGTGCTGCGGGGACAACATCAAGTCGCGATGGTCGCCAAGCGCCCCGGCCTGCAAGGCTATGGGCGCCATCGGGCCCGTCGCAGCAACGGTGCGCTGACCGATCCAGCGAATGGGCTGCGCGCCATCGTCCTGGGTCACGACCATGTCACCGACCTTTAGCGTCTCGATGGGGCGCGGGCCATTATCGGTCTCGATAAGGGTGCCGGCGACGAAACATGGGATGGTTTCGGCCGTGACGAAACCCACGTCGGTTTCCAGCACGGTGCCGCTTCCATCGGTCGCGGCGACCTCGTAGGTGAAACTGATCGTGTCGTTTTCGGTATCGGTCTGCAGGTCGATGGTGCCGTCGGCGTTCAAGGTCACGACCTGTCCGGTGGCAAGGGTGACGCTGTCACCCACGGAGACCGCGACACCGTTGATATGCGTGATGGTCAGAGTGCCTACGGTGGCGTTCAGGTCGTTGTCCAGCAGGTCGACGGTCTTGGTGGTCCCTTCCTGCAAGGTGACGGAGTCGTCCTGCGCGACCAGGTCGGTCTGAACGCTGTCGCCCGCGATCAGCAGGTTGGAATCATAGGAGCTGTCGCTGACATCGGCGATGCCGATCTTGATCGAGTTCACCACATCCGGATTGACCGGGATGGTCAGCGTCATGGTGACGGTGAACCCGTCCATCTCGGAATTGTAGGCGTCGCCGGTATTGTCGTTGTAGAGGTTGATGTTCTCGGTCTGGTTCACGCCGCCGACGGCTGTCGCGGTATTGGTCACCGATAGCGGCACGTGCTGGCCGTTGACCCAGACCCCAACCATATCGTTGTAGACGCTGTTCGAGTATTCCGGATACTCGTCCGACGCGAAGGCGAATTGCATCGTCATCGTGTCGCCTTCGGGGATGAAATCTACTTCCAGGAACGAGGCGTCATAAGTGTTGGTGCCGGCGACCGCATTGAAATCCGAATCGTTGTTGGGCCCGCCGGAATTGTAGCTGCGCGCATTCGACTGGTTCGAAGATCCGCCGCTGTTGGTGAACCAGCTGGCCACGCCGGTGGACAGGATCACGCCGGTATCACCGGGCGTGACGCCCGGTGCGATGCTGTCGCCCCCCGAATAGATCGCCGAGGAATAGCCGGACCCGCTATAGCTGGCCCCGACAACGGAAACACCATCACCGAAGATGGTTTCGGCCATCTGCGTGGCCGTGGCAGAAGTGTTGTAGTTCAGCTCGGACGCTGCAACCATGATCTGTCCCTACAAGTCGCAAGGACAGGTCCAACGGACCGTGCAAGGCGACGCCAACCAGATATGGTGGGGCCATGCTATGGATACGCCCTATCTTGGGCTGCTCGATCGTTGACCTGCCTCAGGTCTTTGTTATTGAGGCCAGCATATGTAGTAGTCGTGAAAATTTTGAGACAAATTGGGTGTTTACGGGCATGACGGCCCCGGTGCTGTAGCACACGGGCCACAGGATCAGGCCACTGAACTGGAAAGGAACCGCACAGGCATGACCATCGATCCGGTGAAACTGACTTCTGAGCTGATCCGCTGTCCGACGGTGACGCCCGAAGAGGGCGGGGCGCTGGCCCTGCTGGATGACCTTCTGTCAGAGGCGGGCTTCGAGACGGCCCGGGTGGATCGGAACGGCGTGTCCAACCTGTTCGCCCGGTGGGGAGACAAGGGCGCGGCGCGGACCTTCGGCTTCAACGGGCATACGGATGTCGTGCCGGTCGGCGATATCGCGGATTGGAGCGTCGATCCCTTCGGCGCGGAGATGCGAGACGGCATCCTTTACGGCCGCGGGGCGACGGACATGAAATCGGGGGTGGCGGCCTTCGCCGCCGCGGCGGTGGACTTCGTGACCGAAACCCCGCCGGACGGTGCGGTGATCCTGGCGATCACCGGTGACGAGGAAGGGCCGGGGGTGGACGGCACGCGGGCCTTGCTGGACTGGATGGGTGACAATGGCGAGCGCATGGATGTCTGCCTGGTGGGTGAACCGACCTGTCCCGAAACCCTGGGCGACATAATCAAGATCGGGCGGCGCGGGTCCATGAGCGCCTGGATCACCGTGACCGGCACGCAGGGGCATTCGGCCTATCCGCACCGGGCGAACAACCCGTTGCCTGCCATGGCGCGCCTGATAGACCGCTTGGCCGGACAAGAACTTGACCAGGGCACCGAGCATTTTGACCCTTCGACCCTGGCGGTGGTGTCTATCGAGACCGGCAACAGCGCGACCAATGTCATTCCGGCCTCGTGCCGGGGGATCGTGAATATCCGCTTCAACGACAGCCATAGCGGCGCCTCGCTGAGCGACTGGTTGCGCAAAAAGGCGTCTGAGATGGCCGGGGAATTCGGTGTCGAGATCGATCTGGACATCAAGATTTCCGGCGAAAGCTTCCTGACCCCGCCGGGCGATCTATCGGCCCTGGTCAGCCAAGCGGTGCAGGCGGAAACCAACCGGGTGCCGGAACTGTCGACCACTGGCGGCACGTCGGATGCGCGCTTCGTCAAGGACCATTGCCCCGTGGTGGAATTCGGCCTGGTCGGCAAGACCATGCACCAGGTCGATGAATGCGTGCCGGTGGACGAGATCGTGCGCCTGAAGGCGATCTATGGCCGCATCCTGCGGGACTATTTCGGCTGAAAGGCTGCAGAACGGAGTGGCTGCGCCACGCTTTGTGAGTCTAATGAAGGGGCGCTGCCCCCTCAAACTCCCCCGCGGTATTTCTGACCCAAAGAAGCCTGCAGCAGGACAATGGGTCTGCCGTGCCGGGACACGACGTGCTAGGCGTGTGCCATGGCACGAATTCCTTCAAAGTCCGAAATCCTCGACTGGATTTCCGAGAACCCGACCCAAGCCGCGAAACGCGATATCGCCAAGGCCTTTGGCATCAAGGGCGCCGACCGGATCGACCTCAAGCGCATACTGAAGGAGCTGGAGGACGAGGGTGCCCTTCGCAAGAGCAAGAAGAGCTATCGCGATCCGGAAAAACTGCCGCCGGTCAGCGTCTTGCAGGTTCTGGCGCCGGATGCGGACGGTGACCTGATGGCGCGGCCGATGGAATGGGGCGGGGACGGGCCGGAGCCGGGCATCCTGTTGTTGCCGCGCGCCAGTGACCCGGCGCTGGGCGAGGGCGACCGTATCTTGGCCCGCCTGTCCGAGGTGAAAGGCGAAAGCCATGCCTACGAGGCGCGCCTTATCCGGCGGATCGGCACCAATCCCCTGCGGATTCTGGGTGTCTTTTCCGCGCGCAGCGAGGGCGGGCGGATCAAACCCGTGGAAAAGGGCAGCGACAAGGAATGGGTGGTGCCCGAGGGGCTGTCGGGCGGGGCCAAGGATGGCGAGCTGGTCGAGGCGGAACAGGCCGGGCCGAAAAACCGAATGGGCCTGCCCAAGGCGCGCGTGATCTCGCGGCTGGGCGACCCCACCGCGCCGCGCGCGGTCAGCCTGATCGCGATTCACCAGCACGGCATTCCGGATCGGTTCCCCGACGCGGTGATAGAGGAGGCGGACAAGCAGAAGCCCGCGGGCCTGAAGGGGCGCGAAGACCTACGCGATTTGCCCTTGATTACCATCGACCCGAGCGATGCGCGCGACCATGATGACGCTTGCTGTGCCATCCCCGATGAGGACCCGAAGAACGAGGGCGGGCATCTGCTTTGGGTCGCAATTGCGGATGTCGCCCATTACGTGACGCCCGGGTCTGCGCTGGACCGCGAGGCGCGCAAGCGCGGCAATTCCACCTATTTCCCCGACCGGATGGTGCCGATGCTGCCCGATCGGCTGTCCGGGGATCTGTGTTCCCTGCACGAAGGGGTGCCGCGCGCCTGTATCGCCGTCGAAATGAAGATCGACGCCAAGGGCCGGAAGCTGTCGCATCGCTTCGTGCGCGGATTGATGAAATCGCCCGCCTCTCTCAACTATGCCGAGGTTCAGGCCGGGATGGACGGCACCCCAAATGAGAAGGTCGCGCCCTTGCTGGAGGACGTGATCCGTCCCCTGTTCGCCTGCTACGACAGCCTTGTTAAGGCAAGGGCGGAACGCCAGCCGCTGGAACTGGACCTGCCAGAGCGGCAGATCGTCATCGATGAGGCCGGCGAGGTTACCGAGGTGGCCTTCAGGGAGCGGTTGGATGCGCATCGGTTGATCGAGGAATTCATGGTGCTGGCCAACGTGGCCGCCGCCGAGACGCTGATCGCCAAGCGCCAGCCATTGCTGTTCCGGGTGCACGAGGAACCCAGCCCCGAGAAACTGGATTCTTTGCGCGAGGTTGCGGGGGCGAGCGGGTTCACGCTTGCCAAGGGGCAGGTGTTGAAGACGGCGCATCTGAACCGCCTTCTGGAACAGGCCGCCGAGACCGAAACCAACGAGCTGATCAACATGGCGACCCTGCGGTCGATGACGCAGGCCTATTACAACCCCGAGAATTTCGGCCATTTCGGCCTGGCGCTGAAGGCCTATGCGCATTTCACCTCGCCGATCCGGCGCTATTCCGACCTGATCGTGCACCGGGCGCTGGTTACGGCGCATGGCTGGGGTGACGACGGGCTGAGCCCGCAGGACATCGAGGAACTGGACAGCACTGCCGAGCATATCAGCGATACCGAGCGCCGATCCATGATGGCCGAACGGGACACGACGGATCGCTACCTGGCGGCCTACCTCAATGACCGGGTCGGGTCGGAATTCACGGGCCGGATCAGCGGTATCGCCCGGTTCGGGGTTTTCGTGAAGCTGGACGAGACCGGGGCCGATGCGATGATACCCATGCGCAATCTCGGTGCCGAGTATTTCCATTATGACGGGGACTCCCAGACCCTGATGGGGGCGGATACCGGCCAGGTGATCGGCATGGGTCAACGGGCGGTTGTCAAGCTGAACGAGGCCGCGCCGGTTACGGGGGGGCTGATTGTCGAACTGGTTTCGCTGGAAGGCAAGGCGGTCCGGCACGGGCCGAAATCGGGGCGTGGCAAACCCCTGCGGCGCAAACAGGCCAAGGCGCGCAAGAAGGCCACCAAGACCGCGCGCAAGGTCAAACGCACGCGGCAGAACAAGCGCTAGCCTCGGGGCCGAAGCCCCAGCATCAGGTAGGTGTTGTTGGCCACAAAGACCTCGCTGGTGCGGGTTTGTTCCATAAGCCGCTGATGCATTCGCGCGCGTCGGCGGCCATTCAGGAACAGCCCTGCCAGGCGGTGCAAGACCCAGCGGGACCGGGGTCGCTTCATCTGCAATTCGTCATCGACGCGGGTGATGGCATGGCCGAGGATATTGTAGAGTCCCTGTTCCACATCGACCGAGGGGGCCACGGCCTCGGTGATATCGATCTCGTCCAGAACTTCGAGATCAAGGTCGGCGACCCTCCGGCGGAAGGCGGTGATCCGGTGGCCGCCACCGACGGTGGCGCGCGTCCGGTCGCGCTTGTAGGTTTCGCTGCGAAAGCAGTCGGCCAGCACGATCCGGCCGCCGGGCGTCAGCAGGCCAAGCGCCTTGGACAGGCCGATATCCAGCGGGATGTATTGGAAGCTTTCGGAAAACAGGCAGATGTCAAAGCGCGGGGCGCCGGCGAAATCTTCGAAGCCGGTTTCATGCACCTTGGCCTGCGGGGCGTTTTCACGGCAACGCTGGGCCAGGAAGGGTGACGGGATCACGATCTCGACCTCGTGGCCCCGCTCGATCAGCTTGCGCGCGGTTTCCCCCGCGCCGCCGCCGATATCGAGGATGCGGCAGAGCGTGTCGGGCAGGTATGAGAACAACCGGTCGGTATAGGCCACCTGCGCGGGGCCGACATTGGCTGCCGTGACCTCCAGCCCGGTCCAGTCACCGTAATGCAGGTTCTCCATGCCGGTGAGCCATTTGGAGAAGGACAGGCCGACATCGAGGCCGATGGATCGGGTATCGAGGCTGGTTGTTGCCATGGCACGGGTCATACGGTCGTGCCGCCCGTCCACGCAAGCGATAGTTTCAGCGCGGCGGCGCGGGTTCGCAGGGGTCGCCGCGCATGCAGGCCTCGACCGTGGCGGCGATTTCGGGCGCGGGGTCGATGAAAAGCTGGGAGTAGCAGGGATCAACCGTTATCTCGTATCCGCCATCGACATGCCTGGCAAAGGCCAGCAGCCGCGTGCCCGGTTCCAGGGTGCCACACCACGAGGCGAGGCAGGTCAGGACCAGGTCGATCTCGCGGTCCGCGATCGGGGCAAATCCTTCAGCCCCAAGGCCCAGGCCGGAAAACCGGGCGGATACCGTGATCGGGTCAGGGGACAGCCCGACCACAGGGGGCCGCTTGACCGGCTCGAAGGCGAGTGTTCCCAACAGCGCGGAATAGCTCTTATCGGACTGGGCCGTTCGTTGGAAGCTGCGCGCGGCGTCGGGCGGCATGCAGGACAGCGACCAGACGGGGCCACCGGCAAGGTTCGCGGCAACCGCGGCGGCGACCAACCCGCGTTTCATATCAGGTCTCCGAACTCGTCCAGGACGCGGGCGTAGACCTCGCGCTTGAAGGTCACGATATTGGAAAGCAGGTCGCTCGGATCAGACCATTTCCAGCAGGAGAATTCCGGATGGGCTGTTTCGATCTGAACCTGGTCGTCGGTGCCCAGGAACCGCATCAGGAACCATTTTTGTTCTTGCCCGCGAAAGCGCCCGCCCCAACGATGGGGGACGATCTCGACCGGCAAGTCATAGGGAATCCAGCCCTCGGTCTCGGCCTCGATCCGCACGAGATCCGGGGTGACGCCGGTTTCCTCTTCCAGTTCGCGCAGGGCGGCGGCTCGGGCGTCCTCGCCCTTGTCCACGCCGCCTTGGGGCATCTGCCAGGCCGGTTCCGGCCAGTCGATCCGCTGGCCGACGAAAACACCGCCCTGCGGGCTCACCAACATCACCCCGACGCAGGGGCGATAGGGCAGAGCCGCGATCTGGTCGGGCGTCATGGCCTATTCCGCCTCGGGCCCGAGCGCGGAAAGGCCCTTGAGGATGTCGATGGCATAGGCCAGCTGGTAGTCTTGGTCGCGCAGTTCGGCCGCATCCTCGGCCCGGGCACGATCCTTTTCGATCTGGCGGATCTCGTCCTCTGACAGGCTGTCATTGTTGAGCGCGCCGCGCAGGTCGGATTCCGATCGGAACTGCGGCGTTTCCTCTTCTGCTTCCGGCTCTGCGTTCGGATCGCGCCGGGGTTGCTGGACGATGATGTTGGGAGAGATGCCCAGCGACTGGATCGACCGGCCAGAGGGCGTGTAATAGCGTGCCGTCGTCAACCGCATCGCGCTGTCGCCCCGCAGCGGCATAACCGTCTGCACCGACCCCTTGCCGAAGGATTTTGTGCCGACGACGATGGCGCGCCGGTGATCCTGAAGCGCACCGGCCACGATTTCCGACGCGGAGGCGGACCCGCCATTGATCAGCACGACGATTGGCTTGCCCTCGGCAAGGTCCCCTTCGCGGGCATTCCAGCGCTGGCCATCGGCGGCGGTGCGGCCGCGGGTCGAGACGATCTCGCCCGCGTCAAGAAAGGCATCGGAAACGGCGATGGCCTGGTTCAGCAACCCGCCGGGATTGTTGCGCAAGTCGATGACGAAGCCGTTGACATTCTCCATGCCGCCGGCTTCCTCGACCTGCTCGGCCAGCTGTTCTTCGAGGCTGGGATAGGTCTGGTCGGAAAAGGTCACGACCCGCAACACGACCGTTTCGCCCTCGATACGGCTGCGCACGGCGGTCAGGGTGATGGTATCGCGGACGATCGACACCTGGAATGGTTGCTCGACGCCTTCGCGCACGACCGTGATGGTGATTTCAGAGCCGACCGGCCCGCGCATCATTTCAACGGCTTCATCCAGCGTCAGGCCCAGAAGGGTTTCATCATTGACTGCGGTGATGAAGTCGCCTGCCTCGATCCCGGCGGCATCGGCCGGCGTTCCGTCGATGGGGGAAACCACCTTCACGAAGCCCTCTTCCTGGGTCACCTCGATCCCGAGCCCGCCGAATTCGCCGCGCGTCTGTTCGCGCATGTCGGCCGCGTCATCGGGCGACAGGTAGCTGGAATGCGGATCGAGCGAGCTAAGCATGCCGTCAATGGCGGCTTCGATCAGCTCGGCCTCGTTCGCCTCCTCGACATATTGCGACCGGATGCGTTCGAACACGTCGCCGAACAGGTCCAACTGTTCGTAGACGCTTGTATTGTTCTGAGCTTCCTGGGCGATAAGGGGCCCGGCGATCTGGGTGGTCGCCACGGCGCCCAGCAGGACACCGCCCGACGCGGCCATTGCGAATTTCTTCATGTCGTTCCTCATGTCATTGCGGGCCCGGATCAGTCGTAGGCGAACCACGTGGCGGGGTCGATGGCACCTTGCCCTTCACGCACCTCGAGATAAAGGGATTCCGGCCGGGTCGACGCCGCGCCCTGCCGACTTTCGGTCAAAATAGCTTGAGCATCACCGATGTCACCACCCATCAGCCCGATCGGCGCGCCCTCGGGCTGAACCTGGCCGGTATCGCCGAAGACCTGCGCCAGGCCAGCAAACACCCAGAGCACGTCCTGCGCCGGCTCCAGGATCACGACGGTGCCATAGTCCAGCAGCGGCCCCGCATAGCGGATCGTCGCGGCGGCGGGTGCGGTGACCAGGGCGCGCGGCTGCGTGGCGATCAGGATGCCGGGCCGTTCGATCCCCGCGGCATCTGCATCACCGAAGCCGCGCAGGACCGTGCCATCCACCGGCAAGGCCAGTTGCCCCTTGAGATCGGTCGCGTCAGGGGCGGACGCCGCGCCGGTTTCGGCCTCAATCTGCGCCAGGCTCGAGGCAAAGGCGTCAAGCGTTTCGGTGCTGGCCAGTAACAGCGCGGTTTTCACGGGATCTTCCGAAAAGCGCCGCGGCAGGTCGGACCGGTCGGATACGGCTTCGGACAGGGCGCTGCGCGCCTCTTGCGCACCGGCCAGTCCCTGTTCCAGCGTTGCGAGCGCATCGCTCTGCAATTGCCGCAGGATCGTGACCTCTTCGAGTTGCGCGCGTAGGGCGTCGACCTTCGCCTGAAGGCCGGGCGTCACATCGGCCAGCATCATTCCCGATCGCGCGGTGCCCGTTGGCCCGGACGGGTGCAGCAGCAACAGCGGCGTCGGAGCCTGCTCGATGCGCTGCAAAACGCCAAGGAGTTGCGCGACCTCGTCGGACCGGGCGTTAAGATCGCGCGTCAGGGATCTTTCGCGGATCGCGGCGCGGCGCAACCCGTCGCGCATCGCCGCCATACCGGCTTCGTAGGCCTGCACCGTTTCCGTCAATGCCGAGATACGGTCGCGGCCGGACCCGGCCTCTTGCAGGGAGAGGGACGCCGCCTCGAGTTGCTGCGCCGCGCGCTGGGCCGCCTCGGCCGTGTCCTGGGCCATGGCCCCGTTGGCAAGACAACACAGCGCGATCAGCAGCGCCCGGATCATCGGTCGATCAGGCTTTCGCCGGTCATTTCTGGCGGCGGGTCGATTTGCAGCAGGTCCAGCAGACTGGGGGCAAGGTCGGCCAGCCGACCGTCGCGCAGTGCCGCGCCATCCGGTCCGCCTACCAGGATCGCCGGCACAGGGTTGGTGGTGTGGGCCGTATGCGGCCCTCCGGTTTCCGGGTCCACCATGGTTTCGCAATTGCCGTGATCCGCCGTGACGATCATGGCGCCCCCGGCTTTTTCCAACGCCGCCAGCACCCGGCCCAGCCCGAAATCCACCGCCTCGCAGGCGGCCTTTGCGGCCTCAAGGTCACCAGTATGGCCGACCATGTCGGGATTTGCGTAGTTGCACACGATCAGGTCGTAGCCCTTTTCGATGGCGCCCACGAAGGCATCGGTGACCTCGGCCGCCGACATTTCCGGCTGCATGTCGTAGGTCGCCACCTTTGGCGACGGCGCCATGTAGCGATCCTCGCCCTGTTCGGCGTCTTCCTTGCCACCGTTCAGGAAAAAGGTGACGTGCGGGTATTTCTCGGTCTCGGCCAGACGGAATTGCCTCAATCCCTTCGCGGCCACCCAGGCACCCAGCGTATTCACGATCTCCTGCTTGGGATAGCAGGTGGTCATGAAGGCGTTATGATCGGTCGAATAGTCGACCATGCCAAGCAGACCGGCAAGATCGGGCCGGCCCGAGATGTCGAATTCCGCGAAATCCGGGTCGCCGATGGCGCGCAGGATTTCGCGTGCGCGGTCGGCCCGGAAATTCAGGCAGAAGATGCCGTCGCCATCCTGAACGCCCGCATAGTCCCCGACCACGGTGGCGGGCAGGAATTCGTCTGTCAGGTCCTGGTCATAATAACCGGCCACGATCTTCGAAGGGGTTAGGTTGTCGAACCTGTTGCCGGACCCGTCGATGATCGCGCGATAGGCGGTTTCGACCCTTTCCCAGCGATTGTCGCGGTCCATGGCATAATAGCGCCCGATCACCGTGCCGATCCGCGCGGTTTCGGGCAGGTCGGCCTCCAGCTGTTCAAGGAACCCGATGGCGGATTTCGGGGCCACGTCGCGGCCATCGGTGATGGCATGCAGCACCACCGGCACCCCCAGGCCGGTGATCGCACCGATCGCTGCGCGGATATGGTCGATATGTCCATGCACCCCGCCATCGGACACCACGCCCATCAGGTGCGCCGTGCCGTGGGTCACTTTCAATTCTTCTATGAAGGACATCAGCGCGTCGTTCTCGGCGAAACTGCCATCTTCGATCGCCAGGTCGATCTGGCCCAGGTCCATGGCCACCACGCGGCCGGCGCCAATATTGGTGTGACCGACCTCGGAATTTCCCATCTGCCCGTTCGGCAGGCCCACCGCCTTGCCATGGGTGACAAGCTGGCCATTGGGACAATCGCGCATGATCCGGTCGAAATGCGGGGTATGGGCCAGGGCCGGTGCGTTGGCCTCGGTTTCGGCTCGCTTGCCCCAGCCATCCAGGATGCAAAGAACAACGGGTTTCGGGGCGGACATGGCGCTCTCCTTGGGTTGCTTTGGTGCTTCTAGCGCAGGCATATGCCGGGGAAAACCGTCCGGTTCAGTGAAAGGCCGAAAATTGCGAAGCTATACACGGTGATAGGGCGATCCGGCCAGGATCGAGGCCGCTCGATAAAGCTGCTCGCTCAGCATCACACGGGCCAGCATGTGCGGCCAGACCATCTTGCCCAGGGACAGGGCCAAATCGGCCTGGACACATAGTGCCGGATCGATCCCGTCGGCCCCGCCGATCACGAAAGCCACGTCGCCCCGGCCCTGGTCGCGCCATTCACCCAGTTGGTGCGCGAAATCGGGCGATGCCATCGGTTTCCCGCGTTCATCCAGGCAACATACCACGGCCCCATCGGGAATGGTTTTGTCCAACAGTGCCGCCTCGGCCGCCATGCCGCCGCCCTTCTTGTCCTCCACCTCGCGAACGGTGACAGGCCCAAGGCCAAGGCCGCGTCCGGTCCTGTCGAAACGGTCCAGGTAGTCATCGACAAGCGCCTTTTCCGGCCCGTTGCGAAGCCGGCCAACGGCGCAGAGTGTCACCCGCATCAGCCGGACTTGACGGCGCCGTCCTCTCCGGGGGACAGCCACATCTTTTCCAGCTGGTAGAAGTCGCGGACCTCGGGGCGGAAGACGTGGACGATCACGTCGCCCGTGTCGATCAGCACCCAATCGCCGCTGTCCTTGCCCTCGACCTTGGACAGGATGCCGAACTCCTGCTTCAGGCGGTCGGTCAGCTTTTCCGACATGGCCGAGACCTGGCGTGTGGACTGACCCGAGGCGATCACCATGTAATCGCCCATCTCGGATTTGCCGCGCAGGTCGACCTGCACGATGTCCTCGGCCTTGTCATCGGTAAGAGAGGCAAGAACGGTGGCGAGCGTCCGATCCGCACTTGCGGGCTGGGGGGCAGTCTTCATAGAGGCCCCGTCATCTGCGGCATGTGCCGCGAATGAAGTAAGAGACAGAACATTGTCCTCCTGTAGGCGCGCCGCCAAAACCCCGACGCTGGGTTGGGACAAAGGTAGCAAGCCGCCAATGACAATTCAATGAATCCTGCCCCGCTCTCCGCGAACTTGCTTCTTTGGGTCGAAAATACCGCGGGAGAGACGGCCAGGCCCTTGCATGGGCGGACATCACGGTGTCTGACTGAAATGAAAGAATCAAGATCTGACATTCAAAAATAAACGTAAAATAATAAAAATTAATCGAAAAATGGAAATTGGTTATGTCCACTCGTTTGCCGCGCCTGGCCGCAGCGCTTCAGTTCCTGGCGACCCTTTGCCTAATTGTTGGCCCGTTGTTCCTTTTGTTCTTGGTTGCCATGCTGGTTCTGCCGGGTGACGTCGACGTCACGGTGGGCGACGGAGCCTATACCATTCCCGGCGATCGGGTCTGGACGACCTGGACCAATTGGGTCGGTATTTTCGTGTTCTACATTCCCATCCTATTCGGGCTGATGGCCATTTTCAGGATGCGCTAGCTGTTTCGGCTGTACCGCTTGGGTGATCCTCTTGCGTCAAATACCGGGCCGCTCATCCGGTCGATTGGCTTTTATCTGATGCTATCAGCGGTTCTGGGCATTTTGGTCAAGCCGATCGGATTGGTCTTGCTAAGCCTGACCAGCCCGCCAGGTGATGGGGCGATTACTGTCAGCCTGACCACCTCGGATGTCGGCTTTATTCTGGTTTCGGGCCTGCTGATGATGACCGGCTGGTCCATGTCAGAGGCTAGCCGGATTGCCGCAGAAAACCGGGAATTCGTTTGATGCGGGTCATCGTTCGCCTTGATGTGATGATGGCTCTGCGCAAGACCAAAGGGCGGGACCTGGCCGCGCGCATCGGCACCACCGAACAGAACCTCAGCCTGCTGAAATCAGGCAAGGTAAAGGGCATCCGGTTCGAAACGCTCGCCAGGTTATGCGAGGCGCTGGACTGCCAGCCCGGCGATCTGCTGGAGATTGCTCCGGACTAATCCAGCGCCTTGGTCGAAATCTCGGACCCTTCCAGCATCTTCACCTCGCGCTGGGGGAAGGGAATGGAAATGCCGTTGCCCTGAAACGCATCCCAAAGCGCCAGGAAGACATTGCCGCGGATATTGGTCAGCCCCTGTGTCGGGTCCGTGATCCAGAACCGCAGGATATAGTCCACGCTGCTGTCGCCGAATCCGACGATGTGGCAGACGGGCGGGCGGAAACTCAGAACCCGGTCAACCGACTTGGCCGCCTCGATTGCAATGCGTCGCACGTCATGCGGGTTGTCGCCGTAGGCGGTGCCGAAATAGATGTCCAACCGCACGAAATCGTTCGAGTGGGACCAGTTGACCACCTGGGTGGTGATCAGGTCCTCATTCGGAATCAGGTATTCCTTGCCGTTGCGCGTGGTGATCGACACGTAGCGCGCGCCCAACGAGTTGATCCAACCGAAGGTTTCGCCGACGGTGATCACGTCGCCGGGCTTGATCGACTTGTCCATCAGGATGATCACGCCCGACACGAGGTTCGACACGACCTTTTGCAGGCCGAACCCGATGCCCACGCCGATGGCCCCCGACAACACGGCCAGCCCGGTCAGGTCGAAGCCCACCGCCCGCAAGCCGATGAAAAAGGCCGCACCGTATAGAACCACCTGGATGAACTTGACGGTGAGTTCCCGCATCGAAGGGCTGATTTCCTCGTTCGCGCGGATGCGCGCGGAGGTCGTCCGCGACAGGAACCGCGCGGCAAAAAGGAACAGCGCAAGGATGACGATGGCCTGAAGCACAAGCCAGAGCGAGAGCCGGAATTCGCCGACGGTCAGGGCGATGGAATCCAGCAACCCCACGGTCTGCTCGGTAATCCCCAGAATGTTCAGCGTCACCCAGGCCCATGCCCCCCAACGCACGATGCCGCGCAAGACGGTGTTGCCGATCAGCCTTGTGGCGAAGGTGACGATCAGCCAGGCCGTTGCCAGGTTGGCGATGATCCCCAGGATGTAGGAATGCGATGGCCAGGTCAGCTCGCGCATGATCAGCACGGCGATCCAGATCAGCACCACGAACAAGACCCCCCGCAGCCGCTTGTGCAGGACGAGGGCGCTGCGAAGGCGCCATTTCGGCCAGCCTTCGCGGGCCCGCAGCCATTCGTGCAACCTGTGTTGAAGGGGCTTGCCCACGAGGTAGGCCAGAACGAATATGCCCAGGGCGATACCGATCTGGTAGGCGTTCCAGGGCCGCAGCAAGGATTCCAGGAAAACCTGCGCCTGACCGATCAGCCCTTGCCCAATCTCGGCGATGTCGGTGGCCTGCTCGGCCAGTCCAGGTGTGTCTTCTGGTTCCATGCCCGTTCCTTTTCAGGACGCAGCATGTCCTGTGCGCCTGCCGTGGGCAAGCCCAACGCCACTTGCGAGACTCGCACCATGGGTATACATCCCGCTCATGACCCGTGTTTTCGATATGGATGATCGCGCGCGCCTACCATGGCGGTTCTTCGGCGCCCGGCTGACCATTCTCGCCCGTCTATGACGGCTCGCGCGCCTTGGCGCGCCCACCGACACGCCCCTTCATTCTACTCAGCCCAAGAGGACACCCATGTCCGGCAAGACACTCTATGACAAGATCTGGGATGCCCACCTCGCCCACGAGGCCGAGGACGGCACCTGCCTTCTTTACATCGACCGTCACCTTGTTCACGAGGTGACCAGCCCGCAGGCCTTCGAAGGCCTGCGCATGGCGGGCCGCACGGTGCGTTCGCCCGACAAGACGATCGCGGTACCCGACCACAACGTGCCCACCACGCAGGGCCGCGAAAACCCCGACCAGATGCCCGAGGACAGCCGCATCCAGGTGGCCGCGCTTGACAGCAACGCCAAGGAATTCGGTATCCACTACTACCCCGTGAGCGACGTGCGCCAGGGGATCGTGCATATCGTCGGTCCCGAACAGGGCTGGACCCTGCCGGGCATGACAGTGGTCTGCGGCGACAGCCACACCGCCACCCATGGCGCCTTCGGCGCGCTGGCCCATGGCATAGGCACGTCCGAAGTGGAACATGTTCTGGCGACCCAGACTCTGATCCAGCAGAAATCCAAGAACATGAAGGTCGAGATCACCGGCAAGCTGGCGCCCGGCGTCACCGCCAAGGACATCACGCTGTCCGTCATCGGCGCGACCGGCACGGCCGGTGGCACCGGCTACGTGATCGAATATTGCGGCGAGGCG
Organism: Alphaproteobacteria bacterium; assembly: GCA_009908505.1. Classification (GTDB taxonomy): domain Bacteria; phylum Pseudomonadota; class Alphaproteobacteria; order Rhodobacterales; family Rhodobacteraceae; genus Salibaculum. Next base: position 151,921 of record JAAAPD010000067.1, on the reverse strand, counting down.
ATCCGCGACCTTTCCATGGAAGGCCGTATGACCGTGTGCAACATGGCCATTGAAGGCGGCGCCCGTGCGGGCCTGATCGCGCCGGACGAAAAGACGTTCGAATACGTCAAGGGCCGGCCCCACGCCCCGAAAGGCGCCCAGTGGGAGGCCGCGATGACGTGGTGGAAGACGCTCAAGTCCGACGACGACGCCCATTGGGACAAGGTCGTCACCATCAAGGGCGAGGACATCGCGCCGGTCGTCACCTGGGGCACCTCGCCCGAGGACGTGCTGCCGATCGACGCGGTCGTACCCGCGCCGGACAGCTTCGAGGGCGGCAAGGCCGGCGCGGCCCAGCGTGCGCTGGACTACATGGGCCTGACGCCGGGCCAGAAGCTTTCGGATATCGAGATCGACACGGTCTTCATCGGCTCGTGCACCAATGGCCGGATCGAGGATCTGCGTGCCGCGGCCGAGATCCTGAAGGGCAAGAAGGTCAAGGACGGCATGCGCGCCATGGTCGTGCCCGGATCGGGCCTTGTGCGCGCCCAGGCCGAGGAAGAGGGCCTTGCCGACATCTTCAAGGAGGCCGGGTTCGAATGGCGCATGGCGGGCTGTTCCATGTGCCTCGCCATGAACCCCGACCAGCTCTCCGAGGGCGAGCGTTGTGCCTCGACCAGCAACCGCAACTTCGAGGGGCGCCAGGGCTACAAGGGCCGCACGCACCTCGTCAGTCCAGCCATGGCCGCGGCGGCTGCCGTCACGGGGCGGCTCACGGATGTGAGGGAGATGAACTGATGCGCGTTGCCGGAATTGATGGATGCAAAGGCGGCTGGGTCGCCGTATCCGTCGAATTCGGCGCCTTTTCACGAGCATGCGGCCACGAACATGAAAGTCTCGAGACGCTACTGTCTGGCCTTGATGCGGATATGGCGATCGTCGACATACCGATAGGGCTTTCCTCAGGTCCAGCAGGGCGAACCGTTGAAAAGGCAATGCGCGCGCTGCTCAAGGGCAAGGCATCGTCTGTTTTCAACACCCCGTGTCGGCAGGCCTTGGAAGCGAATTCATACGAAGAGGCCTCTCGCCGGAATGCGGATGTTCTGGGCATCAAGCTTTCCCGCCAGACTTACGGCATCATGCCCAAGATTGTAGAGGCCGATCAGGCGGTGCGCGGTCTTGGGCAGAACCGCATCAAAGAGGGGCACCCGGAAGTGTCGTTCTGCGTTGCTGACGAAGGGCCCATCCGAGCAAATAAGTCCATAGCAAAGGGCATGCTATGGCGCGCCGGCGTCTTGCAGCGGCTCGGGTTCGATTTGGCGTCGCTCGCGCGGAGCCTTCCAGACGATGCTAAGGCGAAACCGGACGATGTCATTGATGCTGCAATCCTATGTTGGTCGGCACAACGTGCGGCCCTAGGGACAAGCCAAACAATTCCACCTGACCCTGACAAAGATGAAATGGGTCTGATGATGTCAATCACCGCCTAGAAAGGCGAAGGAGAAGTAAGATGCAAAAGTTCGACAAGCTCACCGGGATCGCGGCACCTCTGCCGCTGGTCAATATCGACACCGATATGATCATCCCCAAGCAGTTCCTCAAGACGATCAAGCGCTCGGGCCTTGGCGTGAACCTCTTCGACGAGATGCGCTATGATCGGCAGGGCAACGAAATTCCCGATTTCGTTCTCAACAAACCCGCCTACCGCGACGCGCAGATTCTGGTGGCGGGCGAAAATTTCGGCTGCGGGTCGTCGCGCGAACATGCCCCCTGGGCACTTCTTGATTTCGGCATTCGTTGTGTGATTTCCACCAGCTTCGCCGACATCTTCTACAACAACTGTTTCAAGAATGGTATTTTGCCCATCGTTCTGCCGCAGGAAGATGTGGACAAGCTGATGGACGACGCCGAGCGCGGCTCCAACGCCGTGATCACCGTCGACCTGGAAAGCCAGACGATCACCGGCCCGGATGGTGGCGAGATCACCTTCGAGGTCGACCCTTGGCGCAAGCATTGCCTGCTCAACGGCTTGGACGATATCGGCCTGACCCTTGAAAAGGCGCCCTCCATTGATGCCTTCGAGGCAAAGATGAGCGCCGAACGCCCCTGGGTGTGACCTGTTTTTTGGAAGGGGCCGGCCAACGCGTCGGCCCTTTTCATACCGCAATCCCCCAAGAAAACTGAAGCGCTCTTGTGGTGCGTTATCTGTCGGCCGCAAGATGTAGTTCATTGCATTTCAATGCTTTGGAATGGTTGCAATGTCGCACCAGTCTCGCCGCAAATCCGCCCCGTTTCCTTGCCAGCAACAATGGTGTCTTGCGGCACGAGTGGGAAGTGGGCAAAATTATGGCAACAAAAAGGCAGCCTGACCCAAGCGAACGGGCACAGACGGAAACAAGGGCGCGGCAACGTATCGCGTCCGGCCGGATTGAGGAAAGTGGGGCAGTGGTTTCTCGGATCGCAGGTGCGGTATTCCGCGCGGCATTGATGGTCATTCTGGTGATCCTGCCATCATTGATGGTGTCGGGCACCACCCACGACACCAATCAGACCGTTGCGCTTGTGGCGCTACTGGCTGCGCTGTTCACCTTCGTGGAATACAATTCCGCCTATCCCAGCCTTGTGGAATTCCGCAAAGCGCCGCCTTTCAACCGTCTGCGCTATGGCGTGCTGTTCCTGATGGTCTTTTCCATGGCGATGATCGCCCAGGGCAAGACCGACCCCTCGACCATGACCGACCTGTTCGCGATGATCGGGGCGCGCTTGGCCGACTACATCGACTTCCCCTATTCCCCGGTGCGCCTGGTCGTGCTGATGCTGCCCGACAACGCGCCGACCGGGTTGATCTGGGACGTTCGGACCGCCGCCGGCCTGAGCTACCTGATCTCGATCGTCGGGCTTGTGGTGTTCATCCTGATGCTGCGCCTGAAAAACTGGCCGAACCAGCATGGCGCCGCCTTCAACGTCTGGATCAACCTGCCGACCTTCGATCCGACCGCCGGTGGCGACGTGGTGCAGCGGCTCGAACGAGACAGCCAGATTAACCTTATCTTAGGATTCTTGCTGCCATTCGTCATCCCGGCATTCGTCAAGCTGGCCTCGGACATGTTCGATCCGATCAGCCTTGCGAACGCGCATACTTTGATCTGGACGATGACCGCATGGGCCTTCCTTCCCGCCAGCTTGATCATGAGGGGTATCGCCCTTGGACGCGTGGCGCAGATGATCTCGGCGCAGCGCGAACGTGCATACCTGCAGGAAAGCGAAGAGGCCGAACCCTCTACCGTCTGATAACGGCCCTTGCCCTGTCTGTGATGGCCGCCAAGACGGCGAACGCGCAGGACGAGATTCGCGTCGCCACCTTCGCCGCCCCGCTCAGCCGCGATGGCCCGGGCCTGTTGTTGCGTGATGTCGCGAAAGGCGACGATCCGCAGATCGCCGCTGTCGGGGCGATCATAGACACGGTCGCGCCCGATATCCTGTTGCTGACGGATTTCGACCACGACGCAGAGCTTGTGGCGCTGCGCGCTTTCAACGCCAGACTGGCCCGGCCCTTTGACCATGTGTTCGCGTTGCCGGGCAATGCCGGCCTCGCAACGGGGGTGGACATGGACGGAAACGGCCGCCTAGGCGAGCCGCGCGATGCGCAGGGCTATGGTCGCTTTCTGGGCGATGGGGGACTTGCCCTGCTATCGCGTTTCCCGGTGATCGAGGATGAGGTCCGCGACTTCACCGATCTTATCTGGTCCGACCTGCCGGGCGCGGCAATGCCCGTGACCCGGGCGGGCGGGCCCTTTCCCTCGTCCGGGGCACAGGCGATGGCCCGCCTGTCCTCGACAGGGCATTGGGTCGTGCCGCTGCGCATCGCCGGCGATCGAACGTTGACCCTGCTGGCCTATTCCGCGACACCCCCGGTCTTCGACGGACCCGAGGATCGCAACGGTCTGCGCAATCGGGACGAGCTGCGCTTTTGGCTGCGCCTGTTGGCCGGTGACCTTGGGCCGGTGCCGGATGATCCTGTGGTGCTGTTGGGCAATACCAATCTCGACCCGGCCGATGGCGATGGCTTTCGCCAGGCCATGGCCGAATTGCTGGCCCATCCCCAGCTACAGGATCCCCGACCCCGAAGCGCTGGCGGCGCGGCAAATCCTAGCCCGGGGCATTCCGGGGACCCGGCGCTCGATACCGCCGACTGGACCGAAGACGGACCGGGCAATCTGCGCGTCTCCTACGTCTTGCCTGACCGTGACCTGACCGTTGCCGATACCGGCGTCTTCTGGCCGGCACCGGATGATCCGAAGGCCGCACTCCTAGGTCTGGACGGGCTCGCGGCCGGGCCGCACCGCCTTGTCTGGGTGGATATCGTCCGGTAGCCCGGCCAGCATGGCGGTGCGCATGTCCGACGCCCGGAAATCGGGTAAGTGTAGCGCCAGCTTTTCGTCGGACAAGCGGTGATCGGTGTTCCAGAGATAGCGCATCTCCAGCAATTCGCGTGCCAGTTCCCAGAACGGCGCGGCGAGGCGCAGCATCATCCAGGGAAAGGACGTGATGCGATAGGTGCGCCCGGTTTCCGCCTCCAGCATCACCTGGAGGTCGCGGATCGTGAAGGCATGGCCCGGAAAGGGAATATCCTCGAACCGGCCGAGCTGGGCCCGCCGTTCGGCCAGCATCACCGCCGCGCGCCCCCAATCGGGCAGATAGCAAAAGGTATGCAGGCAATCGGGGTCGCCGGCGGCAGTCAGCTTGCCCGCCCGGATCGAGCGCATATGCAGTTCGGCCATGGCATCCCCCTGCCCAGCGGGGTCAATGAAACTGCCGGCGCGCAACACGATCGTGCGAATGTCGGCGGCGCGATAGGCGGCTTCCATCTCCTTGCGAATCCGCCCCTTGCGGGAAACCGGGCGTTGCGGTGTCGTCTCGGACCAGGTTCCGGGCGTGTCACCGAAATTGTAGACATTCCCGGGCAGGATCACCGTGGCATCGCCGGCCTGGGCCGCGTCGATCACTTGACGGGTGATCTGCGGGATAAGCTGCGCCCAGTTGTGATAGGCGGGCGGGTTCAGGCCGTTGACGATGACATCGGCCCCCATGGCGGCCTTGGTCATATCGGTGCCGCGCGTGTATGGGCGAACGGTCCAGCCGGCATCTGCAAAAGCCTCTGTGGCATGTCGGCCGATCCGGCCGGTCGCGCCAAGAACAAGAACGGTGGGCATGTCGAACTCCTATCGATTGATCTGCCCGCATCTTCTGGCAAAAAAATCTGAATGGATATTGTCCAAAAATGTCCATCATGTATTCATGAATGAATGACAAAGCTGGACAGCCTCGACTGGTCGTTGGTGCAGACCTTTCTCGCTGTTGCCGAAGAGGGCAGCCTGTCTGCCGCGGCCCGCCGGTTGGGTGCGTCGCAACCGACCATAGGGCGGCAGATCAAGACGGCCGAACACCTCTTGGGGGTCGACCTGTTTCACCGGCGTCCCCGCGGGTTCGATCTGACCGAAACCGGGGCGTCCCTTGTCGCGCCTGCCCGCGCCATGTCCGAGGCCGCCCAGACGATTGCGTTGGCGGCAGCGGGGCGGGATCAGACCCTGTCAGGCACCGTCCGCATCACGGCCAGCATGGTGATTTCCAGCACCTATCTGCCGCGTATCATCGCCGGATTGCGCGAGTCCGAACCCGAGATCGAGATAGAGCTGGTCCCGTCCGACACGACATCGAACCTGCTCTACCGCGAGGCTGATATCGCCGTACGCATGTTTCGGCCCGAACAGCTGGACCTCGTCACGCGCCACCTGGGCGATATCGCGCTGGGCATGTTCGCGTCCCGCTATTACATCGCCCGGCGCGGCATGCCCCGCCAGCCGGACGAGATGCTCGACCATGACGTTGTGGGGTATGACCGGGACAGGTCGATCATGGACGGCTTCGCGCAGATGGGCTTTCCGGTCGGGAGCGACTTCTTCCCGGTGCGCTGTGACGACAACTTGGTCTACTGGGACCTGGTCAAGGCGGGGTGCGGTATCGGCTTTTCACAGCTTGAACTTGGTCGCGCGGACCCGGACATGGTCGAGATCGACTTGGGCTTGCCCCTGCCGACCTTGCCCATCTGGCTGACCGCGCATGAGGCAATGCGCCAGACCCCGCGGATACGCCGGGTTTGGGAGGCACTGGCCGAAGGGCTTCTGCCGCTGATTTCTTGACCCTTCCGGGGGGACAAGCTAGGCGATGCGGGACTGAATTCTCGAAGGATCTGACCCGATGACAAACCCCTCTCTGCTTATCCTTGCCGGTGACGGCATCGGTCAGGAAGTCATGGCCGAGGTCAAGAAGGTCATCGGCTGGTATGGCGACAAGCGCGATATCGCCTTTGATGTCAGCGAGGATCTTGTCGGCGGCGCAGCCTACGATGCCCATGGCACGCCGCTGCACGACGATACGATGGCCCGCGCGCAAGAGGTGGATGCGGTTCTACTGGGCGCCGTTGGCGGCCCGAAATACGATGACCTCGATTTCAGCGTGAAGCCCGAACGCGGCCTGCTGCGCCTGCGCAAGGAAATGGACCTTTACGCCAACCTGCGCCCGGCCCAGTGCTTCGACGCGCTGGCCGATTTCTCGTCGCTGAAGAAGGATGTGGTGGCCGGGCTCGACATCATGATCGTGCGCGAGCTGACCAGCGGCATCTACTTCGGTGAACCGCGCGGCATCATCGAGGAAGGCAATGAACGCGTTGGTATCAATACCCAGCGCTACTCGGAATCCGAGATCGAGCGGGTTGCGCGGTCGGCCTTCGAGCTGGCCAAGCGGCGCGGCAACAAGGTCTGTTCCATGGAAAAGGCCAATGTCATGGAGTCCGGTATCCTGTGGCGCGAGGTCGTTCAGCGGGTCCACGACGCGGAATACCCCGATGTGGAGCTCGGCCACATGTACGCGGATGCCGGCGCGATGCAGCTGTGCCGCTGGCCCAAGCAATTCGACGTGATCGTGACCGACAACCTGTTCGGCGACCTTCTGTCCGATGCCGCCGCGATGCTGACCGGCAGCCTTGGCATGTTGCCCTCGGCCAGCCTTGGCGCACCGATGGCGAATGGCCGGCCCAAGGCGCTTTACGAACCCGTCCATGGTTCGGCCCCGGATATCGCGGGGCAGGGCAAAGCGAACCCGATCGCCTGCATTCTCAGCTTTGCCATGGCCCTTCGTTACAGTTTCGACATGGGCGAAGAGGCAGACAGGCTGGAGAATGCGGTGGAAACCGTGCTGGCCGATGGCAAGCGGACCGCTGATCTGCTGGGCGAAGAGGGCGTGCAGCCCGTGTCCACCGCCGGCATGGGCGATGCCATCGTCGAGGCGCTGAACGCGAGCCTTTAGGACGATGACCTGAAAACGGGGCGGTCCATTCGGGCCGCCCCTTTTTCATGCTGTGATGTTAGTGCTAACATCATTGAAAATCAAAGGATCGCATCCATGTCCGCCAACCTGCGCGGGGCCCTTTTTGCCCTGATGGCCTTCGGCATCTTCGCCACGCATGACGTATTCGTCAAAACGCTGGGGGCCAGCTATTCACCCGTGCAGATCCTGTTCTTTTCGGTGCTGCTCAGCTTTCCGCTGGCGACGCTGATGCTGATGCGGGATTCCTCGCCCGGTACGCTTCTGCCCGTGCATCCCTGGTGGATGGCCCTGCGGACCGTTGCCACGGTGTTGACGGGTCTGGGCGCTTTCCTGGCCTTTTCGGTGCTGCCGCTGGCCCAGACCTACGCAATCCTGTTCGCCGCGCCGCTGTTGATCACGATCCTTGCCATCCCGATGCTGGGCGAAACGGTGCGCCTGCGACGCTGGATGGCGGTGATCGTGGGGCTTGGCGGCGTGCTTGTCGTCCTGCGCCCCGGCTCAACCGAGATCGGCATCGGGCATATCGCGGCGCTCGCCGCCGCCGTGGGCGGGGCCTTCAATTCGGTCATCGTGCGCAAGATCGGGGCCAAGGAACGACCGGTCGTGATGATGCTGTATCCGTTGGTCGCGAATTTCGTGCTGCTGGGCGGGGCGCTCTATTTTGTCTACGAACCTATGCCTATCGAACACCTGGGCCTGCTGGCCCTGATCGCGATTTTCGCATTCACCGCCGGCCGGCTGGTGATCGCCGCCTATCAGGCGGGCGAGGCGGCGATCATCGCGCCGATGCAGTACTCACAGATCATCTGGGCATCATTCTACGGCTATCAGTATTTCGGTGAAACCATCGACAGGCCCACACTGATCGGCAGCGGGCTGATCATCGCATCGGGCGTCTATATCGTGCTGCGCGAAAGCCGCGGTGCCCATTCCCGGACGACCCCGGTGCTGCGCACCCGGTCCCGGCACGAGACCGGCACATACCTTCGTGTGGGGCCGTTTTTGCGTTTTATAGGCAAGCACCCGGACAGCAAAATCGGCCTTGCAAATCCAAACCGGCAAGAGTAATTCGCCCCCCACGGTCGGAGTGTAGCTCAGCCTGGTAGAGCACTGTCTTCGGGAGGCAGGGGTCGTGAGTTCGAATCTCGCCACTCCGACCAGTAAAACAAGGCCCCTCAGAAATCGCCGGCGAACTGCTGCAATGAAATCCGCAAGGTTTCAGTCGCGATCTGTTGGTGTTTCGTTCTTCACAAACGAAAATCTGTAGCACGACTAGTGGCTCCAGTTGTGATTTCAATTTGCCTCAGACTATGGGCTTACAGCGTGCGATCCATGATCTCCACCGCTTCACGTTGAGCATCCGGAAGATACGAGCGGTAGATGTTCTCTAAGGTCTCCCGCGAGGTGGCGAAGAAGTTCACCGCCATCTCCAGGCTCACGCCCTTCATGAAGTCCATCACGAGGCTGGAAGACAAAGACAGGGATGCAGACGTACGTTTCTTCCCCGACCTTGCATCCGACAGCGAGCTTCCGAGTGGAGCCAGAGCATTCGACGCGGCGGGCAGCATCTCGAAACGGGTCGCAATAGCTGGTAATCGGTTCCGAGCCTGGCCTTTAGTGAAGACTGCGTGGGCCAATGTGGACGGGTTGCCCGGTATTCCGGGTCGGCTGAAGCAAGTAGCCGATGTCTACAAGATGGCCGAGGAACAGTTCGCGAAGGAGAGCGGGAAGCTCCAGACACGACCCGGAGGCCCAGCCGAATGGCAGACCCATACCGTTCAAGTGTCACCATGCGACCCGCCCCTTCGTTTCCAGCAACACCACGGTCGGTAGGGATACCCCGATCAGGGAGGCCATAACTCTTTGCGATCTCTGCTGCTTTTTTCGCTCGTCCGCGAGGTAGCGATCAACGTCGGCAAGACATCTATGCTTGGACCACGAAATCTTACCATTCAACACGGCGAGGATCGCTATCATCGGCCTGACTGTGCCGTGAGATGACCATGGGAAGGGCCGGCTTCGCCGCTGTCTTCGCGGGGTTCGTCCTGACGCATTCGATTGCGGTGCGCCCGGCCACCAAGGCGTGGTCGGTCGGTCGGCTTGGCATTGGCCTACTCGGCCTTGTCATTGGCGATGCTGACCGTCCTGATCTGGGCGGCCGGCGCGGCGCCCGACCTGCAGGTCTGCTATCAGATGGGGTGGGCACCGGCACGTTGCGCATCTTGGCATGCTGGTGGTGTGCCTGATCCTTGCATTCAGAATCGCGCGCCCCAAGCCGTTTTCGTTTGGCGGGGCGGAAGACGATAAGGTCGATCCAACCCGGGCAGGACTGCTACGCTGGACGCGGCACCCGATCCTGCTGGCCCTGGCCATTTTCGCCAGCGTGCACTTTCTGCCCAACGGCGATCTGGCCCACATGCTTCTGTTCAATGTTCTGGGCGGCTTTGCCATCGCAGTTCAGGGGCTAATCGACCAGCGCAAGCGGCGGGATCTCGGCCCGTCGCGCTAGGCGGCGCTGAAGGCCGCGCACAGGGCCGCCTCGCATCTGCCGTACCTTTCCTGGCGCGGGGCCGTCCTGCGGGGGCTCATCGGCCTTTTGGCCTTCGCCGCGCTGATCCTGGCCCATCCCTACGTTATCGGTGTGGCCGACTACTGACCGCAATGCGCCCCGGTCCTCGCGGCTGACGGCGCCGTTTCAGGCCGGGTAGCCGAAATCGCGGATCGTCCGCCAGATGTCACGGTTGATCAGCCCGATCTCGGCAATCGCGGTTTCCACGTCCTGTGCCGCCGCCACGTCCAGATCAAAGGCCTGTCCCATCTTCAGCCGGTCCTTGCGGTCGGCGATGCGCATCAGGATCGAGCGCGGATTGCCCCCCTGATCGTCGAAGGCGTAGATACAATGGTTATACCGATTGCGCAGGGTCGATTGTTCCTTGATGCGCTTGGTGATCTGCAGCACCCGGTCGCGCTCATCCCGGTCGGTTCGGTCCAGCTTGGCCAGCCGTTCGACCATGTCGATGCGCGCGCGTGTCGTGTTGAGCGTCAGGAAAAGGACCGTGGCGATTTCCTTGTCCATCCCCGAAAGCCCCGCGATCAGGTGGATCAGCATGCTCTCGGTATTCGTCCAGGTGTAGTTCAGTTTGCCGATGGACAGCAGAAAAGCCTCGAAATCGAAGGGTTCGTCGGCTGGCGCCATCGCTAGGCTCCGTGGTGGGTCTGGTACCGCTCCATGAACCAGATCGCCGCCTCGGTGCGGTTGTGCACGCCTAGTTTCGAAATGATGTGGTGCATGTGCAGTTTGACCGTGTGCTGTGACAGGTTCAGTTCGCTGGCGATGATCTTGTTCTGTTTGCCTGCGGCCGCCGCGCGAAGCACCTGCACCTCTCGGTCGGTCAGGTGTATTTCCGGCAGCCCCGTCGCCGCGGAACCGGACACTGGTTCGGACGCCGATGTGGGACCTGTCACTGTCGCCGGTTCGGGATGTGACATCGGGGCGATCTGCGCGGTGACCGGAGGGGCCGGCGCGGCAGGCTGAGAAGATGTCAGCAGCTCACCCGGCATGAAACGTTCACCATTCGCCAGGAGGCGCAGCATGGAAAGCCAGCAATCGATCTGCACGTTCATGGGCAGGACCCCGACCGCCGTCTCTTGGAAAGCGCCGTTCTGGACGTCGAGCAGTTTGCGGGCAATGGCGGGGTCGCTGTAGGCCAGTGCGATCATCGCGTACGGACACTTTTGCCGCAAGGCCGGCAATCGGTCGAGCAATTCGCTCAACATCACCTGCTCGACGACGATAAGGCGCATTCCCACCGCCCGTTCGTCGGTCATGAAGAACAGTTCGTTCAAGCACGCGGCGCGCGCGAAGCCGAGCATACCCAGTTCGGACCGGGTTACATTTAGCAAAGCGTCGGAAAAGCAGAGCGCGTTCCCTACGAAAAGGCCGCTGACCTTTTCCTCATTCGATTGTGATATATAGGACATAGCATGAATTCCCCCCCCAACAAACTCGTCCCGAAATGAACTAAAGCGCTTGAAAGCGCGTGTAATGCCCGGATCAAAGAACAGGCGAAGTCTCAGCCGGCAGAATATCGTTAACAGTTTGTCGCGACCCCAATGTGACAGCCCACTGGTATCCCACTAATCGGAGGAACTGCGTGTTGTTCAAGGCCGCGATCCGAACATAATCAATTCGTTCTGACCGATTGGCAAGCGCCCGCGATGATCAAATGCGGTACCTTAATTCTACCACAACTTTTTGATTGAGTCCTGCGGGTTATCCACACTTGACCGTGATCTGGGGGTAAGTTGTGGCGCTAACAGGGTTTAGTTCCTTTCGACAGTCGCAGACTGCACCAGCTGTCACTAGGATTAGCGCCACGCGAAATTAACCATTCTTAACAGAGCTTTAAAGTTCCGGCACCCGGACTAGTCCGTTTGTGTAGCTTACCCAAAGGCACGCCGCGCGCCGATGCTGACCCTGTTCCCAGTTTCCGGGAATGGCGGGTGCGAATCGATGCGAATCAGCACGGGTCGCCCGCATTCGAAGAGAATCGGCAAAGGGGGGGTGCGAACGAGAAAACCATGATCCGTATAGGGGTCGTTTCCGGGTCGAGATCTCGACCGAACCGCCCCCGAAACTCAACTTCACAACCAACTTAAAACACGCATCTGACGATGGTCGCTTCAGAGAGACTGGCGACACCGGAAGATGTCTCATCAGGAGACTAGACAATGTCTGGACACAGAAATTTCCTTTTCCCGTGGGGCCATGGCGAACAGAGCCAGGACCAGGATCAAGGCCAAGGTCAGGCGCAGCTTCAGGCTGAGCTTCAGGCCCAGTTGCAAGCCCAAGGCCAGGACCAGGGCCAGGGCCAGGACCAAGGTCAGGGCCAGTCCCAGTATTCCGAAAGCTACAACGGAAACCTGAACGGCAACGGCAACGGCAACCTGAACGGTAACGGCAACGGCAACCACAACGGCAACGGCAACCACAATGGCAACGGCAACGCCAACGGCAATGCCAATGCGAACGGCAATGCCAACGGCAACATGAATGCCAATGGCAACCTGAACGGCAACGTTAACCACAACACCAGTCACACGTCGGTGCACGTGGATGTCGGCCTGCACGGATACGAGCCGACCGATGACGATTTCGCCGATATCGACCTGTCCAACTCCACGGCCGGCGATTTCGTGATGTCGCAGGGGGACATGCACTACAACCCCGGCGATGACATGAACCTCGAGGACATCCTCAACGATGCGCTCAACGGTGAGGGGAATGACTCGGCGACGGTCAATGCCCAGGCGAACAACCTGGTCGACAACGACTCTCTGTCGAACGTCTCGAACAATGGCAACCTGCAGCAGACCAACCACTCGTCCGGCGGGCGCGCGTCGTCCGAAGACGGCATCGATGTGAACACGGATGGCGGGGCCGGTAACGGCACGGCCAATGCCGCAGGCGGCGGGGCCCTGGGTGGCCTTGGTGTCGGTGGTGCTGCCGGCGCCTATGGCGGCGTCAGTGGCACTGGCGGCCATGCCGCTTCGACCGGTGGAACCGGTGGCGCCGGTGCGTCGGGCACCGCTGTCGGTGTCGGTCTCGGCCTTGGGGGGGCATCCTCCAATGCCGGTGCAACCGGCGGCGACGGCGGCGATGCGGGATCCGTGGCGGCTGGCCTCGGGCTTGGCGCGGGCCAATCCGGTGCGAACGCCGAGGGCGGCAATTCCGGTGACGGCACCGGTGTCGGCGTCGGTGTTGGCGCGGCTGGATCCAACGCGGACAGCAGCAGCATGGGCGATGCCGGTGCGATCGGTGTCGGCCTGGGCCTGGTGGGCCTTGGCCTTGCCGGTGCCGATAACGGCGATACCGGCATGTCTGATGCCGATGCGACCGGTGCGGGCCTCGGGGCCGGCATGGGCACCAGCGGCGACGGCGGCGATGCCGGCGCGATCTCTGGTGCCATGGGTGCCGGCGCGGGCCATGCCGGTTCCGGCGCGGCCATAGGTGGTGCAGCCGGTGACACCGGTGCGATCTCGGGTGCCCACAACGCCGCCGGTGGCTATGGCGGTGGCAACGGTGCCCATGGCGGCGCAGGCGGTGACGGCTATGGCGGTCAGGCCTGGGCTGGCGGTTCCGGCCATGCCCATGGCGGCCAGGCCCAAGTTGGTGGCGTGACGGCCGGCGGCGGTGCGGGCGGTGCCGGTGGCACGGCCACGGCCGGCGGCGGCGGTGCTGGCGGCTATGCTGGCATGTGGGGTTCGGGCAACGGTGATGACGGGTTCGTCACCGGCGAGTCCTTCGCCTCGGCCGCGTCGCAGATCGACACCTCGGCGTTCAACCAGACCATTGTCCAGGGTGCGAACGTGCTGGGCAACACCGTCGACATGACGGTCGTCGGGGGCGGGTTCAGCTCGTCCTACATCGGCGACGATGCCGACAGCCTCTAGGCCACGACACGAAAATCCTGGGTCCGGAGAAATCCGGGCCCAGGCCCCTTTTTCGAACCCCTGATTTTCAAAACTGACCGCGAATTACCGCACGACACGAAAAAGCGAAGAAGAGGCGTTCCCCCAATTAGCTCAAGGCGAGGCTGCCATGTTGATGGACAAAGTGACCGAAATGGTCGCCCATTTGATCGGTATATTCGAAACCACGCTTGAAGAAGAGCGCATGCGGGATGCGTATGAAAAGTTCAAGGCGCTCAAGAAGGCCGATCCCGACAATGACCCGCTAGCGGCCCAGTCCATTGTCTTCAAGGCCAAATACAGCCTCGAAGGGTTCACGCCCAAGCTGCAATACGCCGACGCCGGCACCGAGGCCGTCAACGCCATCAACAGTCCCTTCTACCCGGCGGCATTCTACCCCTTGCTCAGCCTTCCGGCGATCGCCGCAGCCCCGCCTGACACGTTGTCCCACTATGCCCAGGTCTGGGCCGCGGGCGCGCCGATCTTCACGCTGGAACCGGCCTCCAGCGTAGTTGTCATTTCCATTCAAAGCGCCTTTCTGAATGATGACGATGTTCTTCTTTTGGGAAATGGCGACGCGCAGTTCATCGACCCCGGCGTTTTCCTGGCCCAGCAGCAGCAACTGCAACTCATCGCCACGGCCATCGCCGCCCCGGTCTCTTCCGAGGTCATCCATCCCGGCGAAACCGCGACCGAGAACGCCATCGCATTGCACGATCAAATCGCCCAGGCCGAGGCCACGCCCATTGCGGGGGTGGCCGCCACGATGCTGCACGGCGCCGAAGCCTTCGGCAAGCACGTCAACGGCGAGTCGGTCGAGGACATGCCGGTGCTGGTCGACCTTTGGCCCGACTTCCTGGCTGAGGACGAGGCCGAAGAGGCGCCGGCCGAGGGATCGACTGGAACCTATTCTGTGGCCAGCGATGACACGGCGCAGGATGCCGAACCGGCCAGTGAACATGTCTTTCCCGATCCGTTCGAAGGCCTGTCAGGCGCGCAGGATTCCGAATCCGGCGACGCCCCGTGGGAGGAGGGTAATGGCATTGTCACCGGCGCGAACACCCTCGTAAACGAGGTTTATATCGCCTCGGGGTGGCTGGATGCCCCGGTCTTTTCTGTCATGGGCGACGTGGTGAACCTGGACGTGATCGCGCAGGTCAACGTTCTGATGGACATCGATTATGGCACGTTCGGTCAATTCGTTGCCTCGACCGTCATGAACGCGGCCGCCCTTGGCGCAACGGCCACCACGCCGGATCCCGAAGACGACGCCGAGGCCGCCGACCAACCCGGCGATGACCCGACCCTTCCGGCGCATTGGGCGGTGACACGGATCGACGGCGACCTGATCCAGATGAACCAGGTCCAGCAATACAGTTTCGTGACCGACACGGACCGCGCCGAGGTGACGCTTCAGGGCGCGGACGCCTTTATCGGAATGGGCGAGAACGCAGTTTTCAACCTGACCGACCTGACCGAACTGGGCTATGGCTATGACCTGATCGTCGTGGGCGGCAGCATGATCTCGGTGAACTGGATCAGCCAGGTCAATGTCATGCTCGACAATGACATGATGACCTTCGATGGTGTTACCACTGCGAATTTCGGCGGCGGCGACAACCTGCTTTTCAATGCCGCCTCGATCAACTCGGTCGGCGTGGACACATACGGTCAGATGCAGGCGGATGCCCGGTCTGTCGGCGAGTCGCTCGCCGACGGCGACACGGACCTGCCCCGCAGCGTCGCCCAGGACAGCGTGTTCGAAGGCATCGACGTTTTGCGCGTGCTTTATGTCGAGGGCGACCTGACGACCATCAACTGGATCGAACAGACCAACGTGCTGGGCGATGCCGACCAGGTTCACTTGGCACGGAACGACCTTGAAACGGCGACCGGCGCGACGGCCACCGTCACGACCGGGTCCAATGCGACGATCAATATCGCGGCGATCGACGAATTCGGCATCGATTCGGCCGTGGCCGTGAACGGAGATGTCTACGACGACGCCCTGCTATACCAGGCCGAGTTGGTCGATACGAATGCCGACCCGCTTGGTGTCGATCTGTCGGCCCTGGCGACCGAAGCCGTGGCGTTTCTCGCCGATGACATGATCGGTCCGGAAACGGGCCCGGCGGATGCGCCCATCGCCGCAACCACGTCCGAGGGCACGACGCCCGACGTGATGCAGACCATGCTGGCCTGACGGGGTTTCCGGGATATGAACACGACCAATTTCAAGGATTTCGCGAACAGTCTGAAAGACCGGAGCGACACCGATGGCGAACCGTCCTTCGCCGAACGCCTTCGGGCGGATGCCGCCCCCAAAGCGGCTGACAGGCACGATGCCCGGGCGCGTGAAACCGGGCCGCTGACCCTGAAGCCAGACCAGCGTGTCGCGCCCGAAGCCCCGTTCAAGACAACGCGATCCACCGAGGCCCGACGCGACGGATCACAGAACACCGCGCGTCTCGACGGCGCCCCGATCGAAGGCGATACCGGTCCGATCATGAAATCCGGCGCCGCCGGCAAGCCACCGACGACCGAAGGCGGCGGAAGGGGTGGCGGTGGCGGCAATGGCGGCGGGGGCACCTCGAACTTCCATCGCCGCGCTGCGCCCGATGAATACGTCAAGCAGCTTCAGACCGGCACAAGGGTGGTCAAGCGCAACCTCAGCTTCGTGATGATGCTGACCTGCGCGACCAACCTTCTGGTGCTCGCGATTCCGATCTACCTGTTCCAGATCTCCGACCGGGTGCTGACAAGCCGGTCGATTGACACCTTGATCATGCTTACGGTCGTCATTGTCGGCGCGGTGGTCTTGCAGGCCATTTTCGACGCCGTGCGCCGGTTCATCCTGATGCGCACCGCGGTCGAAGTTGCGGTGCGGCTGGGGGCGCCGGTGCTCAGCGCCGCGGCACATGCTTCGCTCCAGGATAACGGCCGCCAATACCAGACCCTTGGGGACCTCAACCAACTGCGCGGGTTCCTGACCTCGGGCACGCTGATTTCGTTCCTCGACGTGCCATTCGCACCGCTGTTCATCTTTGCGATCTTCTTGGTGCATCCACATCTGGGCACCATCGTGGTCGTCACCGCGCTGGTGCTGATGGTGATCGCCGTGATCAACCAGAGGGTCACCGCCAAACCCTTTGCCGAGGCGAACGTTGCCCAGAGCAAGGCCAACATGCACCTGGACTCGATGACGCGGAACAGCCAGATCATCAACGCGCTGGCCATGGTGCCCGAGGCCGTATCACTTTGGGGGCGCGACACTGCGGATTCGCTGCGCGCCCAGGTGCGCGCCCAGGACAAGAACATCACATGGGCCGCGACCTCGCGCGCGGCACGGCTGCTGACCCAGGTGGCGATGCTGGGTTGGGGGGCCTACCTAGCGATCCAAGGCCAGATCACCGGCGGGATGGTCATCGCCGCGTCGATCATCGCCGGCCGGGCGCTGGCCCCGATCGAAGGGTCGATCGAGGGCTGGAACGGATTCATCCTGTCGCGGGGCGCCTATGATCGGGTCAAGGCCCTGATGTACAATTCCGTCCAGCGCTTCGAGAAGCTGGTTCTGCCAAAGCCCGAGGGCCAATTGTCGGTCGAGCGCCTGCTCTACGTGCCGTCTGGCACCAAGCAGGTCATCTTGAACGGCCTCTCCTTCAGCCTGACCCCGGGGGAGTCGCTGGGCGTCATCGGCAATTCGGGCGCGGGTAAGACCACGCTGGGCAAGATGCTGGTGGGGTCGATCCTGCCGACCTCGGGCAATGTGCGGCTGGACCTGATGGACCTGCGCAACTGGGATACCCGGCAACTGGGCGAGAATATCGGTTACCTGCCGCAGGACGTGCAGCTGTTCCCGGGGTCGATCAAGGCCAATATCGCGCGGATGCGGCCCGATGCCAGTGACGAGGATGTTTTTCACGCCGCGAAACTGGCGGATGTTCATGACATGATCGCGATGCTGCCGCATGGCTACGAAACGATGGTGCAGGCGGACGGATCGCCCCTATCGGGCGGTCAAAAGCAGCGGATCGCCCTGGCCCGCGCATTCTATGGCCACCCGCGGTTCCTTGTTCTCGACGAGCCCAATTCGAACCTAGACACGGCCGGCGACCGTGCCCTTGCCAACGCGATCCGCCATGCGGGCGAGAATGGCATCACCGTGGTCGTCATCACGCAGAAGCCGTCGCTGCTGAGCGTCGTCGACAAGATCATGCTCATGGCCGATGGCAATATCGCCCTGTTCGGCGAACGGCAGCAGGTCCTGCAGCAACTTGCACAACGCAGTCAGGCGGGTGGTGTCGCACCGCCGCCAACAAACGGAGCCGGAGGGCCGCCCGATGTCCAGCGCGACAACTGATCCAGTCCCCCTCGAATGGTATGCAGAGGTGCCGAGGTCGGTGAAAAAGCACGTCCTGTTCGGGCTGTTGCTCTTCGCGTTGACCTTCGGCGGGTTCGGATACTGGGCCTTCACCGCCCCGCTGGCGGCGGCGGTCATTTCACCGGGCAGCTTCGTGGCCACCGGCCGCAACAAGATCGTGCAGCATCTCGAAGGCGGCATCATCAAGCAGATCCTGGTGCAGGAAGGTGAAACCGTCGAAGTCGGCCAGACCATCCTGACGCTGGACGAAACCGCGGCTCTGGCGACCGAACGCGAACTGTTCCTGCGCCAGGTGCGTCTCGAAGCGATGGAGGCACGCATCTTCGCCGAGATGGACGACGCCGAGCGCTTGACCTTCCCGGAGCGGGTCGAGGCGCTCCGGGCCGATTTCGACGTGGCCTCGATGCTCGAGGCGCAGACCATCACCTTCGAAGCCGCCAAGCGGCAACTGGACAACGATGTCGCGTTGCTGAGGCAAAGCATCGACGCACTGACCGTGCGGGCGCGGGGCTACGAACTGCAGGTGTCATCGACGCAGCAACAGCTCGAGATCCTGAAGGAGGACCTGGAAAGCAAGCAGGCCTTGCTTGACCGCGGGTTGATCCGGCGCTCCGAGGTCAATACCCTGCGCCGGGCCATTGCCGAAGCCGAAGGCCAGATCGGGCGCCTGACCGCGGAGATCGACGAGATCGCCGCACTGAAGGAACGCTATGCCGCGCAGATCGAACAGACGATCAGCGAACGAAAAAGCGCCGCACTCGACGAACTACAGCTGGTCCAATCCGAACTGGAAAGCGTGCGCGAACAGGCCCGGCGGGCCGAGAACATTCTACGCCGGTCCGAAGTTGTGGCGCCAGTTTCCGGCACCGTGGTCACGCTGCATTACCACACGTCGGGCGGGGTTATCGAAAGCGGCAATCCCATTGCAGAAATCCTGCCGACGGGCGAGCCCCTGATCATCGAGGTCAGCATTCCGCGTACCGAGATTGACGTGGTCCGGCAGGGGCAGGAGGCAACCGTGCGCCTGACCAGCCTGAACGCGAGGACCACGCCGATCCTGTCGGGCAACGTGTTCTATGTCTCGGCGGACTCCATCGTCGATACCAGCCAGGAAATGCCGCAAGAGGTCTATCTGGCGCGGGTGTCGGTCCCGCCCGAGCAGCTGGACCGGGTGCGTGGCTTCACCCCGACCCCGGGCATGCCCGTCGAAATCATGATCCAGACCGAGGAACGCACCTTCTTCGAATACCTGATGCGGCCCATTGCAGACAGCATGAACCGCGCCTTCCGCGAGCAATGACCGACCGTCGCGGTTTCAGCCGTGCGCGACCAGGTCAGGCCTTGGTCAGGTCGCGGATTGTTTCGACTTCTGACGGGTCATAGGGCGATCCGTCCTCGTGCAGCAGATCGTGAAACCAGACATCCCGGTCGGGTTCCCCGCCATGCGCGCGCACCAGGTCGTCGGGCCAGGGCAGCCAGGTCTGGGTGCGCCCTTTGACCAGACCCCATTGAAAACAGCCCACGCCGCGGTCGTGGAACATCTCCAACTGGTCCGAGATGCGGCTGTCGACGGCCCGGGCCATCCATTCGGTGCACAGGATGGGCCGGTTCAGCACCTCCAGGTAGTCGATGAATTGACCGACTCGTTTGCGGTTCCAATAGGCGTGAAAGGTTATGATGTCGGAATGCAGCAAGGCGCTGCGGTCGATCGCGGTCTGGTAGGGATGGGCGTCGTCCTCGGGCATGGGGGTGGTCCAGGCTGCTACGGTCAGCGGTGCCGCGGGGTCTTCCATGCGTGCCCAGGCAAAACAGTTTTCCATCAGCTCCAGGGCGTGGCCTTCCAGCGCCTGATCATAGCTTTCGTAGCTCTTTTCGGAGAAATCCATGCGGTTGCCGGGTTCGTTGTAGAGATCCCAGAACAGCACGCGCGGATCGCTGCGAAAGCTGCGCACTATTTCGCGGACATAGGCCTCCAGTTTGCCGTTCCAGGTCCCGGACATTACGACTGCGCGGCCGGGTGACGCTATCGCGCGACTGTTGTGGATGCCCGGCACCGGGTCTGGCTGTCGACCCCAGACCGGTTCGGTGCCACCGAACCCGCAATCGTCGAACAGGCAGGGCACCGTATCGAGCCCATGTCCTTTTGCAATACGCATGAAGTCGTCCAGCCGCGCGATCAGCCCGTCGCGGTCATGAAGCCAGCCTTGAAATGGCAGATTGACGCGCACCGCGTTGAATCCGATCTCGCCCGCCCAGCCCAATTCCAGGTCGATGGTTTGCGCATCGAAGGTATCGGGGTGCCACATCTCGATAAAATTGACGGCGGTCGAGGGCAGGAAGTTCACGCCGCACACCCAGGCGCGTGCTTGCCACCAGTCCTTGGCGCGGTTTTCGCTCCAGCGGTCCATTTCAGGTTCCGTTCGGGATACAAGAAGGCCCCGCCGGTCGACAGGCGGGGCCTTTGAGGCCTTGGTTCAGCGGTCCAGCAGGTCCTGGACTTCCAATTCCGCGTCGGACAGGGCGGCCTCGACCGGCTTGTCGGTCAGCCAGATCGCCTGCAGTTCGCGGTTGAGCACGTCCTGAATGGCGCCGTAGCGCTCGGACGGGGGCGTGTCCTTGGCGATGGACGCGGTGACCGCGTATTCGTCACGATGCGGCAGCGACTGGTAGGCGTCGCTTTCGACAACGGACTTGCGGACGGCCATGTGCCCGGTGCGGGCCCAGTCGATATTGTGGTCATTGATGAAGGCCAGGACCTGCATCGCTGCGTCGCGCGTTTCGCCGTCGATCGTCGAGGGCAGCGCCCACATGTGGCTGTCGGCCCAGGTCGCGCCGGTTTCGAACAGCGTCGGGAAGTCTGCGGCATAGTAGCTGTCCAGCCCGACCTCTTCCTTGGCGGCCTCGGCATCGTAAAAATCCACAACCCAGGTGCCGTTGACCAGAACCGCGGCCTCGCCATTGAGGAAGGCCTGCTGGCTGTCGGCATAGTTCAGCTGTGGGTTGGCAAGCCCGGCGTCGAACAACTGGGTGATCGCGCCTACCGCGTTGGTGCCCGCCTCGGTGTCGATGGTGGCGGTGCCGTCCTCGGAGAAGATGTTGGCGTCCTGCTGCCACATCAGGGCCAGAACCAGGCGCACGCCGATCGGAAACTGGGCAAAGTCCGCGGCCAGGTAATCCTGCCCGGTGGCGTCCTTGACCATCTGGGCATGTTCCATCAGCTCTTCGGGGGATGAGGGCAGGATGGGTGCGCCATCCTCGACCAGCCCGGCCTCGGCCATCAGGTCCATGTTGACGTGCCAGAGGTTGGCATGGAAATCCATCGGCACGCCGTAGATGCCGCCCTCGTAGCTGACGGCCTCCAGCGCGTTTTCGGACCAGTCGGCGGGGTCGATGCCTGCCGCTTCCAGATCGCCGGTGATTTCGGCCAGCGCGCCAAGCCCGGCGAATTCCGGGATGCGGTGACGGTGCATCACGAACACGTCCGGTGGTGTGCCGCCGGCGAAGGCCGCCTTGATCTGGTCGTAGTAGTTGCCCCAGTCCGTGGGCAGGGTGTTGACCGTGACGCCGTCGATCTCGGCGCTGGCGGCATTGATGATCGACTGGATGATGCAGGGTTCGCCGACGCTGCTGGTGGTGTCGGTCCCGGCATCCTCGCAGGCGCCGAAGAAGCGGGCGAGGGTCACCTCCTGCGCCGGGGCGGCGCTGGCGAGGGATGCGGCGGCGGCCGCGGTCAGTAGCACATGTTTCATGGTTTCCTCCCTGTGATGTGCGGTTCAGCCCTTGGACCCGCCAGCGGTCATGGCTTGCACCACGTAGCGCTGGAAGATCAGGAACAGGATGACGACCGGAAGCGAGGCGATGACGCCCGAGGCCATGACCCGGCCCAGTCCTTCCGATTGCGCGAAGTTGGATTGGATCGACGCCAGCCCCAGCGTGATCGTGAAGTATTCTCGCTGCTGAGCACTCACCAGCGGCCAGAGATAGTCGTTCCAGGCGTAAAGGAATGTCAGGATCGCCAGCGTCATCATCGCCGGCCGCGCCAGCGGCAGCATGATGTACCAGAAGATACGCAGCCAGCCGACCCCGTCCAGCCGCGCGGCCTCTTCGATGTCCCGGGGGATGGCGCGGAAGAATTGCAGCATCAGGAAGACCCCGATCGGCACCGCCATGCGTGGCAGGATCAGCGCGTGATAACTGTTGTGCCAGCCGAAATCGGCGAACATGGTGTAAAGCGGGATGAAGACCGCCTGTTCAGGCACCATCAGCCCTACGAGGCAGATCGCCACGATGGTCCGCCTGAACGGGAAATCGAGCCGCGCCAGGGCGTAGCCTGCCGTTGTCGAAACCGCCAGGACGCCCAGCGTCATGCCCAGCGAGACAATCAGCGAATTCAGGAACCACCACGGCGTTTGCCCGAAGGTGAACAGCGCCGCGTAATTGTCGACAGTGAACGGTATGGGCACCAGCCCGAAGGCCGTGCTCGAGGTCGTGCGTGCCAGCACGTCGTTGGGCTGGAACGACAACGACACCATCCAGAGCGTCGGCACCAGCCAGAAGAAGGCCGGGATCGAAAGCGCGATGACAAGCCAGTAATATCCGCGGTTCATTCGTCCTTCTCCCGGCCGATGATGAACTGGATCACCGAAAAGCCCCCCATGATGACGAAGAGGAAGACGGCCATCGCGCTGGCCCGGCCCAGTTCGCTGTCGCGGAACCCGGTCTGATAGATGTAGCGCACCAGGACTTGGGTGGTGTCGTTCGGCCCGCCCTGGGTCATGAGGTGGGATTGCCCGAAAACCTGGAAATGCAGGATGATCTGCAGCACTACGACCAGCGTGATCGTGCGCCGCAGGTTCGGAAGCGTAATGAACCAGAAGGCCCGCGCACCGCGGGCATTGTCCAGCGCGGCGGCCTCGTAGATCTCGGACGAGATGTCCTGAAGCCCGGCCAGGAACAGGATCATGGCGATCCCCAGCGACCACCAGATCGTGGCGATCACGATGGCGGCCATGGCGAATTGCTGATCGGTCAGCCAGTTGATCGGCGTGCCGCCCGCGACCTCGGTGATGTTGGCGATCAGGCCCTGCCGGGGCGAGAACATGATCTGCCAGATCAGGGTCACGACCGTGACCGACAGGACCTGCGACAGAAAGAACAGCGTCCGCAGAATGCCCATGGCCCGCGTTTCGCGATTCATTCCCGCCGCCAGAAGAAGGGCGGAAATTGTTACCCCCGGCACGGTCAGGCCCACGAAGAGCACCGTGTTGCCGACAGTGGGCCAGAACCGGCGATCATACCACCGCCCCCCTTCACCGGGATGAAAACCGGGGAGGACAAGCAAGAGCAGCGACACGACGCCAAGGGCGATCGTATTGAAACGGCTCAGCCGGTTCGTCCGATGAAGGAAGGCGGTGAGGGCAAGGCCGATCAAACCCAGACCTTGCAGGAGCGGGGCGGCAAAGCCCCATTCGATGTTCCGGCCCCACATGACACGTTCATAGTTGCGCAGACCGATGAAGTCCTTGGCGTCGGGGTTGAAGGCCACGGCCAACAGGTTCCAGTCATGCAGGCTGATCCAGATGCCGCGGAAGAACGGATAGACGAGAAACAGGGCATAGGTCACCAGGAACGGCGCAAGCAGCAACCAGGCGGATTGCTGTTGGCCTAGATAGGTTCTGCGGCCCTGTCGCATCGTCTCCTCCCTGATCCGGATGCGAATCTTCTTGTGCTAAAAATATTAGCAATATTATTTAGCATTGCAAAATCCTTGTTTTGATCCGGCGGAAAGCCCTGAAAATGCAAAGGAAAAACCGGATTACGATGAAAGATGTCGCGTTGCGGGCCGGGGTTTCGCAGTCGACGGTGTCTTTTGTCCTCAATGGTCTGGAAGACATGCGCATCAGCCGCGACACCCGCAAAAGGGTGATGAACGCGGTCGAGGAGCTGGGCTATCGCCCGCGCGGCGCGGGGCGTCCGCCCAAGGCGGCGGGCCAAGGTGTGATCGGCCTGGTCATGGACGAAATCGCCACCAGTCCCTTCGCCGCGATCTCGATCGAGGGCGCGCAGGAAGAGGCCTGGAAGCGCAACATCCTGCTTGAGGTCGTGATGACCGGTGGCGATGCCGCCTACGAGGCGGCGGTCCTCAAGAAATGGGCCGGGGACAACGCCATCGGGGTGATCTACGGGTCGATTCTGACCCGTGCGTTGGCGCCACCCGACGGGCTGGCGCGGCATCGCGCGGTGCTTCTCAATTGTTACGACCCCGATGGCCAATTCGGGTCGATCGTCCCGGCCGAACGGCGCGGAGGAGAGGTCGCGACCGCCGCACTGATCGCCGAGGGGCACAAGCGGATCGCCTTCATCTCGGGCGAGCCCTGGATGGAGGCGTCGGACCAGCGCATGGAAGGCTACGAAAGGGCCCTGCGCGCGGCGGGCATCCCGGTGGACCCGTCGCTGATCGTCGAGGGGAACTTCCTGCCCTCCGGCGGTCGGCTCGCCACCCTCAAGCTGATGTCACAGGACCGGCGCCCCGATGCGATCTTCTGCGCCAACGACCTGATGGCGGTGGGCTGCTACGAGGCGCTCAAGGAGCTCGGGGAATGTCCAGGCGAAACCGTTGCTGTCATGGGCTATGACGACCAGGAAGTCGCCCAGCACCTGTCGCCGCCGCTGTCCACGGTTCTGCTGCCTCACCGCGAAATGGGCCAATGGTGCGTGGAATCTCTGGTCGCATCGTCTAGCGGACCCACTGTCGTCGAACGCATGGAATGCCCGCTCGTCCTGCGCGACTCGCATGTCCTTCGGGGTCCGCGCGGCGCGGCGTGACCTATCGGTCGGTCGGGTCGTCCTCTGCGGGGTGGTCGTCGTAGGTATCCGACAGAATCCGGCGGGCGTCGCCCTCGGGGTCATCATACTGGTTGCTGCGCACCGTCCAGACAAAGGCCACGAGCCCGACCACCCCAAGAAACAGCGAGATCGGAATCAGAAATGACAGGACTTCCATCTCTACCTCACGCGCAGCGCATTGAGGGACACCGTGATCGAACTGGCCGACATCGCCAGGGCCGCGATCAGGGGCGAACACAGGCCCGCCACAGCAAGCGGCACCGCGATGATATTGTACCAGGTGGCGACAGTGAAGTTTTCCCGGATGCGGCGCATGCTACGCCCGGCCGTTCGGACAGCCTCGGGCAGGGGGGCGAGGGTCGAGCCCAGCAGCACGATATCCGAGGCCACGCGCGCCGCGTCCAAAGCCGACGCGGGGGAAATCGACGCATGGGCGGCGGTCAGCGCGGCCGTATCGTTCAGCCCGTCACCCACCATCAAAACCTTGGCGCCGTCGGCGTGCAGCGCCTCGATCCGGGCGGCCTTGTCGGCGGGCAGCGCCTCGGCGGTCCAATCGTCGATGCCAAGGGTCTCGGCCAGCGATCCCACCGCTTGCGAGCTGTCGCCTGACATCAGGAGAACGCGCAGGCCGCTTTGCTTGAGCGCCGCCACGGTCTCGGCCGCGCCATCACGAAGACGATCGCTGAACAAGAAGGGGCGGGGGGCGTCGTCGCCCACGCGCAGCCAGGCGGCGGTTTGCGCGCTGGCGCCGCCTTCGACCCATGCGGCCCGGCCGAGGCGCACCGTGCGGCCCTGCCAAGTGCCTTCGGTGCCGTGACCGGGGACTTCCGTGATGTCGATAACCTCCGCCGGGGTGACGCCGGCATCGCGCGCCGCCAGGGCCAGCGCCTTGGACAGCGGATGGGCAGAGCCTTCGGCAAGCGCCAAGGCGATTTGAAGGTCGTGGGGCGGCATCGCGTCAAGGTTGGTCAGAACCGGTGTGCCCGCGGTGAGGGTGCCGGTCTTGTCGAAAACGACCGTGTCGACCTGGGCCAGGCGTTCCAGCGCGGTCGCGTTCTTGATCAATAACCCGTGCCGGAACAGCCGGCCCGAGGCGGCGGTCGTCACCGCCGGAACGGCCAGCCCGAGGGCGCAGGGACAGGTGATGATCAGAACGGCGGCGGCGATGTTCAATGCCACGCGCAGGTCGCCGGAATAGAGCAACCACCCCACGAAGGCCAAGGCCGACAGGATATGCACGCCGGGCGCATAGAGCTTGGCCGCCTTGTCGGCCAGCGAGGTGTAGCGCGACCGCCCGGATTCGGCGATGGCAACAAGGTCAGCCATGCGATGAAGCGAGGTATCGCGCCCCACCGCCGTGGCGCGGATCACCAGCGGACCGGTCAGGTTGACCTCGCCCGCGCTGACCGGGCGGCCGGGTTCGACATAGACCGGCACGGTCTCACCGGTCAGAAGGGACCGGTCGAGTTCCGACGTGCCCTCGGCGATCTCGCCGTCCACGGGCATGCGCGCCCCTGGATGGACGCGGACATGGTCGCCCACGGAAAGCGTCGAAACATCCACCTTTTCATCCCCATCGGAGCCGACGCGCCAGGCCTTGGGCACCTCCAGCGCGGCCAGTTCACGCGCGGCGGAACGTGCGACAGACCGGGTCCGGTGGTCCAGGTAACGCCCTGTCAGAAGGAAGAAGGTCAGCGCCATAGCCGCGTCGAAATAGGCGTGCTCACCCGACAGCGACGTTTCCCAAAGCGAGGTGACGAGCGCCAGCAGGATCGCCAGGGAAATCGGCACGTCCATGTTCAGATGCCCGGCCCTTAGCGCGGTCCAGGCATTGCGAAAGAAGGGCTGCGCGGAAAACGCCACGGCGGGCATGACGATGGCGGCGGATATCCAGTGGAAAAGGTCGCGGGTGGCGCCCTCGGCCCCCGACCAGACCGCAACGCTGAGCAGCATCACGTTCATCGAGGCGAAACCGGCCACGGCAAGGCGCATCAGAAGGTCGCGCCCGGCGCGGTCCGCCGCATCCCCCGACAGGGTGGCGGCATCAAGAAGATGCGCCTCGTAGCCCAAACGCTCGACATCGGTGACGATATCGGCGGGGTCGGTGCCGGGATCGGCATGAACCGTGGCGCGCTTGCGGGTCAGGTTGACGCGGGCGTCCTTGACATGGGGCAGCGCAAGCAGCCCTTGCTCGACGGTGTTGATACAGGCGGCGCAATGGATCGTCGGCAGGGACACAAGGATGGTTTCATCCTGATCGTCGGCCTGCCGCCGCGCATGCTGCGCGGCGACGCTGGCCATGGAACAGCCAGGACAGGCGGCGGCCCCTGTTTCGAAATCCGTTGTCGACATCAATCCACCAGAACCACGATCCGCTGTTTGAATTCGGTCCCGTCGGGGGCGATCGCTTCGAGCCGCAGGTTCCAGTTGCCGCCCGATGTCTCAACGGGGGCGACATAGTCCGTTCCGGTGAATTCGAAGGCCGGCACCTGGTCATCGCGGACCGAGGTGGCGCGGCCGAAAATGCCGTCGAGGCTTTGCACTTCGACCGGGGCGCCCGCACCATCGGTGATCGTAAGCGTCAGGATCTCGTCCCGCACGACGGCGTCAACCGTCCAGTCCAGGGCAAGCTGGGCCGCACGCTCCTCGTCCCAATTCTGGCTGGCAACGTAGGAATTCTTGACTTCCAGCCCGGGAAAGGTGCGCACCGCCGAAAAGGCGAGGAACAGGTTGACCGTGATGATGACCGCGAAGGCGCCCGCGAAGATCAGGAAGAATTTGCGTCCGGTGATGACCATTATCGGCTCTCCAATCCGTTGAAGTGGGTGTCCTCGTGGGTACGTTCGTTGCTTTCCAGGTCTTCCACCCAGATGCGGAAATCCGTCCTGGCATCGTCGGCGGGCTCGGACCCGGCTGGCGCGGTGACGTAGACGCGCTGGATCAGCATTTCGTCGGTGCCGATATCGACGGTTTCGTAGGGCGAACCTTCGATCTGGAGGAACAGCATCGGATCGCCGCTAATGGTGATGCGGAACGGGCGGTCCTCGCCGGTCATGTTGCGGATGCGCAGTTCATAGGTGTTGCGGACGGACCCGTCCGACATCTGATCGAAAAGCGGGTTGCGTTCGGGTCGCACGGTCAGGTCGATCTCGGACCGCACGAACAGCGCCACGACCAGGCCCAGACCCACAGCCGACCATAGCGCGGTATACAGCATCGTGCGCGGGCGGAAGATGTGCCGCCAGATGTCCTTGGCCTTGCCGCCGGCGCGCTCGACCTCTTCGTCGCGCAGGGTGAAATAGTCGATCAAGCCGCGCGGCTTGCCGACCTTTTCCATCATGTCGTCGCAGGCATCGATGCACAGGCCGCAGGTAATGCACTCCAGCTGTTGGCCGTCGCGGATGTCGATACCCATGGGGCAGACGTTGACGCAGGCATTGCAGTCGATGCAATCACCCAGACCGTCACGGGCCTTGCCCCTGCCGCGCGGTTCGCCGCGCCATTCGCGATAACCGATGGTGATCGTATCCTCGTCCATCATTGCGGCCTGGATACGCGGCCATGGGCAGGCATAGATGCAGACCTGTTCCCGGGCGATGCCCCCCATGAAGACGGTGGTGAAGGTCAGGATTGCCATGGTGGTGTAGGCGATCGGATGAGCCTGACCGGTGACGAGGTTCTGCAACAGCGTGGGCGCGTCGGCGAAGTAGAATATCCATGCGCCGCCGGTGGCCAGGCCGATCAGCAGCCAAACCACGTATTTTTGCAGCCGCTTGCGGATTTTCTCTGCGTTCCACTTCTGCTTCCAAAGGCGCACACGGGCATTGCGATCGCCCTCGATCCAGCGTTCTGTCAGCACGAAAAGGTCAGTCCAGACCGTCTGTGGGCAGGTATAGCCGCACCAGACCCGTCCCAGCGCCGAGGTGAACAGGAACAGCCCCAGCCCCGCCATGATGAGCAGCCCGGCAATGAAATAGAATTCATGCGGCCAGATTTCGATCCAGAAGAAGAAGAACCGGCGATTGGCCATGTCGATCAGCACCGCCTGGTCCGGCAGGACCGGGCCCCGGTCCCAGCGGATCCAGGGCGTCAGGTAGTAGATGCCCAGTGTCACCGCCATGATCCACCACTTGAGCGTGCGGAACTTGCCGGAAACCTTGCGCGGGAAGACGGGTTCCCGTTTGGCGTAAAGGGACGGTTCGTCGGTCGAACTCATGGAATCATCCTGTTCATGGGCGTTCGCGTTGATCCGGGTTTCGCTGATATGGCGGCCTGGTTGCCTTGACTTGGATCAACTGAAAAGCCGTATCTGCGGGTCAGGTTTATTTTTTCGATATAGGATCGGCTTTCGCACCCGCGATCCCATACAGCTGCGACATTTTGCAAAGAAGAACCCCCGGGGCGGAACCCCGGGGGTGTTGCCCTCCGATCGGAGGGCGCGGGCCTGATGGAATGCGCGAACAGGTATCAGGTCCGCTGTTGCCAAGGGCCGCTGCAAAGCCCCGGCAATTCCTTTACTGGCCGCCGCCCAGTTGGTGGACGTAGACCGCCACGGCGTTGACCTCGTCCTGGGTCAGGCCCGCGCCGACGCGGTAGTCATCCGACCAGGCCGGCATGACGCCGAAGCGGGAATTCATGACCGTCTCGGTCACGCTGTCCTCGTCGCCACCGTAAAGCCAGATGGCATCGGTCAGGTTCGGTGCGCCCTGGAAGGTATCGCCCATGCCCTCGACCCCGTGGCAGGAGGAACAGTTGAGGTCGAAAACCTCGGCACCGGCCTCGGCGAGTGCCGCGTCGGTTTCGTTGCCCGACAACGACAGGACGTATTGCACGACCTGCTCGACCTCTTCCTCGGGAAGGATGTCGCCGAAGGCCGGCATCTCGGACCAACGCGCGTCGAGGGATTGTTCGTTGCGAATGCCGTGCGCCACGGTAAAGGCAATGTCCTCGACCGTGCCGCCCCAAAGCCAGGCATCGTCGCGCAGGTTGGGATAGCCGTTCGCGGGGGCCACGCCGTCGGCGCCCGACCCGTGACACTGGGAACAATTGGCGGCAAAGACAGCCCGCCCGCCGTTGACCGCGTAGCTGTAGACCTCGCTGTCGCGGTTGTCGACAAGGGCGGCAAGGTCCGCGCCGGCCAATTCTGTGCGAAGCGCGGCGTTCTGTGCGTTCACATCCGCGATGTCCTCGGCCACGTTGGCCCGGGTCGAATAGCCCAACAGGCCGGCGGTCGAACTCTTGATGCCGGGCCAGGCGGGATAGGCGATGGTGTATCCGATGCCCCAAATGATCGTGGCGTAGAAGACCCAGACCCACCAGCGTGGCAGCGGATTGTTCAGCTCTTCGATGCCATCCCATTCGTGGCCGGTGGTTTCGACACCGTTATAGTCTTTTTTCTCGCTCATTTCTGACCCTCCGGGTCGGTGTTGTTGTCCTGGGTAAGGGCGCCATCGTCTTCGGCGGGGGCGTCCTCGTGCCGGAAGATGGAATTGGCCGCCTCGTCATGCACCCGCCGGGAACCGGGCCGAAAGGCCCAGAACCAGGTTCCGATGAAGAAGATGAACAGCGCCAGCAACATCCAGCTGTCTGCGAATTGGCGAAGGAAGGTGTAGGTTTCCATCTTTTCCTCCTCAGCGCGGCATCGCGGCTTCTTCGGGCGTGAAGGTCGAGAAATCGACCAGCGTGCCGAGCATTTGCAGGTATGCCACCAGGGCATCCATCTCGGTCACGGCATCCTGCCCGTCGAAGTTGCGTGCAACGATCGTGTTGCGTGGCTCCCGGTCATCGTCGGGATTCTCGTCGACGATGTAACGCGCCACCAGCCCGTCATACCCGTCCGAGAACGGATCGAGTTGGGCGTAGAAGTCCGCCTCGGCATTGGCGATCATGTCCTCGGTGTAGGGCACGCCGACCATGGCATGGGTGCTCAGAAGGTCGCCCATGTATTCCGGCGTGATCTCCTTATCCATGAGGTAGGCATAGGGCGGCATCACGGATTCCGGCACCACGGCCTGCGGATCGATCAGGTGATCCACGTGCCAGGCGTCGGAATAGCGGCCACCGACGCGGGCCAGGTCCGGCCCGGTCCGCTTGGATCCCCACTGGAACGGGTGGTCATACATCGACTCGGCTGCCAGCGAATAGTGGCCGTAGCGTTCGACCTCGTCCCGCATGGGACGGATCATCTGGCTGTGGCAGACGTAGCAGCCTTCGCGGACATAGATTTCCCGCCCCGCCAGTTCCAGAGGAGTGTAGGGCCGCACGCCTTCGACTTCCTCGATCGTGTTTTCGAGGTAGAAGAGCGGTGCGATCTGCACGATGCCGCCCACCGTCACCACCAGGAAGCTGAAGATCAGCAGCAGCGTGGCGTTGGTTTCGAGGATCTTGTGCCGATCCAGGATGGAGCGCTTCTTGGGGCGCTCGTCGACGCCTGTGGCGGATGCCGGCATCGGGGGTTTCTTGTTGTCGGTGCTCATGTTCCGGTATCCTTATTCGGCAGGAGTGGCGGCGGCGGCAGAGACTTCCTTCTGCCCGCGGACCGTCATCCAGAGGTTGTAGCACATGATGATTGCGCCGGTGAGGTAGAGCACCCCGCCAAGACCGCGGACCACATACATCGGGAACTTGGCGCTCACGGTGTCGGCGAACGAGTTCACCAGGAACCCTTGTGCGTCGACTTCACGCCACATCAGGCCTTCCATGATGCCGGTGACCCACATCGAGGCCGCGTAGAGCACGATGCCGATGGTGGCGAGCCAGAAGTGCCAGTTGACCAAGCTGAGGCTGTAGAGCCGGGCACGGTTCCACAGACGCGGCGTCAGGAAGTAGAGCGCGCCGAATGTGATCATGCCGTTCCAGCCCAGCGCGCCGGAATGCACGTGGCCGATCGTCCAGTCGGTGTAGTGCGACAGCGAGTTGACCGCGCGAATCGACATCATTGGCCCTTCGAAGGTCGACATGCCGTAAAAGCCGATCGAGATGACCATCATACGGATGATCGGGTCGGTGCGGATCTTGTCCCATGCGCCCGAAAGCGTCATCAGCCCGTTGATCATGCCACCCCAGGACGGCATCCACAAAATGATCGAGAAAACCATGCCCAGCGTCGAGGCCCAGTCGGGCAGTGCGGTGTAGTGCAGGTGGTGCGGACCGGCCCAGATATAGATGAAGATCAGCGCCCAAAAGTGGATGATCGACAGCTTGTAGGAGAAGACCGGGCGTTCGGCCTGCTTGGGCACGAAGTAGTACATCATGCCCAGGAAACCCGCCGTCAGGAAGAAGCCCACCGCGTTGTGGCCGTACCACCACTGGGTCATGGCATCCTGCACCCCGGCCATCGCGCTGACCGAGCGGGCGCCCATGAACGACACCGGAATGGCCATGTTGTTGACCACGTGCAGCATGGCGACCGTCACGATGAACGACAGGTAGAACCAGTTGGCCACGTAGATGTGGGGTTCCTTGCGCTTGACGATCGTGCCCAGGAAGATGCCGAGGTAGACGACCCAGACGATGGTCAGCCACAAGTCGACGTACCATTCGGGTTCGGCGTATTCACGCGACTGCGTGGCCCCCATGAGATAGCCGGTCGCGGCCAGCACGATGAACAACTGATAGCCCCAGAACACGAACCAGGCCGCGTTGCCGCCCCAAAGCCGCGCGGCGCTGGTGCGCTGCACGACGTACAAGGACGATGCGATCAGGGCATTGCCGCCAAAGGCGAAGATCACCGCCGAGGTATGCAGCGGACGCAGACGGCCGAAATTGCCATAGCCTTGCAGAAAGTCGAAATTGAGTTGCGGAAAGGCCAACTGGAACGCGATGAAGGTTCCCACTAGGAACCCCGCAATACCCCAGAAGGCCGTGGCGATGACACCTGCGCGCACAACCCCGTCCATATACCCGGTCGCTGCCGGCTTCTCCTCTCCGGCGGTTCTCACCGTATAGATGAACAAACCGGCGGCGACGGCCATGACGATCAATGCGTGAACCTGGTAGGCCAGGTCCCTCGCAAAATTCGCCGTCAGTGCGGCCAGCAGGGCGACAAGCCCCAAGACCGCGATCTTGATCCAATCCCACATGACGTGCGTTCCCTTCGTTGGCCCGGACGGATTCGTCCCGGCGGATGCTTATGGGTCCGGGGTTTCTCATCTTTGTGGGTTCAACAGCCTTGATCCATGTCAAGTGAATCCGGCTCCGACATTGCTAGGACCGAAAAGAAGCAGACAACGCGACCGCCCAATGGATCGGCGTGCCAAACCTCGGGGATCCGCCATGGCCTACAAGACAATTTCAGTGATCGTTACGGATTCGGTCGCCGATGCGCCCGCCCTGACCGCCGCCGCCGAGATCGCGGCGCGTGAACGGGCGCATCTCGACGTGCATGCGCTGGGTATCGACCCGGCCCGCTACGAGGCGATGCCGGTCGGCACCGCGGCCGTGATACTGGAAAGCGGTGCCGACGAGGCCCGCGACCGCGCCGATGACCTGGTTACCTGGGCCGAGAGCATCCTGAAGGCCTATGACCTGTCCTCTATCGTCGCGCCCGCCGTTGTCACGACGCTGGGGCTCGACACGACGGTCGCGCGCCTGGTTCGGTATGCCGACCTGATCGTTGCCGCCCAGCCCTATGGCGACGAGGCGACGCAGCTTCAGGTGCTGACCTTGGAGGCGGCGCTGTTCGGAACCGGCGCGCCGGTCATGGTCGTGCCGCGTGCTGCGCTGGACTATTCCAGGGCCTTCGACCGGACCATGATCGCATGGAACGAAAGCGACGAAAGCCTGGAGGCCGTGCGCAAGGCGCTACCCATTCTGGCACGGGCCGAACACAGCGATATCGTCATGGTCGATCCGCCCAGCCATTCGCCGGAAAGGTCGGACCCTGGTGGCGTGCTTTGCCTCATGCTGGCCCGGCACGGCGTCAAGTCCGAGGTTTCGATCCTGTCAAAGACCTTGCCGCGCGTTTCGGCCGTCTTGAACCGTTTCGCCGCCGAACATGGAAGCCAGGTGATCGTAATGGGGGCCTATGGCCATTCCCGTGTCCGCGAGGCTGTGCTGGGCGGCGCCACGCGCGAAATGCTGGAAACGGCGAAGGTGCCGATCCTGATGGCCCATTGATGCAAGGGGCGCGCGACATATTCGGATCGGCGACCGGATCAGGCGATCAAGCCGCCGTCCATGTCGTCGCCGGTCTCTTCCATCAGGGCCGGCATGTCGGGCACGATGATGCGCCGTTTGCCGTCCAGTTCGATGATACCCTCGCGTTTGAGCGCCGAAATCTGGCGGCTGACGGTTTCCAGCGTCAGGCCGAGGTAATCGGCCATGGCTTCACGCGTCAGGGGCAGGTCGATGACCACCGCGTCGCCCTGGGCGGCGAATTCCATGCTTTTCTCGCGCCGGGCTATGATCGTCAGAAGGCTGGCGATCTTTTCCCGCGCCGTCTTTCGGCCAAGGATCAGCATCCATTCGCGGGCCGCGTCCAGGTCGTCCAACGTCATCTCAAGCAGACGTTCGGCGATATGCGGCGTTATCGCCAGTTGCTTTTCGAACGGTTTGCGCCGGAAGCAGCACAGCGTGATCTCGGACACCGCCGTTACGTCGTAGGGCAAAGAGTTGCGCCCCGGCCGGCCGACGAAATCCGACGGCAGCAGAAGCCCCACCATCTGCGTGCGCCCGTCTTCCATCGTCTGACTGAGAGAGGCCACGCCCCGAACGACCGAGCCGACAAAGGTCAACTCGTCCCCGCCCCAGGCGATCGTCTGACCGGGCGCGTAGGTTCGGTAGTATTTGATCTGATCCAGCTGCTGAAGCTCATCATCATCGCAGTTGGAACAAACCGCCCGATGGCGGATCGGGCATTCCGCGCAACGGATATCCGTTGTCGACAGAGAAATAGACACAGCTCTGGTCCCCGTTCGCATGGTGAACGGCGCCAGACTAACGTGACTTATCAAGGATAAGCAATGTCATCTATCGAACGATTGCGCCGTTTGGGACTCTTTGACGCGAGGGCTCCGCGCTATACCAGCTATCCGCCGGCCAACCACTTCAGCGAGA
Source organism: Alphaproteobacteria bacterium (assembly GCA_009908505.1). Taxonomy (GTDB): domain Bacteria; phylum Pseudomonadota; class Alphaproteobacteria; order Rhodobacterales; family Rhodobacteraceae; genus Salibaculum. The sequence goes on along the minus strand of JAAAPD010000067.1, from coordinate 116,802 downwards.
ATGTAGGCCCAGCCACTGTCGCACATTGGTTACAAGCGGTGCCATCGGGCGCCCGCGTGTCGCTATACCTGCACATCCCCTATTGTCGTCGCCTGTGCTGGTTCTGTGCGTGCCGCACGCAGGGCACCAGCACCGACAGGCCGCTAATACCCTATCTTGACCAGTTGCGCGCGGAGATGGCGCTTGTCGATGCCAACCTGCCCGACGACGTGGTGTTGAGTCATGTCCACTTGGGCGGTGGCACACCGACGCTTCTTCCGCCCGAAATGATCCGCGACCTTGGCCGCGATATCGCGGCGTTCCGCCCCTGGACCGAGGATTGCGAATTTTCGGTCGAAATCGACCCGACCGAGGTGGACAAGGCGCGCATCGAGGCCCTGCAGGAAATCGGCATGAACCGCGCCTCTATCGGGGTGCAGGATTTCGATCCTGAGGTTCAAGAATGCATCGGACGAATTCAGAGTTTCGACCAGACACGGGACGTGGTCGAGATGCTGCGCGATGCCGGGGTTCACAGCCTGAACATGGATGTTCTCTATGGCCTTCCCCACCAGGACAAATCCCGGATGGCCGACAGCGTGCAGAAGGTCCTGTCGCTGACTCCGGACCGCGTGGCCCTTTTCGGCTACGCTCATGTGCCTTGGATGGCCAAGCGGCAGGTTATGATCCCCGCCGATGCCCTGCCCAATGCAGAAGAGCGGCTGGAACTCTTCGACACCGCCCGCCGCCTGTTCGTCTGGGATCGCTACCGCGAGATCGGCATCGACCACTATGCCCGCGAAGGGGACAGTATGGCCGATGCCGACAGAACAAAGACCCTGCGCCGCAACTTCCAGGGCTACACCGCGGATGATTCGGACCTGCTGATCGGCCTGGGGGCATCGGCGATCTCGCGCTATCCGCAAGGGTTCGCGCAGAACCATTCGACATCCTCGCGCTATGCGACCGCAATCGCCGAGGAGCGTCTGGCCACCGTTCGCGGCCACGCCATGAGTCCCGAGGACCTGCTGCGGTCCGACATGATCGAGATGCTGATGTGCCGGTTCGAGCTGGACCTGAAAGAGCTGTCCGCGCGCCACGGCATGCCCGTGAGCGAATTGCGCGACCGTGTGCGGCATATCCCGCAGGGCTTTCCCGACCATGTCCAGATGCATGACGATTGCATTCGCCTGACCGAGAACGCCCGCCTCGTGGCGCGATTGGTCGCGGCGGAACTGGATGAATACGCGATGCCCGAAGGGCGGCATTCCCGCGCCCTTTGACTTGCCCCTGACCCCGGCCCATGCAACCTGACCCCAAACGGGAAGGGACAGAATGCAAGCCGGTGTCATCAGCCTCGTGCTGGCCTATGTGCTCAGCCAGTTCTACCGCGCGTTTCTCGCGGTGCTCGCCCCCGCGCTTGAGGCCGAGCTGGGCGCGACGCCGGCCGATTTGTCCTATGCGTCGGGCATGTGGTTCCTGGTCTTTGCCGCGATGCAGATCCCCGTCGGCGCGGCGTTGGACCGCATCGGCCCGCGGCTGACCGCCTCAATTCTGTTCGCCCTGGGCGGGGCCGGGGGCGCCCTGGTCTGCGCCATGGCGCAGACGCCGCTGCACATCGTTTTCGGTATGGTCCTGCTGGGCATCGGCTGTTCGCCGGTGCTGATGGCGTCCTACTTCATCTTCGCGCGGGTCTATTCGCCGGCTGTGTTCGGAACACTGGCCGGGGTTGTGCTGGGGGTCGGGTCGCTGGGCAATGTCGCCAGTTCCGTGCCCCTGGCCTGGGCGGCCGAATGGTTCGGCTGGCGCGGGACGATGTTCGCTTTGACCGCGATCAGCCTGACCATCGCCCTGCTGATCGCCGCCTTGGTCAATGACCCACCCCGGGCCGAGGCCGAAACGCGTGGGTCGGTCCTCGATATCCTGAAAATCCCCGCCATGTGGCTGATCCTGCCCCTGATGTTCGTGAACTATGCGCCGTCGGCAGGAACCCGGGGGCTTTGGGTGGGCCCCTACATGGACGATGTCTTTGGCGCCGATGCCGCACTGATCGGCACCGTTTCGCTGGTCATGGGGCTGGCGATGATCGCGGGGAATTTCGTCTATGGCCCGCTCGACCGGTGGCTGGGCACACGTAAATGGGGCATCTTCGGCGGCAATCTCCTGGGTGCCATGGCCTGTTTCGCCCTGGCGGGTCTGACCTCAGGCAATATCTGGCTGGTGACCGCGCTGTTGGCGCTGGTCGGGTTCTTCGGGGCGTCTTTCCCGCAGATGATCGCCCATGGCCGTGCATTCTTTCCCGCGCACCTGACGGGGCGAGGGGTCAGCCTGCTGAACCTTTTCGTCATCGCCGGGGTCGGGCTTATGCAGTTTGTAACCGGTCGGGTCCACGCCGCCCGCACCGAGGTGGCCGAGACCGCGGCGGATCCCTATGCCACGCTGTTCCTGCTTTACGGTCTTCTCCTGCTGGCGGGCGTGACGATTTACAGCTTCAGCCGCGACCGGACCGACTAGCCCTTCCAATTTCTGCCCTGCAGCGTTATCAGGCGGACGATTTCAAATCGGGAGCCAAAGCCAATGGGCTACAAAGTCGCCGTCGTCGGTGCCACGGGCAACGTGGGCCGGGAAATGCTCAACATCCTGGCCGAGCGCCAGTTTCCGGCGGACGAGGTCGTCGCGCTGGCCAGCCGCCGGTCGCTGGGGACCGAGGTCAGCTATGGCGACGAAACCCTAAAGACCAAGGACCTGGACCAGTTCGACTTCACGGGCTGGGATATTGCGTTGTTCGCCATCGGCTCGGACGCGACGAAAACCTACGCGCCGAAGGCTGCTGCGGCCGGCTGTATCGTCATCGATAACTCGTCGCTATACCGCTACGATCCCAACGTGCCGCTGGTGGTGCCGGAAGTGAACGCGCAGGCGGTCGAGGGCTATGCCAAGAAGAACATCATCGCCAACCCGAACTGCTCGACCGCGCAGATGGTCGTCGCGCTGAAACCCCTGCATGACCGCGCGAAAATCAAGCGCGTGGTGGTGTCGACGTACCAATCGGTGTCGGGCTCGGGCAAGGACGGCATCGACGAGTTGTGGAACCAGACCAAGGGCGTCTACGTGCCCGGCCAGGAGGTCGAGCCGTCGGTTTATCCCAAGCAGATCGCCTTCAACGTGATCCCGCATATCGATGTCTTCCTCGATGACGGGTCCACCAAGGAGGAATGGAAGATGGTCGCCGAGACAAAGAAGATCGTTGATCCCTCGATCAAGGTCACGGCCACCTGTGTGCGCGTCCCGGTCTTCGTCGGCCACGCCGAGTCGGTCAATATCGAGACCGAGGACTTCCTGGACGAGGACGAGGCCCGCGACATCCTGCGCGAGGCGCCCGGCATCATGGTGATCGACAAGCGCGAAGACGGCGGCTACGTCACGCCCGTCGAATGCGTCGGCGATTTCGCCACCTTCATCAGCCGTATTCGCCAGGACAGCACCATCGATAATGGTCTGAACTTCTGGTGCGTCAGCGACAACCTGCGCAAGGGCGCGGCGTTGAACGCCGTGCAGATCGCGGAAACGCTGGGCGTGCGGGTGCTCAAGAAGGGCTGACGCGACTTGCCGCCACGACCCTGGAATGCCCGCCTCGCCGCGGGCATTTTCGTTTCAGAACCGTTCGGCCCGCAGTACTTCCACATCGGTGATCGTGACCACGCCGATATGTTTGTCCACCACGTCGAAGGCCGCTTCCAGCAGGGTATCCAGCCGCTCCTCGCGGATGATGCAGATCACCTGCACCATGCCGCTGGCGCGGCTGATCTGGCCCTCGGACGTCCAGGCGCCGGAGCGGCCCGATCCGCCGATCACGTCCAGGATCGAATAGCCCGTCACGCCCGCGCTTTCCAGCGCGTCGGTCAGGCGCTTCTGCATGATGGCCTCGATCGTGATGACCACGCGTTTTGCCTTGTGGGTCTTCATGTCAGCCTCCGTTGGCCAGTTGGGCCAGCGTCACGTAGAGCGGGATGCCGACCGTCAGGTTGAAGGGGAAGGTGATGCCCAGGGACAAGGTCAGGTAGATCGACGGGTTCGCCTCGGGCATTGCCACCCGCATGGCCGCAGGCACAGCGATATAGCTGGCCGAGGCCGACAGCACCATGAGAAGGACCGTTCCCCCGGTGCTGAGCCCGATCAGCAGTGCCGCGGCAAGGCCCGCCAGGCTGCCGATCAACGGCATCATGATGCCGAAGGCGATGGCTCCGCCCCCAAGGATACCGCGCACGTCGCGCAGCCCCCGCCCCGCGACCAGACCCATGTCCAGCAGGAACAGGCACAGCACGCCGGTAAAGGGCGCGACGATAAAGCTGGAGATGCTGGCCAACCCGTCCTGCCCCGTGGCCAGACCGATGAAGAAGGCCCCGACCAGAAGAACGATGGACCCGTTCAGCATGATCTCTCGCAAAAGGGTGGCGTCCATGCGCCGGTCCGACCCGCCAGTCGAGACCAGCCAGAGCGCGGACAGGATCGCCGGGGCCTCCATCACGGCGGCGATCGCGACCATGTAGCCCTCGGATGAAATGCCCCGACCCTGAAGCACGGATGTCGCCGCCACGAAGGTCACGATCGAGATCGACCCGTAGTGCCCGGCCACCGCGGCGGCGTCGATGCGCGACATTTTCGTCAGGATGCGCAACAGGTTGAAGGCCAACAACGGCAAGCCCGCGGACAGGACCAGCCCGGCACAGATCGTCGCGATCAGGGTGCCATCGACCCCGTGATCGGCGACGCTGGCCCCACCCTTGAACCCGATCGCGAACAACAGGTAGATCGACATCCCCTTGGCTGCCGCCTCGGGCACCGACAGATCGGACCGGCCCAGAGCGGCCGCGACTCCGAGGATGAATGACAGGATGACAGGGGACAGAAGATTGTCGGCGGCAAGAGAAAGGATGTCGGCCATCAGGCACCCCGGATTGTCGCAAGTCCGGTGTGCTTAGGGACGATTTGACCCCGGGGCAAGCCGAATTGCCCTAGATCGGTGCGAATTGCCCGGTCTCCGGGTCGTAGCAGGACAGGCTGCCGGCGCCGATATCGTTCCAAAGACCATGCAGTGTCAGGCGGCCGGCTTGCATCGCAGTGCTCACGAAGGGAAAGGTCGCAAGGTTGCGCAGGGAGGTCAGCACCGCCTGCTGTTCCAGTTCCCTCAGGCGAACCTCTTCGGGGCCTTCGGGCAACGCCTCGAACCGGTCGCGCAGCAATTCCATCCACCGGCCGACAAAACTCGAGGATTGGGACGAATCCGGTGCATTTCCCGAGCACATATCGTAGCAGCCCTTGACGCCGCCACAATTGGAATGCCCCAGAACGATCAGGTGCGCCACCTTCAGAACGGTGACCGCGTATTCCACCGACGCGGAGGTGCCATGCGTCTCGCCATCCGGTGCATAGGGCGGCACCAGGTTGGCCACGTTGCGATGAATGAAGAATTCGCCCTGCTCGGCCCCGAAGATCGAGGTGACATGGACGCGGCTGTCACAGCAGGAAATCACCATGGCGCGCGGGTGCTGGCCCATTTCGGCCAGGTGCTGATACCAGGATTCGTTCCGGGCATAGGTGGTGGCCTTCCAGCCGTGATAACGATTGACCAGGTGATCCGGGAGGGGGCTGGCGTTGCGCATGGATTGACCTGCTGCCTTCTTCCTTTGTTCTGCCATAGGCGCATTTCAAGCCAAATTCGAGAGGAAAATCACGGCCCGCGTTTGCACGTTGGAAACCGTTTCGGCCCAATGTGGCGCCAGTGGTGACTAAAAGGGCCGCCCTTGTCGGGGTGGTATGGGGATATGCAGGTTGTAAGACTGGTTCCGCGCGACGCGGGACAGCATGATCGATGCTTTCCGGTGGTGAGCGATACGGCCGGACTAGAAGATGCTCTGCAGGCAGAGGATTTCGTGAAGACCTGCCTGACGGATCTCGGCCGGCATCTGCGGCGGCTGGAAGACGATTATCGTCTGGCCGAAGCGGAACGTTTGGAACACAGGCTGCGGTCGATCGTGGCGCTGGCGGACAAGATCGGCATGCGGCATGTGGCGCGGGTCGGTGCGGATGCCCATTTCTGCCATGCGGTGGGGGACGAGCCGGCGCTGGCGGCCACGCTGTCGCGGCTGATGCGCCTGCTGACGGCAAGCCTTGACGAAACCGGCATGTCCCGCCCGGTCTCGTGATCGCTTGCAGCCGCTGCGTCATGGGCTAGGCTGGCGCCGAAACAGCCGAAAGAAAGAGGCCGCCCGTGAAATTCCTGTCGTCCGATCACGCCACGATACCTGTTCAGGCCCTGCGGGCCGAGGAACTGGAGGGCGTGCTCGATGCGTTGCCGCCGGCACATGCCGCGTGGTTGCGCGCAACGGGTTTTGGCGCCGGCATCGGGGAACGGCAGATGATCGCCGACGAAAAAGGCGGGCTGGCCCGTGTCGTCGTCGGGTTGGGCACCGCCGACCAGCAGCGGCGCAAACGGTTCGGCGTGGCTGAGGCCGTGCAGGGCCTGCCCGCCGGCGATTACCACTTGGAAACCACGCTGGACGGGGCTGCGCTGGACGAGGCCGCGCTGGCGCTGCTCCTGTCTGGCTACCAGTTCGACCGGTATCGCGCAGCGCCCGAGGGGGCACCGCGATTTGCCGCGCCCAAAGGTGTGGATGCGGCCCGGATCGAAGCGATTGCCACGGGCGAGACCCTGACCCGAGACCTGATCAACACCCCCGCAAATGACATGGGGCCGGCGGAACTGGCCGACGCGGCGAGCGCCCTGGGCCAGACCCCTGGCGCGACGGTCGAGATCACCGAGGGTGCGACGCTGCTGGAACGGAACTTGCCTCTGATCCACACGGTCGGCCGTGCCTCTGGGCGGGCGCCGCGTCTGATCGACCTGCGCTGGGGCACGACCGGCCCGAAGCTGACACTGGTCGGCAAGGGCGTTATCTTCGATACCGGGGGGCTGAACCTTAAACCCGGTGCCTCCATGGCCCTGATGAAGAAGGACATGGGCGGGGCGGCCACGGTGCTTGGCCTGGCCCACATGATCATGGCGCTGGGCCTCGAGGTGCAATTGCGCGTGCTGATCCCGGCGGTGGAAAACGCCGTGGCCGGGGACGCCTTCCGCCCGGGCGACATCCTGACCAGCCGCAAGGGTCTTACCGTCGAGATCAACAATACCGATGCCGAGGGGCGTCTGGTCCTGGCCGATGCCCTGGCCCTGGCGGACGAGGAACGTCCCGACCAGATCGTGTCCTTCGCGACCCTGACCGGCGCGGCACGGGTGGCCGTTGGCCCCGATATCGCGCCCTTCTTCTCGACCGATGACAGCCTTGCCGCCGCCGTGGCCGGGGCTGCGGACTCGGTGGCCGACCCGGTCTGGCGCCTGCCGTTCCATGACCCCTACGAGGTGATGATCGAGCCGGGCATCGCTGATCTGGACAATGCCCCCAAGGGCGGCTTCGCCGGTGCGATCACCGCGGCGCTGTTCCTTCGCCGCTTCGTCGAGGCGGCCCCCTACACGCATTTCGACATCTATGGCTGGCAGCCCAGCCCCGCGCCCGCCCGGCCGAAGGGTGGCGTGGGTCAGGGCGCACGGGCCCTGCTGCAGGCGCTGCCGCAGGCCCTGAACCTGTGAGCGATCGCCGAGCGACGCCCGCCAATGGCCGCGTCGCGGCGAAATGGCTGAAAGGGCAAGTGACGGCCGATCGTTTCGTTGATGGCGACGTGCAGCGCGTTGTCTTGCCCTGTGCCGACCTGCGCGACGCACCCGATGGCGCCCGCGACCGGCAGGTACAATTCGGCGAGGCCGTGACCGTTTTCGAGAACCGGGGCGGCTGGGGCTTCGTCCGGCGTGAATGCGATGGCTATGTCGGCTACCTGTCCAGCGATGCGCTGGGGCCTGCCAAGACGGCCACCCATTTCGTGGCGACCCCGGCGACGCATCTTTATACCGCACCGGATTTCAAATCGCCCGACCTGATGCGGCTTGGCTTTTTCGCGCGGGTCACGGTCACGTCTGAACTGAAAAACCATTTCGAGACTCCCGAGGGCTTCATCCCCAAGAAGCACCTGCGCCCGCTTGACCGGCCATTCACCGACCCGGCGACCGTTGCGCAGACGCATTTCGGCGTGCCCTACCTGTGGGGTGGGAACTCGACGATGGGCATTGATTGTTCGGGCCTTGTGCAGGTGGCCCTGCTGGCCTGCGGGATCGCCTGTCCGGGGGACAGCGACATGCAGGAGGCGGCGGTCGGAGCGGCCCTTGCGCCCGACGCGCCCCTGGAACGCGGCGACCTGCTCTTCTGGAAAGGCCATGTCGCGATGGCCGTGGACCCGGAAACGCTGATACATGCCAATGCGCACCACATGGCCGTCGTCTATGAACCTGCCCAGGCGGCGATCAGCCGGATAAAGGCCCAGGGCGACGGGGGCGTGACCAGCCGCAGGCGACTTTAGTCGACGGACCGGATCAGTTTCCGCTCCAGCACCCTCAGAACGGTCTTGAGGTCATCGCCTCGCTTGAGGACCTGCCCCTCCATTCCTATCACGCAATACTGGCCCTGGCGCAGGCGCAGCTTGGGGCGTTTCTCGATCCGGTAGATGGGGACCTCTGCCGTGCGACGGAAAACCGAGAACACGGCAGCATCCTTGAGGAAGGACATGCCGTAATCCCGCCATTCGCCCGCGGCGACCATCCGCCCGTAGAGCGACAGGATAATGTTGAGTTCAGTGCGGTGAAACGCCACTTTCTGGCTTTCGCGGACCTGCAACGGGGTGGGCGGCTGCGCATTCATCTTGCCAGACTTGCTGCAAAGCGCGTGTTTTTCAAGCCCGCTGGTCGAAACAGCGTTTGAATCATCCACAATAGATGCGCACGATACGACCATCCTGTCCGATCTCGAAATTGATCCGGTCGGGCCGATAGTCCATCGTCACGGCCATGCCGGGGCGGATAACGCGCACCGGCCCGATGATCAGAACCCGTTCCAGCGCGGTCGCATCTTGACCCACCAGCGCCGCGTGGGGCGCGGCGCCGCAGCTGTCCTCGGCCGGGTCCGGAAGGGTGAGCGGCCCTGGCTGCGCACAGGCGGTGAGGACGCAAAGGGCGGCGATATGCACAAACGGTTTCATCCGGTCATAGTCGCATTTCGTCTTCGGAAATCAACACTGGTGCTTGAAACGTGACGCGGCATGCCACAGGGTCTGGCTGACCATTAGGGAGGACTTGTCATGCGTACCCGCGCCGCCGTTGCCACCGCTGCCGGCAAACCGCTCGAAATCATGGATGTGAACCTGGACGGTCCGCGTGCGGGCGAAGTCCTGGTCGAGATCAAGGCCACAGGTATCTGCCACACGGATGAATTCACCCGGTCCGGTGCCGACCCCGAGGGACTTTTCCCGGCGATCCTCGGACATGAAGGGGCCGGCGTGGTGCTGGAGGTCGGCGAGGGTGTCAAAAGCCTCAAGCCCGGCGATCACGTCATCCCGCTCTACACGCCCGAGTGCCGGGAATGCGAATACTGCCTGAGCGGCAAGACGAACCTGTGCCAGGCGATCCGCAGTACTCAGGGCCAGGGCCTGATGCCCGATGGCACCAGCCGCTTTTCTACGCTCGATGGTGATCCGATCCTGCATTACATGGGCTGCTCGACCTTTTCCAACCACGCGGTCCTGCCCGAAATCGCGCTGGCCAAGGTGCGCGAGGACGCCCCCTTCGACAAGATCTGCTATATCGGCTGCGGCGTGACCACCGGTATCGGGGCGGTCATCAACACCGCCAAGGTCGAGATCGGCGCGCGCGCCATCGTCTTCGGCCTGGGCGGCATCGGCTTGAACGTGATCCAAGGGCTGCGCCTGGCCGGGGCGGACCAGATCGTCGGCGTAGACTTGAACCCCGAAAAGCGCGCCATGGCCGAACGGTTCGGCATGACCGATTTCGTCAACCCTGCCGAGGTCGAGGGCGATCTTGTCCCTTACCTTGTGGACCTGACAGGCGGCGGCGGGGACTACACGTTCGACGCCACCGGCAACGTGGATGTGATGCGCGCGGCGCTGGAGTCGGCGCACAAGGGCTGGGGCGAGAGCGTCATTATCGGCGTGGCGCCTGCGGGTGCCGAGATTTCGACCCGCCCCTTCCAACTGGTCACGGGCCGTGTCTGGCGCGGAACCGCCTTCGGCGGCGCGCGGGGCCGGACGGACGTGCCCAAGATCGTGGACTGGTACATGCAGGGCAAGATCGAGATCGACCCGATGATCACCCACACGATGGGCCTTGAGGACATCAACAAGGGCTTCGATCTGATGCATGCCGGGGAATCGATCCGGTCGGTCGTGGTTTACTGACACCAGCAGAAAGCGACGCCATGCCGGATCAGAACAGCCTCTTTGCCGTGTTGATCGACGCGGACAACGTTTCGTCAAAACATGCCGAGGCGGTTCTGAAGGAAATTACCCAGTTCGGCGAACCGGCCCTGCGCCGGGTCTACGGGGACTGGTCCAGCGGCCACCTTTCGGGCTGGAAAAAGACCGCCGCCGAGCTGGGCCTGGTCCAGCGGCAATTGCCGTCGAACACCACCGGCAAGAATGCCACTGATATCGGGTTGGTCATCGACGCCATGGACATCCTGCATTCGGGCCGCTTCGACGGCTTCGTGCTGGTCAGTTCCGACAGCGATTTCACCGCGCTGGCCAGCCGCATCCGCGAACAGGGCCTTTCGGTGATCGGTATCGGAGAGGCCAAGACCCCCGTCAGCCTGCGCAATACCTGCAATCGCTTTGTCCTGATCGAGAACATCGCCGAGGACGATGTCCCCCAATCAGGCAAACGCAAACCGACCGAGGCCGTGCCGCTGATCCGCCGCGCCATGGATGCGGTCGACCAAGAGGGGGACTGGGTCGGGCTGGGCGCCATCGGCCAGAAACTGGTCGCCGAGAACCCCGATTTCGACCCACGCACCTACGGCAAGAAGAAGCTGAGCGATCTCGTCGGGTCACTCAAGCTGTTCGAACTGCGCCGGGGCTCTGGCAATCACATGGAAGTGCGTCGCAAGGACTAGGTCTTGGGTCCATAGCGGGCCATGAACATCTCGACCGCGCCACGCAGGATCATCTCAAGCTCGTAATCGTCGAATTCCGTCTGCACGCCGCAGGTCATGCGGGTGAAGATGCGCGCCTTGCACAACTCGGCGAACTGGTCGGCCGCCAGAAGCGGGTCGTCGATCTTCAATTTTCCGGATTGACTGGCACTGGCCAGGTAATCACGAAAGTGATCACGCACCAATCCCGGACCGGAATCGTAGAACATGCAGCCCAGTTCCGGGAAACGGTGCGCCTCGGAGAAGCACAGGCCGACCACCTGTTGCCCGAAACGCGATGTCAGGAAAGACATCAGCCTCTTGCCCGCATGATACAGAACAGGTTCGGGCGGGCCGTTGAGGTCGATCTCGTCCAGCGATAGCTTCGCCTGGCGTTCGCTTTCGATCCGGGCGACCTCGGCGAAGAGCAGGCGCTTGTCGGGAAAGTAGCTGTAGAGCGTCGCCTTGGACACGCCAGCAGCCTTGGCGATCTCATCGACCGAGGCCCCTTCGAATCCGTTGGCCATGAAAACCCGCCGGGCGCCGTCCAGCACCTCGTCGAATTTTCTGCCTTTCTTGATCTCGATGTCGCCGTCGGCCATGGCTCCTCCCGAGTCGAACTATAAACCGCACGGTTCACTTGCGGCAAGAAAGCCGCAGCGTCATCCCGTGCCTTGGATTTTTCCACTCGGCAAGTGCCATCGATTGGACTTGAAATCCAACAGTCTTATGGCATATTAGAATAATTCTAATTGAGGAGTGAGCACGTGATCCCAGGAGTTTCGTCCCGCCGCCGTTTCAAGGATCTCAGCGAGCAAGAGATCCTCGCCCTCGCGATCTCCTCGGAAGAGGACGATGCGCGCATCTACCGCAGCTATGCCGAGATGCTGCGCGAGGAGTATCCGGCCTCGGCCGCGATATTCGACGGCATGGCCGAAGAAGAGGATGGACACCGTCGCCGGTTGATTGATCTGCACGAGGCACGCTTTGGCCAGACCATCCCGCTGATCCGGCGCGAGCACGTGGCCGGTTTCTATGCCCGTCGGCCGGTATGGCTGGTCGAAAACCTCGGGCTGGAACGTATCCGAGACGAAGCGCGCGTCATGGAACGCGACGCCCAACGGTTCTATGAAACGGCGGCCGCCGCCACAACGGATGCCGCCACGCGCAAGCTGCTGGGCGATCTGGCCGCCGCCGAGGCGGGCCATGCCGACACCGCGGACGACCTGGAAAAAGAGCATCTGGGCGACGAGGCCCGCAGCGACGAGGATGCCGAGGCGCATCGCCGCTTTGTCCTGACATGGGTGCAGCCGGGCCTGGCCGGGCTGATGGACGGGTCGGTTTCTACGCTGGCCCCCATCTTCGCCACCGCCTTCGCGACGCAGGATACCTGGACGACCTTCCTGGTGGGCCTCGCCGCCTCCGTCGGGGCGGGGATTTCCATGGGCTTCACCGAGGCGGCGTCGGATGACGGGCAGATCTCGGGGCGCGGTTCGCCCTTCAAGCGCGGACTGGCCAGCGGGGTCATGACGACGGTTGGCGGGCTGGGCCATGCGCTGCCTTACCTGATCCCGGATTTCTGGACCGCGACGATCACCGCGATCATCGTTGTCTTCATCGAGCTTTGGGCAATCGCCTGGATCCAGAACAGGTTCATGGAAACCCCATTCCTGAGGGCCACGTTCCAAGTGGTGCTGGGCGGTGCGCTGGTCTTTGCGGCGGGGGCGCTGATCGGAAGCGGATAGCGGGCGCGCGGCACTGGCGCGGGTATCGCGGCCCTGCTACAGCTTTTGCCCATGTGGGACATCTTCCTTCAAACGCTACCCTTTTTCGCTCTGATCGGGCTGGGATACGGCGCGGGCCGGACGGGTTTCTTCACCGCCGAGGCGACGGCCTACCTCACCAAGTTCGTCTTCTACTTCGCCCTGTCGGCGATGCTGTTCCGGTTTTCAGCCAACCTGTCGATCGGTGACATTTTCGACTGGCCGTTCGTGCTGGCCTATCTTTGGGGCACGTTGTTCATCTATTTGGTCGCAACCGCCGTCGCCCTGCTGCGCAAGCGCGGGATCGAAGAGGCGGCGGTCGAGGCGCAATGTGCCGTGATCGGCAATGTCGGCTTCCTGGGCATCCCGATGCTGGCCATGCTGCTGGGGCCCAAGGCGATTCCGGCGGTCATGATGGTCCTGTCTGTCGACTTGATCGTTTTCGGCTCGTTGATCGTGATCCTGATCACCGGCTCGCGTGACGGCCGGATGAGCCTGGGTATCGTGCGCACCGTCGGGCTCGGGCTGCTCAAGAACCCGATGATCGTGTCGATCGTGCTGGGCCTGGCGGTCTCGGCCCTGTCGGTGCCGATCCCGGGGCCGGCCAATGCGTTCCTTGAAATCCTGGGCGCAGCGGCCACGCCGGGCGCGCTTTTCGCCATCGGCGCGTCGCTGGCCAGCAAGTCCGCCGAACGCGTTGCCGTGGCCGGCTGGCTGTCCTTCGCCAAGCTTTTCCTGCATCCCGCCGCCGTCGCCTTTGCCGCACTCTACATGCTGCCGGTGGACCCTTACGCGGCCGGTGTGATGATCGCCGCGGCCGCCTTGCCCGTGGCCGGAAATGTCTACATTCTGGCCCAGCATTACGGGGTCGCGCCGCACCGCGTTTCGGCCTCGATCCTGATCTCGACCGCGATCAGCGTGTTCACCGTTTCGGGCGTGATCGCCCTTGTCACCGGCTAGGAGGAGCCATGGCCGAAAAACCCGTCTACGAGGCGTTGCCCCTGCCTGACCGACGCAGCTTTCCCGATGCGGATATGCTGGAAAGGGCCGACGCGTTTCACGCATTGGTGAAAACCCGCCATTCGATCCGTGACTACTCGGACCGGCCCGTCCCGCGCGAGGTGATCGAGAAATGCGTGGCGGCTGCGGGCACCGCGCCAAGCGGGGCGAACCAGCAGCCCTGGCATTTCGTGGCCATCTCGGACCCGGAGATGAAGCACAAGGTGCGGCTGGCCGCCGAGGCCGAGGAAGAACGGTTCTACGATGGTGGCGGCAGCGACGAATGGCTGGCGGCGCTGGAACCCATAGGCACGGATGCGTCCAAGCCGCACCTGGACATCGCGCCCTGGCTGATCGTGGTCTTCGCGCAGCGGTGGGGGTATCGCGACGGCCAGCGCACCAAGCATTACTACGTGCCCGAAAGCGTCGGTATCGCCACCGGGGTGCTGATCACCGCGCTGCACAATGCCGGGCTGTCCTGCCTGACCCACACGCCCAACCCCATGAAGTTCCTGAATGAACTGTGCGAGCGGCCCGAAAACGAAAAACCGATCATGATACTTGCCGTGGGGCACCCGGCCGAGGATGCGACTGTCCCGGCCGTGGCGAAGAAGAAAAAGCCGTTGGACCAGATCATGACCACCCATGAAGGGAAAAGCTGATGGAAACCCTATCCGAGAACCGCTGTTTCGAGGGCGTCCAGGGCGTTTATCGCCACCGTTCCGATGCCTGCGACTGTGACATGACATTCGGTCTGTTCCTGCCGCCCCAGGCCGAGGAAGGCCCGGTGCCGATCCTGTGGTACCTGTCGGGACTGACCTGCACGCATGAGAACGCCATGACCAAGGCGGGCGCCCAGGCTTGGGCCGCCGAACATGGCATTGCCGTCTGCTTTCCCGACACCTCGCCACGGGGCGAGGGCGTGGCCGATGACCCGGAATACGACCTGGGCCAAGGCGCCGGGTTTTATGTGAACGCGACCGAAACGCCATGGTCGGCGCATTTCCGGATGTGGGACTACCTGGCCGAGGAACTGCCGACGATTCTGGACAACGGTTTCGCAATCGACCCCGAGCGGCAGGCCATCACCGGCCATTCCATGGGGGGGCACGGTGCGCTGACCCTCGCCATGTCCCTGCCGGGACGCTTCCGGTCGGTTTCGGCGTTTTCCCCGATTTGCAACCCGACCGAAAGCGATTGGGGCCGCAAGCAGTTCAAGGCCTACCTGGGTGCCGTAGAGGCGGGCCGCGCCCATGATGCGAGCCTTCTGATGCGCGACACGGGCTTTGACGGACCGCTGCTCGTCGATGTGGGCACCAAGGACAATTTCTGGGATTTTCTGCGGATCGACGCGCTGGCAGACGCCATGGCGGCCCGGAGGCAGCCGGGACAGCTGCGTCTGCAAGAGGGCTATGACCACAGCTATTTCTTCGTCTCCAGCTTCATCGAAGACCATGTGTCCTTCCACGCGGAGGCGCTCTGGTCGTGATCTATGTCGACGGCGATGCCTGCCCGGTCAAAGCCGAGGTCGAGCGCGTCGCGACGCGTCATCGCCATCGCGTGACAGTTGTCGCCAATGGCGGCTTGCGCCCCTCGGCCAATACGCTGGTCGAAACGGTCTTCGTGCCGGACGGACCGGACGAGGCGGACAAGTGGATCGCGGACCGCTGCGGCGCGGGTGACGTAGTGGTGACCGGTGATATTCCCCTCGCGGCCCGCTGCGTCGAGGCGGGGGCGGACGTTCTCAAGCCCAATGGCGAGGCACTGACCGCACGCAATGTCGGCCAGGCCCTGGCCACGCGCGATCTGATGGCGGATATGCGGGCGGCGGATCCGTTCCGGCAGAGCAGTGGAAAAGGGTTCACCAAGGCGGATCGCGCGCGGTTTCTGGACGCCCTGGAACGAAGCGTGCGAATGTCGCAAACCCGCTAGCGGTTCCCGCATCAACCTGTCAGCAATTGGCACATGTTCACCAATATGCCACAGGCCCTGCGCGGGGCGCTTAGCGCCCTGATCGCGGTATTCTGCTTTTCCGTCAACGACATGGCGATCAAGTTCCTGTCGGACGGCTATGCACTGCACCAAATCGTTCTCATCCGTTCCACCATCGGCATCGTGTTCCTTCTATGTGTCGTCGTGCCGCTGTCGGGCGGGTTTCGGGCGCTACGCACCCGCCGGCTGGGGATGCACTTCCTGCGCGGGGGCTGCGTCGTCTTTGCCAACCTTGCCTTCTTTCTGGGGCTGGCATCCCTGCCCCTCGCCGAAGGCGTGGCCATCTTCTTCGTCAGCCCGCTGATCATCACCGTCTTCTCGGTGATCTTCCTGCGTGAAACCGTTGGGCCGTGGCGCTGGGCCGCGATTGCCGTCGGCCTTTTGGGCGTGGTGATCGTGCTGCGCCCCGGCACCGAGGCATTTCGGCTGGCCGCGCTGCTGCCCATGGTGGCGGCCGTGGGATATGCCTCGTTGCACATGCTGACGCGCTATATCGGCCGCACCGAAAGCGCGGCGGCGATGTCCTTCTACATTCAGTTGACCTTCATCATCGTGTCCGCGGGATTCGGGCTGACCCTCGGCGATGGGCGTTTTGCGGGCAGTTCGGACCCCTCGATCGCGTTCATGTTCCGCGCCTGGGAATGGCCGCCATTCGCCGATCTGCCGATCCTTGTCGCCGTGGGCGTGACCAGTGCGCTGGGCGGCTTCTTCATCTCTTACGCCTATCGCAATTCCGAGGCCGCGGTGGTGGCGCCCTTTGAATACATCGCGCTGCCGCTTTCGATTCTGTGGGGTGTGGTGATCTTCGCCGACTGGCCCGATGGCATCGCCCTTGCCGGGATCGGCCTGATCCTTGCCGCCGGGTTGTTCATCATCTGGCGCGAGAACCGTTCGCCCGCGACCGAGGTTCAGCCCACGCCGCGCTATCGCCGTTAGGGCTTTCGAAGCCGTGCGCGCGGCTCTAGGGTGCAGACAAGCCAGACAGGAGCCCCCATGAGGATCGAAGCGGTGATTTTCGACATCGGCAACGTGCTGATCGAATGGCAGCCGGAGCGCTTCTATGATCGCGTGATCGGCCCCGAGCGGCGGAGGGCGTTTTTCGACGCGATCGACCTGCACGGGATGAACGACCGGGTGGACCGGGGCGAGAACTTTACCGCCGTTATCGCCGAAGTGGCCGCCGCCAACCCGGACTGGGCCGACGAGGTGCGGATGTGGCACGACCGCTGGATCGAGATGGCAGCCCCGGCGATCGACGCCTCGGTCAATATCCTGCGGGCGCTGCGGCGGGCGGGCATACCGGTCTTCGCCCTGTCGAATTTCGGCATCGAAACCTTCGAGATCGGGCGCGAACACTACCCGTTCCTCGAAGAATTCGACCGCCAATTCATCAGTGGCCACATGGGTGTCATCAAGCCGGAACCGCAGATCTATCAAATGGTCGAAGACGCGAGCGGCCTGCCGCCCGAACGCCTTCTGTTCACCGATGATCGAGCCGACAACATCGCGGCGGCCCGGGCCCGCGGCTGGCAGGTGCACCTGTTCGACGGCCCCGACGACTGGGCCGCGAAACTCCTCTCCGAAGGGGTGATTTCAAGGGAGGCCCTGGCATGACAACGATGATTTCATTCGAGGATGGCGAGGCCGTTCTGGACTGGCTGGGTCTTACGGATGCGCTGGCGGCGGGGCATGACCTGCCCAAGGGATCGGTCGACGACGTGTTCCTCTACCGTGATCCCGACACGTTGTTGAATCGGTCGGCCTGGATCAACGGGATGGGAATCGCGGTGAAATGCGCCACGATCTTTCCGGGCAACCCGTCTGCCGGCCGGCCCATGGTCAACGGGGCCGTGATGCTGTTCGCCGATGCTGGCGGCCAGTTGGAGGCGATCCTGGATTTCCACCTGGTGACCAAGTGGAAGACCGCCGGCGACAGCCTTCTGGCCGCCCGTCGCCTGGCCCGGCCTGACAGCCGCAGGATCCTGATCGTCGGGGCGGGCACCGTGGGCCGGTCGCTCTGGCAGGCCTATGGTGCGGCCTTTCCCGATGCCGGATTCACCGTCTGGAACCGGTCGCCCGAGGGGGCGGCCCGTTTCGCGCAGGAATGCCCCGGCGTGGACGTGGCCGTCGATCTGCAAACGGCGGTGGAACAGGCCGACATTATCACCTCGGCCACGATGAGCACCGAACCTTTGCTCAGGGGCGAATGGTTGCAACCGGGCCAGCATGTCGACCTGATCGGCGCCTATCGTCCGGACATGCGCGAGGCCGACGATGTCGCCTTGCAGCGCGCCCGTGTCTTCGTGGACAGCTACGCCACCACGTTGGGTCATATCGGGGAATTGCGTATCCCGCTTGAAACCGGCGCAATCGGCCGTGACCACGTGCTGGCCGATTACTATGATCTGCCCGTCTTCGCCCGGCACAGCGCCGACGAGATCACCCTGTTCAAGAACGGCGGCGGGGCGCATCTGGACCTGATGACGAGCCGCTACATCCTGGAGAAGTGGCGGGACTGAGATGGGTTGGGTCATCTTGACGGTTCTGGTCGCGGTCATCGCGACGCTGCCCCAGCAGGCCGAGGCACGCCGGGTCCCGGCCGAGCGCATGCGCGACGCCGCGCCGGGCCGTTTCGCCCGACTGTCCCACGGGGTGACGCACTACCAATGGTTGGGCCCGGCGCGCGGGCCGGTATTGGTCGCGGTTCACGGCCTGACGACGCCCAGCCCCGTCTTTTACGCCATCGCAAGAGGCCTTGCGCGGCTGGGTTACCGGGTGCTGGTCTATGACCTTTATGGCCGTGGTTATTCCGACGCGCCGCGCGGGCCGCAGGACCGGGAATTCTTCCTGCGTCAACTGAGTGATCTTCTCGCCCACCAGGAGCTGGACGAAGACCTGACCCTGCTTGGCTATTCCATGGGCGGGGCCATCGCCACGGCATTCGCCGCCACCTATCCGGGCCGGATGAAGCGGTTGATCTTGCTGGCGCCTGCCGGCATGCGCCTGCGCGAGGATCGCCTGACCGAGTTCTGCCGCGTCACCCCATTCCTTGGGGATTGGGTTCATGCGATGATCGCCCAGCGGCGCGACCGGCGCGCCTTGCGTCGCCGGTTGGGCCGGGACTTCGACGTGAAGGGCATCATCGAGTTGCAACTGGCGGAATATGCCGGCCGCGGCTTTCTGAGGTCGGTCCTGTCCAGCCGCCGCCACATGCTGGACGAGGTGCAGGAGGACGAACACCGGCTGCTGGGCCGCGAGGGCGTGCCGGTTGTCGGGATTTGGGGCGAGAAGGACGATGTCATCCCGCTGTCGTCGCTGGGCACGCTGACCCAGTGGAACCGGTCCGTCCGGCAGGACGTGGTCGAGGGCGCCGGCCATGACCTGTGTTATACCCATTCCGAGCAGGTCGTGGACCTTTTGGCCGATATTCTGCGCGAATTGGACTAGGGCGCTGGCCAACCATAGGCGTCTTCCATGAAGGTCATCCCGTCCTCGGTCACTTCGCGGCGGTCCAGAAAGGTCGCGCCCGACGCGATATAGAAGCGGCCCGCCCGGTCATTACCGGAGACCATCAAGGCGGTGAACGCGGTATCGGGACGAACGGCGTCCAACAACTGGCGGCCGATACCGGTGCCCTGATGTGCCGCCAGGACATAAAGGTTGTAGAGTTCGCCCGTATAGCCACGGTCGGCGAAATCCGCATCGCGTTGCGGGCCGACCTGGGCAAAGCCGACGCAGGGTGCATAACGCGTCACCAGGCCGGGCGCATCTATCAGTTTCGCCCATAGCCGTTCTCGATAGCCGATGTCGCGCCGGGTGATCTCGGCCTCCGGGATCAGGCCGCGATAGGTTTCGCGCCAGGCCTGCACGTGGATTCGGGCCAGATCGGCGATGTCCTCATGGCGGGGCTTTCTAATCATGGGCGGACCCTACCGGGCGCACGGCGCTTTTCAACCGACAAGCGCCGGGGTATCAGGCAGTATGGGACGGGTTCAGGACGCCTACTTCGCCCGGGTCGACTCCGGGGAACTGCACCACGATGCAGCACAGGAGGCCGTTCTGGACGAGCTGGAGCGCGTGCGCGTCGCGCTGGAAAACCCGCCTGCCCCCCCGAAAAAAAGCCTGTTTCGCAAGGCCCAGCCGATCGAACCGCCCAAGGGCCTTTACATGTGGGGCGGGGTTGGGCGCGGGAAGTCCATGTTGATGGACCTGTTGGTCGACCTGGTCGAAGCGCCCAAGCGCAGGGCCCATTTTCACGCCTTCATGCAATGGGTGCATGACGAGATCGCCAAGGCCCGGGCCAAGGGTGTCGACGATGCGATCAAGCCCGTGGCCAACGCCCTGGCCGCCGACGTGCGGTTCCTGGCCTTCGACGAGATGCAGATCACCGACATCACCGACGCGATGATCGTGGGCCGCCTGTTCGAGGCGCTCTTCGCCGCTGGCGTGACGGTCGTGACCACGTCGAACCGGCCGCCCGACGATCTTTATCGTGATGGCCTGAACCGACAGCTTTTCCTGCCCTTCATCGACCTGATGAAGGACAAGCTGAAGGTTTGGGAACTGGTCAGCGACACGGATTACCGCCAGACTGTGCTGGCCGGATCCCCGTCCTATTTCACGCCTGCCGATGCCGCCGCGCGGGCGCGGATCAAGGCGATCTGGGACGAATTCACCGGCGGCAAGGCCGAACCGATGGTGCTGCGCGTCAAGGGGCACGATCTGCACGTCCCGGGCTTCTACAACGGCGTGGCCCGGGCGAAATTCCATGACCTGTGCGGGCGGGCGCTGGGCGCGGCGGACTACCTGGCCCTGGCCGAGGTCGCCCGGGTCCTGATCCTTGAGGATATCCCGCGCCTGGGCCGATCGAATTTCAACGAGGCCAAGCGCTTCGTCACACTTGTCGATGCGCTCTACGAGGCGAAGGTCCACCTGATCTGTTCCGCCGCCGCCCAGCCCGAAATGCTGTATGTCGAAGGCGAGGGCGTGTTCGAATTCGAACGCACGGCCAGTCGTTTGCGGGAAATGCAGGGGGCGGGTTGGGGCGACGACGCATCAGGGTCGGAATGACCGTTGCGCCGCCAAGTGTCCTCGGCTTAAGGTGCGCCCGCTAGCGTTCTTGATAAAGGTGATCCCCGTGTCCGATACCCCTGATTTCCCCTCTTCCCAAAAACTTGGCGCCGGGCGCCTCGTGGGCGCCACGTTCCGGAGCTATTTTCAGAATTTCGGTCGTCTGTTCCTGATCGCGATCATCCCGGCCTTGGTGGTGAACGTCCTCGCCTCGTGGTTCTCGGCGCGTTATTTCGCCTCGTTCATGGCCAATCCGAACGATCCCATGGCGATCTTCAATCTTGACTATTTCGTGCTGATCTTTGCGCCGACGATCCTGGGGATCCTCGTGCAGGCCTTCATCCTGCTGGCGGCGGCGGACGTACTGCAGGGCCAGGCCATTCGGGTGGGCAACTACGTGAACCGGATATTGACCATGATCGTGCCGCTGCTGGTGGTGTCCATCCTTGTCTACCTGGGCGTCGTTGTCGGGGCCATGCTGTTGATCGTGCCGGGCTTGTGGCTGGCGGCCTACTGGTCGGTCTACCTGCCCGCACTGCTGGTCGAGGAGCGCGGCTTCGGCGCCATGGGCCGGTCGGCCCAACTGACCCAGGGGTATCGCTGGCCCATCGTCGGGGCGGGCATCCTGATCTTGCTCGTGGTCTACGTTCTGTCCATCGTCAGTGGCCTTGTGGCCGGGTACGGCATGATGGCCGACCCCTCGACCATGGCGCAGTTCAGCATTGTCGGCACCATCCTGACCTCGCTGGTTGCGGCGGTCTCCTACGGGGTGATGGCGCTGTTTCAATTGCTGCTGTTCACCCGCCTGATCGACATCAAGGAAGGCGGGTCCGATCTGGCCGGTGTTTTCGAGTGATCGTCAGGCGCCCAGTTCCGGAATGACAAGTCGTTGCCCCGCCCGGATCAGGTCGGGGCTCGACAAGGTCTGGCGATTGGCCTCGTAGATTTGGTCGAACTTGTCGACACGGCCGTAGAACTTGACCGCGATCGCGCCAAGGCTGTCGCCGGGCTGCACCGTGTAGAATCGCGCCTGGACGGTGTCCTGCGCGCGCTGGACCACCCGGACCTCTACCCCCCGATCGGCGGTCGGATCGACCGACGGTTCGGGCACAGTGCCGCCACTGGCGATGATCGCGTGTGTGACCAGGTTGTCCAGCAGAACCGCGGTGTCGACCCGGCCGTCGGCCGTCACCATGACATCGGGAACGCTGACGCGGCCGGCGGTGGCGGCCTCGTTCACCAGCGCGTCGATGTAATCGTCGCTCTGGCCTTCGCGAAGGGCGGAGACGACAAGTGTCTGGAGCGTCTGCCGTGGGGCGACATCGACCTGCTGGCCCGTTGCCTTCTCGATCGAGGCCAAGATGCTGGCGGTCGTTTCGATTCCGGCCTCTTCGGCGCTGGGTTCTGCCGGCGCCTCGGTCTCGAAGCCGAGCTCGGCCAGCACCGCCGCGGTCATGTCATCCATCGAGGCATCGCTGGTCTCGGGCCGGCGCGGCTCGGCCCGCGGCGTTTGCGCGGTGGATTGCGCGACCGGGGCGACCACCGGGTCGGCAGGGGCGATGGCCCGCGTGACCTCGACATCCGGTGCGGGGTCCATCGCGGCCGCGTCCTGACTGTCGGAAAAGGGCCGGAAGACGATCAGGGCGCAGATCGCCAGGGCAAGGGCGAAAAAAGCAAGAACGGTACGGATCATGACAAGAACCTCGGTATGGGCGTTAACCCTCTGTGCTGGGGGTCATGACGCTCAGTCCGAGCTGGTTCCATGCTTGCATGCCGCCCCGGTAGTAGAAAAGCCGTTCCGCCGGATACCCGGCATCGATCAATGCCTCGATCGCGCGGGGCGATTGCCCGCACCAGGGTCCGTTGCAGAACATAACCAGCTCCATCGCGCCGGAAAAATCCAGGCCGCCACCGTCCGTTTTCTGCGCGCCCAGGGCGACGAGAATGTCGTCGCGAAAGCGGTTCTCGGCCTCAAGCGTCATGAAGGGCACGTTCACGG
This sequence comes from Alphaproteobacteria bacterium, assembly GCA_009908505.1. Classification (GTDB taxonomy): domain Bacteria; phylum Pseudomonadota; class Alphaproteobacteria; order Rhodobacterales; family Rhodobacteraceae; genus Salibaculum. The sequence continues at coordinate 93,913 of JAAAPD010000067.1, read as the reverse complement.
CACCGGGAATAGTGCCCGAGGCGAACCAGTCCGGCAGGCGGCTGTCGATCAGCAGACCACGGCCGTCGGACGCCGTGGTTTCCAGAAAATCCATGACTTCCAATTCGCCAACCGTTGCCACCCCTTCGGCGACGATCATGGGCTGGATGCAAAAGGGTGGGCATTCGCGCGAGGTCCGCGCGAATTCCCCGGTCAGGATGTTGTCCGGGTCCTGAATGCGGTCGATCTTGAAACTTTGCCCGTTCAGGACAAAGTTGCTGTTGCCCTTGAAGGTGGTGATGCGAACATCCTGCGCCCGGGCCATGCCGACCAACGCGATCGCCAGCACCAGAGCGAAACCCAACCGGTTCATCCCCAACTCTACTCCTCGGCGCCTGCTCGACAGGTTTCTTTCCGCCCCGATGCGCCCGACGGGGCGGCGTTTCGCGATAGGCCGGGCCGGATACAAGAGGACGAGCCCGTGGGCCCGTCCCCCCGCCCTGCCAAACCATGTCCCCGCGCCCGACGCGAAAGCATCAGGCCCCGGGATTGAACAGCGTTTGCCCGATCCTGGCGCGGCCGGTGTCGGGCAAAACAAGGTGTTTGTGGCCGTTGGTCACCCGTTTGGCGACATCGCGGCTTTGGAATGAGTTTTCGGGCTGGAACCCGGCGTTCGAATACGCGGTCATGGATCGGCTGCACCGGGAACACCCCGTGTCTCGTCCTGTGCTTCCACCCAAGCTGAACATCGTCCCACCCCCATGAATATGCGCTAGATCATGTATGACCGGCTGGCAGGCCCGGCGCATATTGCATTTGTGACAACATATAGACAGAGGGTGATTCGCGCGTCAAAGGAAAATCGAATCGTCGAGTCGCTTTTTCGCGGGGCGCCTTCGTCAGGATGGCCGCCGATCAGTCGAGATGGCACCAAGCAGCGGTGCGCCGCCGCAATCGAGGTCAACCGACCCGGCTTCGTAGACCGGAAAGCGCGTGTAGCGATTGATCATGCTGTCCGTGATCCACGTGTCGTTGACGCAAAGGTCCTGCGCATTGGTCCCCGAATTGAATCCGAAACCGGGGTTGCCGCAATCGTCGGCACGTCCGCCCGCATTCCAGGCCTGGCCCTTGGGACTGTTGTGCATGCCGCCGGTGGGAAAGACCATGCCGCGCGGGTCGAAGGACAGGTTCCAGCTGGTTCCGGGTGTTAGTTGCGACAGGTCCCAGCTGCCGATGGGAATGTCGTTGTGAAAGCCCTGGATGAAGAACCCCGACACGTCGTCATGGGTGACAAGAGGCTGCGAGAGTTGGTCGTCGGGCACCGTCATCCGGCCTTCCATCCGGTAGCCGTTGTCACCCTGCCAGCAGAACACGAAATCCGCCGCCGTGGCGGGCGTGGCCAACATCGAAAGGGCGAGCACGCGGATCATGCGTTAGCCCTTAGGACGTGCCCGGCCAGGTAGAGAGAGCCACAGATCAGGATGCGCCCCCCGGGGTGTTCGGCGGTGATGGCCTTCAGGGCACTGTTCAGGTCAGGGGCGGTTGCGGTTGTCATGCCGGCCTGTGCAGCAGCCTGTGCCGTGGTCTCGGCCGGCAGGGTTGCCTCTTCGCCGGGAATTGAAATCGCGGTCAGGCTGTCGGCATGGCGCGCCAGGGGGGTCATGTAGCCGCCGATATCCTTGGTGTTCAACATGCCGCAGACCAGGTGCGTGGGTCGGTTCGGCAGGCGGTCCAGCGTTGCGGCCAGGGCCGCGCCCGCTGCCGGGTTGTGCCCGCCATCGAGCCAGAGCTCGGCCGGCCGAATCGCATCGACAAGTCTGCCCTCGGTCAGCTTCTGCATCCGAGCGGGCCAGCTGGCATCGGTCATCGCGGCCTCGCTGGCGGTTTCGCCGAAGCCCAGCCGGCGCAGCGCGGCCAGGGCCATGCCTGCATTCTCGACCTGGTGCGGCCCGGGCAGGCTGGGCAGGGGCAGGTCCAGAAGGCCGGTTTCATCCTGGTAGATCACGCGGCCGCGCTCCTCGGCAATGTGCCAGTGCTGGCCATGGGCCAGAACCGGTGCAGACAGCCGTGCGGCCTGCTTTTCGATCACGTCCAGCGCGTCGTCGTGCTGGCGCCCGACGATGCAGGGCACGCCGCGCTTGATGATCCCGGCCTTTTCCCCGGCGATCCGGGGCAGGGTGTCGCCCAGGAATTGCTGGTGGTCCATGTCCACCGGCGTGATGACCGTCAAGGCAGGGGTGTCGATCACGTTGGTGGCGTCCAAGCGCCCGCCAAGGCCCACTTCGAGCAGGGTGTAATCCGCCGGCGTTTCGGCAAAGGCCAGCAGTGCCGCGCAGGTGGTGATCTCGAAATAGGTGATCGCTTGGTCGCCATTGGCGCCGTAGCAGCGGTCCAGAACATCGGCCAGATGATCCTCGGCGATCAGGTCACCTGCAAGGCGGATGCGTTCATGGAACCGCGCCAGGTGCGGTGACGTATAGGCGTGCACGCTTTTTCCGGCGCCTTCCAGGCCGGCACGGATCATGGCCTGGGTCGACCCCTTGCCGTTGGTGCCCGCGATATGGATCACGGGCGGCAAGCGGTCCTGCGGATTGCCCAGCGCCTGGAGCAGGCGCCAGACCCGGTCCAGCGTCAGGTCGATGATCTTGGGGTGCAGGGCCATCATCCGTTCGAGGATGATGTCGGACCCAGCCGTCACGCCTTTTCGTCCTTTTCGGTTTCCGCGGCCTCCTGGGGGGCTTGGGCCGGGGTTTCGGCACGGTCCTCGTCGGTCGGGGCGGGCAGGTCGCCGGCGACGGCCGGCCCCTCACCCATCAGCATCCTGGCTATGGTGATCAACTCGTCGCGCAATTGCGCGCGCGGCGTGACCCGGTCCAGCATGCCGTGATCCAGCAGGTATTCGGCGCGCTGGAAACCCTCCGGCAATTTCTCGCGGATGGTCTGTTCGATCACCCGTGCCCCGGCAAAGCCGATCAGCGCATTCGGCTCGGCGATCTGCACATCGCCCAGCATGGCATAGGATGCCGTCACGCCGCCGGTGGTCGGGTGGGTCAGGACGACGATATAGGGAAGCCCGGCCTCCTTGAGCATCTGCACCGCGATGGTGGTGCGCGGCATCTGCATAAGGCCCAGGATGCCCTCTTGCATCCGTGCGCCCCCGGCAGCCGAAAAAAGCACCAGCGGGCAGCGTTTCTCGATCGCGCGTTCGGCGGCGGCGATGATGGCGTTGCCCACATACATCGACATCGACCCGCCCATAAAGGAAAAGTCCTGCCCGGCGGCCACGATGGGGGTGCGGCCGATCTCACCCTCGACGACAAGCATTGCCTCGCGTTCGCCCGTCTTTTTCTGGGCGGCCCGCAACCGGTCGGGATAACGCTTCTGGTCGCGGAATTTCAGCGGGTCCTCGACGGGTTTGGGCACCTCGACCTCGGTGAAGATGCCGCCGTCGAACAGAGCCTTGAAGCGGTCGCGCGGGGTGATGCCCATGTGGTGGCCGCAAGAGGTGCAGACATTCAGCGCCTCTTTCAGTTCCCGGTGAAACAGCATCGTGCCGCATTCATCGCATTTCGACCAAAGGTTCTCGGGCACTTCGCGGCGCGAGAAGATCGAGTTGATGCGCGGGCGGACGTAGTTCGAAATCCAGTTCATGGGCGCCTCTGACGTTGCGATACCCGAGATAAGCCGGGCGGCAAGGGAATGCAATCAGCGACGGATGGCCAGCCGGGCGGAAAGCCACAGGACAAGAAGCGTCAGGAAGCTGGTAAGAAGAAAGAAGACCGAGGCCAGCGGATAGTCGGGCTGAATCCATGTCAGGGGCGCGCCGTCCCATTCGTAGAGGATCAGCGCAAAGCCGGACATCGGCCCGTCCTTGAACCCGAATAGCGTGAATTGCACGGCATTGTTGGCCAGGTGCATCGCCAGGGCGGGGCCCAGCGTGCCCGACCGGGCTGTCAGGTCAGCGGCGGCAAGGCCGAACAGAAAGGTCCAGGATACGTAGAAGGCGGCATCGGCGAATGTGACGGTATTGAGGGCGTGGGGCAAGGCGAACAGCAGGCTTGGCAGGACCATCCAGATAAATGGCCGGGATGACAACGCACCCAGTTGTTGTTGCAGGTAGCCGCGAAACAGCAATTCCTCGGCGGCGATCTGGATTGATGTCGCCAGCAACGCGAAGGGCAGCATCAGAAGCCACAGGGGCAGCGGGCGGATATCGACGATCAGGGGCACCGCCAGCCCGCCCGACAGCGTCACGATGCCCAGGCAAAGCGCCGTGTTGCGAAGGGTATTAAGGAAAAGGCCAGAATCGTGTTCGCCGCGGCCCAGAAGGCTCCGAAGCTTGCGTTGATGGAAGTGCCGCAAACCATAGGCGAGGGCCGCGATGGGCAAGGCGAAACTCGACAGGCTCAGGAACAGCATGCCGGGCGTTGCGCCCAATGCGAAGTCCGCCAGCCAGTCGCGACCGACGCCCAGCACCACTAGCAGCCACGGCAGGCCCCAATAGCTGACCCAGAACATCAAGAAGACGACCGTCACGGTGCCGAGGGACCGTGACGGCCGGGCCGGGGCCACGAAGTCCCGCATCGCGCCATATGGGGGCTCGAACCGCATGACCCCCTATAGGCTGCTTGCCTTGACGGGGGCAATCGGGCTTGTTCAAGCCAGCGCATCGCTTTAGACGAACCCGGTAAACCGAACCGGAGGCGGGGAATGCACAAACCCTTAACGGCGTTTATCGCCCTTGCGTGGTTGGCCGGATGTGCTGATGGGCTGCAATTTCCCGGCGGTGGCCGCGACATGACCGGCGATGGCATCCGCACGCTTTCCATGCTGGGCGGTGACGTGCGGGTGCGCGGCCCCGAGGGTTATTGCGTCGACCAATCGTCAAGTTCCGCGTCGCGCGGTTTCGCCATCCTGGCGGGCTGTGCAGTGTTGTCGGACCGGGCCGCGGTAATGCCCGACCGGGCAGGTCTGCTGACCGTTCAGTTCGGCGACCCGGGCAGTGCCCTCGTGACCGAAGGCGCGGCCGGGCTTGCCGACTATCTGCGTGATGATGCGGGCCGGGCACTTCTGGCCAGTGGTGACGCCGGGGTCGATATTGGCGAGGTCCACGTGAATGATAACCTCGTGCTTGTGCGTTTCGAGGACAAGGGCGGTGCGCCTGTGCCCGGCACTACCCCCGCGATCTGGCGCGGATTCACGGATGTTGGTGACAGGCTGGTGACCGTTTCAGCCCTAAGCTACAGCCGCGCGCCACTGGGGCGTGACGCCGGGCGCACGCTACTGGAGCTCACGTTCAACGCTCTGGGAGAGGTGAACCGACCGGCGGCAGACCCGTCCTGAAGGTCGGGCGGTGTTGCAAAATCCCCGATTGCCGCCGTGTAGTTGTTTCCTTTCCTGAAACAATTTGGCAGGTATGTTGCCGAAGACCAAACAACGCGAAGGCCGAAAATGGCGAAGCTGCGCAAAGGGCTAGTGGCACGGTTCGTGAACCGGCGCATGCGGCGATACTGGTCGCGCGCGGCCGCCGAAGCGCCCAAGACCGAGCTATCGGAACTGCGCCGCCAGCGCAACGCCGCGCGCAACCTGCGCCACTCGCTGGATGAACTGACCTACCAGGCCGATAGCCGGCTGGCCCTGCCGCGTGTCGGATCGACGACCTTTCCGCGTCCGCAGGGCACCGATTGGTCCTGGCGGCCGCAGGCCTGGCGCGGTGCGCTGCCGGTAAAGGGTTTGGCGGCGGTCGAGTCCCGCACGATGCTGGGCGACGAGGTCACACTGTTTCATGATTGCCAGATCTCGGAGCTGACCCTGCGCCAGCTTCGCAACACGCGCGAGTCCGACCTGGCCCCGTTCGGCTTGCGTCTGGATGTGTTCCGGTTCGACGGGTCGTTCCTGAGCCTCGTTCTGAACCTGCCCGAATCCGCCTGCGACGGGCTGCGCAAGCGGCACCTGCTCCGCATGGACGTGATTGTCGAGATGGAAAAGCCGCTGGAGATTTTCGCCCGCCTGAACGTGCGCCACGGCCCCAATACCGAACAGATCGTGCGGGAACTGCCCCTGCACGAGGACCAGGTGACGGTGGAATTCGACCTCGCCTACACCAACCTGAACGAGAAGCGGGTCGAATCCATGTGGGTTGACGTGATCTTCGAGGGGCCGGAAATGAACCAGGTGACGATCCGCGATGTCACCTTCTGCCGCGTGCCCCGCGCCGAGTTGTGAAAGAGGATGCCATGGGACAAGACGTGACGCTGACCAAGCTGCGCCTGATCGAAGGGGTCTGGCATGGCGTTCTCAAGCGGGCCGGGCGCGACAACTGGCAACCCGACATCGAGGTCACCCATCTGGATCAGCCGGTCGAGGGCGTCGAGGTCGAGGAGGACCGGGTCGAGGAATGCTGGTATGTCCGCGTCCCGATCCCCGCGGATCGAATATCCGACGGGGTGCAGACCTTTCTGATAAACGACCGCCGAGATGCTGCTGTCTTGGGGTCCTTCGCCATCGTCGCCGGTGATGCCCTGGCCGAGGATATTCGCGCCGAAATGGGCCTGCTGCGGGCTGAACTGGACATGCTGAAAAAGGCATTTCGTCGGCATTGCGTGGAAACCATGGACGAGTGACGTTCACGGAATATTTCACTTAGCCATGGGGCAAGGCCGCCGCTAGAACAGGCGGCATGGCCTATGACTATGACGCCCTTTACCGCGAGACGCCCAATGCACTCGGCCGGCCCAATGCCGACGTTGCGGCGTTCCTCGATCACCTGCACCGGCCGGTTCGGCTTCTGGACATCGGCTGCGGGCAGGGGCGCGACGCGCTGCCCATCGCCCGGCGCGGGCACGCGGTGGTGGGGGTCGACTTGTCCGAGGCTGGCATATCCGACATGGTCGCCGCCGCCGAGGCCGAGGGCTTGGACTTGACAGGCCAAGTGGCCGATCTGCGCGACTACAGACCCGACGGCCTGTTCGACATCCTTCTGGTCGACCGAACCCTGCACATGCTCGACACCGGCGCCCGCCACGCGGTACTGGGCCGGATGCTGACCCACCTGCGGCGGGGTGGGTGGCTGTTGTTGTTGGACGAACGATCGAACATGCTGGGCCTGGAAAGGGTGTTGGACAGTCACGCGGCGCCTTGGCGCGCCCTGCGACGAAAGGGCGGCCTGCTCTTCGCGCAATTGGATCGCTGACGCCGCGTCCTGCGTGACCTGCGCGTCAACTTGCGGCAAGACGGGCCAAACGGAGGACGCCCATGACTGACTATCCGCACCTGCTGGCTCCGCTCGACCTTGGCTTCACGACTCTCAAGAACCGCGTGTTGATGGGGTCCATGCATACCGGGCTGGAGGAGACGAAGGACTGGAACCGCGTGGCCGAATTCTACGCGGAACGGGCGCGCGGTGATGTGGCATTGATGGTCACCGGTGGGATGGCGCCGAATCGTGAAGGCGGCGTCTTTCCAGGCGCGGCAGGGTTGTTCACGCCCGAGGACATTGCAAACCATCGCATCGTCACCGACCGGGTCCACGAGGCCGGCGGCAAGATCGCCATGCAGATCCTGCATGCGGGGCGCTATGCTTATGGCAAAGAATGTGTTGCGCCCTCTGCCATCAAATCGCCGATCTCGCCCTTCGTACCGACCGAGCTGGACGAGGACGGGATCGAAAAACAGATCGCCGACATCGTCACCGCCGCCGCCCGCGCCCGCGAGGCCGGTTATGACGGGGTCGAGGTGATGGGGTCCGAAGGCTACTTCCTGAACCAGTTCCTGGTGGAGCATACCAACAAGCGCACGGATCGCTGGGGCGGCAGCCTTGAAAACCGACAGCGCCTGCCGGTCGAGGTGGTGCGCCGGGTGCGCGCGGCCGTCGGCGACGACTTCATCCTGATCTACCGGCTGTCGATGATCGACCTGGTCCCCAACGGTCAGACCTGGGACGAGGTCGTGGCCCTTGCCAACAAGATCGAAACGGCGGGGGCCACGATCATCAACACTGGCATCGGCTGGCACGAGGCGCGCATTCCCACCATCGCCACCAGTGTGCCGCGCCGCGCCTTTTCCTGGGTCACGAAAAAGCTGATGGGCGAGGTCGGCGTTCCGGTCATCACCTCCAACCGTATCAACACGCCACAAGTGGCCGAGGACGTGCTGGCCGAGCGCTGTGCCGACATGGTCTCGATGGCGCGGCCGTTTCTAGCCGATGCGCATTTCGTCAAGAAGGCCGCCAGCGGCGATGCCGCGCTGATAGCGCCGTGCATTGCCTGCAACCAGGCCTGCCTGGACCATACCTTCTCGATGAAGATCGCCTCGTGCCTGGTCAATCCACGCGCCGCACATGAAACCGAGATCACGCTGGACCCGGCCCCGACGCCCCGGCGCATCGCCGTGGTCGGGGCCGGCCCGGCTGGCCTTTCGGCTGCGGTGACCGCGGCCAGCCGAGGCCATGACGTGACCCTGTTCGACAAGGCCGATAGCTTGGGCGGGCAGCTCAACATGGCGCGGCGCATTCCCGGCAAAGAGGAATTTCACGGCCTGGTCGACTGGTTCACCGCCAGTGTCGCGGCCAACGGGGTCAAGACCCGCATTGGTGTCGCGGCCACGGTCGATGACCTGGCCGATTTCGACGAGGTCGTCATTGCCACAGGCGTGACCCCGCGCGATCCGTCCATTCCTGGTCAGGACGGCCCGAACGTGCTGTCCTATATCGACGTGCTGCGAAACGGCGCCCCGGTAGGTGAACGGGTGGCGATCATCGGCGCAGGCGGTATCGGGTTCGACGTGGCCGAATTCCTGACCGTCGCCGACAGCCCGACCGAGGACCTGGACGACTGGATGGAGGAATGGGGGGTGGGCGACCCCGAAAAGGTTCGGGGCGGCCTGCGCCCCGAGGGCCCGCAACCTGATGCGCCCGCCCGAAAGGTCACGCTGTTGCAGCGCAAGGCGCAAAAACTGGGCAAGGGGCTGGGCAAGACCACCGGCTGGATCCATCGCGCCAGCCTGAAGATGCGCAATGTCGAAATGATCGGCGGCGTGAACTACGAACGGATCGACGCCGGGGGGCTGCACGTGACCTATGGCGAGGGGCGTGAAAACCCGACCCTGATCGAGGCCGACACGATCGTGCTGTGCGCCGGACAATTGTCCGAGCGCCGCCTGGCCGATGCCTTGCAGGACGCGGGCAAGGTTCCGCATGTGATCGGCGGCGCGGACGTTGCCGCGGAACTGGACGCGAAACGGGCCATCGACCAAGGCGTCCGCCTGGCCGCCGCGCTCTGATAGTCAGGCGGCAAGGAGCACTGTCGCTTCATACCCACGCAAGCAGCGGCGGACGGTTTGTTTGGCGGCCCCCGCGGGCTTGGCGAGTTCGGGAAAGAGAGTCAGAAGTTCGGCGCGTGTCGCGGCCTGCATCCGGTCGAGGATCGTGTCTCCGACGTGGAAGCTTTCGGTCGCGGCCCCCTCGGCAAACAGGATCTCGTGCCGGCCGCACATCAGGTGGTGATAAGTCACCGAACCGCCTGATGCGCGGTGTATCCCGCAATGCCCGACAAGATGCTTGGCCGCTACAAGCACATTTTCAGCGCCGAAAAAAAGCTCGGCCCGCCAGCCGCCGACCAGTACGCGGTGTTCGGGCGACAGGCGCAGCGCGCGGGTGTTGCCGACGACGCCGGCAGGAAGGTGGATCGGTGCGTATGCCCCGACCGCGGCAACCGTTGCGGCCCCGGCCCAGCATAGCCGTTGCGGCCCGTGATCGGCAGTCATGACCAAATCACCAGCATGCAGCGCCTCGACCGCGCGCGGCCCGTCGGGCGTGTCGATCAGTGTTCCGCTTGCGAAACAGGGAACGGCGTAGTCGGCTGCCTGAAAGTTGGGCCCCTCGGTCGCTGTCTGGACCGTCAGAGGAATGCCGGTCGGCGGCAATTCACCGATTACGGCCAACCCTTCCACCGTACCGTAGGCCGGAGAACTGTTGTTCACGTTGAAGGCGATGACCTCGTAGGTCGTGGTGCCGTCCGTCACGGTTAGCTGATACTCGGCCTCGACGGTCGTTCCCGACGCGTATGAAATGCCGTTGATGGTCTGCGCCCCGTCCAGAGACTGACTGCTATCGCTGTCGCCGAAGGCGCTGTCATCGTCGGTGATATCGACCGCTTGCCAATTGTTGGAGTTCAGCGTGATCGTCTCGCCTTCCAAGTGCGAGCCGTCGCCTTGTGTCACGCCATCCAGATCGGTCCCGTTAGAAACAGATACGTCCGCCTTGTTCAGCATGTAAATCTGGTAGTTGGCCAAAACGCACACTCCTCGAACTGCTCGTGCAGGACTGACCATATGAAAGTGAACAAATTGGTGCCGAAATCGGGCAATTCTGGTGCAGGGTATGACGAACGATCCAAGACGCGTTTCCGGCCTTGGCACAGTCCCCGTAAAACCCTTCAATTGTCAGGCAAGCGCCGCAGTCCTGCCCGATTCCGACGCCAGATATTGGCGTTGAATGTTAAGATAGTATCGGGGACGCAGGATGGATCGCCTGACCGAAATGGAAGCCTTCGCCACCGTTGTGGACCAGGGCGGTTTTACGGACGCAGCCAAGAAGATGGGGATTTCGAAATCCGCCGTTTCCAAGCACGTTTCGTCGCTTGAGGCGCGCCTTGGCGCGCGGCTTCTCAATCGGACCACGCGCCGGGTCAGTCCGACCGAGATCGGCCTGGCCTACTACGACCGGGCCCGCCGTGTCCTGAATGATGCGGGCGAGGCCGATGCGCTTGTCACCTCGATGCAGTCCGATCCCTCGGGCCTGCTGCGCATCTCGGTTGCCACGGATTTCGGCGTCAACCACCTATCGCCGGTCCTGGGTGAGTTCCTTCAGGAATTTCCCGAGATCACCGTGAACATGGTGCTCAACAACCGCTATGTCGAATTGATCTCCGAAGGCTTCGACATGGCCGTGCGCATCGGCGAGTTGGAAGACAGCACCCTGCGTGCCCGCAAGCTGACCGAGACCTCCAAGCGGATGGTGGCCAGCCCCTCCTATTTCCAGAAACACGGCCGACCGCAGCGTATCGACGATCTGAATGAGCACAAGCTGCTGCATTATTCCAACGCCGCCAATTCCGCCGTCTGGAAGCTGACCGCGCCCTCGGGCGAAAAGCGGCAGGTCCGGACTGCCGGCTGGCTGACCGTGAATGATGGGCAATCGCTGCTGAATGCCGCGATTTCCGGCCTTGGCATCGCTTACCTGCCCAGCTTCCTCTATGCCGAGGCCATGGAAAAGGGCCTTGTCGAAGAGGCCATCCCCGATCTGCCGGTCGAAACCCAGGGCATCTATGCCGTCTATCCGCCGGGCCGCTTCACCCAACCCAAGGTGCGCGCCTTCATCGACTTCCTGGCCCATGCCTTCGCCGACAAGGGACCCGACAACTGGTAGGCCGCCCTTATATTACTATCCCCCGAGGATGCTTTCCTTACCTCCGCGGCCCTTGGGCCGCGGTTTCTTTTTGGCCGTTTCGTGTCAGGGCGATTTGGCCTAGTCAGTCGACAGCATGATGACCTCGACGCGCCGGTTCGCTTCGCGGCCGTCCTCGGTCAGGTTGCTGGCGACGGGGGCGAGATAGCCCATGCCCTCGGCCTCCAACTGGCGGCGCGGCACGCCGTAATCGGACACCAGCCGTTCCAGAACGGACCCCGCGCGACGTCGGCTGAGCGATATGTTCCCCTCAAGCGCGCCGACCGAATCAGTGTGGCCAACAAGCGCCACGCGCCGTTCCGGATGCGCAGCAAGGTAGACCGCCAACGCATCGAGCGAGGCGAAGCTGCCCGAGCCCAGCTGGGCCGATCCTGTTTCGAACGTAAGGTCGGTCAGCACAGCATGGCCGGTGCGTTCAAGGCGGGCCGCCAAGTCCGTCGGGGCCGGTAGTGTGCCGGCCGGCAACGCGGACGACAAGGCCTGCCCGGTCGCAGTCCCGATTGCATCGGTTTCCTCTGCCGGACCAACCCGCGTGAGTTGCACATGGCCAGCTTGAGCCGACCGGCTGATCAAAAGGCTTACCAATTCGGTGCCCTCGTCGCCTGTTCTTTCGGCGGCCAGATAACGAAAGTCGCCAAGATCGACGTGCATGTCCGGCGCGTCGACGACCCGAGTGGCAAAGCGGAAATCGAAGCCGCCGCAGCCTTCTGTCTGACATTCGAACAGGATGTCGAAGCCGTCCTCGGTCAGTTGTGCGCGCAGGGGCAAGAGAATCTGTGCCGTCGTCAGTCTCGCTCCGTTGATCCGCCAGGCCTGCTGGCGCAGGTTGCCTTGCTCGGACAGGATCGGCATGCCGTCCTCACGCCAGGGGCCGATGGGCATCTCGTAGATGCCGGGTGTCTCGGTTACGTCGGCCTCGAGTGTGGCATTGCCGGGCAGGTCCAGCGAGAGTGCCCCAGCCAGACCGGGCAACAGGCTCAGAAACAGGGTCAGGGGCCGCTTCATCACGGGATCAGCGGAATTGCCCGTGATAGGCCGCGTTGGGCCGCATGTCGGTGGCCGAGGCAACCCGGTTCGTCATGTTGAAGAAACCGGTGACATTGGCAATGTCCCAGATGTCGCGGTCGCTGAACCCGGCATCCCGCAGGACCTGCCGGTCGGCTTCGGTGATTTCGGCGCTGACCTTGGTGATCTTCTCGGCAAAGGCCAGCATGGCGGTTTGCCGGGCATCCAGTGCGGCGACCCTCCAGTTCATCACCATCATTTCGCCCAGTTGCGGATCGCCCGACAATTCGCGCACCGCCGCGCCGTGGGCGGTCAGGCAATAGAAGCATTTGTTGATCGACGACACGACAACCGCGATCATCTCGCGTTCCAGCTTGCTCAGTCCGCTATCGGCCAGCATCAGGTCGTTGTACATCGCCGTGAACGCGTTCAGCTTGTCTATGTCGAAGGCATAGGCACGCAGCACGTTGGGCACCATGCCCAGCTTGTCCTGGCAGATGGCGAAGTATTTCTGGGTGTCTTCGGGCAGCGGGTCGACTATGGGCAAGTCGAGCGCGATGGGTGGGTCTTGGTCGGGCATCAGGCCTCCGGGTGCATACGGTAGTGGTACCCTGCCGCAGACGCCATGCCGAGGGAAGAGTAGAGCGCGTTTGCCGCGGTATTGGCCGCGGTGACGAGAACGGCGATGCTGTCGGCCCCCGCGTCGCGGGCCCAGATCGCCGCGCCCTGCATCATCAGGCGCCCCAGGCCACGGCGGCGGAACCGCGCGGGGATTTCCAGGGCATGGACCATGGCGGTCCGATCATCCAGTGCGACGAACAATGTGCCTGCCGGCGTGTCGTCCGACCGGCCAAGGATCGAGGTCTTGGGGCTCCTGACCCTGTCCATGATGGCGATGCGCGCAGGCCCGATGCCGCCTTCGGCCCAGATCTCCGACTGGCTTGCGACGGGGGGCCAGGCCTCGAAACAGGTCGCGGGGGGCGGTTGAACGGCAAGCATGCCGACCGGCGCAACATAGAGCGTCACCGGATCCTTGATCCGGTAGCCACGTGACGCCAGCGCAAAATCCAGCACCTCTTCGCCCTCGCGCAGCATGAAGAGAGGCGCCCGGCCCTGCGCCCGCATGGCGGCCTCGGCGGTTTCGATATCGTCGGCCCCTGCGGTGCCTCGGGCCGTGGCCGCACTGACCCGGCTGCCGCCGCTTGCGTCTTTGCGAATGGTCCAGGGTCCGACATGGTCGAAGGACGCGGCCGGCCATGTCGCGTCGATCAGCGCCGTCAGGGCCTCGGGTGTCATCCGCTCAACTCGGCCGACAGCCGCACCATGGCGGTGTCCACCTGCGCCCCATCGGTGCCGCGCACGACGATATGCGTGCCGTAGGCGCCGTCCTTCTGGAATGGGTAGGACCCGATGGAGAGGTCCGGAAAGGTCGCGGCGACCTCGGCCAATGGGCCGGCCACGTCGCCTTCGCCCCGTTCGACCCGCAGGGTCTGGCTAAGCATTGGCGCGCCGCCGGTCAGGGCCGGCAGCACGCTGGCGACCATTGCCTGAAAGACCGAGGGCACCCCGGCCAGCACATGCACGTTGCCGATTGAAAAGCCGGGCGCGGCGCTGACCGGGTTGTCGATCAGGCGGCCCCCGTCCGGGATGCGCGCCATGCGCAGGCGCGCCGCGTTCAGTTCACTGCCCGCGCGGTCGTAATGGTCTTGCAGGATCGCCCGCGCGTCATCGCGCACGTCGATCCCCACTCCGAACGCCTCCGCGACGCAATCGGCGGTGATATCGTCATGGGTCGGCCCGATCCCGCCCGAGGTGAACACCGTGTCGAACGCGCCGCGCAGGGCGTTCAGCGCCGCAACGATGGCCGCGCGATCATCGCTGACCACGCGCACTTCCCTCAGGTCGATGCCGATCCGCGTCAGTTCCCCGGCCAGGAAATGCATGTTGGCATCGCGGGTACGGCCCGACAGGATTTCATCCCCGATAACGAGCATGGCGGCGCTTGGGTTCGGCATGGTATTCTCCTTCGTTCAGGCTTGGTATAGGTCCGGCACATGCGCTTTGCCACTCCTCTTGTGCCGGGTCGGCTGAAACGTCGCTATATGCGGTTCCTGTCTGACGTGGTTCTGGACAGCGGCGAGGAAGTGCGCGCCCATTGCCCCAATCCCGGCTCGATGATGGGACTGAAGGATCCGGGCTTGCGGGTTTGGTTGGAACGCAACGACGACCCCAAGAAAAAGCTCGACTGGGGCTGGCGGCTGGCCGAGCTGGACAGAGGGTTCGCCACCATCGACACCGGGTTGGCCAACCGCGTGGTGGGCGAGGCGCTGCGCGCCGGTGCGGTGCCGGCCCTGGCCGGGACGGGCGAGGTCCGGACCGAGGTGAAATACGGCACCGGCAGCCGCGTGGATTTCTGCCTGGGCGGCGACACCTTCGTCGAGGTCAAGTCCGTGACATTGGCGCGCCGATCGGGCCTGGCCGAGTTCCCCGACAGCGTCACCCAGCGCGGCACCAGGCACCTGCGCGACCTGGCCGAGGTTGCCAGGTCGGGCAGAAGAGCCGTGATGTTCTACCTGGTCCAGCGCACCGATTGCACGGAAATGACCCTCGCCGCGGACATCGACCCGGACTATGCCAGCGCCTTCGATGCCGCCCGCGCCTCCGGGGTCGAGGTGATCTGCCATCGCGCCACGATCACACCGCAAGCGGTGACGCTGGGCGTCGCTTGCCGCTTCAGCTGGCCTGAATCCGGCAAATGACTCTGCGCCGGGCCTTTTGCAGGGGCGCGTTTTGTCCTATTTGGACCTCAAGCAAGGAAAAGGTGCCATGGACGATACGCGCGGCAAGATCACGAAAGACGGCATCCGCCTTCATGACAGGGCGGATTTCGCGGGCATGCATGCGGCCGGGCGCCTGGCGGCAGAGATCCTCGACCGGATCGCCGAACACGTGGTGCCCGGCGCGACCACGGGTGATCTGGACAGCAAGATCGAGCAATGGGTGAACGAGGCGGGCGCGGCCTCGGCCACAATCGGCTACAAAGGCTACCAGCACGCCAGCTGCATCAGCGTCAATCACGTTGTCTGCCACGGCATTCCCGGTGCCGCGATCCCCAAGGCCAAGGCCGAGACGATTTCCAAGAACCTCGAAAAACGCCGCGACGATGACGCGTTGCAAGAGGGCGATATCCTGAACATCGACGTGACGGTGATCGTCGATGGCTGGTTCGGCGATACAAGCCGGATGTATGTCGCCGGGGGCAAGCCCAACCGCAAGACCGAAGGCCTGATCCAGGTCACGCATGATGCCCTGATGAAGGGGATCGAGGCCGCGCGGCCCGGCAACACCTTCGGCGATATCGGTCACGCAATCCAATCGCATGTCGAAAGCAACCGCATGAGCGTTGTGCGCGATTTCTGCGGGCACGGGCTGGGCCAGGTGTTTCACGCGCCGCCCAACGTGCTGCATTACGGTCGTGCGGGCACCGGGCCGGTTCTGGAAGAGGGCATGTTCTTCACCATTGAGCCGATGGTGAACCTTGGCCGCCCGGAAACCCATGTCCTACGGGATGACTGGACGGCCGTCACGCGGGACAAGTCCCTGTCCGCACAGTTCGAACATTCCATCGGGATCACCGCCGATGGTTGCGACATCTTCACACTGTCGCCGGCGGGCAGGTTCCACCCGACTTACTGATCCTCGGCGTCCTCGCGCAACATGGCGTGCAGGATCGTGCTGCCCTGGAACGGTGTCGCGCAATCCCCGATCAAGAGGGGTGTGTCGAACAGGACCGGCGGTGGCAGGGGAAGCCGCGCGGGTTTCTCGCGCGCCACATAGGGCACTTCGGTGAAACTGGCATCGGTCATGGGTTTAGGATAGCACAGGCGCCGCCAGTGGCAAAATTCGTGGTTCAGGACGCACGAAGCAAGGTGATATGCGTGTCGCCGTAACGGCGCGTATCCTCAAGCCTGAAGCCGTCCGGGGGCACTTGCGCGATGTTCTCTTCCCAGACGACCAGCGCATCGGGGGCAATCCAACCCTGCCGCCGGGCGGTGTCGAGGGCCGGCCCGCCCAGCCCTTGCCCATAGGGCGGGTCGAGGAAGACGAGGTCGCAGGGCGCCGCCGCCTTCGGAAGGCGGTCGGCGGCACAGGTCAGAATACGGGCATCGGCCTCGCGCCGTGCCTTTGACAGGTTCTCCCGGATCAGGCGTTGCGCGACGCGGCCCTTGTCGATGAAGGTTGCGTGGCTTGCCCCGCGCGACAGCGCCTCCAGACCCAGGGCGCCGGTTCCCGCGAACAGGTCTAGAACCCGCGCCCCATCCGGCAGGCCATATCCTGCCAGCACGTTGAACAGGCTTTCCCGGACCCGGTCCGGCGTGGGACGCAGATGCGCGCTCGCATCCCCCTTGCCGACTGAGGCAAGGGCCATGCCGCGATGCTGTCCCCCGATGATCCTCACGCGCGCAGAAGGGCCTTCATGTCGGTGTCAGGGTCGGTCGCGACCTCGGGTGCGGGCGACTTGCCCGCCTCGATCAGGCGCTTGGCCACCATGTAGGTCCGGGCGTCGTTCATCGCGTCCACCGCGATCAGCGCGTCGCCCTTGTAATACCAATGCGACAGGGCAGCGCCGTCTTGACGGACATGCACGGCGTCATAGCCCAGGTTCAGCCCCGCAATCTGCAACTTGCAATCGTATTGATCCGACCAGAACCACGGCTTGGGGTCATAGGCGACGTCGCCGCCCGCCATGTTCCGGGCCGCGACCTCGGCCATGTCGATGGCGTTGCCGACGCTTTCCAGCCGGATACGCTGGCCCTTGAAATTGCAGGTCGCGCAATCGCCGGCCGCGTAGATGTCGGGGTCGGAGCTGCGGCAGTGATTGTCGGTTACGATACCGTTGTCGGTCTCCAGGCCGGCGCCCTCGGCCAGGGCGGTCGCGGGCTGAATGCCGACGCCGACGATCGCGAAATCGATGTCCAGCGTCGTACCGTCCGTCAATGTCGCGCCCGTGACCCGATCGGTGCCGGTCAGTTCCTCGAGCCCCACGCCTTCGCGGATAGCCACGCCATGCTGGCTGTGCAGCGCGCGGAAGTAGTCCGAGGTTTCCCGGCAGGCGACGCGTTGCAGGATGCGGTCGGTCATTTCCACAAGTGTCACCTTGACGCCCTTCTTCGCAGCCACTGCCGCGGCCTCGAGGCCGATATAGCCGCCACCGATCACCAGCAGGCGGGCGCTCTCGCGGAACTCCTGCGCCATGCTGTCCGCGTCGCGCAGGTCGCGCATAGTATAGACCCCGTTCAGCGTGCCGCCGATTGCGGCCGGCAGGGTGCGCGGATGCGCCCCGGTGGTCAGCGCAAGCTTGTCGTAGGTCAGCACTTCGCCCGTATCCAGGTGCACCGTCTTGTAATGGGCATCGATCTCGGTCACCCGAACACCCATGCGCAGGGTGATGTCGTTGTCCGCATACCACTGCTCGGGCCGCAGGAAGAGCCGTTCGAGCTCCATCTCGCCCTGAAGGTAGGCCTTGGACAGGGGCGGGCGCTGATAGGGCGGCACCGGTTCCGCGCAGACCAGGGTGATATCCCCGTCAAAGCCGCTGCTGCGCAGCTTGGCCACCAGAGAGGCCGCCGCCTGCCCGCCACCGATCACGACATGATGCGCCATTCTTCACCATCCTTCTGGCCTTTGGTCGAAGCGACCCTATAGTCCAAGCGGATCGAAACGCAATTGACGAAAAGGAACGCCGAATGACGATTTCCGTTGGAGACAGGCTGCCCGACGCCACGGTTCTTCGCATGGGGGGCGATGGCCCTGAACAGGTGCAGATGTCCGCGCTTGCCGGATCGGGCAAGGTGGTGATTTTCGGGCTGCCGGGCGCCTATACCGGCACCTGCACCACGGCGCATGTGCCCAGTTTCATCCGCACCAAGCCGGACTTCGACGCCAAGGGTGTGGATGCCGTGATCTGCCTGAGCGTCAACGACCCCTTCGTGATGGGGGCTTGGGGCGACAGCACGGGCGCGACCGAGGCCGGCATTCACATGATCGGGGATGCATCCTCGGAATTCACCAAGGCCATCGGCATGGATTTCACCGCGCCCCCGGCGGGGCTGATCGACCGGTCCAAGCGCTTTGCGCTCTATGCCGAGGATGGGGTCGTCAAGGTCCTGCATGTCGAGGAAAACCCCGGCGTCTGCGAAACTTCGGGTGGCGAAGCAATGCTCGCGGCCATCTAGAAACCGGAACGGGGTGCCGGTTCGGGCAGAAAGTCCCGTGCCGGCGCCCCGCTTTCGTCCCGTCTGCGGGCGCGGTTAGCCCGCCTGCTGGATCAGCGTCTGGGTTGGGAACGGAATGTCGACGCCCTGCTTGTCGAAGGCTTCCTTGACCGTGCGGGTCAGGTCGAACTTGAGGTCCCAGTAATCCGCCGCGGCGCACCAGGCGCGCACGGTGAAATCGACCGAACTGTCGCCAAGGTTGGTCACCTTCACGAAGGGCTCGGGGTCGGACATGACGCGTTCGTCCTTGGTGACGATGTCGGTGATGATCTTCTCGGCCTTCTTGAGGTCGGTATCGTAGGACACGCCGAAAACAAGGTCGCAGCGCCGCGTATCGTAGTGCGAGTAATTGGTGATCGCGCCCGAGAACACGTCGCCATTGGGCACGATGATCTTGACGTTGTCCGGCGTCGTCATCTCGGTCGTGAAAAGCGTGATCTCGTCCACGGTGCCCGACTGGCCACCGGCATTCACGAAGTCGCCCGCCTTGAACGGGCGGAACACCACCAGCATGACCCCGGCGGCAAGATTGGCAAGCGACCCCTGCAGCGCGAAACCGATGGCAAGACCCACGGCACCGACCAGCGCGGCCAGCGATGTGGTTTCGATGCCGAACTGTCCAAGGATGAAGATGACCGCGATCGCCAGGATGGCGTAGCGTGCGACGCTGCCCAAGAACCGGGCCAGGGTCGCGTCGAAATTCTGGTTCTTTTCGGACGCCTTGATGATCCGGCTTTTGACCCAGCCACTCAGCCAGAGTGCGATGACGAAGATCGCAAGCGCGACAGCGATATTCACGAGTATTCCAATAACGTAGTCTTCGGACATGGCAACAGCCCCCCAGGAATGAATCACAGGCAGGCAGGGCAAGGCCCCGCCTGCGCATCGCACCTAGACCATCGGGGGTCGCGCTGGCAATGCTTCTTTGGGGGAAATGGGTTCGTTCACTCCCCTCGGGCGGCCAGCTGGTCCATCTTCTGGGCAAGTTGCAGATCGAGGTCGCTGAGGCCGGCGATGTCGTGGGTCGAAAGCGTGACCTCGACCGTCTTGAAGACGTTGAACCATTCTGGATGATGGTTCAGCTTTTCGGCCCAGATCGCGGCGCGGGACATGAAGCCCCAGGCCTCGACGAAATTGGCGAAGGTATAGGTCTTGGTCACCGCGTCACGCCCCTCGACGGCGGTCCAGCCCGCCTCGCCCAGGGTCGCGCGTCCGGTGTCATCGATCGGATCGGCCATGATGGTCTCCTTGTTTCTCAGTCGTGGTCTTCGGTCTCGGCGCGGCGGAAGGGGCCATAGCTCGTCAGCACTTCGATCTCGTCGTCCACGGCGCGGCGCTCGGCCTGCAGGTAGTTGTCCACCGCGTCGCGAAAGCCGGCATCGGCGAACCAATGCAGCGCATGCGTTGTCACCGGCAGGTAGCCGCGCGCCAGTTTGTGCTCGCCCTGCGCGCCGGCCTCGACCGTGCGCAGACCGTTGGCGATGGCGTAGTCGATGGCCTGGTAGTAGCAGATCTCGAAATGCAGGAAGGGGTGATGCTCGATGCAGCCCCAGTAGCGCCCGAACAGGTTGTGCCGCCCGATCAGGTTCATAGCGCCCGCTATGGGCTGTCCCTCGCGTTGGGCGAAAACCAGCAGGATGTCGTCGCGCAACATGTCATGGGCGATATCGAAGAAGCGTCGCGTCAGATAGGGCTGCCCCCATTTGCGGGCGCCGGTATCCTGGTAGAAGGTCCACATCGCGTCCCAATGTTCGGGCCGGATGGCGTCGCCGGTCAACTGCACGATCTCGCCGCCGAAGGCCTGCGCCTCGCGCCGTTCCTTGCGCAGTGTCTTGCGCTTGCGGCTGGACAGGTGGGCCAGGAAATCCCCCCAGTTGGCATAGCCGTCATTGGCCCAGTGGTATTGCTGCGCCGTGCGCCGCAATAGGCCCATTTCCTCGCCGGCCAATGCCTCGGCCTCGGTGCAGAAGGTTGCGTGGACCGAGGACAGCCCGTTTTCCGAGGCAAGTTGGACGGCTCCCTGCACCAGCGCCGCCATGCCCTGCGCCTCGCAGCCCGGGCGGGTCAGGAACCGCCGCCCGGTCACCGGCGTGAAGGGCACGGCGATCTGCAGCTTGGGATAATAGCGCCCGCCCGCCCGTTCGTAGGCATGGGCGAAATTGTGGTCGAACATGTATTCGCCTTGGCTGTGCGACTTGCCGTAGAGTGGGGCCACGGCGATGACCTGCCCGCCGCTGCGGGCGGCAAGGTAGTGAGGCTCCCACCCCGATCCGCGGCCGGTGCTGCCGCTTTGTTCCAGCGCGAACAGGAACCTGTGGGTCGTGAACGGGTCGGCGGGCCGCCCGCCATCGGCGACCTCGGGGCAGGCGCAGGCATCCCAGTCGGCGGCGGGGATGTCCGACAAGCTGGAATGGGCGGTTATCTCGACGGGGCTTGCGTCCATGACATGAAAGTTGGCGCTGGGCGGGGGGCGGTCAAGCCAGGTAGCCCTCAAAAGTCACCTGGTCCGCGCCATTGGCCATGGCCTCGGCCTGCTGCGCGTCGGATCGTATCGTCCAGCAGAAGACATGCAGGCCCCGTTCCTTGGCCGCCCGGACGACGGGGCTGGCCAGGTCATCCCACTGGTGGCTGATGAAATCGGCGCCCAGCGTCGCAAGGTCCGTCATCGGGCGTAGCGCGTCCAGCCG
Source organism: Alphaproteobacteria bacterium (assembly GCA_009908505.1). GTDB lineage: Bacteria > Pseudomonadota > Alphaproteobacteria > Rhodobacterales > Rhodobacteraceae > Salibaculum. Next base: position 72,503 of record JAAAPD010000067.1, on the reverse strand, counting down.
GGCCTGTGGCACGGTCGGCCAATCCGCCTTGTCGAACCGGCAGGTTGTCAGGCCGCGCGGCAGGTCGGGCAGCAGCTGGCCCATCCGCGCCACGGCATGTGGATTGAAGGACATGACGGCCACGGGGCCGGGATAATCGGCCAGGCAGGCGGCGGTGGCCTCTTCCAGGGGGCCGATATCGGGACCGAGCGCGCCGTCCTGATCCTTGATCTCGATCAGCACCGGCACCGCGCCCGCGACCTGGTCGAGCACCTGGGATAGAGTGGGGATGCCCTCTTCGCTGCCACTGAGCGGGATTGCGGACAGTTGTTGCGCGCTCTGGCCGCGAACCGGGCCGCGCGCGTCGGTCAACCGGTCCAGCGCGTAGTCATGAAAAACCATCGCTTGTCCATCCCCGGACAATTGCAGGTCGATCTCGATCCCGTAGCCGGCGGCAATGGCCGCGTCGATGGCCGAGCGGCTGTTCTCGGGCCTGCCCGGCCCATGCAGGGCCCTGTGTGCGAAGGGCCGGGCGTGAAAGCCGCGTGGCAGCATCAGGCGATCTCGAAGATGCCTTCGATCTCGACCGCGACGCCGAGGGGCAGAGATGCGGCCGAAACGGCGGATCTGGAGTGCTGGCCGGCCTGGCCCAAGGCCTCCACCAGAAAGTCGCTGGCACCGTTGATCACCTTGGGTTGGTCGGTGAAATCGGGGGTCGAATTGACGAAACCGGTCAGCTTGACGACCCGGACCAGCCGGTCGATGTCACCGCCACAGGCGGCCTTGAGCTGTGCCAGCAGACTGATCGCGCAAAGCCGCGCCGCCGCCGCGCCGCCGGACACGTCCATGTCGTCGCCCAGGCGCCCCTTGATCGGGCCATCGGCATCCATCGATATCTGGCCCGACACGTAGACAAGGCTGCCGCTCTGGACGAAGGGCACGTAGTTGGCCGCAGGGGCGGGGGCGTCGGGCAGGGTGATGCCGAGCTCGGCCAGGCGCGACTCGATGGACATGGGGCACTCCTATGACTTTTCTCGGCGACGCTAGCCCCAATCCCGGACCCGCGAAAGGCCCAAACTACCCGTCGCGGAAGGTGCGCGCGATATAGTCCATCAAGGGCTGGGTCAGGTAGGTCATCGGCGTGCGGTCCACCGTGCGGATGAAGGTTTCGACCGGCATGCCGGGGATCAGGGTCGATCCTTCGGGAAGGCGCGCGGCCTCGCCCGTGTTCAGCACGACCTCGGCCTCGTAATAGCGTTGGCCGGTGGTTTCGTTGACGAAGGTATCGGCCGAGACCTGGCGCACGGTTCCGAACAGTTCCGGCGTGCGGCTCTGATCGAGCGAGGAAAAGCGCAGGGTCACGTCCTGGCCGCGCTGGACAGAATCGATATCGGTGGGTGAAACTTGGGCCGCGATCACCAGTGGTCGATCCTGCGGCACAAGGTAGAGAACCGGTTGCGCCGGGCGGATGACGGCCCCCGGGCCGAACACCTCCAGCCCGTAGACGACGCCCGAGACCGGCGCACGGATGTCCAGCCGATCAAGTTGGCGGCGCAGATTCGCGCGTTGTTCGCGCAGTTCCAACTCGTTGAACTGCAAGTCGCGCAGGCGCGTGATGGCCTCTTCGCGGCGGGCGGTTTGCAGGCGGATGATCTCCAGCTCCAGTTCGGTGATCTTTTCCTCGGCCTGGGCCTTGCTGGCGGTCAATTCGCCGGCCTGTCCGGTCAGTCGCGCCTTTTCCCGTTCGAGCGTCAGAACGGTGCCGGCTTGCGCCAGGCCACGATCGAGCAGCGAACGCTGGCTTGTCAGTTCCTCTTCGATCAGGTCGAGCTGCCGGGCCAATGCTGTTTGCTGCGCCTCGATCCCGACGATCTGGCTGCGGATCTGTCCGGCGCGGCGGCGCAGCTGTTCGGCCTCCTGCTCGGCGGTTTCAAGACGGGTTAGGAACAGGCGCTCTTGCCCCTGCATCAGCTCTTCGGTTGCTGTACGCCCGGCATCCAGAAGGATCGGGTCGAAGGAAAGCGACTCGCGCCTGTCGCGCTCTGCCTCGTAGCGGGCGCGGCGCGCCAGAATCTCGAACAGCTGGCCTTCTATGATGGAAAGCCGCGCTTTCAAATCGTCGGGGTCCAGTCGGACCAGGACCGCATCCTGCGCCACCATGTCGCCTTCCGAGACCAGGATGTCGCGCACGACGCCCCCGTCGATATGCTGAACGACCTGGCGGTTCTGTTCGACAACGATCTGGCCCGTGGCGATGACCGCACCGGTGATCCGGGCGGTCATGGCCCAGGTGCCGAAGCCGCCGACCAGGATGAGGACCGACAGCAGCCCGATGACCAGCGGGCGGCGTACCGGCCATGTCCGGGATGGTTCCGTCATGCGACGCCTCCGCCCTCGGACCTTGCTTTTTCGATGTCGGCACTGTTTGCGACGATCTTCGGCAGGACCTCTTCGCGCGGCCCGAAGGCGCGGGCGGCGCCGTTTTCCAGATAGAGCAACAGGTCGCATTCCTGGATCGCGGCCGGGCGATGCGCCATGATGAAGACGGCCCTGCCATCCAGTTTCATGGCGCGGATCGCGGCGTTCAGTGCCTTTGACCCGTCGTTGTCGAGATTGGCGTTGGGCTCGTCCAGCACCAGCACGACCGGTTCGCCGTAGAGGGCCCGGGCCAGCCCGATCCGCTGGACCTGCCCGCCCGACAGGCGGCCGCCGGTCATGTCCACACGCGTGTCATAGCCATCGGGCAGTTTCAGGATCATGTCGTGTGCGGCCGCCTTCTTGGCGGCGGCGACCACGGCCCCGTCATCGGGGCTGTTCGACATGCGGGCGATGTTTTCCTTGATGGTACCGTCGAACAGCTGAACCCGCTGCGGCAGGTATCCGATATGCCGCCCGATCCGGTCCGGCTCGTACTGGTCGAGCGCCGCCCCGTCCAAACGGATCTTGCCCCCAGCGGGCGTCCACAGACCGATCAGCGCCTTGGCCAGTGTCGTTTTGCCCGCACCCGATACGCCGATCACGCCCATGGCCTGGCCCGGTTCCAGGCGAAAGCTGACCATGCGCAGCGTGGCGCTGGATTGGCCCGGGGGCACCACGGTGACATCGCGCGCCTCGATGATGGCGCGCGGGGTCGGAAGGTTCGTGCGCGGCGATGCCTGCGGCACGGCCCCAAGCAGCCGTGCCAGGCTGCGCCAGGCGTCGATGCCGCGCTGCATCACGGCCCACTGGTTGATCAAGAGCTCCACCGGCGCCAGCGCCCGGCCCAGCAGGATGGAACAGGCGATCATTGCGCCCGCGGTCAGCTGGTTCTGAAGGACCAGATAGGCCCCAAGGCCCAACATCGCCGATTGCAGGAAAAGACGGAAAGACCGGGTGATCGAGGTGAAACCACCGGCCTGATCTCCGGCGCCGATACTGGCGCTCAGCGTCTTGCCGCGAAGCCGTTCCCAGCGTTCGAAGGTGGACTGCCGCATGCCCAGGGACTGCACCATCTCGGATTCGTTGCGCAAGGCCTGGCCCAGCACCTCGGTCTGGTGGGCGGCCTTGTTCGCCTCGCCCAGGGGCACGCGGGTCGTATACTGGTTGGCCAGGGCCAGCAAAATCAACACCCCGCCCCCGGCAAGGGCGAGATAGCCCAACCAAGGGTGAAAGATGAAGATTCCCAAAAGGAAGATCGGCGTCCAGGGCAGATCGAAAAGCGCCATCAGGACCGGCGAGGTGATCAGGCGCTGAACGGCTTCAAGGTCGCGCTGCCCGGTGGCGGCGTCTTGCGGCACGCGGCCGCGTGCGGTGATCGAGGCCATGAAGACCCGACGATCCAGCGCCGTCTGGAATCGGGCGCCGACCCGGCCCATGATACGGCCGCGGGCATAGTCCAGTAGCGCCATCATGAGGTAAAGGAACCCCACCAGAACCGACAACGCCACCAGGGTTTCGACCGAGCGCGATCCGAGCACCCTGTCGTATACGTTGAGCATGTAAAGCGGCCCGGTCAGCATAAGCGCATTGACGAAAACGCTGAACAATCCGACGAACCAGAACAGCCCGCGGGACTGGCGCCGCGCATCGCGCAATTCCCGCTGGCCCGCGGCGATCTCGGCTTTTGTCGGGTCAGCGTGCTTCATGGGCGCGTTTCTGCCAATCCTCGACCTGCGGTCCGCTCCGGCGTGGTATCGTGATCACGAATTCGCTTTGCATGGGGAACCAACCTGTTCCTTGCCACTTCTTCCACTATCTGGGAAACGTTATCAAAGCCCTGAACGGAAATTCCATTGCCTTTTGTTTCTCGACAGATCGTTTCGGCCATTTGCGCCATTTTTGCCCTCGGGGCCGTGGCTGCCTGCACGCCCGCGCCGCCGGGCGGGGGCGTCAACGACCCCTATGAGGCGACCAACCGCGAAGTCCACGCCTTCAACAAGTCGCTGGACCGCGCAGTTTTACGCCCCTTGGGGCAGACCGCGGCCGGCGCGCCGCGCGAAGTCACCGGGCCGGTCGCGAATTTCGCCGATAATGTGGGGCTGCCTGGCATGGTGCTGAACGGCATGCTTCAAGGCGATATCGGCGGCGCGGCCACAAACACGATGCGGTTCCTGTTGAACACGACCATCGGTATCGGCGGCCTGTTCGACCCGGCCGGCGGGATCGGGCTTTACGAGGAGTCGACCGATTTCGGCGAGACACTCGCCGTTTGGGGCGCACCCGAAGGCGCCTATATCGAGCTGCCGGTATTCGGCCCCTCGACCGAACGTGATGCCGCGGGCCGGATCGTGGATCTCGCGCTCGACCCACTTTCGCGGGTGGGCACGCAGCCGCAGCTCGACTACGGGCTTGCTGCGCGCGGTGCCCAGATCGTGATCGACCGGGGCCGCTTCATGCAGACCGTGGACGGCGTTCTATATGAAAGCGCCGACAGCTATGCCCAGGCCCGGTCGGGCTATCTTCAGAATCGCCGGTTCGACCTCGGCGAAGATCCGCCCGCCGAAGAAGAAGCGATCGACCCCTTTGCCCTCGATCTGGAAGGATTCGAATGATGTCCCTGTCCCGTCGCCAATTCACCGCCCTTGGACTTGCCGCAGCCATGGGCGCGGCTGTACCCGCCCCCGCGTTCGCCTTGACCGGCGGGCAGGCGCAAGCCCTCGTCGACCGGGCCGTGGCGGATATCAACGCCATCATTTCGTCCGGTGCCTCGGAGTCGCAGATGATCCGCCGGTTCAAGGGCGTCCTGGACGACTATGCCCACACGGCGGCGATCGCGGCATCGGCCCTTGGCGTGGCCGGGCGATCGGCCAGCAACGCGCAGCGGTCGGCATTCGTCGATGCATTCGGCGTCTACCTGGCCAACAAGTATGGCCGCCGATTCCGGGAATTCCAGGGCGGCGAGATAATCGTCCAACGCACCGTGCCGGTGAACAACTACATGGAGGTGCGGACCATAGCGGACCTACCCGGACAGGCGCCGTTCCGCGTCGATTTCCATGTCTATGACCGCCCGGGCCGGCCGGTGTTCTTCAACCTGATCGTTGAAGGTGTGAACATGCTGGTCTCGGAACGCCAGGAAATCGGCGCCATGCTGGACCAGCGCGGTGGCAACCTGGATCGGCTGATCGCGGACCTGAGGGCGATGGGATGAGACGCGCGCTTGCCCTTGCTCTGGCGCTTCTGCCGGGCCTGGCGCTTGCCACGCCCTATGACGGGACCTATCGCCAGAACGCGAATGCCGATTGCGGGCTCGTGGGCGTGGATGGTGGCGCCCTCAAGATCGAAGACGGCATCTTCTACGGTGTCGAAAGCCAGTGCCGCATGACGCGCCCGGTCAATGTGGTGAACATGGATGCGACGCTCTACACCATGGTGTGCAGCGGCGAAGGCACCAACTGGACCGAGAGGGCCATGGTCATGGATTCGGCCGGCGGCGACGGCATTATCATGGTCTGGAACGGCTACGCCTTCCGCTATGACCGCTGCGTGCCACCGGATCAGGAATAGCCGGCGGGGCCTATTGCCCCTGCAGCTCCATCAACAGCATCTCGATCAGCTGGTTGGCGGCCTCGTCCGTCAGGCCGGGCCCGCCCGGCTGTGACCCGCGCGGCGCCTGCATCGGCAGGGGCGTGGGCGGCAGCTCCGCCAGGACGCTGGTCATGGTCTGCTGCCAGATATCGGCGGGCAGGCCGGACCCGGTGACCCCGGTCAGCGGCGTGTTGTCGTCATATCCCATCCAGACCCCGGCGACGTAGTCGGCGGTAAACGCGATGAACCAGGCATCGCGCGCCTGTTGCGAGGTGCCTGTTTTGCCGGCGATCTGCCAGCCATCAATCTGGGCGCGCCGACCGGTACCCTGTTCGACCACCTGGTGCATCATCCAGGTCAGCTGCCGGGCGGCGTCCTGGCTGATCACACGTTCGCGGATTCCGCCCCCGGCATCCATCAGCGGCGCGGAATCCCCAAGCAGCCGCAATTCGACAAGGCCATAGGGTTTCACCGCGGACCCGCCGTTCAGAATGCCGGCATAGGCGCCCGTCATCTCCAGCAGGGTGCTTTCGGAGGTGCCAAGCGCGATGGCCGGCCCCGGTGCAAGGTCGCTCTGGATCCCGAACATCTCGGCCACGGTGCGAACGTTGTCCCGGCCGATCCGTTCCGAGATCTTGACCGCCGGAATGTTCAGTGAGGCCATGAGCGCCTGGGTCAGCGTGACTTGGCCGGCATGGTCGCGGCTGTAGTTCTGCGGGCACCATTCGTCCTGGCCCGGGATGGACCAGCAGGTGGGCTCGTCGACGACCACGTCCATCGGCCGCATCCCGAGGTCCAGTGCCGTGGCGTAGACGAAGGGCTTGAAGGCCGACCCGGTCTGGCGCAGGGCCTGGGTGGCCCGGTTGAAGGCCCCGGCGGCCTGGGTGTTGCGGCCCCCGACCATGGCGCGGACGGCGCCGTCCGCGCTCATCACCACGATGGCGGCCTGGGCCGAGGACCCCTCTCGCACCTTGTTCTCGAAGACCCATGTCAGACCGTCCTCGGCGGCCTGTTGCACGCGTTGGTCAAGGGTTGTTCGGATGATTACGTCCTCGGTCGTGTCGCGGGTGAAGAATTCCGGCCCGCTTTCCATGACCCAGTCGGCGAAATAGCCGCCCGACCGCTGCCGCGCGGCCTCGGACAGGGTGGCGGGGTTGGCCTGGGCCACGGCCTCTTCCTGGGCGCTGAGATAGCCCTGTTCCTGCATCAGCCGCAGCACGGTTGCACCGCGATCCTGTGCCCGTTGCAGGTTGCGGGTGGGCGAGGTGGCCGAGGGTGCCTGCAACAACCCCGCCAGCATGGCGGCCTGGGGCGCGTTCACCTCTGCGGCGGAAATACCGAAATAACGCTGTGCAGCCGCCTCGAAGCCCCGCGACCCCGCGCCCAGATAGGCCCGGTTCATGTAGATCGTCAGGATCTCGTCCTTGGTATAGCGTGTCTCCATCGCCATGGCGTAGGTCGCCTCGACGATCTTGCGCCACAGCGTCGTTTCGCGGCAATCGGCCTCGTAGGCGGCCTCGTCTTCCCATTTGTCCGGGTCGAAGGGGCGGCCGAAACACAGCAGCTTCGCGGTCTGCTGGGTGATCGAAGAGCCGCCCGCGCCGGACAAGGGATTGCCGCTGTTACGGTAGTTGCGCACCATGGCCGCGGCCGTGGCGTAAAAGTCGATTCCGATGTGATAGAACGCGTAGAACCGCTTGTCCTCGGTGGCGACGATGGCGTTGCGCAAATGCGGGCTGACCGTATCGGCGGTGACCATGCCGCCGAACTGGTCGCCGCGCCATGCAAAGACTTCGCCCTCGCGATCCAGAAGAGTGACCGATCCGCGGGTGCGGCCATCGACCAGCTGATCGAAAGCCGGCAAGGTCGAGGCATAGTAGAAGACACCCATCCCGACGATCAGCGCCACGACGATCCCGACGCGCAGCCCGATCCGCCATACCAGTAGAAGCACCCATTTGATCAAGCCGCCGAAGAATGCGGCGAGCGCCCCGAGCGGTCCGCGCCGGGCCGCCGGTTTGCGCCGGGCCGGCGTCGCCTTTCGGGGCTTGGATGCGGGCTTTTTGCGCTTGGGGCCTGCCGCCGGGCGCTTGTCGGCCACAAGGGGTGGCCGCTTGCCTTTCTTGCCGGACATGTCTGCTCTGCCATTGCCGAATTTTGACCCACAATAGCCCGCCGGGATTCGTTTGTAGAGGCGATTTCCCGATCGTCCGGCGCTTTTATGCCTGATTAAATAATGTGCAAATTGCATGAAATGTGTATTTTTTGTGCGATTTTCGCTCGGGGTCTATTTCGCACACGCAGCATTTCATTGAGGTCCGGCGCCACTCGCGCCCCTCTTTAGGCCGAGCGTGGCCGCGACGGCTGCGCGCCCAGAGCCAAATGCAAGGGGAAGCAAGTGAAACTCATCATTGCGACAATCAAGCCGTTCAAGCTCGAGGAGGTGCGCGAGGCGCTCACCGCCATCGGCGTGCGCGGCATGATGGTGACCGAGATCAAGGGGTTCGGTTCCCAGTCCGGTCACACCGAAATCTACCGCGGGGCGGAATACGCCGTGAATTTTGTGCCGAAAGTCAAACTTGAAATCGTCGTCGGCGCCGCGCTGGCGGACGAGGTCGTTTCGACCATCGCCAAGACAGCGAAGACCGACAAGATTGGCGACGGCAAGATCTTCGTTCTCGACGTGCAAAGTGCCCTGCGCGTGCGCACGGGCGAAACCAATGACGACGCGATTTGACGCGCAGGCCAAGGGACATCTGACAATGAAACTTCTCAAGACACTTTCGGTCGCCGGGGCCCTGACCGCCCTGCCGACCCTCGCGCTGGCCCAGGAGGCCGCGGCGCCGGGCTTCGACGAGATCGGCCCCTATATCATGACCACTCTGCTGTTCCTGGTGGGCGGTTTCCTGGTTTTCTGGATGGCAGCGGGATTTGCCATGCTCGAAGCCGGGCTGGTCCGGTCCAAGAACGTGACGATGCAGCTGACCAAAAACATCGCGCTGTTTTCGACCGCAGCCATCATGTACTGGCTGGTCGGTTTCAACCTGATGTATCCGGGCGACTTCAACGGGTATTTCGCGCCCAACTTCGTGCCCACCGTGCTGGAGCCGGTCGGCCTCGCCGCCGCCGATGCCGACCTTGGCTACGCGTCGGTCGCCTCTGACTTCTTCTTTCAGTTGATGTTCGTGGCCGCGACCGCCTCGATCGTGTCGGGTGCGTTGGCCGAGCGGATCAAGCTGTGGCCCTTCCTGATCTTCGTCGTGATCCTGACCGGCATCATGTACCCGATCACCGGGTCCTGGCAGTGGGGCGGCGGTTTCCTGTCGCAACTGGGCTTCTCGGACTTCGCCGGGTCGACCGTCGTGCACTCCGTGGGTGGCTGGGCCGCTCTGGCTGGTGCCATTGTGCTGGGCCCGCGTCTGGGCAAGTACAAGGATGGCAAGGTCAACCCGATGCCCGGTTCGAACCTCGCGCTTGCGACGCTGGGCACGTTCATCCTGTGGTTGGGCTGGTTCGGCTTCAACGGCGGTTCGCAGCTGGCCGCGGGCACCGTAGGGGACATTACCGATGTCGGCCGGATCTTCGCCAACACCAATATGGCTGCCGCCTCCGGCGCCGTCGCGGCGCTGATCCTGACGCAGCTGCTCTACGGCAAGGTAGACCTGACCATGGTGCTGAACGGTGCCCTGGCCGGGCTGGTGTCGATCACCGCCGAACCGCTGGCCCCGTCGCTCTTCGGGTCGCTGCTGATCGGTGGCGTGGGTGGCGTGATCGTCGTCCTGACCGTGCCGATGCTGGACAAGTTCAAGATCGACGACGTGGTCGGCGCCATCCCGGTCCACCTGATCGCGGGCATCTGGGGCACCATCGCTGTCGCCTTCTCGGGCAGCGCCACCATCGGCGCGCAGATCACGGGTATCCTGGCCTACGGGGCCTTCACCTTCGTGGTTTCGCTGTTGGTCTGGTTCATCCTCAAGGCCCTCATGGGCATTCGCGTCAGCGAAGAGTCCGAAATCCAGGGCCTCGATACCACCGAGCTGGGCATGGAAGCCTATCCCGACTTCACCAAAGGCTGATCTTCCTTCCGAACAGCCTTTGACAAACTGCCCGGGCGAGCGATCGCCCGGGTTTTTTCATGCCTAAACGAAAAACGCCGGACCGCGGGGCCCGGCGTTCCTTTTCCACCGGATGCGCGGGATCAGACGTTCATCACATCGGCGATGGCCCGGGCCAGGACCGGCACGGTATCCTTGTTCAGGCCCGCGATATTGATGCGGCTGTCGCCCACCATGTAAATCGCGTGGTCGGTCTTGAGTTTCTCGACCTGTTCGGGCGACAGCCCGAGGCGGGAGAACATGCCGCGATGCTCGGCCACGAAGTCGAAGGCATCGGAGTTGGTCAGCCGGCGCAATTCGTCCGCAAGCTGCTTGCGCAGTTCTAGCATTCCAAGCCGCACCTCTTCCAGCTCGGCCTGCCAGTCGGCCCGCAATTCCGGGTCCGACAGGATCATGCTGACGCAGCGGGCGCCATGATCTGGCGGAAAGGAATAGTTCTGTCGGTTCAGGTAGTTCATGTTCTGCTGGCTCAGCGCCGCCTCGTCCGCATCCTTGGAAATCGCCATCAGGATGCCGGTGCGCTCGCGGTAGACACCGAAATTCTTCGAACAGCTGGCCGCGATCAGAACGTTGTCGAAGGCGGTGGCCACGCGCCGCGTCACGGCGGCATCCGCATCCAGCCCGTCGCCGAAACCCTGGTAGGCGATGTCGATCATCGGGACCAGGCCCTTGCCTTCCATCACGGCGATGACCTCGTCGATTTGGTCAAGCGTTAGGTTGGCGCCGGTGGGATTATGGCAGCAGCCGTGCAGCAGGACGATATCGCCGGCCGTCGCCCCGGCCAGGTCTTCCAGCATGCCGTCGAAGTCGATCCCGCCGGTGGTGTCGTCGAAATAGCGATAGGCCTTTTGATCCATCTTCATGAAGTTGAGGATCGAGACATGGTTCGGCCAGGTCGGGTTCGACACCCAGATAGTGGCGCTCGGATTGGCCAGCCGCACCAGTTCGAACCCCTGTCGGCAGGCGCCGGTGCCTCCGGGCGTGGCAATGGCCGCCACGCGGTCGCGGGCGACGCTGTCACCCAGGACCAGGTCGATCATGGCATCGGCGAAGGCCGGGTCGCCAGCCAGCCCGGTATAGGACTTGCTGTCCTGTTCCTCGACCAGGCGGCGCTCGGCGGCCTTGATCGCGCGCATGACCGGGGTCTTGCCCTCGGCGTTCTTGTAGACACCGACGCCGAGGTCGATCTTGCCGGGCCGGTCATCGGCCTTGAACTGCGCCATCAGCGCAAGGATCTTGTCGGCGGGTTGTTGGCTCAGGTTCTCGAGCATCAGGCTTCTCCGGTTGCGATGGGCAGGTCGTCGTACATGCCCCATTCCGACCAGCTTCCGTCATAGACGGCGTGGTCCGTTTTTCCGATCCGTTCCAGGGCCAGCGACAGGATCGCTGCGGTGACGCCCGACCCGCAGCTGGTGATGGCGGGCTTGGACAGGTCGACGCCGGCGGCCTCGAAGGCGGCCTTGATGGCGTCGGCGTGCTTCATGGTGCCGTCACCATTCAGCAGCGCGCCGAAGGGCAGATTGCGCGACCCCGGGATATGCCCCGAACGCAACCCCTCGCGCGGTTCCTCGACCTCGCCGCGAAAGCGTTCGGCGGCGCGGGCGTCGATGATCTCGTGATCCTTGAGCTTGGCCGCGCGGGCCACCTGGGTCACGTCCTTGACCATCTGGTTCTGGCGCTGAACGGTCATGTGCCGATCGCGGATAACGGGGGGCATATCCTCGACCGGGCGGCCCTCGGCCCGCCATTTCGGAAACCCGCCATCCAGCACTGCCACATCCGCCTTGCCCATCAGGCGAAACAGCCACCAGACGCGCGCGGCGGAAAACAGCCCGGCCCCGTCATAGACGACGATCTGGTGCCCGTCGCCCACGCCCATGTCGCGCATGCGCGACATGAATTTCTCGACCGGAGGCACCATGTGCGGCAGTTCCGAACGGTGATCGCTGATCTCGTCTATATCGAAGAAGCGCGCGCCGGGGATGTGGGCCGCGTCATACTCTGCCTTTGCATCACGTGCGTCGGCGGGCATGTACCACGAGGCGTCGATCACCCTCAGGTCGGGGTCCTTGAGATGACTGGCAAGCCAGTCGGTGGAAACGAGCGTTTTGGGGTCGTCGGTTGCCATCGGGTCACTCTCGCGCTGGAAACGCCCTGTCCCTACCGCCGCGCCCCGAATACTGCAAGGTTTCCATGCAGAAAGGCGCGCCCGTCTGGACGCGCCTTGAACCGGGAATGCAAACCGGTTGCCTTACTTGGCCATCATGTTCTTCACGGCTCCGACGAGAGCAAGCAACGCGCCGCCGCCCACGCCGCCACCCGCGACCGACCCGAGGATCGAGCCGATATCCATGCCGCCCGAGGCCGCCGCGGCGGCCATGCCGTCGGCGCCCAGCATGCCGATGATCTGGCCGCCAAGCCCCCCGCCGACGATCCCCGCGATGGAATTGCCGAGCGTGCCCAGCGACAGGTTCTTGAAGATGCCGCCGGCCACGTTGCCGCCGATGGCACCCGATACGAGTTGAATGATGAGTTGTTCCATGGTCCCCACTCCTGTTGTCCCGCCGAAGCGGTCGGCCTGCGCGGCCGGTTTGAATTGCAGCCACGTCAGGATAGGCCCACCATGTCCCCCGGGGACAGTGAGAGAAACGCGCCCCTATTCCCCGTGCTTGAGCAGGCGCTGCTTCTGGCGATTCCAGTCGCGCTTGGCTTCGGTGGCACGCTTGTCGGCTTTCTTCTTGCCCTTGGCCGTGGCGATCTTCAGCTTCACAATGCCCTTATGGTTGAAATACATGACCAGCGGGACAAGGGTCATGCCTTCGCGCTGGGTGGCATTCCACAGCCGGGCCAGTTCGCGCTTGTTCACTAGCAGCTTGCGGCGGCGCCGTTCCTCGTGCGGGAACATGGCCTGCTTGTAGGGGGCGATATAGGCATTGGTCAGCCACAACTCGCCATCCTCGACGCTGGCGTAGCTGTCGGCGATGTTCGACTGACCCGTGCGCAGGGATTTGACCTCGGACCCGGACAGCACGATGCCGCATTCAAGATCGTCCTTGATCTCGTAGTCGCGGCGGGCCTGGCGGTTCTCGGCGATGACCTTGTAGTTCGGGTTGTCGGGTTGCTTCTTGGACATAGGGGCCTGAGATAGGGCATGGGCGGGGTCCGCACAAGCGGTCTGGCCATCGGCGGCCAGACCTATAGGATCGCGGTCCATGACCCGCCCAGTCCTGTCCAATCGCCAGGCCCGCCGCCTGTTCCTCGACCGGCACCACCTGTTGCGGCCCGTGGCCGGCCCCGGGCGCGGGGCGGATCTGGCCCGACTGCTGGTCGATCTGGGCTTCGTGCAGGTCGATAGCGTCAACACACTGGCCCGCGCGCATGACCTGATCCTATGGGCGCGGCGCGGCCAGTATCGCCCCCGCGCGCTGGAACATGCGGTCGGCCGCGACCGCACCGCCTTTGAACACTGGACCCATGACGCCGCCGTGGTGCCGATGGAATTCTACCCGATGTGGCGGCTGAAATTCGAACGCGACGAGGCGGCGATGCGCCGCCGCTGGCCCAAATGGCGGTGCGAAGGCTGGGATTCGGAACTGGACACGATCCTGGACCGGATCGCCGAACAGGGCCCGACCTGTTCCTTAGACGTGGGCGCGGGCGAGACGAAGGGCTCGACCGGGTGGTGGGACTGGCATCCATCGAAGACGGCGCTGGAATTTCTTTGGCGGTCCGGCCGCCTGGCCATCTGCCACCGCCGGGGGTTTCGCAAGTATTACGACCTGGCCGAGAGGGTGATTCCGGAGCAATACCTGAACGCGCGACGTGACGATGCCGGGATCATCGACTGGGCCATGTCCGCCGCGCTGGCCCGGCTGGGTTTCGGCACCAGCGGCGAGCTGGCCGCCTTCTTCGAGATCGTCACCCGTGACGAGGCACGCGACTGGTGCGCGCAGGCTGCAAGGGATGGCCGCCTTGCCGAGATCGAGGTCGTGGGCGCCGACGGCGCGCCGCGACGCAGTTTTACCGATGCCGGGCAGATGGCGGCTGTCACCGACTTGCCCGACCCGTCGAACCGTGTGCGCCTGCTGTCACCGTTCGACCCGGCCCTGAGGGACAGGGCCAGGGCCGAACGCTTGTTCGGCTTTCACTACCGGATCGAAATCTTCGTGCCTGCCAAAAAGCGGCGCTACGGCTACTACGTCTTTCCGGTCATGCAGGGGGATCGCCTGATCGGGCGTATCGACGCCAAACGCGACGGCCGCGCCCTGCGCGTGGCCGCGTTCTGGCCCGAACAGGGGGTGGCCATGGGCAAGGGCCGGCTGGCCGCGCTGACCGCCGAACTGGAACGGGTGGCCCGATTCACGGGCCTGACGGATATGCGGTTCGACCCGGGCTGGTTGCGCGGCTAGTTCAGGAGACCCGCATGCACCATCGCGTTGCGAATCTGTGCCTTGGTACTGTCTTCGAGCTCTGCCAAGGGCGACCGCACCTCGTTCGAACACAGCCCCAGAAGGGACATGCCGTACTTGGCGCCCACAAGGCCCGGTTCCACGAAGATGGCAATATGAAGCGGCATCAGGCGGTCGGTGATCGTCAGCGCCGCGTCGAAATCGCCGGCCAGGGTCGCCTCTTGCATTTCCGAGCACAGCTTGGGCGCCACGTTGGCCGTGACCGAGATGCAGCCCCGGCCGCCATGGGCATTGAAGCCCAGTGCCGTGGCATCCTCGCCCGACAGCTGGATGAAATCGGTGCCGCAGGTGATGCGTTGCCTGGGCACGCGGGCCAGGTCGCCGGTGGCGTCCTTGACTCCGATGATGTTGGGGTGGCGCGCCAGTTCCCCCATGGTTGCCGGGCTCATGTCCACGACCGAACGACCGGGGATGTTGTAGATGATGATCGGCAGGCCGCAATCGGCGGCGGCCGTGTAATGCGCGATCAGGCCCTTCTGGGTGGGCTTGTTGTAATAGGGCGTGACGACCAGCGCGGCATCGGCCCCGGCCTCTTTCGCGGCCTTGACCAGGCGCACGGTCTCGGCGGTGTTGTTGGACCCGGCACCGGCGATCACCGGGATACGGCCTGCGGCGGCCTTGACCACCTCGGCCACGACGGTGTCGTGTTCGGCATGGGTCAGGGTCGGGCTTTCGCCCGTCGTGCCCACGGGCACAATCCCGTGGCTGCCCTGGTCCACATGCCAGTCCACCAGTTTCTTCTGCGTCTCAAGATCCAGCTGGCCGTCCTTGAACGGCGTGACGAGGGCGGGAATGGACCCTTTGATCATGACACGCTTCCTTCTCATGTTCGGGGCACGGGGCACCCGTGGCTAAATCGCGCGGAACCTAGTGCGGTTTTCCGCCTTTGCCAAGTTTGTGAATTGCGGCCCGGTGCAATCACGCTAGCCTTCCGCGCAAAACGGCCATGACGCCACGGGGGCAAAGGGCGGATGATGAAGCAGTTTCTGGCAGCGATCGGTCTCTGGTTGGGCCTCGCAGGTGGCAGTGCGGCGCAGGGCCCGGCCGACGTGCCCGCCGCCCAGGCGGCCTTCGCCGCCGCGCAAGAGGGCGATTGGCAGACCGCCTATGCCCTGATGGCCGAGGAAGGCGACCTTGGTCGTGACCTGATCACCTGGATGCGGCTGCGCGAAGGTGACGCGGTCTTCGCCGAATACCCGGCCTTCCTTGCGGCCCGCTCCGGCTGGCCGGGCCTCGATGCTGCGCGTGAAGCCGCCGAGGGCCTGATCGAAGACACCGTGCCGAATGCCGACGTGATCGCCTTCTTCGATGGCCGGGCGCCCGAAACGGGCGAGGGGGCGTTGGCCTATGCCCGGGCCCTGATGGCGGACGGAGGCGCCGACGCGGCGCAGGAGATGCTGATCGAGACCTGGCGCAGTCTCGGCTTGGACGAACGGGGATTCGACGCGCTGATCGGGGCCTATCCCGACCTGCTGCTGCCGCATCATGCGGCGCGGGCCGACATGTTGCTTTGGCGCTGGCGCACCGAGGATGCCGCGCGGCTTCTGCCGCACCTGGATGAAGGCCACCGGGCCCTGGTGCGCGCCCGGATCGGCTATATCGACGGGGCGGATGACCTGGACGAGCGGCTCGATCTCGTTCCCGCCCGCCTGCGGGGCGACCCCGGCCTTGCCTATGACCGGTTCAACTGGCTGGCCGGGCGGGGCGACTGGACCGAGGCCGTGGCCCTGATGCGTGAACGATCGACCAGCGCCGAGGCGCTGGTGCATCCGTGGCGCTGGGGCAGTTGGCGCCGTATCCTGGCGCGCTGGCAGATGCGCGAAGGCAAGCCGCGCATCGCCTATGACCTTGCCAGCCGGCATTTCCTTGACGACGGCGCGTCCTTTGCCGACCTGGAATGGTTGTCGGGATACCTGGCCCTGACCTACCTTGACGATCCCGCCCTGGCCCTGCGTCATTTCCAGACCTTCGAAGCGGCAGTGTCGACGCCGATATCCTCGGGGCGCGCGGGATACTGGCTCGGCCGCGCACACGCGGCATTAGGCGATGATGCGGCGGCCCGGGCGGCCTTCGCGCGCGGGGCGGATCACCAATCGACCTTCTACGGGCTGCTTGCATCCGAACGGATCGGGCGACCTTTGGACCCGGCCTTGGCCGGGGGCGAGGTGTTTCCGGACTGGCAAGAGGCCGACTTCATTACGGATGATCGGTTCCGGGCCGCGATGATGCTGCTGTCCGGGCAGGAACGGGGGCTGTCCGTGCTGTTCGTCGCGGATCTGGCGAAGGCGCTCGACCGCACCCAGGTGGGCCAGCTGGGTGGCCTGCTGATGGAGCTGGACGAGCCGTTCTTCGCCGTGCTCGTCGCCAAGACTGCGCTGCGCGGCGACATCCTGGTGCAGGACATCCATTTTCCCCTGCATTCGATGGCCGAGATGGACCTGCCCGTGGATATGGCCCTGGCCATGGCCGTCGCCCGGCAGGAAAGCGAATTTCGCACCGATGCAGGAAGCGCGGTGGGGGCGTTGGGCCTGATGCAGCTGATGCCGGGCACGGCACAGGACATGGCACGGGACCTCGACCTGCCCTATTCGCGGGCGCGGCTGGTCCTGGACTGGCCCTACAATGCGCGGCTGGGCGGGGCCTATCTGGATTACCTGCAGCGCGAATTCGGTGACAGCCCGGTCCTGATCGCGGTGGGGTACAATGCCGGGCCGGGTCGCGTGCGCAACTGGATTGGCGAACGCGGCGACCCCAGGCGCGGCGATATGGACGTGGTCGACTGGATCGAACACATCCCCTTCCGGGAAACCCGCAACTACGTGATGCGCGTGACCGAGGGCATCCCCGTCTATCGCGCGCGTCTGACCGGGCAAACCGGCCCGGTCGCGTTCAGCAAGCTGCTGCGGGGCGCGATGCCGCTGATCCGGCCGCGTCCCAGGCCTGAAGGCTTGGGTGCCGCTGCGGCGCCCGAGGAGGCCGATGCCCCGCCAGCCGTGCGGCGGGGCGTCGAAGGTCAGGGCGATATCCCGTTCATCCGGCCCCCGGCCCGGCCCGAATGAACGTCAGGCGGCGCGCCGGGTTCGGGTCAGGGTGAAGATACCCGCCGCGACGACGACCCCCGCGCCGATGGCGACATTGGGATCCAGCGTTTCGCCGAAGACCACGATGCCCAACGCCGAGGCAAACACCAATTGCAGGTAGGCGAAGGGCTGCACCGCGCTGGCCTCGGCCACCTCGTAGGTCTTGATCAGTAGGAAATGCCCGAGCGCACCGGTTATGCACAGCGCCCCCATCCAGCCCCAGTCGGGCGCCGTCATCGGTTCCCAAAACCAGATACCGGCCAAGGTCAGGGCCCCCATTCCGCTGATCCCGGTCCAGAAGAACGAGGTTGCCGCGCTGTCGCGACGGGCCGCGTATCGGGTCAGCAAGCCGTAAAGCGCGAACATCGTGGCCGAGATCAGCGGAATGATCGCGGCGGGCTGGAACACCGTGATCCCCGGTTGCAGGATGATCAGCACGCCGACGAAACCCACGCCGATCGCCACCCAGCGCCGCCAGCCCACGCCTTCGCCCAGTACAGGACCGGACAGCGCCGCGATCAGCAGCGGGTAGCAGGCGAAGACCGCGTGGCTTTCGACCAGGCCGAGGTAGACGAAGGCCAGCACCATGACGCAGATCTCGGCGGCCAGCAGCAGGCCGCGAAAGACCTGCAAGGCAGGCTGGGACGTGCGCGCGGCGGCCCGGATCGATCCGGCCTGCCGCTGTGCGATGGCCATGACGAACAGGCCGAAGAACCAGTAGCGGATCATCACGATCATCAGCACGTTGTATTCGCGCGCCAGGTGGCGGCTGATCCCGTCCTGCATGGCAAAGACGAAGGTCGTGGCGATCATCAACAGGATGCCGAGGCGGGTATTGGACTGCATCAGCGCAGCCTTGCCCGGGTCATGTGGCGCTTGTGTCCGAAACCGGGTGCGCGCGTCACGTCGAACCCTGCCGCATCCAGCGCGCGGCGCACGTTGCCGGCGGCGGTATAGGTGGCCGCACTGCCGCCCGTGGCGGTGTGGCGGGCGACCTCGACCATCAGGTCCGGGCCCCAAAGTTCGGGGTTCTTGGCCGGCGAGAACCCGTCGAGGAACCAGGCATCGGCGCGGCCCGGCCAGGCAAGCAGGGTCTGGCGCGCATCGCCCGCCACGACGTGCAGTTGGAAGTCGGGGCCGTCCAGAACCTCCGGCACACCATCACGCAGCAGGGCGCCGGGCATGTCGGGATAGGCGGCAAGCGCCTGTTGCAGGTCGTCCGGAACCATGGGGAAGGCCTCGAAACTGGTGAAACGCAGCTTGCCCTTGATGCCCGCCGCGCGGAACGCCATCAGCGCGACCAGGAAATTCAGCCCCGTTCCGAACCCCAGTTCGGCGATGTGAAAGCCATCGCGGAACCTTGCGGGCAGGTCGTTGCCATCCAGAAAGACATGGGTGGTTTCGGCCACCCCATCCTGGAGCGAGAAATAGGGATCGTCGAAACGCGTCGAGACGGGCACCCGCCCCTCGCGCCAGTCGATCTGGGCCCGCTGGTCTGTCATCGTGATCTGTCCTATGGCTCTGCCCCGGAAGATGCGTCGGAAAACGGGGGATTGGCAATGGTGGACGTGACCGTGTTCGGGGCCGGGGCTTTCGGCTTGTCCGTCGCGTGGTGCTGCATCCGGCGGGGGGCCTCGGTGCGCGTGATCGACCCCGCGGGCGTGGCTGCGGGATCATCCGGTGGCATCGTCGGCGCGCTGGCCCCGCATGTGCCGGAACAGTGGAACGAAAAGAAGGCCTTTCAGCTCGAAAGCCTGCTGATGGCCGGGGCGTTCTGGGCCGAAGTCGAGGCTGTCGGTGGCCTGACGCCGGGCTATGCGCGCACCGGGCGCTGGCAGCCGGTGGCGGATGCCGACGCCTTGTCGCGGGCGCATGACCGCGCCGTGGGCGCGGCGCGGCTCTGGCAAGGGCGCGCAAGCTGGGCGGTCGTCGAAAGCCCCGGCGGCGAATGGGCCCCCGAAACCCCCACCGGTTACCTGATCCATGACACCCTGACCGCGCGGCTGCATCCCGGGCGCGCCTGTGAGGCGCTGGCCGCGGCCATACGCGCCAAGGGCGCAGAGATTGCCGCGCAGGGCGATGCGGAAGGCAAGGTTGTCTGGGCCACGGGCTGGCGCGGGCTGCAAGAGATGACCGCCCGCCACAGCCGCCTTGTGGGCGCCGGTATCAAGGGTCAGGCGGTCCTGTTGGCCCATGACGCCGCCGCGATGCCACAGCTTTTCGTCGAGGGATTGCACATCGTGCCACATGCCGATGGCACCGTGGCGGTCGGGTCCACCACCGAGCGCGACTTCGACAGCCCGGACGGGACCGACGCGCAAAGCGATGCCCTGCTGGTCAGCGCCCGCGCTGCGGTGCCCGCCTTTGCCGAGGCCCCCGAGATTCGCCGCTGGGCCGGGGTGCGGCCGCGCAGTCGCACCCGCGCCCCGATGTTGGGGCCTCACCCGTTCCGACCGGGCGAGTTCATCGCGAACGGCGGCTTCAAGATCGGGTTCGGCATGGCACCGCTGGCCGGCGAGGTCATGGCCGATCTTATGTTGGAGGGCCGCGACCGCATCCCGGCCGCCTTCGACCCCCGCGCCAGCCTCTAGCCGCGCGCCATGGCCCGCAATTGATCCATCAGGTCGGTCAGCATCCGCACCGAGGCTTCGTTGACCAGTTCATCATTCTCGTCAAAGGCGTCACCGCTGCCTGCGATCAGAACCTCCGGGCCGGGGATCACAACGGGACGGAACGGGTTCAGGCAAAGCCGCAGTGATGATTGCGATCGTTCGCCGCCCGCGCGCCCGGCTGTCGCCGACATGATGGCGACCGGTTGGTCGCGCCAGGGGTTGCCCTTGGTCCGGCTGACCCAGTCGAGGGCATTCTTCATCACACCCGACAGCGCCTTGTTGTATTCCGGACAAGAAATGACGACAGCTTCGGCCCCGGCGATCTGGTCGGACAAAGCCTGAACCTTTTCGGGAATTCCGATGTCCTCGACATCGCCATTGTAAAGCGGCAGGTCCAGGTCGCCCTCGATGAATTCCGCCGGGTCATAGATCCGGGCGGCGGCGCGCATCAGCGTGGTATTCGTCGATGCCTGGCGCAGGGATCCGGACAGGCCGAGAAGGTAGGACATAGCGTTACCTCATGTTCTGGTTTGAGCAGAACATAGCTGCGTGGCTTCGGCTTGCCACCCCGCGCGGCGTGGCACATGCTTGTGCGAAATTGCGAAGGAGCGGGCATGATACGTCACGGCGGTGAAATCCTTGTCGATCAGCTGAAGCGTTTGGGGGTGCGGCGGGTTTTCTCTGTGCCGGGCGAGAGCTTTCTCGCGGCGCTGGACGGGCTGCACGAGAGCGGTATCGCGAACCTCGTCTGCCGCCAGGAAGGCGGTGCAGCCATGATGGCCGAAGCCTATGGCAAGATGACCGGCCAGCCGGGCGTCTGCTTCGTAACGCGCGGGCCTGGCGCCACCAATGCCAGTGCCGGCATCCATATTGCTCGGCAGGACAGCACACCGATGGTGATGTTCGTGGGGCAGATCGCGCGCGATCACCAAGACCGCGAGGCCTTTCAGGAAGTCGACTATCGCGCCATGTTCAGCGGCTTGGCCAAGTGGGTCGCCAAGGTCGACCAGACCGAACGCCTGCCCGAATACGTCGCCCGGGCCTTTTCCGTCGCCGTCAGCGGGCGGCCCGGTCCGGTGGTTCTGGCCCTTCCCGAGGACATGTTGTCGGCGCGTGTCGAATCGCCTGCGATTCGAGCGCCCTTGCTGGAGCTGGCCCCGATGCATTCCAGCACGGCCGAGGATGCGCTGGAATGGCTGAGCCGGGCCGAGCGCCCCCTGGTTGTCGCGGGCGGGCCGCACTGGTCGCGCGACGCGGCCCATGACCTTGGGCGTTTCGCCGAGGCACAGGGCGTGCCCGTGGCGCTGGGGTTTCGGCGACAGGACTACCTCGACAATCGCCATCCCTGCTATGCGGGCGACCTGAATGTCGGCATGAACCCGGCGCTGGCCGAACGGGTCAGGGCGGCGGATGCTCTACTGGTTATCGGGTCGCGGCTGGGGGATATCGAAACCCGGGGCTATACCCTGATCGACCCGGCCGTTCCCCATTGCCGGATATGCCATGTCCATGCCGATGCGAGCGAGCCGGGCCGGGTCTATCAGCCCGAGGTGGCGGTCACCGCCGATGCGGTGGGTTTCATCCGCGCCCTGTCGCGCCTGCCCGGCTGCGGGCGGGACTGGTCGGACTGGACCCGCGCGGCCCGCGCCGATTACGAGGCCTGGGTGGCCCCGCAGGAAACCCCCGGCGACGTGAAGCTGGAACAAATCGTTCTGTGGCTGTCCGAGCACTTGCCCGAAGATGCGATCCTGACGAACGGCGCGGGCAATTACGCGGCCTGGCTGCATCGGTATTTCTGCTACAAGCGCCACGGCACGCAGCTGGCGCCGACCAGCGGTTCGATGGGATACGGATTTCCGGCGGCGGTTTCGGCGTCGATCGAACATCCCGACCGGGACGTGATCTGTTTCGCGGGCGACGGATGCTTCCAGATGACCCTGAATGAGATGTCGACCGCCGTTCAGCACGGGGCCAAGCCCATCGTGATCGTCGTGAACAACGGCCGCTATGGCACGATCCGCATGCACCAGGAAATGACCTATCCGGGCCGGGTCTCGGGCACGCAACTTGCCAACCCGGATTTCGCCGCGCTGGCGCGCGCCTATGGCGGACACGGAGAAGTCGTCTCGGCCACGGCGGATTTCCCGGCAGCGTTCGACCGGGCGCGCGGGTCCGGCATGCTCGCGGTGATCGAGCTGCGGGTGGACCCCGACGCGCTTTCGACCACCACGCGCCTTTCGGACCTGCCGCGCCGACGTGCCTAGCCGGCCAACTGGTCCCGCAATTTGCCGCCGATCTCCTCGATCTGGTCCTTCGTGATGGTCAGGGGCGGGGACAGGCACAGGCTGTCGCCCACGGGCCGGGCGATCAGACCCTTTTCCCAAAGGCCTTCATAGGCTGCGCGCCCGGCATCGCCCACCGTGCCTTTCGTTTCCAGCTGGACCGCGCCGACGATGCCGAAATTGCGGATATCGACCACGCCGGGCAGGTCGCCCAGCGAATGCAGCATGTCCTCCCACGGGGCGGCCATGGCGGCGGCATTTTCGAAAATGCCTTCGTCGCGGTAGACATCCAGCGTGGCGATACAGGCCGCCGAAGCCAGCGGATGGCCGGAATAGGTGTAGCCGTGGAACAGGTCGGGCATCTTGGCGGGGCCGGAGAGGAAGGCCTCGCGCACCTCTTTCGTGACCAGGACGCCGCCCATCGGGACGGTCGCGTTGGTCATGCCCTTGGCGCAGGTGATCAGGTCGGGCTTCACGCTGAAACTCTGGTAGGCGAAGGCATTGCCGGTGCGCCCGAAGCCGGTGATGACCTCGTCGAAGATCAGCAATATGCCGTGGGTGTCGCAGATTTCGCGCAGGCGCTCCAGGTAGCCCTCGGGCGGCGGATAGACCCCGCCCGCACCGCTGATCGGTTCCACGATCACGGCGGCGATCGTGTGGCCACCGTGCAGGTCGCACAGGCGTTGCAGGTCATCGGCCAGTTCGGCCCCCTGGTCGGGCATCCCGCGTGAAAAGGCGTTCTCGGGCAGGGATGTGTGCCGCAAATGCGCGGTGGCGGGATAGAGCGTGCCGAACTGCCCCTTGTTCAGGCCCAGCCCGCCCACGGACAGGCCGCCGAAATTGATCCCGTGATAGGCCTTTTCCCGGCCAACCAGCAGGCGCCGCTGCCCCTCTCCACGGTGGCGGTGATAGGCCAGCGCGATCTTTAGCGCGGTATCGACAGATTCGGACCCCGAATTGGTGAAAAAGACATGGTCGAAGCCCGGCGCCAGGTCGGTGACGCGCGCGGCGGCCTCGAAGGCGACGGGATGGCCCTGGTTGAAATTGTGGGCAAAATCCAGATCGGCGGCCTGGCGCTGGATCGCTTCGGTAATGCGTGGATGCGCATGGCCCGCGTTGCAGCACCAAAGCCCTCCGGTGCCATCGAACAGGGTCTTGCCGTCGACCGAGGTGTAATAGCACCCTGCGGCCTTATGGATCAGGCGTGGATTGTCCTTGAACCAGCGACTGGCCGTGAAGGGCATCCAGAAACTGTCGAGATCGTTGGGAACGCGAACCGTGTCGGGCATGGGCCACCTCTTGTTGTTTGGGCGGACGGTGGCACGGGCCGCAGGCGCTGGCAATACAGCAAAACGGGCGCACCTTCGGCGCGCCCGTTCATTTGCAAAGATCGTCTTGCTTATTCGGCCGGCACCGCGTGGCCCGCAACGGGGCGACGGAAGTGGCGCCGGTTCAGGTGGAAGACCAAGGCGATCATCGCGACCTGGAACGCGATGGCGACGCCGCTGAAGGCCCAGTAGGCGACACCGAACTTGGCGATCATACCAGCGCCGACAAGGCCCTTGTTGATCCAGAAGTGAGTCATCACGGACAGGGCGACGCCGGGGCAGACCAGCGCGTAGGCGCCGGGCGAATTTCCGTCACCGCGCAGATAGGCATCGGCGTATTTCTGACGGCGCAGCACCAACAGGCCAAGGGCCAGGAACACACCCTGCACGGCCAGGATAGCAGTGGTCATCATCAGGTTGTCCGCCGTGCCGCCATGGGTCTCGAACGTGGTGTGCAGACCATGGTTCTGGCGCAGCATCATGATGCCCAGCACGGTCAGGATCGGCACGACGACCATCAGGGTCGGGGCGCTTTCCTTGGCGGTGCCATGGTGCAGCATCGAGTTGAAGGCGACCACGGCGGCGACGACTGCGTAGAGCGCGGCGATGGTGCCCACGGTGATCGACAGGATCAGCGAGATGCCAACGGTCAACGGCGCGGTACTCATGGCGGCGGGGGCGGCCAGGCCCACGGCGACCATGGACAGCGCGAAGGCGGGCAGAAGCTGGGCGAAGGAATTGTTGGCGGTCACGTCGAACACGCCACCTTCGGATAGCACGCGGCCCAGGAAGGCGCCGATGCGGCGGAACGCGATCCAGCCGATCAGGGCAAAGGCGATCAGAGCCATCGGGAACAGATATTCCACGACGGTCCAGAGGCCGGGCACGAAGACCAGGCCAAGGATGAACATCGCGTTCACTGTCATCGCAAGCGCCAAGGGCATGGCCAACAGGGTGGTCTCGGCGTTGGAATTGACCAGCTTGTCGAATTTCTCGGTCTTGGAGAAGACCGAAAGCTGGCGCAGGTTCCAGATGAGTAGTTTGATATTCAGGAAGGCGAAGCCGGCGATGCCGGTGACGGCCACCAGGATCGCGGCCTGAAGCGGAAGGCCCCCGGATTGGAAAGCGGCCATGATATCTTCGAAGATCGGGACAGGCTGGTCCGGGTGGGGAACCCAGAACATCAGGTACATGAAGAAGGTGACGGCAAGGCCACCGGCCCCCAGGGAGGCCAGGAAGTAGAGTGGCGAATAGGTGTCCGCCGGGCGTTGGTTCGTCTCGGGCATGGTTGCCTCCTGATATATGTCGTAGTCTTGATATTTCTGAACATGGGCGAGTTGGAGACATATGTCAATAATGAAATGTTTTGACCTGGTGCTGGAATCGTCGCACCCGGAATCGCAATATCTTGTGGATAAGGGTGCAAATTTGCCCAGATCGGGTGCCGGCCGCGTTGACAGGGGACGAAAACGCGCGACACGATGATCCTTGGACAGGAATCACGAACGAGCAGCCACCCATGCGGTTCACCCGCCTCAGACTCAACGGTTTCAAAAGCTTCGTCGATCCCACCGACCTGGTGATCGCCGACGGGCTGACCGGCGTGGTCGGGCCCAATGGCTGTGGCAAGTCCAACCTGCTAGAGGCCCTGCGCTGGGTCATGGGCGAAAACCGCCCCACCGCCATGCGCGGCGGCGGGATGGAGGACGTGATCTTCGCCGGCGCCGCCACGCGGCCGGCCCGCAACTTCGCCGAAGTCTCGTTGCACCTGGATAATTCCGAGCGCCTCGCGCCGGCCTCGTTCAACGATACTGACAACCTCGAGATCATGCGCCGTATCACCCGCGACGTGGGCAGTGCCTACAAGGTCAGCGGCAAGGATGTGCGGGCCCGCGACGTCCAGATGTTGTTCGCGGATGCCTCGACCGGCGCCCATTCGCCCGCGCTGGTCCGGCAGGGCCAGATCAGCGAGTTGATCAACGCCAAGCCCAAGGCACGGCGGCGTATCCTGGAAGAGGCGGCCGGGATTTCGGGCCTCTACCAGCGCCGGCACGAGGCCGAGTTGAAGCTCAAGGGCTCGGAAACCAACCTGGCCCGCGTCGATGACGTGATCGAGCAGCTGGCGGGCCAGCTGCAGCAACTGGCGCGGCAGGCGCGGCAGGCCGCCCGCTACCGCGCGATCGGCGAAGAACTGCGCCAGGCCGAGGGGCTGTTGCTCTACCGTCGCTGGAGAGAGGCGGACGAGGCGCGCGCCGCGGCGGCCGCTGCGCTGACCGAACGGACCACCGAGGCCGGCCGCGCCGAGACTGCCGCCCGCGAAGCGGCGAAGCAGCGAGCCGGAGTCGAGGAAGGACTTCCTCCACTGCGCGAGGAAGAGGCCATCGCCGCTGCCGTGCTGCAGCGCCTTCAAGTGCAAAGCGACACGCTCAATGACCAGGAAGCGCGCGCCCGGCAAACCATCGAAACGCTGACCGCGCGGATCGAACAGCTGACCCGCGACATGGATCGTGAGGCGGGGCTGAACAAGGATGCGGGCGAGACGATCGAACGGCTGGAATGGGAAGCGCGCGAGCTGGCCAAGGCGGGCGAGGGCCATGCCGCGAAGCTGGAAGCCGCTCAGGCCGAGGCGCATGATGCCGCGCAAGTCCTGCAGGACCGAGAAACCGACCTGAGCCAGTTGACCGAGGACGTGGCCCGCCTGGCCGCGCGCCACCAATCGGCGCAACGCCTGATCGAGGACAATCGCAAAACCCTCGAAAAGGCGGAGTCAGAGGCGGCCCGGGCCAAGGCGACGCAGGGCGAGGCGCAAGCGGCCCTTGAAAAGGCCGCAACGGACTATGCCGCCGCGCAAGAGGCCGCGACCACCGCCCGCGCTACCGCCGAGAAGGCCGAGCAGGTCCTGTCCGAGGCCGAGACAGCCCGCAGCGAAACCCAGAACCGCGAGGCCGATGCCCGCGCCCAGCGGTCCGAGGCCGAGGGCGAGGCCAACGCGCTGCGCGCCGAGGTCGGCGCATTGGCCAAGATGGTGGATCGCGATGCCGAGGAAGGCGCGCAGATCCTCGATCAACTGCGTGTCGAGGGTGGCTACGAAAAGGCGCTCGGCGCGGCATTGGCCGACGACCTGCGTGCCCCGGCGGTCGAGGACGAAGACACATCGGGCTGGGTCGCGCTTCCTGGCTATGCCCAGCCGCAATCCTTGCCCGACGGGGTCATGGCACTGACCAATTATGTGTCGGTGCCCCCGGTCCTGGTGCGCCGGATGGGGCAGGTGGGACTGGTCGAGGCCGCCGACGGTCCGCGCCAGCAAAAGGACCTTTTGCCGGGCCAGCGACTGGTCAGCATCGAAGGCGATCTCTGGCGCTGGGACGGGTTCCGTTCGGCGGCCGAAGATGCGCCGTCGGCCGCGGCGCTTCGATTGCAACAGCTCAACCGTCTTGTCGAACTCAAGCGTGATCTCGAAGAGGCCAACGCCAAAGCGCAGGGCGCGCGCATGGCCCATGACAGCCTGACCGGGCGCATGGCCGAATTGACCGAGGCCGAGCGCAGTGCCCGCGAAGCCCGTCGCGCCGCCGATGCCCGTGTTGCCGAGGCCGCCCGAGCGCTCAGCCGTGCCGAGGCGGACCGCAACCTGGCCGAGGGAAAGCTGGAAAGCTCTGGTCTGGCGGTGACGCGCAACGAGGAAGAGGCGCTGGCCGCGCGCAAGGCACTGGTCGAGGCCGAAGCGGGCCTGAAGGATCTGGGTGACCTGGAGGCGGCGCGCGCCTCGGTCGAGGATGTGAAAGTGACGGTGGAAGCGGCGCGCATGACCATGATGGCCAAGCGCTCGGCCCATGACGAATTGCGCCGCGAGGGCGAAGCGCGGCTCAAGCGCAGCCAGGAAGTGACCAAGGAAGTCTCGGGCTGGAAACACCGGCTGGAGACCGCGTCGAAGCGATCGGCAGAATTGCAGGAGCGGCGTGATGCCAGCGAGGCCGAGTTGCAAGAGGCGCGATCGGCCCCGTCCGAGATCGCCGCCAAACGCGACGAACTGGCCGACGCGATAGGCGAGGCCGAGGACCGGCGCAAGCAGGCTGCCGATGCGCTGGCCGAGGCCGAAACCGCCCTGCGCGAGGCCAGCCTGGCCGAACGCGAGGCCGAACGCGCCGCCGGCGAAGCCCGCGAGGCGCGCGCCCGGGCCGAGGCGCGGGCCGAGGCGGCCCGGGAAACCGTGGATTATGCGGCGGAACGCATTATGGAAGCACAGGAGGTCACGCCGGACAAGCTGCTGGAACGGCTGGAGACCGACCCAAACGAGATGCCGGATTCCGAGACGATCGAGAACGATGTGAACCGGCTGCGCCGGCAGCGCGACGCGCTGGGCGCGGTGAACCTGCGGGCCGAGGAAGACGCCCGCGAGGTGCAGGAAGAGCATGACTCGCTGGTCAAGGAGAAGACCGACCTGGAAGAGGCCATTCGCGCGCTGCGTTCGGGTATCGCCAGTCTGAACCGCGAAGGCCGCGAGCGCCTTCTGACCGCCTTCGAACAGGTGAACGAAAATTTCGGCGTGCTGTTCAAGCACCTGTTCGGCGGGGGCGAGGCCAAGCTGGTCATGGTCGAAAGCGACGACCCGCTGGATGCAGGGCTGGAAATCATGTGCCAGCCGCCGGGCAAGAAATTGTCGACGCTGAGCCTGTTGTCAGGGGGGGAACAGTCGCTGACCGCGCTGGCGCTGATCTTTGCCGTCTTCTTGGCCAATCCGGCGCCGATCTGCGTGCTCGACGAGGTGGACGCGCCGCTGGACGATGCCAATGTGGGCCGGTTCTGCGACCTGCTGGACGAGATGTGCCGCCGCACGGACACCAGGTTTCTGATCATCACGCACCACGCGGTGACGATGAGCCGGATGGACCGCCTGTTCGGCGTGACCATGCAGGAGCAGGGGGTCAGCCAACTGGTTTCGGTGGACCTGAAGGCGGCCGAGAAAATGGTCGCCTGACACCCGAGGTCGGCGGGACGCCGCTATTTGCCGGGCATGGCCCGGCAAATGCGCCACGCCCGCCGCCCCGGAAGCGGGGGCGCTGCCCCCTTTCCCCACGCGGTATTTCCGACCCAAGGAAGCTAGAGCGCGTCGAGCAGGGTGCGCGTGGGCCAGGCATCGGCGGGCAGGCCGAGGCGCAGCTGTTCCTTCTGGACCGCGTCGCGGGTCATGGCCCCAAGGATGCCGTCGATACCGCCCACGTCGTAGCCGCGCGCTGCCAGTTTCTCTTGCAGAGCGACGATCTCTTCACCGGACAGGCCCGGATCGGGGGTTCCCGGATCGAAACGCGGCGCCCCTTCGAGAACGGTGGCGAAATAGGCCGCGGTCAGGACGTAGACGAAGCTCTTGTTCCATTCGAAGAAGACATTGAAATTCGGGTAGGCAAGGAAGGCCGGCCCGTCGCGCCCCATGGGCAGCAGAACGGCGCCGTCAAGCTGCCTGTTCAGCGTTCCGGTTCGGGCTGTCACGCCCAGAGCAGTCCAGTCCGTGACCGGGCGCGGCTGGTCGAGGCCGGTCAGCGACCAATCGAGATCGTCCGGGACCCGAATTTCCTGCAGCCAGGGTTCATTGGGCCGCCAGCCCAGATCGGACAGCATCGCCGCCCCCGACATCAGGGCGTCGGCCGAGGAGGACTTGAGGCTCACCCGACCGTCACCATCGCCATCGGTGCCGTTGGTCAGGATGTCCTCAGGCAGCATCTGGACCTGGCCGATCTCACCCGCCCAGGCGCCGGTGGTGGTGGCCGGGTCGATCGCACCCTGTTCGAAAAGCTCCAGAGCGGCGAAGACCTGGGGCCGGAAGAGGTCGGGCCGGCGGCAATCATGGGCGAGCGTCACCAGCGCATTCACCGTGTTGTAATCCCCCTGGACCTGGCCGAAATCGGTCTCGAAGGCCCAGAACGCGAGAAGCACGCCGCGGCTGACGCCGTATTCCGCCTCGATCCGGTCGAAAAGCGTATCGAACTGGTTGGCGTAATACTTGCCGTTATCCACCCGGTATTGCGCCATCAACCGGCCCGAGAAATCGATGAAACTGCGCTGGAAGTGGCCCTGCCGACGGTCGGCGGCGATCATGTCGGGATCTTGGCGGACCGTGCTGAAGAACCGGTCGACCGTGGCCGGGTCATGTCCGCGTGTCACGGCCTCTGATCGAAGCTGGTCAATGAAACCCGAAAAGCTGCCGCCGCAAGGCTGGGCCAGGGCGGGGGCCGCAAAAAACGAAAGGGCAAGGGCGAGAGCGCGCATTCTGACATCCTGTTCCTGAACAGGGCGGAGCGTAGCAAGTTGTCGCAGCCGGGCAAGGGCGGGCATTCATCGCGTGACAGATCTTTGAGGATTGGCAAAGCTCCGCGCAGACAAGCAGGAGTGGACAGGATGACGACACCGAATGGCTATTCGCGGCGCCAGATCGCGCTTCATTGGATCGTTTTCGTCTTGATCGTGCTGCAATACGTCCTGCACGAGGGCATGTCAGAGGCCTGGGACGTGGTGGAGGATGGCGGGTCGCTGGGCTTCAGCCCTCTGGTCGCGGGCCATGTCATCGGCGGCGTATTGGTGCTGGCGCTGGTCACCTGGCGATTGCAGATCCGGGCCAGCCGTGGCGCACCGCCGCCGCCGGAAGAGGAAAGCCCGGCGCTAAAACTGGTGGCCAAGGCGGTGCATGGCGGGCTTTACCTGTTCATGATCCTGATGCCCCTGAGCGGAATCATCGCCTGGTTCGGCGGCGTCGAGCCCGCGGCCGAGGCGCATGAGGTCATGCGCGTCGTCCTGCTGGCGCTTGTGGGGCTTCATGTCGCTGGCGCGCTGTATCACCAGTTCGTATTGCGCAACGACCTGATGAACCGGATGCGTCAGGCCGCCGACTGAACCGTCTCGCGCCCGTGCGGTGCATCGTAATCGAGCACCGGGTTGATCGGGATAATCCTGTTGGGGTTAATCGTGTCGTGACTGTAGTGGTAGTGCTCCACGATATGCCCCATATGAACGGTTTCCGAGATTGACCCATCAGGGGCCCGCCATTGGTAGAGTTCACGGGTGAAGCCCCAGAGGTTGGGGTAGTCCACAAGCCGCTTGCGGTTGCATTTGAAGTGCAGGTGATAGACCAGGTCGAAGCGGATCAGTGTCGTCCACAGCCGCCAATCGGCCTCGGTAATGCGGTCGCCCATCAGGTAGCGGCGTGTCGCGAGGTGATCCTCCAGCCAGTCGAGGCTTTCGAACAGCGGATGCACCGCCGTGTCATAGGCCTCTTGCGTGGTGGCGAAGCCCGACTTGTAGACGCCGTTATTGACCGTGTCGTAAATGCGTTCATTGATCGGCTCGATCGCCGCGCGCAGGTCCTCGGGCCAGTAGTCGTCACTGTTGCCTGTCAGCCCGTCGAAGGCCGAATTGAACATCCGGATGATCTCGGAACTTTCGTTCGAGACGATGGTCTCGCGACTCTTGTCCCAGAGGATCGGAACGGTGACACGCCCGGAAATCTGAGGGTCGGCCTTCAGATAGATGTCGCGTGCGAAGGGCAGGCCATAGAGCCGGTCGCCTGTCGCGCCATCGAAATCGGCATCGAAGGTCCAGCCGTCGGACAGCATGTGCGGATGTACGACCGACACGTCGATATGGAACTTGAGGCCTTTGAGCAGCCGAAACACAAGGGCGCGATGCGCCCAGGGGCAGGCATAGGACACGTAAAGATGGTAGCGCCCGGTTTCGGCCGGGAATCCGGCGTCACCTGATGGGCCGGGACTGCCGTCCGGCGTGATCCAGTTGCGGAATTTCGCGGTGCTGCGTTTGAACTTGCCGCCGGTGGACTTGGTGTCATACCAGCTGTCGTCCCATTTTCCGTCGATCAATTGGCCCATAGCCGCCTCCGTTCCGATTTCTTTTCTCAGATAGAGTTTGGACGTGGCCGCGCAAAGGGCGACAAGTGCGCAGGTGTCAACGCATCAGCGCACAGGACCGGATGCCGTGCGCCGCTCGCCGCCGCCCGTGGCCGGACGGCAACATCGCCCCGCCCGCCATCCCGGCCGGCCGACACCATCAAAACGCCAGCTTGACGCAACGCGGATTTGACACATGCTGTCAGAGGGATGGAGGAATCGATGACGGACTACTTGCCGGAAGATTTGCGCCGGGAATTGCTGGCGGCCCAGCGCCGCGCCGAAGCGCGCAAGAGCCGTCTTCGCGTCGAAGCGGATGGCCAAAGCTATCGCGTGTTGCGCCTTGGAAGGACAGGCTTCTCGGTAGATATCGAAGACGCGCCGCACCTGCGCGGGCTGGTCGATCTGTACGACGGCGCACGACACCTGTCGCAATGCCTGATCGTCGCCGCCGAGGCCGATGGCGACTTGATGCACTACGAATTCAAACGCAACACCGCAACCGGTAACCGGGCGCCCCTGGACTACGAACGGGACGAGCAGGCCCCGATCGCGCTTTTGCCGCGCTGATCACTGTAGGTTGGCAAAGGCTTGTGAAAGCCGGTCTAGCGCCTCTTCCACGCGCGCCTTCTGGGTGCCCAGATTGAACCGCATGAAGGTTTCGCCACCGGTGCCCAGCGTGTGGCCGGGGGTGGCGGCGATCCGGGCGGAGGTCTTCAGCCGATCGTGGATTTCGGCGCGGTCCATGCCGGTGCCCGAGAAATCCACCCAGGCCAGGTAGGTGCTTTGCATGGGCATCGCCTTCAGACCCGGCAGCGCATCGACACCGGCGCAGAAGATGTCGCGGTTGGTTTGCAGGTAGGGCATCAACTGATCCACCCAGGCCGCGCCTTCGGGGCTGTAGGCGGCACGGGTCAGGGTCACGCCCAGAAGGTTGGGGCTGATGTCGAGGGCGCGGTAGAAGGCGCCGAACCTTTCGCGCAGCACGGGATCGGGGATCATGATGTATCCGGTGCGCGCACCGGCGATGGAAAAGGTCTTGGAAGCGGCGCTCATCACCACCAGGCGCGGCTCGGTTTCGGGGGTCGCTGCATGGGTCGGAATGAATTCATGGCCTTGATAGACAAGGTCGCCATGCACCTCGTCCGAGATCAGCAAAAGGTCATGACGTTCACAGAACGCGGCCATTTGACGTAACTCGTCGCGCGTCCAGACCCGGCCCGCCGGATTGTGGGGCGAACTGATCAACAGGATCTTCTCCTTGCCGGTCATGCGGGCCGCGTAGGCGTCGAAATCCAGGTGGTAGACTCCGTCCTTGATGGCAAGGGGTAACTCGGTCGCGACGCGCCCGGTCCGGCCGATCTTGGCCGCGAATTCGTGGTAGACGGGCGTGAAAATCGCCACATGGTCGCCTGGTGCGCTGAACGTCTGTATCGCCATCGCGATACCGTTGCCCAGCCCGTGGGTGGTGAACAGCCAGTCGGTGTCGATCCGCCAACCGTGGCGCGTGTCCATCCACCACTCGATCGCGTCATGAAACGTGTCGAAATCGCAGAAATACCCGTAATCGGCACGGTCGACCAAGCCGCGAACAGCGGCCTGCAGGAAATCCGGGGCCTCGAAATCCTTGTCGGCGACCCACATCGGCAGGCCGTCCGCGGCCGGGATGCCGAAGGCGGGTTCCATCATGTCCCATTTGGTGGAACCGGTGCCGATGCGGTCGGTCGGGGTGTCGAAATCCATAATTCCCTCGTCTGTTCGATCGGGCCGAAGCTAACCGCATGCGCGCCAAGCGCAAGGGCCACATATTGCGCCGCGACGCGTGATCACATAGATGCCCCTGCATGAGCTTGAGACCGATCCTGATCCACCCTGACCCGCGCCTGAAAAAGGTGGCGGCGCCGGTTGCCGAGGTGACTGACGATATCCGGCGGCTGGCCGATGACATGCTGGAAACCATGTATGACGCGCCGGGGATCGGACTGGCCGCCCCGCAGGTCGGCGTCATGGAGCGCGTCTTGGTCATGGATTGCGTCAAGGACCCAGAGGCGACGCCGGAACCGATGGTCTTGATCAATCCCGAGATCGTCGAGATCTCGGCGGAGTCGAGTGTCTACGAGGAAGGCTGCCTGTCCATCCCCGAGCAATATGCCGAGGTCGAGCGGCCCGCGGAGGTGACGGTGCGGTGGCTGGGGCTGGATGGGCAGACCCAAAGTGAGCATTTCGACGGGCTTTGGGCCACCTGCGTGCAGCACGAGATCGACCACCTGAACGGCAAGCTTTTCATCGACTATCTCAAGCCCCTCAAGCGGCAGATGATCACCCGCAAGATGGTCAAGCTGAAGCGTGAAATGGCGCGGGCCTGAATGCCGCCGCGGCCCTTCGTTCCCTGGCCCGACAAGGTGCTGCGCAGCCCTGCACAGCCGGTCGAGGCGATAACGGACGAGATTCGCGCGCTTTGGGACGAGATGATCGAGGCGATGGACGCCATGCCCGGCGTCGGCCTTGCAGCGGTGCAATTGGGCGTGCCGGTGCGGCTGGCCGTCGTGGATGCCAGCGACAAGCGTGGACAGGCGGTGCGATTGGTCAACCCCGAGATCCTGCATGCCAGCGTCGAACTGCGCGAGCACGAGGAAGCCTCGCCCAATCTGCCCGGCGTCTCGGCGGTGATCTCGCGCCCCCGCGCGGTGACGGTGCGGTTCATGGACGAAAACGGGGTCTATGACCGCCGCGATTTCGTCGGCCTCTGGGCAACCAGTGTTCAGCACCAGGTCGACCATCTGAACGGGCGGATGTATTTTGACCACCTGTCACGGCTGAAGCGTGATCGGTTGGTCAAGAAGGCGCGCAAGCTGCGGGTCGGGTAGGGGACATATGCGTATCATCTTCATGGGATCGCCCGACTTTTCCGTGCCGGTGCTGGATGCGCTGGTCCGGGCAGGGCACGAGATCGCCTGCGTTTATTGCCAACCGCCCCGCCCGGCCGGGCGCGGCAAAAATGATCGCCCAACCCCCGTGCAAGCCCGGGCCGAGGTTCTGGGCCTGCCTGTTCGTCACCCCGTGTCCTTGAAAGGGGCAGACGAGCAAGCCGATTTCGCGGCGCTCAAGGCCGATGCTGCGGTTGTCGTGGCCTATGGTCTTTTGCTGCCACAGTCGATCCTGGACGCCCCTGAACATGGCTGTTTGAATATCCATGCCTCGCTTCTGCCGCGTTGGCGGGGGGCCGCGCCCATTCATCGCGCCATCATGGCGGGCGACCGCCGGACCGGTGTGTGCATCATGCAGATGGAGGCGGGCCTGGATACCGGGCCGGTTCTGCTGCGCCGCGAGGCTGAGATCGGCGCCACCGAAACGACGGGCGACCTGCACGACCGCTTGTCGGCGCTGGGGGCCAGGGCAATCGTCGAGGCCCTGGCGGCATTGGACCAGCTCGAGCCGGAGCCGCAGCCGGAACAAGGCGTGAGCTATGCCACAAAGGTCGACAAGGCCGAGGCGCGTGTGGACTGGGGCCGGACCAGTGCCGAGATCGTGCGGCAGATAAACGGGCTATCGCCCTTTCCAGGCGCGTGGTCGGAGATCGGCGGCGAGCGGGTGAAATTTCTGCGTGCCCGCGCGTCGGACGGCGACCTGCCCGCCGGGCAGATCGCCATAGACGACGGTTTGCAGATCGGGGCCGGGCAGGGCGCCGTGCGGATCTTGGAGCTGCAACGCCCCGGCAGGCGTCCGGCACCGGCGTCGGACGTTCTGAAGGGCTGGCAGCCGCCCCAAAGCGTCTAGCCCTTGTAGGGCGCCATGCCCGCGCGCGCCAGTTCATCGGCGCGCTCGTTCTCGGGGTGTCCGGCATGACCCTTGACCCATTCCCAGGTCACCTGGTGGCGCGCGGCGGCGGCGTCCAGCGCCTGCCACAGTTCGACATTCTTCAGTCCGCCCTTCTTTTTCCACCCGTTGCGTTTCCAGGCATGGACCCACTTGGTGATCCCATCCTTGACATAGCTGCTGTCGGTCACGACGGTCACGCGGCTGGGTTTCGAAAGGGCGTTCAACGCCTCGGTCGCGGCCATCAATTCCATGCGGTTGTTGGTGGTTTCGGGTTCGCCGCCGCAGAGTTCCTTTTCCTTGACCACGCGGTCGCCATCCTTGGCCTGTAACAGGACACCCCAGCCCCCGGGGCCGGGATTGCCCGAACAGGCACCATCGGTGAAGGCATAAAGGTCAGGCATGGGCTGTCAGGATGATGTAGGGGTCATTGGTTTCGGCCAGGCCCTTTTCTGTGCCGGTGCGGCGCGATGCAAGCGTGAAACCGGCCGCAGACAGGTGGTCGGCCAATTCCGCCTGGCTGTAATAGGCATAGAAGCGCCCCAGCCCGTCGCGCCCCTCGCCCTGTCCCAGTTTCATTCCGAGGTGCAGCCACCCGCCGGGTTTGAGGGCGCGGTGCAAACAGGACAGGTGTTGCGCGAGATCCGTACGGGGCGCATGCAACAGCGAGAAATTCGCCCAGACCCCGTCATAGACCGCATTGGCGTCGATCTCGTCGAACCGGACCAGGCGGGCGGGCAGGCCGAAGCGGGATCGTGCAAGGGCGACCATCGCGGGGCTGGCGTCCACCGGGTCGGGGACCAGGCCGGCCCGCGCCATGTGGGCCGAGGCTGCGCCGGGGCCGCAGCCCAGGTCCAGAATCCGGGCCCCCGGTGGCAGCCGATCGATGAAGGCGCGCAGGTCCTTGCCCTCTTTCGTGTCATGGAAAAGGGTGGCGTAATCCTCGGCCCGGGCGTCGTAGACGGCCAGCGTGCGCTTGTCCGCGCTCATAGCACACCCGGCGCAAGGCAGAGCAGCACAACCAGCGTCAACGGCAGGCGCAGGGCCATCCACCAGCGCGGCGCCAGCCCCACGTTCCAGAAGAACCAGTCCAACAGCAGTAGCCCCGCAAAGCCCGTGGCAAGGTTCATTGCGGCGCTGTTCGGGCCGCCGCCAACCATGAAGAACGCCCAGAGCGCCGGAATCACCGACAGGGCATAGCCCGCGGCCGCCAGACGCCCCTCGGCGCGGGTGGCGAACCCCCACAGCACACCCGACATGAAGGCCAGGATGATCGTGCCATAGGCAATCTGGATATAGGGGCCGACGAAACGCCCGCCGATGCGGGTCATCCATTGCAGTCCGAATTCAGGAAACAGGACGGTCAGCGCGCCCCAAAGGAACGGCAGCAGTCCGGCAAGGCCGAGGGCAAGGGCGGAACGGGGGATCTCTTTCATGGAAACATAGATGGTCCGGTCGCGCGCGCTTGGCAAGCGCGTCGCGATCAGGCGGGTTCGCGCAATACGCGCGGCACTTTGAATTCCACGTTTTCCTGCGCGGTTTCGACGGTTTCGACCGTGACTTCATAGCGGTCGCGAAAAGCATCGATCACCTCGTTGATCAGCGCCTCGGGGGCCGAGGCCCCGGCGGTTATCCCGATCGAGGCGATGCCGTCCAGCGCCCGCCAGTCGATATCCGTTGCGCGCTGGACCAATTGCGCATAGGCGCAGCCGGCCTTGCCGGCGACCTCGACAAGGCGTTTCGAGTTCGACGAATTCGGCGCGCCAACCACCAGTAGCGCGTCCGCGCGCGGAGCAACGGCCTTGACGGCCTCTTGCCGGTTCGTTGTGGCGTAGCAGATGTCTTCCTTGTGGGGGCCGATGATACTGGGAAACCGGGCCTGAAGGGCGGCCACGATATCGCCCGTGTCATCCACCGAAAGCGTGGTCTGGGTGACAAAGGCCAGCTTGTCGGGATCGCGCACCTCGACCTTGGCCACATCGTCGACCGTTTCGACCAGCAACACCTCGCCCTTTGGCAGCTGGCCCATCGTGCCGACCGTCTCGGGGTGTCCGGCATGGCCGATCATGATCATCTGCAACCCGTTCTCGGCATGGCGGGCGGCCTCGATATGCACCTTGGATACGAGTGGGCAGGTGGCATCGACATAGACCATCTCGCGCCGCGCGGCCTCGGCCGGGACGGCCTTCGGCACGCCATGGGCCGAGAAGATGACCGGGCGGTCGTCGGGACAGTCGTCCAATTCCTCGACGAAAACGGCACCCTTTGCCCTCAGGTCATCGACCACGTACTTGTTATGGACGATCTCGTGGCGGACGAAGACGGGCGCACCCCATTTCTCGAGCGCCATTTCGACGATCTTGATGGCGCGGTCGACACCGGCGCAGAACCCGCGCGGCGCGGCAAGGAAAAGGGTGAGGGGCGGTCGCGTCATGCGTTACACCTAGGCGTTGTGACGGGCTGCGTCCAGAAGCGGCTTCAACAAATGGTGCCTTGCCTTCCAGCGCGGGAATCTTCGCAAATGTGCGAAGAATGGAGGATCGCGTGAAGAAAACAACTTGGGCTACGTTGGCCAGTGTCATCATTCTTGGCGGCGGGTTGACACTGTCGGTTACGGCCGATCAGAAGCCGGGCCAGTTGCTACCATATGATGTCCCGGAGGCCGTCGCGGCCGGCGAGGCGCTCTATGGCGACTATTGCGCGAGCTGTCATGCGGCCGATCTGAGCGGCGAGCCGAACTGGCGCACGCCCAAGCAAACCGGCCGCCTGCCGGCCCCGCCCCATGACGAGGCGGGCCATACCTGGCATCATCCGGACGTCCAGTTGTTCATGCTGACCAAATACGGACCCGCCGCTGTGGTGGGCAACGGCTACGAAAGCGACATGCCGGGCTTCGAGGGGCAGTTGAGCGACCAGCAGATCCTGGAAGTTCTGGCCTATATCAAGAGCACCTGGCCGGACTGGATCATCACCCGCCATGACGAGATGAACGCCGCCGTGGCCGACGAGGCCCGGTAGGCGGCGCCCGACGGGATCAGTCCGTTGTGGCGGTCGCATCGGCCCGGTCCTCGCGCGGTTCGCGGGGCGGACGCCCGATTACCTCGCGCAGATCGTCCAGTTCGATGAAATTATCGGCCTGGCGGCGCAGTTCGTCGGCGATCATGGGCGGCTGGCTGCGAATGGTCGAAACCACCGAAACGCGCACACCCTTGCGCTGGATCGATTCGATCAGCGGACGGAAGTCGCCGTCGCCCGAGAAAAGGACGATATGATCCACATGCGGTGCCAGCTCCATGGCATCGACCGTCAGCTCGATATCCATGTTGCCCTTGACCTTGCGGCGGCCCTGGCCGTCGGTGAATTCTTTGGCCGGCTTGGTGACCATGGTGAACCCGTTGTAGTTCAGCCAATCCACTAGCGGGCGGATCGGGGAATATTCGTCGTTTTCCAGCAGGGCCGTGTAATAGAAGGCCCGCAGCAGCTTGCCCCGGCGCATGAATTCCTGGCGGAGGAGCTTGTAGTCAATGTCGAACCCCAGCGCCTTGGCAGCGGCATAGAGGTTCGATCCATCGATGAAGAGCGCGAGGCGCTCGTCGCGATAGAACATTATTTTTCCTTCCAATATCGAATCGCCGGTTGGGATTATTTGTGAGTGGCGTTAGGT
Source organism: Alphaproteobacteria bacterium (assembly GCA_009908505.1). Classification (GTDB taxonomy): domain Bacteria; phylum Pseudomonadota; class Alphaproteobacteria; order Rhodobacterales; family Rhodobacteraceae; genus Salibaculum. Next base: position 33,263 of record JAAAPD010000067.1, on the reverse strand, counting down.
GCCGACGAAGCGCCCGTAATGTAATGGAACTGTAACATGGGACAACCCAGTTTAACGTCCAGTCATGAGTCTCTTGTTCTGGTCGCCCTCGGGTCGAACGCGGCATCCGAACACGGCGATGCGCGGGCGACGGTTGCGGCCGCGGCCGCGGCCCTGGGCGACGCATTCGGCCCTCGCCTGGTCTGCAGCCGGTTTTTCGCCACACCTGCGTTTCCTGCCGGGTCCGGGCCGGATTTCGTCAACGCGGCCTGCGCCTTCCTGTCCGATCTGCCTGCCGCGGAAATCCTGGCGCGCCTACACGCGATCGAACGGGATTTCGGGCGGGAAAGGCGGGTGCGATGGGGACAACGCAGCCTGGACCTCGACCTCATCGCGGTCGGAGACCAGGTTTTGCCCGATGCTGTAACCCAGGCGCGCTGGCGCAATCTGCCGCTTGAGCAACAGAAAGTGACCGCGCCCGACCAGCTGATCCTGCCACATCCACGCCTTCAGGATCGTTCGTTCGTCTTGGTGCCACTGGCCGATGTCGCGGACGGTTGGCGGCATCCCGGGCTGGACCGGACCATTTCGCAGATGTTGGCCGCCCGCCCGGTCAGCGAAAAAGCCGCGGTCAATCCCCTGTGACCGCGTGGAATCGCCTTGTCAAATTGCTGTCAAGGCTATATGGACCCCATTTCTACTGACCGCCCAGACCGACCGATTGGAGTGTCCCATGGCCCGCGTGACCGTTGAAGACTGCGTTGACAAGGTTCCGAACCGCTTCGAGCTGGTGATGCTTGCCGCGCACCGAGCCCGCGAAATTTCGGCCGGGTCGGCCGTGACCGTGGACCGCGACAACGACAAGAACCCGGTCGTGGCCCTGCGCGAGATCGCCGACGAGACGCAGCAGGCCGATGACCTGCGCGAGCGTCTGATCGAATCGAACCAGACCCAGATCGAGGTCGACGAGCCCGAAGAGGACTCGATGGCGATCCTGATGGGCGGCGGCGGCAACGAACAGCCCGACGCGCCCGCCGAGGACGACATGAGCGAGGAAAAGCTTCTGCGCGCCCTGATGGAAGCCCAGGGCCAGAAGTAAGGGTGGACTTGGACCGGAATGATCGCGGCAGATGACCTGATCGGGCTGGTCCGAACCTACAACCCAAAGACCAACGAGGCGCTGATCCGCGATGCCTTCGCCTTCGGGGCGGAGATGCACGAAGGGCAATTCCGTCATTCGGGCGAACCCTACTTCACCCATCCCGTCGCCGTCGCCGGCATTCTGGCCGAACAGCAGATGGACGACGCCACCCTCGTGACGGCCCTGCTGCATGATACGATCGAGGATACCAAGGCCAGCTTCTCCGAGATCGAGTCGCGGTTCGGCCGCGAAATCGCCGATCTGGTCGAGGGGGTCACCAAGCTGACAAACCTTCAGCTGACCAACGCGGCCTCCAAGCAGGCCGAGAATTTCCGCAAGCTGTTCATGGCCACCTCGCGCGACCTGCGCGTCACGCTGGTCAAGCTGGCCGACCGGTTGCACAACATGCGCACGATCAAGTCCATGCGGCCCGACAAGCAGGTCCAGAAGGCGCGCGAAACCATGGACATCTACGCGCCTCTGGCCGGCCGGATGGGGATGCAGTGGATGCGAGAAGAGCTGGAGGATCTGGCCTTTCGCGTGCTCAACCCCGAGGCGCGCAATTCCATCATCCGCCGGTTCATCACGCTGCAACGCGAAACCGGCGACGTGATCGAGAAAATCACGAGCGACATGGAGTCCGAACTCGACCGCGCCGGGCTGGAGGCCGAAATCTACGGGCGTGCGAAGAAGCCCTATTCGATCTGGCGCAAGATGCAGGAAAAGGACCAGGGCTTCTCGCGCCTGTCCGACATCTACGGGTTCCGCATCATCACCCGGTCCGAGGCCGATTGCTATGCGGTGCTGGGCGTGATCCATCAGCGCTGGCGCGCCGTGCCCGGCCGGTTCAAGGATTATATCAGCCAGCCGAAATCCAACGGGTACAGGTCGATCCACACCACGGTGTCGGGTCGCGACGGCAAGCGGGTCGAGGTTCAGATCCGCACCCGCGAGATGCATGAGGTCGCCGAAACCGGCGTCGCCGCGCATTGGTCCTATCGCGACGGGGAACTGGTCGAGAACCGCTTTGCCGTCGATCCCGCGCGCTGGGTGGCCTCGATGACCGAACGACTGGACGAAGACCACGACCACGACGAATTCCTCGATTTCGTCAAGCTGGAGATGTACCAGGACCAGGTCTTCTGCTTTACGCCCAAGGGCGACGTGATCAAGTTGCCGCGTGGTGCGACGCCCATCGATTTTGCCTATGCCATTCACACCCGGATCGGCCATGCCACGGTCGGCGCCAAGGTGGACGGGTTGCGCGTGCCGCTCTGGACCCGGCTCAAGAACGGTCAGTCGGTGGAGGTCATAACAGCCGAGGGGCAAAGCCCCCAGGTCACCTGGATCGACATCGCGGTGACGGGCCGGGCCAAGACGGCCATTCGCCGCGCCCTGCGTGAAGAGGACCGCGAACGATTCGTCCGGCTCGGCCGGGAGCTGGCGCGCGTCGCCTTCGAGAATATTGGCAAGAAGGCCACCGACAAGGCGCTTGGCACGGCCGCCAAGGCGCTGGGTATCGCGGCCACGGACGACATGCTGGAACGTCTGGGCAGCGCCGATCTGACCAGCCTTGAAGTGGTGCGGGCGATCTATCCCGAGCTTGCCGAAACCGGCGGCCAGGAGATCGAGCCGCGCCGCGCCGTGGTCGGCCTTGCCGCCGACCAGTCTTTCCGTCGCGCCCAGTGCTGCCAGCCAGTGCCGGGCGAACGCATCGTCGGCATCACCTATCGCGGTCAAGGTGTCGTCATTCATGCGATCGACTGCGACGTGCTGGCCCAGTTTGAGGAGCAGCCCGACCGCTGGATCGACCTGCATTGGGCCGAGGGCACGCACAAGGCCGACAACACCGTTACCATGGACCTGACGATCACCAACGATGCCGGTGTCCTGGGCCGCATCTGCACGCTGATCGGCGAGCAGGACGCGAATATTTCCGATCTTGTCTTCATTGATCGCAAACCGGATTACTACAGGTTGCTGATCGAGGTTGACCTGCGCGATGTTGAGCATATGCACAGGGTGATGACGGCGCTAGAGGCGGAAAGTCATGTTTCGGGCGTCAGCCGTCACCGCGACCCGGATCGCGCGGGAACGGTCGAACGTCAGGGCTAGGACAGGAACGTAACAGGTGGTCTTCAGACGCAGGGACAGACGCCCGATCTGGCGGATCATCTTCGAGTTCTTCTGGCCGCGTGGCGGGTGGGGCCGGGCGGCGCAATACGTCAAGCATCGCGTCCGGCGCCTGCCGGATACCCCCGAAAAGATCGGCCGAGGAATTTGGGCCGGCGTCTTCGTCACCTTCACACCGTTTTTCGGTCTGCATTTCGTGATCTCTCTGCTGGTCGCCCGGCTGATGCGTGGCAATCTCGTCGCCGCGCTTCTGGCGACTTTCTTCGGTAATCCGCTGACCTACATCCCGATCGCGGCCACGTCGCTCTGGTTCGGGCATTGGCTTTTGGGGCAATCGCCCGCGAGGATCGACCTCAATGCCGAGATTTCCGCGGCCTGGTCGGACATATGGCACAATATCCGCGCCGTTTTCACACCCGAGACGACCCGATGGGACGGGCTCACGGACTTCTATGACACGACCTTCTTTCCGTTCATGATCGGGTCGATCATTCCCGGCATCGTCGCGGCCACGGTGGCCTATTACGTGTCCGTGCGCCTGATCCATATCTACCAGAACCGTCGGCGCAAAGCGCTCAAGGAACGGTTGGGCAAGCTCAAGCACCCGCAGAACCCCGACCCGTGATCTTGCGCATCAGCAATCTTCATGCAAAGCGGCTTTCGCTGGTCCATGCAGGGCGCTAGCCTAACATCGCATAGGCAGGGAGCACGGAAATGAACGATCTGCGTCTGGGCGTGAATATCGACCACGTGGCAACGGTGCGGAACGCCCGTGGCGGCGGCTATCCCGATCCGGTGCGCGCGGCCACCCTGGCCGAGTCCGCCGGGGCCGATGGCATCACCGCACATCTGCGTGAGGACCGCCGCCATATCTCGGACGCCGATATCGAAGCTTTGATGGAGGCACTGGAAAAGCCGTTGAACTTCGAAATGGCGGCCACGCAGGAGATGCAGGCCATCGCCCTGCGCCACAAGCCGCACGCCGTCTGCATCGTCCCCGAAAAGCGCGAGGAACGCACGACCGAGGGCGGGCTGGAGGTCGCGCGCGATGAAAACCGTCTGGCCCATTTCATCGCCCCTCTGCGCAAGGCGGGGTGTCGCGTATCGATCTTCATCGCCGCCGACCAGCGTCAGATCGAGGCGGCCAACCGGATCGGTGCGCAAGTGATTGAACTGCACACCGGAGCCTATTGCGATGCCCATGCCGAGGGCCGTTTCGACGACCGCGACCGCGAGTTGGAGGCGCTGCGCGAAATGTCCGCCTTTGCCCAGTCACTGGGACTGGAGGTCCATGCGGGCCACGGCCTGACCTTCGACACCGTGAAGCCCGTGGCGGCCTTACCCGAGGTGAAAGAGCTCAATATCGGGCATTTCATCATCGCTGAATCCATTTTCATGGGGCTGGACCCGGCGATCCGGGAGATGCGTCGGCTCATGGACGAGGCGCGGGATGGCTGAGTTCCTGATCCCGCTGCCGGTGCTGTTGCTGGGGTGGATGGTCGCCGCCGGAAGTCCCGGACCGGCGACCTTGGCAATATCGGGCACCTCCATGGGACATGGCCGGACCGCGGGAACAGCGTTGTCGATAGGAATCGTGGCCGGGTCCGCCAGTTGGGGCATGGCGGCGGCGCTGGGCTTTTCGGCGGTCATGCTGGCCAATGCCTGGGTTTTCGAAGCCGTGCGCTATGCCGGGGCGGGCTACCTGTTTTTCCTCGCGTTGAAGTCCTTGCGGGCGGCCTGGCGCAATCTTCCGCCGACCAAGACAGCTGTGCCGCGGCGCCGGTTCTTCCTCAAGGGGCTTCTGATACACCTGACCAATCCAAAAGCGATGCTGGCGTGGGGCTCGATCTATGCCATCGCGCTTCCGTCCGGATCCGCCCCGCTGGCGGTCTGGCAGCTGTTCGGCATGCTCATCCTAACGTCGGGGGTGATGTTCCTCGGGTATGCCTGGCTGTTCTCGGTCGGACCGGTCTCGCGCGGCTATGCCGCCGGGCGACGCTGGTTCGAACTGGCCTTCGGTGTGTTGTTCGGGGCTGCCAGCCTCAAGATCCTCACCCTTCGGCTGGAGACTTGATGGCCATGATCCGGCATGTGGTGATGCTGCGCCTGCGCGATGACCATGACCCGGCGGAACTGGCGGCTGTGTTGGATGCGCTTGGCAAGCTTGTCGGCAAGATCGAGGGCTTCCTTTGCTTCGCCCATGGTCCCAATATCGACGCCGAGGGCAAATCGCCCGGCTATCCGCATGGTTTCTTATGTGATTTCGTGGATCGCGCGGCACTGGACCGTTACGCCGATGATCCCCGGCACCGGGCCATCGGGGTGCGACTCGTAGACTTGTGCAAGGGCGGGCCGGAGGGGATCATGGTCTATGATCTTGTGACGGAATCCATACCATGACGCGCCTGTTTCCGGCCTTGATGGCCCTGCTACTGTCGTCGGCCGCGCTGTCGGCCCAATCCCTCGAACCCTGCGACTGGCGCGCCGGAGCGGACGGGATTCCCGAACCCTGGGCCGACCACACCCGCACCTTCGCCAATGGCGAGGTCCGGGTGGTGCTGATCGACCGGATCGAACCGGCGGCCGGGGCCTTCTACCTTCTGATCCTGCATCCGCCGCGCATGGAACTGGGGGAACGGCGCTGCACGCTTGTCGGGTTCGAGCGGGGTGTGGGCTATGCCGGACTGTTCTTCGAGGACCTTGCGGCCGAGTATGACCCGGCGCTGGGGTTGACCCTCTCGGTGCCGGGCCGACTCTACCTGCCGGAAGAGGAATTCTCGAATGCGCTGATCGTTCATGCCACCATCAACCAGGCCACGGGCGCAGTCAGCGTGCGGCACGAACTGGGGCGCGAATGATCTTGGGCATCGGCACGGACCTTGCCAATATCGAGCGGATCCAGGGCACGCTCGATCGGTTCGGCGACCGGTTCGGCAACCGTGTCTTCACCGAGATCGAACAGGCCAAGGCCGAATGCCGCGCGGATACCGCGAGCACCTATGCTAAGCGCTGGGCCGCGAAAGAGGCCTGTTCCAAGGCGCTGGGCACCGGTCTGCGCATGGGCATAGCGTGGAAGGACATGGCCGTCAGCAATCTGCGCACCGGCCAACCGGTCATGGCCGTGACCGGCTGGGCAAAGGACCGGCTGGACGAAATGACCCCCGAGGGGCACGAGGCAATCATTCATGTCACCCTGACGGACGATCACCCTTGGGCGCAGGCCTTCGTGGTGATCGAGGCGCGGCCCGTGACCGGACCCGACTGACCGGTTGACTCGGGCGTTCCCCCGCCGCATGTAGCAGCGGACTTTTCAAGGGAAAATCGCTTCATGTCCGAAAGCACCGGTATCCTGCACACCGTCAAGGAAACCATCAAGACGGTGGTCTACGCCCTGCTGATCGCCGGGGTGTTCCGGACCTTCTTTTTTCAACCGTTCTGGATCCCGTCGGGGTCCATGAAGGATACCTTGTTGATCGGCGATTTCCTGTTCGTCAACAAGATGGCCTATGGCTATTCCTACGCGTCCTGCCCCTCGATCATCATCCCACGGTTCGGTATCGACGTGGATGCCGAGGATTTCTGCGGCGTCTTCAAGGGTGGCAATGACCGGCTGTTCGGGTCGCAGCCCGAGCGCGGCGACGTGGTCGTGTTCCGCCACCCGGTGACGGGGCGCGATTTCATCAAGCGCCTGATCGGCCTGCCGGGTGACAAGATCCAGCTGCGCAACGGGGTTGTCTATATCAACGGATCCGCCGCTGAGCAGAGCCAGGACGGTTTCTTCGTCGAGACAATGGCGCACCAGGGGCCCGAGGGCCTCTTGCCGCAATGCCAGAACGGCGCGGTCGGTATCGGGTCGGACTGCCAGAAGGAACGGTTCATCGAAACGCTGCCCAATGGTGTTTCCTACGGGGTCCTGAATATCGGCCGCCGCGCCTTGGACAATACCGGCGTGTTCACCGTGCCCGAGGGACAGTATTTCTTTATGGGTGACAACCGCGACAATTCCTCGGACAGCCGGGTCCCGCAGGCCGCGCGCGGCGTCGGTTTCGTATCCTACGAGGATATCGTCGGACGCGCCGACCGGATCATGTTCTCGTCCGCGGGACGGTCCATGCTGGCCTTCTGGACCTGGCGGTCGGACCGCTATCTTAAGGCGGTCGAGTGAAACTGTCGGCCGACCTCACGGCGTTCGAAGGCCGGTTGGGCCATAACTTTGCCCGGCCCGAATTGCTGATCCGTGCGGTTACGCATCCATCCATGTCCAGCGTGCATCGCGACGACAACCAGCGGCTCGAATTCCTGGGCGATCGGGTGCTGGGGCTGGTCATGGCCGAAGCCCTGCTCAGGGCCGACCCACAGGCGTCCGAGGGCCAGCTTGCCCCGCGCTATAACGCCCTTGTGCGCAAGGAAACTTGTGCCGCCGTGGCACGCGAAATCGACCTGGGCGCCGTGCTCAAACTCGGCCGTTCCGAGATGAAGTCGGGGGGGCGCCGCAAAGAGGCCTTGCTGGGCGACGCGATGGAGGCGGTGATCGCGGCGGTCTACCTCGATGCCGGGTTCGACGCAGCCCAAGCGCGCATCGTGGCGCTTTGGGGGGATCGCATCACCACGGTCAAGGCCGATGCGCGCGATGCCAAGACCGCGTTGCAGGAATGGGCCCAGGCGCGCGGCCAGCACCCCCCGGTCTATACGGAGTTGAAACGCACGGGGCCCGATCACGCACCGCAATTCGTCATCGAGGTGGCGCTTGAGACGGGCGACGCGACCCAGGCCACCGCCGGGTCCAAACGCCACGCGGAACACGCCGCCGCCAAGGCTTTGCTGGACCGGCTTGAGGCAGAATAGGATATCCAGATGACCCAACGCGCCGGATTCGTCGCCCTGATCGGAGAGCCCAATGCAGGCAAGTCCACCCTGACCAACCGGATGGTCGGGGCCAAGGTGTCGATCGTCACCCACAAGGTGCAGACCACCCGCGCGCGCATTCGCGGCGTGGCGCTTGAGGGGGACACGCAGATCGTCCTTGTCGATACGCCGGGTCTGTTCCGGCCACGCCGCCGGCTGGACCGGGCCATGGTCGCCGCGGCCTGGGGCGGGGCGGCGGATGCGGACGTGATCGTTCTGCTGGTCGAGGCGCATCGCGGCGTCACCGAAGGTGTGGACGTCATCCTAGAACAGCTTGAAGAGATCGGACAGGGCCGCAAGGTCGCGCTGGCCATCAACAAGATCGACCGCGTCGAGGCCCCCGTACTGCTGGCCCTGACCAAGAAGATGAACGACCGTTTCCCCTTTGTCGAAACCTTCATGATCTCGGCGGAAAAGGGCCATGGCTGCGACGACCTGCGCCGCTGGCTGGCCGAGCAGATGCCCGAGGGCCCGTGGCTTTATCCCGAGGACCAGATCGCAGACCTGCCCCTGCGCATGATCGCCGCCGAGATGACCCGCGAAAAACTGACCCTGCGCCTGCACCAGGAGCTGCCCTACCAGCTGACGGTCGAAACCGAGAACTGGGAAGAACGGCCGGACGGGTCCGCCCGGGTGGACCAGGTCGTCTATGTCATGCGCGATGGCCACAAGGGAATCGTGCTTGGCAAGAAGGGCGAGACCATCAAGGCCGTGGGCCGCGCCGCCCGCGAAGAGCTTGAGGAATTCCTCGGCCGCAAGATCCACCTGTTTCTGCAGGTCAAGGTGCGGCCGAACTGGCTGGAAGAGGCGGAACGCTATTCCGAGATGGGGCTGGATTTCCGGGACGGAAACTGATGCGCCTGACGGCGGAAGTCTGGGTTTCGGCCTACCTGACGCGGTTGCGCCTGGCCGATATACCCGCCTTCGTCGTGCGCAAGGGGGACGCTACGGCCGGGGCGGTGCTGGTGAAGCTGAATACGCTGGACAGGCGCGCCGTGGCCTATCAGCGGTCTTTCGATCTTGTGACGGGAGATCGCAAATGGATCGTGCTGACCGAAGGTGATGAGCCCGAGGTCGACGCCGCCCTTGCCCGCCAAGCCGAGTTCGACCCCGACCTTTGGGTGATCGAGGTCGAAGACCGTGCCGGGCGGCATCTGCTGGACGAACCGGGTTTGGACTAGGGACGCCGACGCCGGACAGTCGGCCGACGATGAACGGTCAACTCATCGTGAAATAGCTCCGTTTCTGCGGTCGGCCCTTTTTGTAGATCAGCGCCTCGTGTTCGGCGTCATAGGCAAACCCACTGGGCTTCGAATATGCCCGGATCTCGGATTTGCGGGGTTTGCCCAGCGGCCTCGGTTCGGGAATTGGCAGCAACGCGGCCTCGCGCGGGCAGATGTCTTGCCAGAATGCCTTGTACATGGCGGGGAATTTCGCCGTATCGACATGGACGTCGTTTCCCGGGTCATCAGGTGACAGATTGCAGCTTCGATAGAAACCGGCATTCCACCTTTCGATCACCGTGAGCAAACGTTCGAACTCCCCGCCGCCATAGGTTTGGAGTTCTTCCCACATCGAGAACTCGATGCCGACATGTAGGAAGGTTGCCGCTGTTCCGAGATCACATTTGGGCTGGGACAGAATCCACTCGATCGCCTTTACCCGGTCGGCGTTCAGGTGACCCATGCTCGTCACGATCTCGTGCCACAAAACGACATCCGGCACGTGCATCCGTTTCAAGGTTTCATAGACTGGATGAACATTGTCGGTGCCTCGCCGATACGCTTCGGCGGCTTGGATATAGGCCATCGCCCTTGGTTCGAAATCCTCCCAGATCACCTGTTGTCGCACTAATTCGGACCTGATGTCGAAGTGATCGGGCCCGAACGAGAAGTCGCCCGCGATGCTTCGGGCGACGTCGTCGTCGGATCCGAGAAACAGTGCAAAGGCGTGGAGAATGGAAACCTCCCAGTCCTTTGCAGCGATGAAATATGGGCGCAGGCTGTAGTAATCTTTGCCCGGCCACAGATCGATGATCGCACTGATGACCGCATTTGCCGAATAGAGTTGTGGGTGTGCCGGTTGCAGGTCTCCGAACGACCACATTCGATCCATGGTCAGCCAATGCTCCACCTGGGGCTTGTCGCACGCGGCAAGAATTGCATCTACCTTTCGCGTTCGTTCGGATGCGGAAAGGCTCTGCAATTGCAATGGGATCAAGGACTCTATCGGCCGCTTCTTGAATACAGCAATCTTCTTGAACATCATGGGGTTAGCCTTTCCAAAAAACCGAGACCGACCGGAAACAGACGAAGCGGCGCAGTGCCTTTATAAACGATCGTCGCTCGCGTCAAAGCACCCGGGCCTTGCGAATTCGGCTTTTGCAATGCGGACCTGAACCCACCCGTTACGGCTAGGCGCAATCACAAAATGTAGCTTGAAGACGGGGCATAGCCGGTCCGCAGCGCCGTGAAGGCGTGACCCTCGCTGACCGAGGCGCGAAGACGCAGGCGGGCTTGATTTCAATCAAGACGGTGGGGCCGCTGGCATGTTTGACTGTCCGCGCAAGATGACAAGGCCCAAGTCAGGCCGAAACGACCGGAAAGGAGCCGAAACATGCAGATCGAGAAAATCGCACAACATGCCCGGGCGCTCTATGATGCCCATGGCGACAAGGCCGAAGCCGAAGCCGCGCAAAAGGCCAAACAGCATGAAGAGGCCGGCGAGTCGGAGGCGGCCGAAACCTGGCGCGCCGTTCAAAAGGCGATCCGGCAGTTGCGCGGCGCCAACGAAAGCTGAGCCAGCCGCACCCGGCAAGGCAGGCATGGCCCTTGCGCCCATCGGCGTGATGGCGCTTGATGCCCGCATGATCGAATGGCGCGAAGAGGGCGCGGTCCTGCGGGTCCGCAAGCACGGCGAGAATGCCGTGATCCTTGATGTGCTGACCGAGGGGCACGGGCGTGCCGCGGGTGTCGTCCGCGGTGGCACCGGGCGCAAGCTGTCGGCCATCCTGCAGCCAGGCGCCCAACTGGACGTGACCTGGAAGGCCCGGCTGGAAGAGCATCTGGGTGCCTTCACTGTCGAGCCCGTTCGCAGTCGTGCCGCGCAATCCATGGGCGGGCGCCTTTCGCTTGCGGGCTTGAACGCGGTGACCGGGCTTTTGTGTTTCGCCTTGCCCGAGCGCGAGGCGCACCCGCCGCTTTATCGGCGAAGCGTGCAATTGCTCGACCTGCTTGGGCAGGACGAGCTGTGGCCGCTGGGCTATCTGCGCTGGGAGCTTGCCCTTCTTGACGAGCTTGGCTTCGGTCTCGACCTGTCGTCCTGCGCGGTGACGGGTGCGACCGAGGGCTTGGTCTATGTCTCTCCCAAATCGGGCCGGGCGGTGTCGCGGACCGGGGCAGGAGAGTGGGCCGACAGGCTTCTGCCGCTACCGCCCGTTCTACTGCGACAGGGCGCGGCCAGCACGGCGGATATTCTCGATGGGCTGATGGTGACCGGGCATTTCCTGGAACACAATCTGGCGGCAACCCTGGGCGACAAGCCCGTGCCCGAGGCCCGGGCGCGGCTGCTGGACCTGCTTCGGCGCAGCGCCTAGGGTGCGCCGAAGACCAGCGTTTCGCCCACGTCGTTGCTCAGGGTCAGTGTGCCGTCCGACACCTCGGCCGTGGTCATGCTTTCAAGCGCGGCGAAATAGGCGGCCTCGGCATCGAGCGCGTCGCAGGCCATCATCGTGGCCCCGACGCTGTTCAAGGCAAAGGCGGGATACGTGGCGCCGACCTGCCCGAAATACCGGTTGCAGGGGGCTTGGCCCGCGACCCGACCGTCCCCGTCAAAGGTGATCGTGACACGCCCGTCATAGGCGGCGCCGTTCATCTCGACCAGCGCATACTCGACATTGCTTGGAATCTGGTCGGACATCGTGTCCTCCCCGGTGCAGGCGGCCAAAACCGCGACGATACTCAGGAATGCAAAGCGTGGCATTCCGCCGAGTTAAGCTGTTTTCGCCCCCGTTGCAAGCGGTCGGCCTTTACCGTCCAGCTGCCGCGTGCCACTTTCGGTCGCGTCGCGAATGGTTGCGAAACGGGGTGGTTGCATGATTTTAGGAGTTCTGCTGGCCCTCGGACTGGGTCCGGTGCAGGTATCCGAGCCGCGAAACCTGGTCGCGGCGGACTGGACAACGCCGATCAGCGAGGTGGCGACCTTCCCGCGCGACGGCGTTCTTTTCGCCCGATCCGCCCTGCCGCTGCATTCGGATACCCGCGCGGCGCTGGAAGGGGAATTCCAGGACGGGATGACCTATTTCGGGGCATTCGCCATCGGCAAGGACGGGTCCTATGGCTATGTTCGGGGGGCGAATTCGCTTGCCGCCGCGCGGGACATCGCCCGAGAGGAATGCCTGAATTTCACCGATGCCTGCCTGATTTACGCCGAAATCCATCCGCGAGGCTACCAAGAGCCGGGGCGCGGAGTGGCAACCATGGCCCCCGATGCCGCCGAATTTTTCGAATCCCATCAAAGCCAGCCGCAGTTCCACGCCATGGCGATCAGCGAGGATGGGGCCTATGCCATTGTCTGGGGCCATGCCACTCAGGGCGCAGCGGACCGCGCGGCGATGAGCGACTGCAACAGCTATCGCATCACCGACCTGCCGAACCTGCGTGACATGCCCTGCATCTTGCTGCCTTTGGACGGACGATGACCAAACCCTCACGCGATGGCGAAGGGGCGCTGGGCTTTGACCCGGCAGAGCGGTCAGGGGGGTCGATAGCATTTATCGGCGTGTTGCATTCCAACTGGGCGCCCGGTGGCGCCCCGAAGAACCTGCGCCAGTCGCGTGAGGCGGGCGGTGGCGGCGGGCGCGTGGTGATCGACGCGCCCTATCGTGACGGGCTACGGGGGCTGGAGATCGGGCAGGCGATCTGGCTGTTGCTGTGGTTCGATCGGGCGCGGCGGGACCTGATCGTCCAGGCCCCGCGCCATGCCCACGGGCCGCGCGGGACCTTTGCGCTGAGCAGCCCTGTGCGCCCCAACCCCATCGCCATCGAGGCGGTGCGGATCACTTCGCTGGATCACGGGGCAGGCGAGATAGGCATCGACGCAACAGACGCGTTCGACGGAACACCGGTGCTGGACATCAAGCCGTGGCTGGGCGGGATCGACATCCCGCCTGAACCCGAGGGTTAGCCCAGCAGGCGCCGCGCGATCACCTGCGCTTGGATTTCGGCGGCACCCTCGAAGATGTTGAGGATCCGAGCATCGCAAAGGATGCGACTGATCTGGTATTCTAGGGCAAATCCGTTCCCGCCATGGATCTGCAGTCCATTGTCGGCCGCGGCCCAGGCCACGCGGGCACCCAGCAGCTTGGCCATGCCGGCCTCGAGATCGCAGCGGCGGTCATTGTCCTTCTCGTTGGCCGAGTAATAGGTCAGCTGCCGCGCCACCATGATTTCCACCGCCATCATCGCCAGCTTGCCGGCCACGCGGGGGAAGTTGATCAGGGATTTGCCGAACTGCTTGCGGTCCTGGGCATATTGCATGGACACGTCGAGCGCCGATTGTGCCACGCCCACGGCCCGGGCGGCGGTCTGGATGCGGGCGGATTCGAAGGTTTGCATGAGCTGTTTGAAGCCTTTGCCTTCCTCCCCGCCCAGCAGGTTCTCACCCTTCACCTTGAACTGGTCGAAGCCCAGCTCGTATTCCTTCATGCCACGATAGCCCAAGACCTCGATCTCGCCGCCGGTCATGCCGTCGGACGGGAAGGGGGTTTGATCTGTGCCCGGCGTCTTTTCGGCCAGGAACATGGACAGGCCACGATGGTCTTTGCTGTCGGGATCGGTCCGGGCCAGCAGGGTCATGACATGGGTGCGCGCGGCATGGGTGATCCAAGTCTTGTTGCCGGTGATCTCGTAATCGTCACCCGCCTTGACCGCGCGGGTGCGCAGCGACCCAAGGTCGGACCCGGTGTTGGGCTCGGTGAAGACAGCGGTGGGCAGGATCTCGGCCGAGGCGATCTTGGGCAGCCAATGCGCCTTCTGGTCATCGGTCCCGCCGCACAGGATCAGCTCGGCCGCGATCTCGGACCGGGTGCCAAGGCTGCCGACGCCGATATAGCCACGGCTGAGTTCCTCGGACACGACGGCCATCGCCGCCTTGGGCAGGCCGAAACCGCCCAACTCTTCGGGGATGGTCAGGCCGAAGACGCCCATCTCGGCCAGTTCCGCGATGATCTCCATCGGGATCAGCTCGTCCTTGAGGTGCCAGTCATGGGCGCTGGGCTCGATCCGGTCCACCGTGTAGCGGCGGAACTGTTCGCGGATCATCTCCAACTCGTCATCCAGGCCCGGCGCGCCCACCGTGATATTTGCCGCCTGTTCCTGCATCAGGTCGACAAGACGCATGCGCGCGGCCTGGCTGTTGCCTTCTTGCGTCAATGTCATGACCTCGGGGGCCATCATGGCGCGCATCTGGTCCTGGCTCAGCCCAAGGTCCTGCAAGCGGATGATCTCGCCCTGGCTCATGGGGATGCCGCCGTAAAGCTGCCAAAGATATTCGCCGAAGGCGATCTGGTGGATCAGCTGTTCGACCTCGCCGAACTTGCCCTCGGCCTGCAGGCGTTCGGCCCAGCCTTGCATCTGGCGCAGGGATTCCACGTAGGTCGCCACCCAGGCCAGGCCGTGTGCGGCTGTCTGGTTCTGCTCCATCCGGCCGCCGGAAACGCGCCCGCCCTCGGTCACCAGGTCGCGCACAGAGGCCGTGGCGGTTTCAAGCAACCCTTCCAGCGGCGGCAGGGCAGCCTTGGTCAGGCTCAGCAGATCATTCAGAATGGGGCTCATTTCGTGTCCGTCCCGGGGCATGGCGATTCCTCTTTTTGCAGGTGCAGCAATAGCGGCTTTGCGAGCGCGGCGCAATATTGCTGCGACCTAGAGCGC
Organism: Alphaproteobacteria bacterium; assembly: GCA_009908505.1. Classification (GTDB taxonomy): domain Bacteria; phylum Pseudomonadota; class Alphaproteobacteria; order Rhodobacterales; family Rhodobacteraceae; genus Salibaculum. The sequence continues at coordinate 18,176 of JAAAPD010000067.1, read as the reverse complement.
AGGAACATAAAGAAAATGTCGCGACCGTTTTGGGGCTGCGACGGATCGCCTCCCGGGCTATGGGAAAGCCATGGACTATTTCGCAAGCATCGACAGTGCCGCCGTGCTCGCGGCCGTCATCGCCGTCACGCTTCTGGCGGGCGTCGTGAAGGGGGCCGTCGGGTTCGCCATGCCGTTGATCATGGTGTCGGGCCTGGGGATGTTGCTGGACCCCAAGATCGCCGTCGCCGCCTTGATCCTGCCCATCGTCATGTCGAACGGATTGCAGGTGCTGCGCGCAGGCCTGGACGAGGCGATGCAGGCGATCCGGAACTACTGGCTTTACCTGGTGATCGTCTGCACGATGATCCTGGTCTCGGCGCAATTCCTGACCGTGATTCCGACCGACACGATGTTCCTTGTACTGGGTATCCCGGTGGTACTGCTTTGCGCTGTCCAGCTTATGGGTCTGCGCCTGTCGATCCCCGAGAACCGCCGCACGCTGGGCGCCGTCATAGCCGGGTTCCTGTCCGGGGCAATGGGTGGGCTGGCCGGTACCTGGGGGCCGCCGACCGTGCTGTATCTTGTCGCCATCGACACGCCCAAGGCCCGGCAGCTGGTGGTGCAGGGCGTGATCTACGGGCTGGGGTCGATCATGCTGTTGCTGGGACACATCCAGTCCGGCGTGCTGAACCGCGACACGGTCGGATTGTCCGCCTTTCTGGTTGTCCCGGCGGCCTTCGGCATGTGGGCAGGCTTCAAGCTACAGGACCGGATCGACCAGGCGACCTTTCGGAAGGTCACGCTTCTGGTGCTGTTGCTGGCTGGTCTGAACCTTATCCGGCGCGGCCTGGCGTGAAATCGGCGCCTGTCTTGCCCGATACCGGTGCTAGCGGGCGCGGGCGGCTTCGAAGTCAAGCTTGATGCGCGCGACATCGGGGTCGAGGGACATCAGCCAGGCGCCAATCGCCTCGGCCTGTCCGGCATCGAGGGCGACAGGTGGCATCTGGTCCATGCCACGGGCGGCGCGCGCCACCTCGGACGGGATCGCGCCGCGGATGTCCGGCGCGCTGGACCCGCCCGCCTCGGCGCCATGGCAGGATGCGCAGGAATCTGCGAAATGGCCGGCCCCCGCCTGCACAAGGGAAGGATCGAGCGCCAATGCCTCTTCGGCCGTGGCGTGAACGGGAAGGACCAGGCTGAGCGAAAGCAGAATGGACCGCATAGCCGATGCTATAGCGCCACTTCGTGACACTCGCTTGACGGTCCCCGGTCCCCTCGGGCGGGCGCTAGCCGATCGCCGCGGCTTTCACGTCGTCGTTGATATAGGGCACGTACTGGGTGAAGTTCTCGGCGAACATGTCCACCAGCTTTTGCGCCTGCGCGTCGTAGGCGGCCGGATCGGCCCAGGTGTTGCGCGGATTGAGAAGCTGGTCGTCCACGCCGGCACATGTCACGGGCACGTCGAAGCCGAAATTGGCATCCTTGCGGAACTGCCCTTCGACTAGTGAACCGTCCAGCGCCGCGGTCAGCAGGCCGCGGGTGGCCTGGATGGGCATGCGGCTGCCGGTGCCATAGGCGCCGCCGGTCCAGCCGGTATTGACCAGCCAGCAGGTGGCGCCGTGGCTGGCGATCTTCTGGCGCAGCAATTCGCCATAGACCTCGGGGCGGCGGGGCATGAAGGGCGCGCCGAAACAGGTCGAAAAGGTCGGCTCCGGCTCGGTCACGCCTCGCTCGGTGCCCGCCACCTTGGAGGTGAAGCCCGACAGGAAGTGATACATTGCCTGCGCCGGGGTCAGCCGCGCGATGGGCGGCAGAACGCCGAAGGCGTCGCAGGTCAGCATGATGATGTTCTTGGGATGCCCGCCGAGCGCCGTTTCGCTGGCATTGTCGATGTAATGCAGCGGGTAGGCGCAGCGCATGTTGGCAGTCAAGCTGTCATCGTCGAAATCCAGTTCCAGGGTTTCGGGGTCGAACACCATGTTCTCGATCACGGTGTGCGGCATCTGGGTCGTGGCGTAGATCTCGGGTTCGGCCTTGGGATCCAGCCCGATGGTCTTGGCATAACAGCCGCCCTCGAAGTTGAAGATGCCACGTTCCGACCAGCCGTGTTCGTCATCGCCGATGAGCACGCGGTTGGGATCTGCCGAAAGCGTGGTCTTGCCCGTGCCGGAGAGGCCGAAGAACACCGCGGCGTCCACCGGGTTGCCCTTGGCATGGTTTGCCGAGCAATGCATCGGCATGATGCCCTTTTCCGGCAGGATGTAGTTGAGCAGGGTAAAGACAGATTTCTTGTTTTCCCCGGCATATTCGGTGCCGCCGATCAGGATCATCTTGCGATCGAAATTCAGCGCGATCACCGTTTCGCTGCGGCAGTCATGGCGTTCCGGGTCGGCCCTGAAGCTGGGGCAGTTGATGATGGTGAAATCAGGGCTGAAGCTGCCGAGTTCCGATGCCTCGGGCCGACGCAGAAGGTGGCGGCAGAACAGCCCGTGCCAAGCCAGCTCGGTGACGATGCGCACATCCAGTCGATGCGCCGGGTCGGCACCGCCAAACAGGTCCTCGACGAAGTAGTCGCGCCCCTTCATGTGCGCGGTCATGTCATCGTAGAGCCGGTCGAAGGCCTCGGCCGCCATCGGGGCGTTATTGTCCCACCATATGGTTTCTTCCGTGCTGGGGGTGCGCACGACGTGCTTGTCCTTGGGCGACCGGCCGGTGAACTGCCCGGTCGTGGTCAGAAAGGCGCCGCCCTTGCCCAGCGTGCCTTCGCCGCGTTCCACGGCGACATCGACCAATTCCTGTTCGCGCAGGTTGTAAAAGACATGGCCCAGCCCGCTGATGCCCTGATCCTGCAGTTTCATCGTCGGATTGACCGTTCCATGGTCCATGTCTCTATTGCTCCGTTTTGCGTGGGGCGGGCGTGCCCCGATAGCGCTGCATTAACACGCTGATTTTACACATGAACAGAGTGCGATGTCGCAGTTAGCGCAATCATTAGCGCAACCAGATTGCCGTTAGCGCCACCATGGCGGGCTGCCGCCGACCGGCCTGCGCGCCCGGGCACCAAAGTGAGACATTTTAGCCATTGATTACCGTTTTTGGGGTCAAAACGGGCACAGGAATGTGGCGCCTGTGAAGATTTGGATTGATTCGCCCCTGTCTATCAGGGCAAAAATGACAAAAAACACAGGCAAAAATCTGAGCAGTAAAAGGGGCAGTTCAATGTCACGCATCGCGCTTGTTGACGACGACCGCAATATTCTGACTTCCGTATCCATGACGCTCGAGGCCGAAGGCTTCGACGTCGAAACCTACAATGACGGGCAGGCCGCGCTGGACGCATTCAACAAGAAGATGCCGGAACTGGCCGTTCTGGACATCAAGATGCCGCGGATGGACGGCATGGACCTTTTGCAGCGCCTGCGCCAGAAAACCAGCATTCCGGTGATCTTCCTGACATCCAAGGATGACGAGATCGACGAGGTGCTGGGCCTGCGTATGGGTGCCGACGACTACGTCAAGAAACCGTTCAGCCAGCGCCTTCTGGTCGAACGCATCCGTGCGCTTCTGCGCCGCCAGGATGCCATTTCCGGCGATCTCATGGACGAAGGCGAAGAGCAGAAGCTGATGGTGCGCGGCGAACTCAGCATGGACCCGCTGCGCCATTCGGTCACCTGGAAGGGCCGCGACGTGTCCCTGACCGTGACCGAGTTCCTGCTTCTGGAGGCGCTGGCCCAGCGCCCAGGTTTCGTGAAATCGCGCGATCAGCTGATGGACGTGGCCTATGACGACCAGGTCTATGTCGATGACCGTACCATCGACAGCCATATCAAGCGCCTGCGCAAGAAGATGCGCCAGGTCGACGACGAGTTTTCCGCGATCGAAACGCTTTACGGGATCGGTTACCGCTACAACGAAGAATAAGGGATGACAGCAGCCCCCAAAATCGACGTTCGCGACCTCAAGTCTGTCCGGCAAGCCGCCGAACAGAACGAGGCCGTCGTTCTGGGGGATGACTGGGTCGCCCCACGCGCCCATGACAGCGACCTCCAGAAGCGGCGCGCGCGTCGGGGGGTGCTGCACCTCAACAAGTCGCCGCTCGCGCGCAAGATCATCACCTTCAACCTGCTTGGCTTGATCGTGCTCGTGGCGGGGGTGCTCTACCTCAGCCCGTCGCGCGACAACCTTGCCTTCCAGCGCGGCTCGTCCCTTGTCAACGAGGCCGAGCTGATCGCCGACGTGTTCGAGGCGCAGCTTCCCGCCGGGGCGCCGGTCAACCTGATGGCGGGTGACGGAATCGACGCGCAAACGGTGCTGCAGGGGCTGGACCTGCGCGGCGGGGTCGATGTTTACCTTTTCGACACCCAGGGCGTGCTGGTGTCCAGCTGGTCCGATTCGACGCCCGAGGATGCCCCGGTCGACGGCTTGGAACTGGACAGGCGCGGCACCCTGATCACCGATTTCCTGAACGGCGTGTTCAACTGGTTCTCGGCCGTTCTGCGGCCCGGCAATCCCGAGGCAACGCCGGTGTCCAACGTTCTGGATTTCGGCCGATCGGTCGAGCGCACGATCCAGTCCGGCACCCAGCTGGAAACTCGCCAGGATGCGGACGGGCGCGCCTTTTTCGCCGTTTCGACACCTGTCATGCAAGATGATCAGCCCGTGGGCGCGGTTGCTGTCGTCTCAGCCCCGGGTGAGCTGGATACTCTGGTCAGCCGCGACCGTGAGCAGCTCTTGCAGATGTTCCTTGTCGGGGCTTGCGTTTCGATCGCGCTCAGCCTCGTTCTGGCGTCAACCATCGCCAACCCGTTGTCGGACCTCGCCGAGGCGGCGGAGCTGGGCCGCGACAAGAACGCTCGCAAGGTCGCCCCCGAACGCATCCGCATCCCGGATCTGACCGGCCGCCCTGACGAGATCGGGCGCCTGTCCGGCGCATTGCGCGGCATGGTCTCCGCCCTGACCCAGCGGATCGAGGGCAACGAACAATTCGCCGCCGACGTCGCGCACGAGATCAAGAACCCCCTTGCGTCCATGCGGTCGGCCGTCGGCACGCTGCGGGTGGCCAAGCGCGACGATCAACGCGAACGCCTGCTGGAGGTGCTGGAGCACGACGTGCAGCGGCTTGACCGGCTGGTCAGCGATATCTCCAACGCCTCGCGCCTGGATACGGAGCTGGTCAAAGAGGAGGAAGAGGCATTCGACCTTCTCAAGATGCTGTCGAACATCACCGATTTCCTTGGCAACGAGGCCCGGACAAAGGGCGTCGATTTCATCACCGACCTGCCCCAGGACCGGATCATCGTGGTTGGGCTGGAAGGGCGCCTGGCGCAGGTGTTCGTCAACCTGATCTCGAACGCGATTTCCTTCTGCGAGGATGGCGACGCCATCCGGGTCTGGACGCGCAAGCGCGAGAACCGGATTCTCGTCGTGGTCGAGGATACCGGCCCGGGCATCCCGGACGGGGCCTTGTCGAAGATCTTCAAGCGGTTCTATTCCGAACGCCCTGAAGGCCAGTTCGGGAACAATTCCGGGCTGGGCCTGGCCATTTCCAAGCAGATCGTCGAGGCGCATGGCGGCGTGATCTGGGCCGAGAACATTCGCCCCACCGATGCCGATGTGGGATCGGATCCGCTGGGTGCGCGCTTCGTGGTCGGTTTGCCGGTCTAGGGGCGATCCCGGTGGCGGATCACGGCCCGATACACGCCACCACGGTATCCTTCGAAGGCAGGGGGATCGTTTTACTCGGACCCTCCGGGTCTGGAAAATCGGCGCTCGCGCTCGATCTTCTGGCGCTTGAAGCCGACCTGGTCAGCGACGACATCACCTGGCTGCAGCGGCAACGCGACACCGTGACCGCCAGCGCCCCGAAAGATGCGTCGGCCGCGATCGAGGCCCGTTTCGTCGGCCTTTTGCGCGCGTCCCTGTCCGGCCCGGTACCGGTGGCTCTTGTCATCGACATGGGGCAGGCGGAAACCGAGCGCCTGCCGCCGCCGCGTACGTGGTCGCTGCTGGGGGTGCCGTTTCCCTGTCTTCACAAGGTCGCGCAGCGCCATTTTCCCGCCGCGGTCGCGCAATATATCCGGCATGGACGGTTGGAGTGACCCCGATGCCCAGAACTCGAAAGCAAGGCGCCTATGACACGGCGCACCCGGTTACCCAAAGGCTGGTGATCGTCACCGGCCCGTCCGGCGCGGGCCGGTCCACCGCGATCCACATCCTCGAGGATTACGGTTTCGAAGCGATCGACAATATCCCGATGTCGATGTTGCGCCGTCTTCTTGACGCGCCCGGTGGTGATCGGCCCATGGTCGTAGGGGTGGACATCCGCAATCGCGACTTCTCGGTCGAAGGGCTGCAGGACATGGTCGATTGGCTCGAAAGCCGCGAGGACCTGTCGCTGCAATTGCTGTTTCTCGACTGCTCCGAGGATGCGCTGGTACGGCGCTATTCGGAAACCCGCCGGCGCCATCCTCTGGTGCCGGACGCCCCCGCGATCACGGGCATCCGGAAGGAAATCGAACTCTTGGCGCCGATTCGCGCCCAGGCTCAAATCGTCATCGATACGACGGACCTCAGCCCACACGACCTGAAATCCGCATTGGAAGAATGGTTTGCGGATGAACACGGGTCCAGCATGGGCGTCACCTTGCATTCGTTTTCCTACAAGCGTGGGGTGCCCAAGGGCGTAGACATGGTTTTCGACTGCCGTTTCCTGCGCAACCCGCACTGGGATCTCGAACTGCGGCAGATGACCGGTCTAGACCCGAAGGTGCAGACGCATGTCGAGGACGATCCGAGGTTCTCTCGCTTCGTCGACCAGGTTCAATCGCTGATGCTCGACCTGCTGCCCGCCTTTCGGCAAGAGGGTAAATCCCACCTCTCCGTCGGGTTCGGATGTACCGGAGGGCAACACAGATCGGTCGTCGTGACCGAAACCGTGGCCCGGGGGCTTGCAGAGGCGGGGTGGCAGGTGTCTATAAGGCACGGGGAACAGGATCGCTGGCGTCGTGGGACGACCAAACGGGACAGGCAAGCGTGATCGGCATCGTAATCGTGGCGCATGGGGGATTGGCGGCGGAATACCTTTCCGCCGTAGAACATGTCGTGGGCCGTCAGCACGGCATTCGCGCCATCGCCATCGAGGCCGAGGTCGATCGGTCGGCCAAGCAAGATGAGATTTGCACGGCCGCCGATGCGGTCGATAGCGGGAACGGCGTCGTGATCGTCACCGACATGTTCGGCGGTTCCCCCTCAAACCTTTCACTGCGGGCTTGCAGTCCCGAGAATCGCCGCATCATTTACGGGGCCAACCTGCCCATGCTGGTGAAGCTGGCCAAGTCGCGCCGCAAGCCGGTTGCGGTCGCGGTCGAGGATGCGCTTGCCGCGGGCCGGAAATACATCAACAGCCATTCCGTCGGGCTGGACTAGGGAGAGGCCCCATGGCGCATCGCAACCTGGAAATCGTCAATATCAAGGGGCTGCACGCCCGTGCCTCGGCCAAGTTCGCCGAGACCGTCGAGCAATTCGATGCTGATGCCGAAGTGACCAAGGACGGGCTATCCGCCGCAGGCGACAGCATCATGGGGCTTTTGATGTTGGCAGCATCCAAGGGAACCTTTATTGAGGTCGAAACCACGGGCACGCAGGCCGAGGAGCTGGCGGCGGCGCTCGAGGCGCTGGTGGCAGACAAGTTCGGCGAAGGGGACTGAACCCCGTCCGCAGCTCGAGCGAGGGAACTTCACGTTTGACGGAAACGTCTTCCAGAAACCTGCACAACGCGCAGGGCCGTGGCGCTCCGAGGGTCTATGATCGCCGGAGCCTGACCTATTCCGATACCTTCGACAGCCTTTTCCTGCGTCTCGTCATCAAGACGATGGAATGGTGCACGGGCAAGATCGAGGTGATCCGCCGCATCCGCCGGTTCGAACGTAGCGACATCCCCAAGGGGCAGGCCTTTTGGCCCGCCACCATGGAGGTGATGGGGATCGACATCCAGACTCCGGATTATCAGCTTGATCGCATTCCCGACAGCGGGCCGGTCATCCTGGTGGCCAACCATCCGCATGGGTTGATCGACGGGATGGTTCTGGCCGACGTGGTCGGGCGCCGGCGCAACGATTACCGTATCCTCACCCGCTCCTTGCTGACCGGGATTGACGAAAGCGCGGCCAGCTACATGATCCCGGTGCCGTTCCCGCATGAGGGCGACGCCCAGAAAAGGATGATCGAGATGCGCGCCCGTGCCATGGATCACCTGGACAAGGACGGGCTGATCGCGCTGTTCCCATCGGGCGTTGTGGCGCAGGCCGAAACAATGTTCGGTGCGGCGATCGAAGCAGAGTGGAATGTATTCACGGCCAAGATGATCCGCCGGTCCGGTGCCACCGTGGTGCCGTGCTATTTCCCGGGGTCGAATTCGCGCGCCTACCAGGTGGCCGCCAATGTCTCGCCGATTCTGCGGCAGGGCCTGTTGATCCATGAGGTCGTGCACGCCTTCGACAAGCCCCAGGCCCCGGTGATCGGCAAACCGATCACACCGGAAATGGCGGCGACAATGGGCGAGGACCCGCGCGGATTCATGTCCTGGCTGCGCCAGCACACGATCGCGCTGGGCGAAGATCCCGACCGCGACCCGACCTAGCGTGTCGGCACCGGCGTATCGCCACGATAGTCGTAGAAGCCGCGTTCGGTCTTGCGGCCCAGCCACCCGGCCTCGACATATTTCGTCAAAAGCGGACAGGGCCGGTATTTCGTATCGGCCAGCCCGTCATGCAGCACGTTCATGATGGCCAGGCAGGTATCCAGCCCGATGAAATCGGCCAGTTCGAGCGGCCCCATCGGGTGGTTGGCCCCGAGTTTCAGCGAGGTGTCGATCGACTGAACGCTACCGACGCCTTCGTATAGGGCATAGACGGCCTCGTTGATCATCGGCATCAGGATGCGGTTCACGATGAAGGCGGGAAAATCCTCGGCCGTGGCAGCCGTCTTGCCCAGCCGTTCGACCACATCATAACAGGCGTCGAACGTGTCCTTGTCCGTGGCGATGCCGCGGATCAGCTCGACCAGCTGCATGACCGGCACCGGGTTCATGAAATGGAAGCCCATGAATTTTTCGGGCCGGTCGGTGCGGCTGGCCAGGCGGGTGATCGAGATCGACGAGGTGTTCGAGGTCAGGATCGTGTCCGGCGTAAGATGCGGCAGCAGATCCTCGAAGATCGCCTGCTTGACGGTTTCCCGCTCTGTCGCGGCTTCGATGATCAAGTCCGTGGGGCCCAGGTCGGTCAGGGTGCGGGTCGTACCGATCCGCGCCACTGCCTCGGCTTTCTGGGCCTCGGTGATCACCTCGCGACTAACCTGGCGGTCCAGGTTCTTGCCGATCGTCGCCATGGCCTTGTCGATGGCATCCTGATTGATGTCGTTGAGCAGCACTTCGTAGCCTGCGACGGCGCAGACATGGGCGATCCCGTTGCCCATCTGCCCGGCCCCGACGACGCCAATCCGTTCAATAGCCATGTGCGCGTTCCCTGGTCCTGTTCGTGGGCATCACCCTATGCGGCGTTCCGTTCCTGCTCAAGATGCTGCGTCGCGGAATCGGAAATGAGCCGCAATTGAGTCGAATGCGCAGCTTAAGCCGCCGGAAAGGGAATCGACAGAACTTGGGCGTCGGTGAGACGAAACAATGTGGTGGGACCAATGACACTTCATCTGAGAACCGCACGCGGCCCAAACCGCCAGACCTGCACCTACGGCCTGTCACGGGTCCATTTCCGGGGCCCCCGGCGATCGCTCGATGGTGGCTACATCGCCTGTATCGGAGGCAATGAGACATTCGCCCGCGATACGCCGCGGCCGTTTCCGGACCTGCTGGAGGAACGCACGAGTCGTATCTGCGTCAATCTAGGACAGCGAATGGCCGGCCCCGACCTTTTCTTGCAGGATCGGGCGGTGCGCGCGATGATCCACGATGCTTCGGCCGTAGTGTTGCAGGTCATGGGCGCGGCCAATCTCAGCAATCGCTACTACAAGGTGCATCCGCGCCGGAACGATCGCTTCGTTGCGCCCAGCGACGCCTTGCGCGCGCTCTATCCTGAGGTCGATTTCACCGAGATCGCCTTTACCGGGCACCTTCTGAGCCGCCTGGTCGAGACGGACCCGCTAAGGTTTTCCGAGGTGAGGGCCGTTCTGCAGCGCTGCTGGGTGCGGCGGATGCGGCAGGTGGTCGGCCTTGCGGCAGGACCTGTCCACCTGTTGTGGTTCGCAACGCGGCGCCCCGAGGAACCAGCGGTGGACGGGCATGATCCGAACCTGGTGACCAAGGACATGCTGGCCACGCTGCAAGACACCGGGGCGATGCTGACACAGGTGATTTACGATGGCCGACCCGGTGTGACCCCTCATTTGCCGAGCCCCCGCGATCATGACCGTGTCGCCAAGGCGCTGTCCGCCTCGATGGAGTCGCGCAGCGACTGAACGAAAAAGGGCCCGCCGAACCGGCGAGCCCTTCCAGTTTTCATGGCTGTGCCGATCAGCCGAGTTTCTCGGTAAGTTCCGGCAGGGCGTCGAAAAGGTCCGCGACCAAGCCATAATCGGCCACCTGGAAGATCGGCGCCTCTTCATCCTTGTTGATGGCGACGATCACCTTGGAGTCCTTCATGCCGGCTAGGTGCTGGATCGCCCCCGAGATGCCCACGGCGATGTAAAGGTCCGGGGCGACGACCTTGCCGGTCTGGCCCACCTGCCAATCATTGGGGGCATAGCCCGAGTCGACGGCGGCCCGAGAGGCACCGACAGCGGCGCCCAGCTTGTCGGCCAGTTTCTCGATCAGGGCGAAATCGTCCTCGGACCCCACACCGCGGCCGCCCGAGACCACGACACCGGCCGAGGTCAGTTCCGGACGGTCGCTTTCGGCGACCTTGTCCTCGACCCATTCCGACAGGCCGTCGGAGGCCGGCACGTCCACGGTTTCGACCGAGGCTGCGCCACCTTCGCCGGCGGCGTCGAAGGTCGAGGTGCGGAAGGTCACGACCTTCTTGGCGTCAGAGGATTTCACCGTCTGGATCGCGTTGCCCGCGTAGATCGGGCGTTCGAACGTGTCGGCATCGACCACGGCCGATGCGTCCGAGATCACCATCACGTCCAGCAGCGCGGCAACGCGCGGCATGACGTTTTTGGCATCCGTGGTGGCCGGCGCGGTGATATGGTCATAGTCGCCGGCCAGCGACACGATCAGCGCCGCGGTCGACTCGGCCAGGCGGTGGCCCAGGCCGTCATCCTCGGCGACCAGCACCTTGGAAACGCCATCGATCTTGGCGGCGGCCTCACCTGCAGCGGCGGCAGAGCCCCCGGCGCAGAGTACGGTCACGTCGCCCAGTTGACTGGCTGCGGTGACCGCCTTGGCGGTGGCATCCAGCGACAGTTCACCGTCATTGACTTCGGCAAGCAGAAGAACAGCCATCACACGGCCCCCTTTTCCTTGAGTTTCTCGACCAGTTCATCGACGGAACCGACGATTTCACCGGCCTGGCGGGCCTCGGGTTCCGAGGTCGACACGATGGACAGGCGCGGGCTGACATCGACGCCGTAATCCTCGGCGGTCTTTTCATCCAGCGGCTTTTTCTTGGCCTTCATGATGTTGGGAAGCGAGGCGTAGCGCGGCTCGTTCAGGCGCAGGTCGACGGTAACGATGGTCGGCATCTTGACCTTGATGGTTTGCAGCCCGCCATCGACCTCGCGGGTGACGACGGCGCTGTCGCCGTCCACGTCCAGCGCGCTGGCAAAGGTGCCCTGGGACCAGCCCAGAAGTGCCGACAGCATCTGGCCGGTGGCGTTCATGTCGTTGTCGATCGCCTGCTTGCCGGCGATGACCAGGCCGGGCTGCTCTTCATCGACGACCTTGGCGAGGATCTTGGCGACGGCCAGCGGCTCGATATCCTGGTGGACATCATCGGCGGCCACGACCAGAATCGCCCGGTCGGCGCCCATGGCCAGAGCGGTGCGCAGAGTTTCCTGAGCCTGTTTCACGCCGATGGAAACCGCGACCACCTCGTCGGCCTTGCCAGCCTCTTTCAGGCGGATCGCCTCTTCGACCGCAATCTCGTCGAACGGGTTCATCGACATTTTGACGTTGGCGAGATCGACACCGGAACCATCCGCCTTGACGCGGACCTTCACGTTGTAATCGATCACGCGTTTGACGGGCACGAGCACCTTCATCAGCGTAAATCTCCCTATGGATTCCTAATCTCGATCGTGTTGGTAGCGCGGGCCGGGGCGGGGCAACAGTGCAAAATCGTCACGTTAGCGCCAACCTACGCCGCGTTTCTTTTTAAACAGGGCCGCCGAGCACCGCTCGTTGCCGCCATGCCGGGCGGCAACATCGCCCCGCCCGCCGTCCCGTTCACGGATCACCGGTTCGCGCCCGGCTGCCAAAGGACGTCATCGTGGCCGTCATTGTTGGCGATACGCGACGCCACAAAGAACCAGTCGCTTAGCCGGTTGAGGTATTTGACCGCCGCGGGGTTCACCGTTTCCATCGTGGCCAGTTCGACGGCCAGCCGTTCAGCGCGGCGCGAAACCGTACGGCAGACATGAAGGTGGGCGGCCAGGGCCGACCCGCCGGGCAGGATGAAGCTGCGCAGCGGCTGCAACTTGCCGTTCATCGTGTCGATCTCGGCCTCCAGCCGTGTGACCTGGCCATCGGAAACGCGCAGCGGCGGGAACTCGGCCTCGGCGTCTTTTTCCATGTCGGGCCGGCAAAGATCGGCGCCCAGATCGAAGAGGTCGTTCTGGATCATCCCCAGCAGGGCATCAATTTCGCCCTCGGCATGCTGGCGGGCCATGCCGACGGCGGCGTTGGTCTCATCGACCGTGCCGTAGGCGATTACGCGCATGGAATGCTTGGCCACCCGGGCCCCGTTCCCGAGGGCGGTCTCGCCGGCGTCGCCGGTCTTGGTGTAGATCTTGTTGAGGACGACCATCATTCCGCTCCGTTCAGCAAAAGCGCACCGATGATGATGATGACGACCGCTACGAACTGCGCCAGGATTCGCAACTGCATCACCTTGTTGGATTTTTTCGGATCGGCCCCGGTGCCGAACATCGCAACGCCCCGGACAAGGATCAGCGCCACCACCACGCAGGCGATGATGATCGCGATGATAAGAGGTTGGGCAGTCATGGCTGGGCCTTTCTGTTTCTGGTTGCGTCGGACTTAGCAGCTATGGCGGCAAAGGAAAGGGTCAGCCGCGGGCAATCAGCCAGTCCAGCGCCCGCGTCGGTAGCAATCGGCGCGCAATTCCCATGAGATGGGTCGGCGTTGTGACGTAGTAGCGCGGGCGCGGGCGTGGCGCCTCCAGCGCATGAATCAGCTTGCGCGTGACGGCCGCGGGGGACAATTCGAAGGTGTCGGGCTTGTCCTTGTCGTGGTAGAGGCGCTTGAGAAGACTGGCTTCGTACTGGTCCTTGCGGGCGGACCCCTTCCAGTCGATCCAGGTTTCGAACGGGCGGCGCGAATTCTCGCGGATCCGACTGGTGATCGGGCCGGGCTCGATCAGGATCACCTCGATCCCGGTATCGGCCATTTCAAGGCGCAAGACATCCGTCAGCCCCTCCATCGCGTATTTTGTGGAAACGTAGGCGCCGCGCCATTTCATCGGGACGAAGCCCAGGACCGACGAACAGTTGATGATACGTCCGTGCCCTTGGGCGCGCATCACCGGGATCACCTCGCGGGTCAGGTCATGGACGCCGAACAGGTTGGTTTCATAGATGGCACGCAAGGCATCGCGGGGCACGTCCTCGACCGCGCCGGGAATGGCATATGCGCCGTTGTTGAACACCGCATCCAGCGTGCCGCCCGTTGTCCCCAGTATCTCGGTCAGGGCGCTGCGGATCGACAGCGGGTCGTCATAGTCCAGCCGCGGGCTGTGCAATCCTTCGGCGCGCAGTTTTCCGCAATCGTATTCTGCGCGGCAAGAGGCGAAGACCTGCCAGCCGCGTGCGTGCAGGGTGCGGGCGGCATCGGCGCCGATGCCCGACGAACAGCCGGTGATCAGGATGGAACGCTGTGTCATGATCCCGGTTTTGTCCGCAACCGGGTCTGGGGGCAAGGGTTCAACTGGGGTCGGTCAGCAAACGTTCGGCCATCCAGCCGCGCTGGCCGGTGTTCACCACCTCGAGCCGTGCCCAACCTTGCGAGACCTCGCGCACCTCGACTTCGGTGCCCCGTGGCAGGGTGGTCACGACGCCATGTGTCGTGCCCGGGCCGAGCCGCATGTTCACGAAGCTGCCGGCCACCTCGCGGAGGTCCATCGGCGGTGCGGAGGCCGGGGCAGGGTCTTCCTGGCCGGCGCTTTCTTGCGGCGACGTCGCGCTGTCGAGAGGGGTCGTGGCCGGCTCGGGTTGCGGCACGGCATAGGCCGCCGGCGTGACGGAGATTGCGGCGCCGCCCTCCGAGGGCGCGATCGCCGACAGGGTCGACGTATCGGCACGGGTCGCAATCAACGGCGGCTCCGCCGGTTCGGCTTGTTCCACAGGCGCCTGGGTGTGGCGCTCTTGCGGCTGGAAATCGGCCCCGCCGGACATTTCATAATAGGCCCAGCCCATGAAGGCGAAAGTCAGCCAGACGTATGTTTTCATACCTGATCCCCCCAGAGATCCTTGAACACGCAAACAACGTCCCGATCATAGCGTGGGTTCCCTGATCCGGCGAGTCGCGATTGCGGCGAATTTCACCGTGCCATATGCGCAATTGGCGATTTACGGCGCGCGCGCGCTTGGCTACACAGCATCTATGTCCGACGAGACGACAGACCCCAACATGGACCTGATGGAACTGGCCGAGCCGCTGCGCCGCGCCATTGGCGAACGCTATCTGACCTATGCATTGTCCACCATCATGCACAGGGCATTGCCCGATGCACGCGACGGGTTGAAGCCGGTTCACCGGCGAATCCTCTTCGCCATGCGGGAATTGAGACTGTCGGCCAACGGCGGCTTCCGCAAATCCGCCAAGATCAGCGGCGACGTGATGGGTAACTACCACCCGCATGGGGACGCGGCGATCTATGATGCCATGGCGCGCCTGGCGCAGGATTTCGCGGTGCGCTATCCGCTCGTCGACGGGCAGGGCAATTTCGGCAATATCGACGGCGATAACCCGGCGGCCAGTCGCTATACCGAGGCGCGGATGACCAAGGCCGCCGAGGCCCTTCTGGAAGGGCTGTCGGAAAACGCGGTCGATTTCCGGGAAAACTACGACGGCACGCTGCGCGAACCGGTCGTGCTGCCCGCTGCCTTCCCAAATCTGCTGGCCAATGGCGCCAGCGGTATCGCCGTCGGAATGGCAACCAACATTCCACCGCATAACCTGGACGAGGTCATCGCGGCCTGCCTGCACCTGATTAAGACGCCCGATGCCCGCGACGATACGCTGCTCAACTACATCAAGGGGCCGGATTTTCCCACCGGCGGCGTCATCGTCGAACCGCCCGAAAGCATGGCCGAGACCTATCGCACCGGCAAGGGCGGGTTCCGCCTGCGCGCCCGCTGGGAGGTCGAAGATCTTGGCCGCGGCCAGTGGCAGATCGTCGTCACCGAGATTCCCTACCAGGTTCAGAAGTCCAAGCTGATCGAGAAGCTGGCCGAGCTGATCCAAACCAAGAAGGTCCCGATCCTGGCCGATGTCCGCGATGAAAGCGCCGACGATATCCGCATCGTGCTGGAACCGCGCTCGAAGAACGTGCAGGCGGAAGTCCTGATGTCGACACTGTTCCGTAATTCCGACCTGGAAACGCGCTTCAGTCTGAACATGAACGTGCTGATCGACGGGCTGACCCCCAAGGTATGCAGCCTCAAGGAGGTTCTGCGCGCCTTTCTCGATCATCGGCGCGAGGTGCTTTTGCGGCGCAGCCAGTATCGGCTGGACAAGATCGACAACCGGCTCGAGGTCCTGTCGGGGCTGATCACCGCCTTTCTCAATCTTGACCGGGTGATCGACATCATCCGTTACGATGACGACCCCAAGGCGGCCTTGATGTACGAGGATTGGAGCCGCCCGCACCAGGACGCGATCCGGCGCGCCACGTCCGAGGCGGATTATGCCTCGCCCCTGGCGGGGGTGGACGTGGACAGCCTGTCGCTGATCGTGGACGAGGCCGCCATCGCCCCGGCCTTTGTCGAGGGCGAAAGTGAACGCAAGGTGCCGTCCAGCTATGCGGGCCGCGAAAACGGCCTGTCTGACGTGCAGGCCGAGGCGATCCTGAACATGCGGCTGCGCAGCCTACGACGCCTCGAGGAAGAGGCGCTGATCCGAGAGCGCGACGAGCTCATGATGGAGCGCGCCGAGATCGAGGACCTACTCGACGATGAAAGCCTGCAATGGGATCGCATCGGCGAGCAGCTCAAGGAGGTCCGCAAGGACTTCGGCGCCAAGGCCGAGGGCGGAGCGCGGCGCACCGGTTTCGCCGAGGCGGATGAGGTCGAGGACGTACCGCTCGAGGCGATGATCGACCGCGAACCGATCACCGTGGTCTGTTCGCAGATGGGCTGGATTCGCGCCCTTTCGGGCCATATCGACCTGAACCGCGAGTTGAAATTCAAGGATGGCGACGGGCCACGCTTCATCTTCCATGCCGAAACCACCGATAGGCTGCTGGTCTTCGGCAGCAATGGGCGGTTCTACACCCTGTCGGCGGCCAACCTGCCCGGGGGACGCGGCATGGGCGAACCCGTAAGGTTGATGGTGGACCTGCCCAACGAACGCAGCATCGTCGATCTGATCGTGCATCGCCCCGGCGAAAAACTGCTCGTCGCCTCCAGCGCCGGGGACGGGTTCGTGGTGCCCGAGAACGATGTCGTCGCCCAGACGAGGACCGGCAAGCAGGTGCTGAACGTCAAGGATGATGTCGTCGCTGCCGCCGTGCGGCGCGTTGCCGGCGACCACGTGGCAGTGGTGTCCGAAAACCGCAAGTTCCTGGTCTTCCCGCTGTCCGAAGTGCCCGAAATGGGCCGGGGCAAGGGCGTCCGGCTTCAGAAATACAAGCAGGCGCGCGGGCGTCAGGGCGTGCTGGAACTCGATGGCGGGCTGGCGGATATCACCACGTTCAACTGGGACGACGGCCTCAGCTGGACAATGGGGGGCGGCAACACCCGCACCGAGCGCGACCTGGGGGCGTGGCTTGGCAAGCGCGCGGGCGTCGGCAAGCAACCGCCGCACGGCTTTCCCCGCGACAACCGTTTTACCTGACCACCCCGAGCCACGATTGCGTGACAGGCCCGGCTGGGCTAGTCATTGCGGGAAACGATGCCGGGGGAATGTGCAATGCGAATGGTGATCGGCCTTCTTGGCCTTCTGGTGCTGACTGCCTGTGGCGGGGTGCGCGACGACCTGACCGTGACACCTGAACCGATCGGCCAGTTCCGCCTTGGCCACAACATCGCCGTCACGCCGGACCCCGAGCGCGGCCCGTTCTCGCGCCAGGCCACGGCCGAGGAATGGAACGCCGCGATGCGCAAGGCCGTCGCCGACCGGTTCGACGAAACCCGTTTCCCGGGGGAAGACTACTATCACATCGGCGTCGCCATCGAGGGCTATGTCCTGGCCGCGCCGGGCATTCCGCTGGTCTATTCCCCGAAATCGGTCTTGATCGTCACCGTAAACTTCTTCGAGGATTCGACCCGGACCAAGCTGAACGACGAGCCGATCCAGCTGACGGTCTTCGAACCCTGCTGCTCGATCCCGTTCCTGGGGTCCGGCCTGTCGAAATCCCGCGAGGAACAACTCGAGGGGCTGGCCTTCAACGCCGCGCGAGCCATCGAACGAACCATGCGCAAAAACGCCGAATGGTTCGGCGGAACGCCCGAGGACCTTCCCGAGGATGAAACCATCGTCGAGGGCAATGTCCTGGTCGATGACCCGGATGCGATCCTCCCGGATCAAAGCCCGCCGGTGACGAACTGAACACCCGTCCAAGAGGGCGCAAGTCGCGCTTGATTTTCCCCCGGCAAGGCAATAAACGGCCCGCGATGTAAACCCGGGCCGCTGTTGCATTCCGCCAAGGCCCCCGAAACGACAAGGCGCCGCGCACCATGGCAAAGGAAAAGTTTGATCGTTCTAAAGAGCACGTGAACATCGGCACGATTGGTCACGTTGACCACGGCAAGACGACGTTGACGGCCGCGATTACGAAGTATTTCGG